>DASYPP010000001.1:0-15893 GCA_036006525.1 Gemmatimonadales bacterium
CCCCATGGGGAGCCGGCGCGGATCCCGTGACCCATGGCTCCAAGCTGGTCCAGCGCCGCCGGCGTGAAGCCATTTCTTTCCACCCGCATGGTGTCCGGCAAGCCCTGGTGATGCATCCGGGGCGCGGCGATGGCGTCGCCCAGGGTCATCCCGTGGTCGATCACGTTGGAGATGACGTGGTAGACCTGGGTGATGATGGTCGGGCCGCCCGGCGTTCCCACCACCATGAACAGCTTGCCGTCCGGCGCCAGCAGGATGCTCGGCGTCATCGCCGAGAGCATGCGCTTGCCCGGCATGATCGCGTTGGCTTCGCCCTGGACCAGGCCGTACATGTTAGGCTTGCCCGGTGCGGTGGCGAAGTCATCCATCTCGTCGTTCAGGAGGAATCCAGCGCCGGTAACCACCAGCCCGCTGCCGTAGCTGTTGTTGAGCGTGGTCGTGCAGCTCACCGCGTTACCGTCGGCATCCACCACGGAGTAATGGGTGGTCGAGCTGCCGCCCCGAAGCGAGGGATCGAAATGCGGCGTCGGGTTGGCATGCTCCAGGTCGGTGGTGCGGCGCAACGAATCGGCGTAGGCCTTGGAGAGCAGGTGCTCGAGCGGCATCCGGACAAAGCCGGGGTCGCCCAGGTAGGTGTTGCGGTCCACGAAGGCCCGGCGCATGGCCTCGGCCTCCCGGTGCAGCAACTCGGGCGAGCCGAACGCCGGAAGCTTCCCGTAGCCCTCCATGATGTTCAGGATCATCCCCAGGGTGACGCCGCCGGAGGAAGCCGGGGGCATCGAGTAGATCGTGTAGTCCCGGTAGGTGAGTTTGATCGGCTCCCGCCAGATGGCCTTGTACGCCTCCAGGTCCTGGTGGGTGATGATGCCGCCGCTCCGCTCCATCTCGGCCACGATGAGATCGCTCACCGGGCCGCGATAGAATCCGGCCCACCCGCTGTCCCGAACCGCGGTGAGGGTGCGGGCCAGGTCGTGCTGGACCAGGGTGGTCCCGGGGAGCGGGGCCCGGCCGGTGGCGAAGTACACCTGGCGGGAACTCGCGAAGTTGTACATCTGGTGCCAAGCATCGTCCAGCGATGCGCTGCGGTAGTCATCGATGACAAATCCCTGGTCGGCCAGCCGGATCGCGGGCGCCATCACCGTCGCCAGGGGCAGTTTGCCGAAGCGCCGGTGGGCTTCGATCATCCCTGCGACCGCGCCGGGCACCCCGGCCGCGAGGGCGCCGTCGAGGCTCAGGTCGGACGGGTCCCCGCTCAGGGCAAGGTACATGTCACGGGATGCCTTGCCGGGCGCCATTTCGCGGTAGTCCAGGGCGTACGTCGAGTCCCGGATCCGGATGATCATGAAACCACCACCGCCGAGGTTCCCCGCCTCCGGATGGACCACGGCCAGCGCCATCCCGACGGCGACGGCGGCATCCACCGCGTTCCCGCCCTGCCGCAGGATGTCCCGACCCACCTCGCTGGCGATCGGATTGCCGGAGACGACCATCGCCTTCTGGGCATCCGTGACGCGCGCCTTGCCGGTCAGGGGCCAATCGGGGCTGATCCCCGCGGTCGAGGCGGACGGGGCGGTCGTGGCGGTCGCGGGTGTTTGCGCCGAGGAGTGGGTGCAGGCCAGGAGGAAGGCGAGGCAAAGGGCCACGCAGACTCGGTTCCGCAAAGCAGACCTCGAATGTGAAGGTTGCCGGGTGGATTGGACTTCGTTCAATTTAGCCCCGGCTTCCCCCTGCGAGCTATACAACCCGAATGCTTGATCCCAGACTCACCGAGCAGCGCAATCCGGCCAGCCGGGACGTGGACACGCTCAGCGCCGCGCAAATCGTCGACCTGATCGCCGCGGAGGATGCCACCGTCCCCCCTGCGGTTGCTCGCGCGCGAGGCGCAATCGCCGCCGCGATCGACCTGATCGAGGCCGCCTTTCGCCAGGGCGGCCGCCTGCTCTATATCGGCGCGGGCACCAGCGGCCGGCTCGGCGTACTCGATGCCTCGGAGTGTCCGCCCACCTTCAGGACCCCGCCGGAAATGGTCGTGGGGATCATCGCCGGCGGATTGCCCGCCCTGGTGCGGCCGGCCGAGGGTGCAGAAGACGACGTAAACGCCGGGATCGCGGCCATGGACGAGCGCCGGGTGAGCAAGAAGGATGTCGTGGTCGGCATCGCCGCGAGCGGGACCACGCCCTACGTGCGCGCGGCGCTGGGCCGGGCCCAGGCCCTGGGCGCCGCGACGGTGTTCCTCTCCTGCAGCGAGCCGCCGGCGCTGCTCCGCGACACCTGTGATCTCTGCATCACCCTCCTGGTGGGACCCGAGGTGGTGACCGGCTCCACCCGGATGAAGGCCGGAACCGCTACCAAGCTGGTGCTCAACATGCTCAGCACCGGGGCCATGATCCGGATCGGCAAGGTCTATGGGAACCTGATGGTGGATCTCCAGGCCTGGAGCGACAAGCTGGTGGACCGGGGCGAGCGGATCCTGATGGAAACCACCGGCGTGGACCGGGAGAAGGCCCGCCTGGCGATTCGCGATGCGGGTGGCAGCGTCAAGCTCGCCATCGTCATGCTGAAGCGTGGCGTGTCCCAGCCGGAGGCCGAAGCGCTGCTGGAGAAGAATGGCGGCCGGCTCCGTCCCATCGTCGGTGATCCCCCACCCGTGAAGGCATGAGCGGACCGCCCATCCTGGCGGTGGGACTCATGTCGGGCACCTCGCTCGACGGGGTCGACGCGGCGCTGGTGCGGATCGTGGGCCCCAGCGAGTGCGAGCTGGTGAAGTTCGCCTGCCGGCCCTACGCCGGCGTGGAGCGGGAGGAAATCCAGGACGCCATTACCTCCGCGACCGCGTCCGACCTGGCCCGGCTGCACGTCCATCTCGCCGAGTGGGCCTCCCAGGCCGTGGACATGGTGCTGGGCGAGGCGCGGGTCCAGCCCAATCAGCTTTCCTTTATTGCCTACCCGGGACAGACCATCTGGCACGAGCCGAAGCTGGTGAGCTGGCAGCTGGGCGAGCCGGCGATCGTGGCCGAGCGCTTCGGGGTCCGGGTGGTGAGCGGGTTCCGGGCCCGCGACGTGGCGGCCGGCGGCCAGGGTGCGCCGCTGGTGCCGATGGCGGACATACTCCTGTTCGGGAGCGACACCGCCCCGCGGGTGCTGGTAAACATCGGCGGGATGGCGAACCTCACGTACGTCGAGCGCCGGGGCAAGCTGGAAAACGCCTTTGCATTCGACACCGGGCCCGGCATGGCCGTGATCGACGAGCTGGCCCGCCAGGCCGACCCGTCGCTGCCGTTTGATCGCGATGCCTGGCTCTCCAGCCGCGGCACCGCGGATGAGAGCGTGCTCAAGAGCCTGCTGGCCGATCCCTTCTTCAATGCGCCGCCGCCCAAGAGCACCGGCCGGGAGCGCTTCGGCCAGGCCTACGCCCGGTTGCTCTATTCCCGGGTGCCGGGTCCGTCGGGTGTTACCACGGCGGTCGAACTCACCGCACGCAGCATCGCCGAGGCGATCGCGCGCTGGATTCCGGGGACTCCGGAGATCGTGGTCTCGGGCGGCGGTTGCCATCACCCGCTGCTGATGGAAGAGCTGCCACGCCATCTCGGAAGGCTGTGGGGCTTGCCGGCCAGCATCCGCCGCTTCGACGAATTGTTTTTCTCGGGTGACGCCAAGGAGGCGGTCGCCTTCGCGCTGCTCGGCCACCTGGTGCTGAGCGGCCACCCCGGCAACCTTCCGGCGGCAACCGGCGCGCGTGGGTTTCGATTGCTTGGTTCCGTTACACCTGCGTGAGAAGGCAGGCCGGCAACAGCTCCTCGCGGCGGCCGCGGTGGACCCGCGGCGAACGCGGCGCAATCCAGTTCGATTCGACATCACATACAGCTATCCAAGAAAAAAATGAATAGTATTTGCACTTGGTTTTGCCGCGGCCGCCGCGCCTCACCGCGGTCGCGGCGAGGTGCTTTTGCAAGCCTCCAACTCGGCACAATCTGAAATGAACGGTGATCTCTGCGCGGCTCGGCTCGTCATGCCGGCCGTCCGCTGGAAGGCCGAGGGCGGATTCGAGCACGAGCGCGAGATGGCTGCTCGTGCGGTCGAGCTGGGCGTCGGGGGATTCATCGTCTTTGGCGGGACGGTGTCCGCGATCCGCCGGTTCGTGGGATCGGTGCTGCAGCAGGCGGGGCGGCCGCTGCTCATCGGGTCGGACCTGGAGCGCGGGGCAGGGCAGCAGGTCGCCGGGCTGAGCGAGTTCCCGCCGCCGGCCGCGCTGGCCAGCCTGGAGGACCCCGGTGCGATCGTCGCGGCCGCCGGCAGCACCGCCGCCGAGGCGCGTTATGCCGGCATCAACTGGGTCTTCGCGCCGGTGGCCGACCTGGATTGCGAGCCGCGGAACCCGATCGTCCAGACCCGCGCTTTCGGCGCCGATCCTGACCTGGTCGCGCGCGATGTTACTCTCTGGGTTGAAGCCTGCCAGGCCGCCGGTGCCCTCGCGTCGGCCAAACACTACCCGGGCCACGGCCGCACCACCGGCGACTCGCATCGCGAGCTTCCCAGGGTGGACGCGCCGCTCGATGTCGTGGAGCGTGATGAGCTGCCGTTCCGGGCCGCGGTTTCCGCTGGCGTCGCGTCGGTCATGACGGCCCACGTCGGGTTCCCGGCGCTGGATCCATTGGGCGCCCCGGCGACCTTCTCCGCGCCGATCCTGTCCCGGCTCAGGCGAAAGTTGGGGTTTTCCGGCCTGGTGGTGACCGACGCGATGATCATGGAAGCGGCGAGGAGCGGAGCCGGCGAGGCCCAGGCCGCGGTCGCCATCGTCAATGCCGGTTGTGACATGCTGCTCTATCCCCAGCAGCCGATCGCGGTGGCGGAGGCGTTGCTGGCCTCGGCGGCATCCGGCGAGTTGCCCGAGCCTCGGCTGCGCGAGGCACTCGCGCGCTACGATCGCGCATTGGCGCAGGCGACGGGTACCCCGTCACCGCTGGAGCGGTCCCCCGAGGCGGTCACCACGTCTCTCGCCATTGCCGATCGCCTGATCGCCCGGGGCATGGCTCGCGGCGAGCCGCCCCGGCTCAAGGCACCGCTCGACCTGTTCGTGGTGGATGACGACCAGGGCGGCCCCTATCCCGCGGTCCCCGACGTCATCATTCCTCGCGACCTGCACGTGGCGGGGGTCCCGGAAGGGAAGGGCGGCAGTACGATCGTGCTGGCGTATGCCGAGCCCAGGGGGTGGAAAGGCCGGGCGGGATTCAGCCTGGACGCACGGCAGGCCCTCGCGCTGGAGGCGCCGGTCGCCGACCTGGTCGTATTGTTCGGTCACCCGCGGCTGCTGGAAGAGATCCCCGGCAATGCGCCGGTGCTGGTGGCGTGGCACCGGCAGAACCTGATGCAATTCTCAGTGGCGAGATGGATTCAGAAACATTTAGTGATTTAGTGGTTTGGTGATTTAGTGATTTAGTGATAACAGCTGGAGGCAATCGTAGCTCACGATTTCGGAGCATCCTTGAGGCTTCTTGCGGCGGTTGACCGCGCGGCGGTAAAGATGGACACTAGTTCGTTGGCTTCTTTGCGAAGGCTTACAAGCGCCTCGCCGACGTTAAGGCCCAGGTCGCCGACGAGATCCAGCCAGAAAAGCGACTCGTCTCCTTCTTCGACGACAATGCCAAGTTTCGCCACGAATTCCCGACGCGATCGTGCTCGGCAAGCTGCTCGATAGTTGGATGCGACTGACGTGCTGCACCTGACCAATTGTCCGATGATGTGCCGGCCCTCGACGGAATTCTGCATCGAGCGGCAGAACCGGATACTGGCCAGGGCAAACTGGGCTGTACGTTTCTGGAGCGCGATCTGTCTCTCCAAGGCACTCGGAGCGTTGTTCATGCAGCAATTCTAGACTATTCAATTGCAGAGGCATCATCAATAAAACGCGGCACGAATCACAATTGTGCAATCACAAATCACCAATCACAATCACCAATCACTAAATCACTAAATCACTAAATCACTAAATCTCAATGTCTGTTCTCGACTGGTCCATCGTCCTTCTCTATCTCGCCGGCTCCCTCGGCCTCGGCCTCTATCTCGCCCGCCGCGGGGCGAAGAACATGGCCGAATTCTTTGTCGGGGGCCGGGCCATCCCGTGGTGGCTGGCGGCGACCTCGATGGCCGCAACGACGTTCAACGTAGACACCCCGCTCTACGTCGCCGGCCGGGTCGCGGCGGCGGGCGTGGCGGGGAACTGGGAGTGGTGGAGCTTCGCGCTGAGCCACGTACTGCTGGCCGTGCTCCTGGCCAAGTTGTGGCGCCGGGCCCAGGTGGTGACCGACATGGAGCTGACCGAGCTCCGCTACGGCGGCAACCCGGCGGCGACCCTCCGCGCCATCCGCGCGTTCCTGCTCGCGGTGCCGCTCAATTGCATCGGCATCGGCTACGGCATGCTGGCGATGAGGAAAGTCATCCTGGGTCTGGGAATCCTCGACGCGCTTCCCGCCCTGCCGGGCGATCCCCGGCTGTGGGCGGTGCTTCCCATCGTGCTCATCACCCTCATCTATACCGCGGCGTCGGGACTCTGGGGCGTGGTCGCGACCGATTTCGTCCAGTACGTGCTCGCGATGATCGGCGCCCTGCTGGTGATGGGCTACGCGCTGCACGAGGTCGGCGGGCTGGGCGGCCTCACCGCCACGCTCCGGGCCCAGGGCCAGGCCCACCGGCTCGACCTGGTCCCCCTCGGCAAGGACGCACTGGTGCCACTCACCACCTTTCTCGGCTACATCGGGGTCCAGTGGTGGGCCTACCGATACAGCGACGGCGGCGGGATGCTGGTGCAGCGGGTGCTGTCCACCGCCAACGAGAAAGAGGCGATGAAGACGGCCCATTTCTTCAACTTTCTCAACTATGTCGTCCGCACCTGGCCCTGGGTCATCGTCGGGCTCGCGGCACTGGTGATCCTGCCGGGCCTGAGCGATCCGGAGATGGCATATCCCGTCCTCATGGTGCGCTACCTTCCGGCCGGCGTGCTGGGCCTGGTCTTCGCCAGCCTGCTCGCGGCGTTCATGTCCACGGTCTCCACCCAGGTCAACTGGGGTTCCAGCTACATCATCAACGATCTCTATGCCCGCTTCACCGGCGAGAAGGACGACCGTAAGCTGCTGCGCGGCGCGCGCTGGGCGGCGATCGTGATCACCCTGCTCGCGGCGGTGCTGTCCTTCTTCATGAGCGACGTGGGGAAGGTGTTCCGCTTCCTGGTGCTGATCGGGAGCGGCACCGGTGCGGTGCTGCTGTTGCGCTGGTTCTGGTGGCGGATCAATGCGTGGACCGAGATCGCCGCGATGCTGGTGGGGCTGGTCCTGGCGAGCATCGCCGCGAGCACGGATTGGAGCTGGGGCGCCCGGCTTGGCTTCACTACCTTCGGCACCATGGCGGTGTGGCTGCCGGTGACGTTTCTCACCCGGCCGGAGCGGCCCGAGGTGCTGGACGCCTTCTACGCTCGCATCCGTCCCGGTGGATGGTGGGGGCCGGTCCGCACTCGCACCGGGCTCACGCCGCTCGACAATCTGCGGCGCGACGGGGGAATGTGGCTGGTGTGGGTGACGGTGATCCTGGGGACGATGCTGGGGATAGGTTGGCTGTTGCTGTTCGCATAGGGGCCGATTGTAGTGTAGGGGTCGATCTTAGATCGACCCCTACACGCGAATTCCAAGAGAATGGCCCGCGCGCAGAGCGCGCGGGGATGTGTCGCCTAACGAAAACCTCCAGGTGCCCTCCCAACGACAAGAGCGGGTCTTAGATCCTCCCCTATGCTAGTGCCCCTGCAGGATCTCCCTCACGTACTTGACCGGCACCGCCAGCAGCAACTTCCCCTCGCTATCCCGCTGCCCCCCGAACACCACCCCGATCACCGCCCCGGTTCGATCGAAGACCGGGCTGCCGCTCATGCCTGGCGCCCCGTAGCCGAGAATCAGCAGCCGCTCGCTCAGGGCCTTGGAGATGGTTCCCGTGGTGAGCGCCGTGGAGACGCCCTTGGTCTGCCAGTCGCCACCCATTTCCATGTCGAGCCCGAGCGGGTAGCCCACCATCACCACCGGATCGCCGGCCTCCGGCTCCCTGGTCGGCGCGATCGAGTGGACCACCGGCGTCCCGCCCCGGACGGGGACCCGGATCAGCGCCAGGTCCGCGGCTTCATCAGTCGCCACGGTCACTACTTCGGCCCGGAAGTTCTGTTTCGAACCGTTGAAGATCGCGCCGACCCGGGTCGGCAAGGAACCGTCCGTACCGGTCACCACGTGGCGATTGGTGATCAGGAGCGATGACTGGCCGTCGCTCTGGACCGCGAACCCGGACCCGGTGCGCCGGGTGCCGTCGGCGAACTCCACCAGGACCACGGCCACCGCGTCCTTGTTGGCGTTGTTGATCGGTCCCGCATCAATGGAGGCGGCGCTGGAGATGCTCTGCTGCCGCCGCATCGCCGTGCTCAACTGGGCCCGGAGCGCTGCCAGTTCTTCGGCGCTTCCGCCCCGGCCGATCCGGGTTTTCAACTGGGCGGTCTCGGCCTGGGCCGAGTCGAGCGAGGCCTGGAGCGACGCCGAGCTGGTCTGCACCTGGCGCAGCGCGGTCGAGAGGCTGTCCACCATGCCCATCAGCTTGTCCTGCTCCGCCTTGATCCGGCGCGAGGCCGAGACGCTCTGCCAGACGTAGGCGCTGGCCAGCACGATCAGCAAGCCGAGCAGGATGATCGTGGTGCGGCGGAGGTGCGCGGTCTGCCGGGCGACTTCAGCCTTGACCCGGACCGCGGTGCCGCCGCCTTCAGGCGTGCGGCGAACGCCGGGCTGCTTCCCCCCGGCTTTCTCCGGGCTCGCCGTCGGCAAGGCTGGCTTCACTTCGGCCTTCACCGCCGACTTGTCCTGCGTCCCGGCGGGACCGGGCCGCTCGTCGCGGAGGATGTTCACCTCCAGCCGGGGCCCTGTCTTGCCGAACTGGATCACGTCACCGTTGACCAGGACGTGGTCCGCCGTGAGCCGCTTGCCGTTGATGTAGGTGCCGTTGGTGCTGCCGAGATCGCGCAGGGTGTACATCTCGGCCTGCATCGTCACCGAGGAATGGCGGCTGGATACGTCGAGGTCGCGGTCGGCGTCGAAGCGGAGGTCGCAATGCGGGTGGCGGCCGATCTGGATGAAGGGCTCGCTGAAGGTCTCGCTCTGGCCGGCGCGGGCGCCGCCCAGGAAGGTGAATTGGATCTTCAAGAAGCCCCAGGATTAGAGGGTTCTGTCATCCCGAGCGCAGCGAGGGATCTTCTCGAGAGTGCCTCACTTCTTCAGTAAGAAAAACGCGGCAAGCAGCAGAATGGCCCCAAGCACCGCCAGGATCAGCAGCTTCTTCTGGTGCTTGCGGGACACTGGCGCCGGGCTGCCGGTATAGATGGGCACCGGTTCCGTGGTCGCCTCGCCGTCCTGCAGCGGGTAGACCTGGTAGCCCGCGTTGTCGCCGGTCTTGGCATCGGTGAGCCCGTCCCCCTCGAACCGGGCGACCACGGCGGTGATGTTGTCGGGCCCGCCCCGGCTGTTGGCGGTCTCGATAAGCTTGGCACAGAGCGTCATCAGGTCGGGATTCTTGACCACCAACTCCGCGATCTCGTCCTTCTTGACCTGGCCGGAGAGCCCGTCCGAGCAGAGCACGATGGTGTCGCCCAGGGAGAGCGGCTGGTAGGTAAGATCGACCTTCACCCGGGGCTCGGGGCCCAGGGCCTGGAGGATGATGTTGCGCCGCTCGCTCTGCTCGGCCTCTTCCTCGGTCAGCTCGCCGGCTTCCACCAGCCGCTGCATCAGGGACTGGTCCTTGGTCAGCTGGATCGCTCCGCCATCCCGGATCAGGTAGGCCCGGCTGTCACCCACCTGCGCCAGGTACAGCTCGTTGCCCAGGACCGCGACCGCGGTGACCGTGGTGCCCATGCCGCGCACTTCGGGGTGGTCCTTGGAGTGCTGGTGGATCTTCGCGTTGGCCCGCTCCACCGCTTCCTTGAGCCGGAACGCGAAGCGCTGCGGCGTGGACTCGGCGTCCTTGAGCCAGGTTTCCTTGAGGTGGGTGAAGATCACGTCCGCGGCCATCGCGCTGGCGACTTCGCCGGCCGCGGCGCCGCCCATGCCGTCGGCGACCATGAAGAGCGTGCCCTTGGGACCCACGACGTGGTCCCGAATCTCGGGCTGGAGGCTCGCGTTGCCGGTCGACAGATCGGCGACGAGGAAGGTGTCCTCGTTGTGGTCGCGAGTGCGGCCGAGGTCGGTCTTGCCGAAGACGGAAACGCGTACGGGGCCAGTGGGCACTAGTTCCTCGTTTGGGTAATGTTCCGGTCCGCGTCCGCGATCAGCCTGGTGAACAGGGCGCGGTGAAACATCTGGTCTGCTCTGGTCAACCAGTCCTTGGCGCTCTGAAAGTTCGCATCCTCCGTGTAGGCTTGGCCTACCAGCGCCGCGGCCTCGGCCCGAAGACTGTCCAGCACGTCGGTGCGACGATAGATCCGTTCCGCGTTCGACCGGGCGGTCGCGCGAGTGCTTGCTTCGAGAATGTCGTCCAGCGAAGGAAGCGGGACTGCGATCTTCGTTACCGGATTCGTCCCGTGGCTGGTGGTATCTCGCGGCGGCGGATTCCTGGTGCCCGGACCGGGATTCGTCGTCCCTCCGACGTGGCTCAGCGTCGACGAATCCGTGGTCGACTTGGTGGTGTCCCGCTTGGTGGTGTCCTGCTGGGAAAAGTGCTGGACGCTGTCCCCTACAACCCCCGTGGTCGAATCAGCCGGCGGATTCTTGGGCCCAAACAACGAATCTTTCATCGCATACGCCCCGCCGCCCAGCGCCAGCACCACCACGCTCACTCCGATCACCACCGGGCTCATCTTCGACTTCGTGGGCGACACCACCCGGGTCGGCGGCGGCGCCTTGGTGCCGGAGGTCTTCATTTCTTCCGGACGCACCACCTGGGTCTTGGCCTCGGTATCGGCGGCCGGACGGCTGGCGGTAGGGCTCACCGCTCCGGCCACCCGGGTCACGTCGCTCGCGAACTCGGCGGCCGTGGCGTAGCGGTCATTCGGATAGCGGGCCAGCGCCTTGTCCATCACCGGCTGCAGTGCTGCCGGGAAGTTCCCGTCCGGCTTGGCCTGGATCAGCGGCATCGGCTCGTCGGTGAGCCGCTTGATCATGGTCTCCTGCGCCGTATCCGCGATGAACGGCAGGGCACCGGTGATCATCCGGTAGAAGACCAGGGCCAGCGAGTAGATGTCGCTCCGGCCGTCCAGCTTGTCGCCCGAGAGCTGCTCCGGGCTCATGTACTCCGGAGTGCCCACCACCAGGCCGGTCTTGGTCACCTTCTGCCCGCTCTCCGACTCGGCCGCCTTGGCGATCCCGAAGTCCACCACCTTGACCACGTCCTTCGCCCGCTGCGACACGATCATGATGTTGTCGGGCTTGAGATCGCGATGGACGATGCCCAGCTCCTGCGCGGCCGTCAGCGCGTCCGCGCACTGGCGGAGCAGGTCGGCCGCGCGCCGGAGCGGCAGCGGGCCGGTCTCCTTGAGGAGGGCCGAAAGCGTCCGGCCCTCGATGAACTCCATGGCGAGGTAGATGGTGCCGTCTTCGGTCTCGCCGAAGTCGTAGACCGCGCAGCAATTGGGGTGATTGATCTTGCTGGCGTTCGCGGCTTCCCGGTTGAAGCGGGAGATGGCTTCGGGGTCGTGGCTCATCCCCTTGCCCATCACCTTGATGGCGCTCATCCGGCCCATCTTCACGTGCTCGGCGAGATACACCGCGCCCATTCCGCCTTCACCCAGCTTCCTGGTGACATGATAACGGCCGGCGATCACCTGGCCGACGAAATCGGCGCTGGGGTCGGCGGCACGCAGGGTCTGCCCGTCCCGGGGGCAGAATTTCACTTCGTCGGCGTACTCAGTTCCGCAGACGGGACAGAACTTCACGAGAACTCCACCTTGAGCAGCTGGTCGCCGATCAGGATCCGGGCCCCGCTCCGAAGCAGCGGCTCGCCCTTGATCGAGAGGGCGATGCCGTTGCGGCTGCCCATGTCGGTGATGACGAAATCGGCGTCCTCACTGCGAATCGTGGCGTGCAGCGAGCTCATGGAGGGATCGTAGGGGAACTGCCAGTCGCCCTGCTCCCGGCCCAGCGTCAGGGTACGGCCGGGCGAGAGATGCACGGTGTCCCGCGCGCTGCCGTCGCTCCGGAGCTGGGTGAGCGACGCGATGTCCGCGCCCGGAATGAGGCTCCCCATGCGGCGGGTGGCGTCCTGCTCCGGGGGCCGCGGCCCGGGATAGCCCAGGCGGCGGAAGCGGAAGATCTGGCCCCCGATCAGAATGGTGTCGGCGTCGGTCAACCGCTGTGGCTCGTCGATGAACAGCCAGGTCCCGTTGCGGCTCCCCAGGTCGCGGAGCCGGACCTGGCCCGTGGCGTTGACCAGCTGGGCATGCAGCGGCGAGAGATAGGGATCCTCGGCGAAGGTGAGGTCCGCGCCCTGGCGGCCCAGGCTGGTGACCGGGCGATTGAGCGGGAATTCCTTGAGGACGGTCCCCGCGCGGTCGAGCAGGGTGAGCTTGAGGGTCACGGGAGCGAGGACCCGCGCGCTGGTGCCACCCACTGCGGGCATCGTGGTGCCGCAGGCCGGACAGAACTTGAGATCAGGCTGGCTCCTGAGTCCGCAGGTGTTACATGCCACTCCGGCTCGCTCCGGTCCGACCTTGGTTCCGCACTGGCCACAGAATGGAAGATTGGGGACTATCATCGCCGAGCAGGTGGGACACTTCTGCTCGGAGTCGTTAGTCCGCTGCACGCGGGTGGGTGGAACGCCGCCTGCCCCTTTGGGAGCGCCGATGTCGGCCGTCTTAGCCTCCTGTTGGAATGTGGGAATGCGGGAATAGGGGAATGTGGGAATACACAACACCGTTCCCTCATTCCCCCATTCGGTCATTCCCTCATTTAGGTGATGGCGCAATCTACCCGCCAGAATGAGGAGCGTCAACATGGCCTGCTTGGCGTAAGTCCTAGTCACCGTTTACCTTGGACGCATGAGTCGGGTTCTGGTTTTTCTGGGGTGCCTGGGGCTGGCCGGTGCTACGGGCTGTGGCCTGTCCCGTTCCGCCCCGGGAATGCAGCCAGTGACGGTCGCGGTACCGGACAGCACCCGATCCGGTCCGGTCATGTCGTCGAACGGCCGCCTCCCTCCGGTCCCCGTCGTCAAAGGCCCCATCGACATCAAAGTGATCTATCCCTCCCCGGGTGATCGGGTGGAGGCGCGCGACTCCAGCTTCATCTTCGGTAGCGTGGGGACGGGCGACGCCAGCGTCACGGTCAATGGCCAGCCGGTCGTCGTGTGGCCCAACGGGGCGTGGATTGGCTGGATCGCGCTCCCTCCCGACAGCGTGATGCAGCTGGCCATCTCGGCCCGGAACGCGGTTGACTCCATCACGGTCAGCTTCGAGGTCCATCGGGCGAGCCGCTTCGTTCCGCCGGACGCCGGAGTCTGGGTTGATGCCGGCTCCATTAGTCCGCAGGGAAGAATCTGGTGGCCGGCTGGCGAGTACCTGGCGCTGTCAGTGCGCGCGGCCGAAGGGGCCGAGGTCCGGGCCGTGCTGCCCGATGGGCAGGTGATCCCGTTCGTCACCGACCCCGGCTATGACGACGTGAGCTGGGGGATCCGCGCCTTCGATCGCGACACCACCCACCTGGTCGGCCCGCTCAAGAGCGACCGTTACGTCGCCACGGTGCGGGCGCGCTCGCTGGGCCGCTCCATCGGCCCGGTGGTCGGCGCCGGGCCGACCATCCTGCCGACCCCGGTCCCCATCCCCGACACCCTGCCCGTCATCGAGGCGATTCTTGGTCGCGACACGGCGCGCGCCGTCTGGCCGATCCGGATTGCGCTGCTCGATTCGTTGCCGCTGCTGGTTCAATTGGATGACGACACCGCGCGCACCGGCCAGAGCGATGGCATTACCGTGGGCCGCGCGGTGCCCGGCGGCACCTACCACTGGTTCTTTCCCACCGGCACCCGCGCGCTGGTGAGCGGGCGGATCAACAACGACCTCCGGCTCCAGCTCTCCCGCACCGCGCAGAGCTGGATTCCAGTGGCGGACGCCCAGCCGCTTCCGGCCGGAATGCCGCCGCTGGTCTCGGTGGTGGGTTCGACCACGCTGACGCCGATGGCCGACCGGGTCAGCTTCCGGATCCCGATGAGCCAGCGGGTGCCGTTCGAGGTGAACGAGACCGAGCATGGGCTGGAGCTCAAGCTCTACAGCGCCGTGGGCGACGTGAACTGGATCCGCTACGGCGGGACCGACCCGCTGGTGAGGACCATCGCCTGGAACCAGCCCGCGGCCGACGAGGTCACCGTGAGCTTCGATCTCACCCAGCCGGTGTGGGGCTATCGCACCCGGTGGCAGCAGAACGATCTCATCCTCGAGATCAAGCGGCCGCCGGTCATCGATGCCACAAGGCCGTTCCGCGGTCTCCGGATCGAGGTCGATCCCGGCCATCCGCCGCTGGGCGCCACCGGCCCCACCGGGCTCCGCGAAGCGGACGCCAATCTGGCGGTGGCACTCATCCTCCGCGACCTGCTGCAACAGGCCGGAGCCGAAGTCATCATGACCCGCACCACCAACGTGCCGGTGGATCTCTATCCCCGGGTGAAGCTGGCCGACAGCCTGAACGTCGATCTCCTGGTCTCGATTCACAACAATGCGCTGCCCGACGGAGTGAACCCGTTCATCAACAACGGCACCAGCGTGTTCTACAACCATCCCCAGAGCGTGCCACTGGCGATGGCGGTCCAGCGCGCCCTGGTGCAGTCGCTGGGGCTGCGCGACCTGGGCGTGGGCCGCGGCGACCTCGCCCTGGTGCGCCCGACCTGGATGCCGGCGATTCTGTGCGAGGGGTTGTTCATGATGATGCCGGACCAGGAGAGTGCATTGCGGCAGCCCGAGGGGCAGAGGTTGTATGCCCAGGGCGTGTTTAGTGGCATGGAGAGTTTTCTGCGGGGGCGGGCAGGGGAGCACTGAAGCGCGTGCCCGGATTGTTGGAGCACCTCTCAGTGACGACCGTTTTCAACACGTAGTCACATAGGGCACATAGGCCACGTAGAACCGCCTGAATGGGTGACGAGTGAAGCCGCCGTTGTGCTTCAACCGGAAAGAAACCTTCCCTGGACACGACTAGTCATTATACGAAATACCAGTACACTCTTCAGGTAGCAGTTCACATCTTCTTTTTCCTACGTGCCCTACGTGCCTACGTGTTGAAAACGGTAGCCCTGGAAGGAAGTTCACGGTGACGCACTCCCGTCTTGGAATAGCGGCACTCCTCACCTTCGCATGTTCTTCTGTCTCCCTGGCTCAAGTCAGCCCCTCCGGTCGCTGGCTC
Organism: Gemmatimonadales bacterium; assembly: GCA_036006525.1. GTDB lineage: Bacteria > Gemmatimonadota > Gemmatimonadetes > Gemmatimonadales > GWC2-71-9 > DASYPP01. The sequence goes on from DASYPP010000001.1 coordinate 15,387, forward strand.
ACCGCCCACACCACTCACTTCCGGATTCACTACCGCCCCGGCGCCGATTCCCTGGCGATGCGGGCGGCCCGCGAGGGCGAGCGGGCCTACGCCGCGCTCTCGCTCGAGCTGGTCCCCCCGCGCCAGTCGGTCGACCTCGTCCTGAGCGACGCGGCGGACTTCTCCAATGGATCGGCGAGAGTCTTCCCTTCGAATCGCATCGTTCTCCTCCTGGTTCCACCGCCCGACGAACCCGATCTCCAGAATTACGACGACTGGCTCCGCCTGCTGATCAGCCACGAGCTGACCCACATCTTTCACCTGGACCGGGTGAAGGGACCCTGGGGACTGGTGCAGTCGGTACTGGGCCGAGTGCCCGGCACCTTTCCCAATTACTACCAGCCGTCCTGGGTCGCCGAGGGTCTCGCGACGTATTACGAGAGCCGGCTGACCAGCCGGGGCCGGGTGTTCGGAAGTTTTCACACCCAGCTCCTCACCTCGGCCGCCATCGGCAACCGGTGGCTCTCG
>DASYPP010000002.1:0-40722 GCA_036006525.1 Gemmatimonadales bacterium
GGCGAACATCGGGATCGTCGTCGATTACCAGGATACGTGACATGTATCAAACCCTACCGGCTGATCCGAAGCTCCACCAGCATCCAGCCATTCCCGCTAGCGCGGTAGCTGAGCAACACCCGCTGTTCCTGAATCTCCTGAGTCCCCCGTACCCGGAACCGCCGACGCAATTCCACCAGGCCGAGTCCGGCATCCATTTCCCTGACATCGGTGATCCGGGTTTCCACTTCATCGGCGTGGTGGAAAAAATCCCGCAACAGTTCCGCGGCCTGGTCCCGGTCAACCGGGGCTGAAGGATCGGCTTCCGGTAGCTGGAGCAGGAGCTGAGACGCCTGATTGACCAGGCCCCGCGCGTCCTGGGCCTGCCAGTACCCGCGGGTCTGCTCCGCCACCGCCCGCAGGGTTGTCCCCTGGGCGGGCAACAGGGCAGGAATCAACAGCAGGCCAACCAGTAGCTTCAATCTCACGCCATGGACTCCAGTATTCGGTGATAGGTATCCGCCGGACTGGGGGATTCCAGGATCGGCCGGCCCACCACCAGGTGCGTGGCCCCGGCAAGTACCGCCTCTCGGGGAGTCGCGGTCCTGGCCTGGTCGCCCGGGGCATCACCCGGCTGGCGGATTCCAGGCACCACCAGCAACGGCTGGGGACCCAGCTGGCTCCGCAACATCCCCACCTCGCGCGGCGAGCAGACTACGCCATCCAGACCCGCCCGAACCGCCGTCTGGGCCAACCTGGCGACCTCGGCGCCGGCATCTACCCGGTCCCGGCCCAGCACCGCACTGAGCGATTCGTCGTCGTGAGAGGTCAGGACTGTCACCCCCGCAAGGCGGGTCCGCCCTGCGGCGGCCTTGGCTGCCGCCTCCATCATTTGAGTGCCACCCAGGGTATGCACCGTCACCAGAGACACTTCGAGATCCACCGCCGCCAGGACGGCGCCCGCCACCGTGTTGGGAATATCATGCCACTTGAGGTCGAGGAACACTTTGAGCCCCCGTTCTCGAAGCGCCAGTACCAGTGACGGCCCTTCCCGTGTCATCAGGATGGAACCCACCTTCACCCAGCGCAACCCGGAGAGCCGGTCCACCATCGCGAGCGCGGCCTTCGCGGAGGGCAGATCCAGGGCGAGAATCAGCTCAGCCATAGTTCTCCAGTTCGCGCACCACGCGGCCAGGAAGCTGGGGATCCGCCAGGGCGGCTGTCCCGATCGCAACCAGGCCGGCGCCGGCATCGAGATATTGTCGCGCGTCTTCCGCGTTCCGGATGCCGCCAACACCGATGATCGCGAGCTCAGGCATCCGCTCGTGCACCCTTCGAGTGGCGAGGATCCCGATCGGTAACAGCGCTGGACCGCTGACCCCGCCGTTGCCCTGACCCAGGCGGGGATGGGCGGCGGCGTCGGCGAGATAACCGGGGAGGGTGTTGATCAGCGACACGCCGTCGGCGCCGGCATCGCGAGCAACCTGCGCCATCGCCGGAATGTCGGGCAGGGACGGGGACAGTTTCGCGAAGATGGGGCGCCGGGTCATCCGGCGGCAGCGGGTCACCAGGCGAGTGACCGAATCGGGATCGGACCCGAACTCCATGCCGCCGCGGGACGTGTTGGGACACGAGAGATTGATCTCATAGGCCGAAATCCCCGGGGCGGATTCGAGGCCTTCGATCACGGTCCCGTACTCCTCTTCGGTGAACCCGACCACGTTCACCAGCACCCGGGGCGCGCGAACGTTACCGGCGAGCCAGGGCAGCTCGTCCCTCAGCACGTGCTGGAGCCCCGGGTTGGCGAGCCCCACCGAGTTGAGCATGCCGCCGGCGAATTCCGCGACCCGGGGAGGAGGATTCCCGGCCCGCGGCTCGACGGAAACGGCCTTGGTGACCAGGCCACCGAGTCGCTCCAGGTCCATGACGCCAGCCAGCTCGCGGCCGAAGCCGGCGGTGCCCGACGCAAGCAGAACTGGATTTTGAAAATGGATCCCGAGAATGTCGCGAGCCAGGCTCCCGGCCATCAATTCTGCGGCAACCCGGTCCCCTGGACGGGACGGGTTGCGGGCCGGGCCGGCGTGTTCTGTCGCGTCGGACGGTGGAGCTTCGAGGTGAACGTCGCCAACGAGTCTTCCAGCTGGCCGAAGCTGGGCGCGGGTTGGCCTTCCCAGGCCAGGAAGTATGGGCTTTCCGGGTAACGCTCCAGCAGGATCGCTCGCGCCGAATCCGCTATGGCCGGCTCAAGGGCCATCAGGGCCAGCACCGCCTTCGGAGCATAAGGAGACCCGGGATAGTCCCGTGCCACTCGGGCGAAAATTCCCCGGGCCAGGGCAGTCATGACCAGGGAATCGCGGGCCAATTCCCCGGCCAGGAAGAGCCGCATGTCCGACCCGGCCGAACCCGCGGCGACGGAATCCACCAACTCCCGGATGATTCCCGCCGCCCGATCGTACCGGGCAATCAGGGTTCCAACGGGGCCGCCGAGTTGCTGCACGTCGGAGAATTCCTGCTGGGTGAGGGCCAGCGAGTCGATACTGGTTACCCGTTCGATCCGAAGCCGGAGCAGCTCGAACCGGGCCGTGTTGCTGGCGGGGCCGTTGGGCGCCGCCTCGACCGAGGCAAACAACTGCTTCGCCGCCAGGTCCGGATGCGCCGCGACCAGCCAGCGGCCATCGGCCAACAGCAGTTCACCCGCCAGCTCGGGCCGGAATTGGGGCATGGCGACGACTCGATTCGCCAATTGAGACGCCGCCAGCGGATCGGTGCGACCCACGAGGTCGAGCAGCAGCGACCATGAGGCGGCGGTATCGCGCGCTGTCACCAGCGAGTCGGCAATGCGCAGCGCCTCATCGGTGCGACCCAGTCCGGCCAGGGCAGCGGCGCGCTCGCCGGCGGCCCGGGGATGATCGGTGCGTCCCAGCTCGCTCAAAGCCTCCTCGAAACGATCGCCCAGCACCAGGGAGTGGCCGTGCTGGTAGAGGGCCTCACGGCGGCGCTCCGGGTTGCGGCTGTTGACGAGCAGCGCAAAGGCGCCGGTGGCCGCCTCGGCGTTGTTCATGGTCTGGTAGCACTCGCCCAGCAGGAAGGAGCCCTCCTCGATCAGGGCGGGATCGGTCGAGGTCTCGAGCAGCCGGCGCAGCGTGGTCACCGCGCTGGAACAGTCTCCCAGCCGCTGGTAAGCTTTGCCGCGCACCAGGAGGGCGTCGTCGACCCACTTGCTGGACCCGTGCCGGGCCAGCACCGTGTCTGCCTTCACCCCGGCCTGGCCCCAGAGACTCCCGGCATCGAAGGTCCGGCCCTCGCGCTCGGCCTTTTCCGCCTGGCGGGCCAGCCGGTTCGCATTGTACATCCCGTTGTAATAGGCGCATCCCGCAAGGGAGGCGATACACAGCAGGGCGCCCGCGGCACGTCTCATTGGCCGGTCTTCCGTTCGTATTCGAGCAGATACTCCACGATCGCGTCCGCCACCGCGGAGGCCAGCGACTCCTGGCTGTTTCGCCGGGTGAGCAGCCTGGCATCGTCGGGGTTGGTGCTGTATCCCAACTCAACCAGGACCGCCGGTCGTCGGGCGCTGGTCAGCACCCGGAACCCCGCCTGTTTGACGCCGCGATTCTCCCCGGTATGCACAGGATCCAGCTTTTCCTGCACCAGCTCCGCCAATCGGGCCGATTCCCGGAGGTGCTCGTTCAGCTGCAGGTCGCGCAGAATGAAGTCCAGGCCTCCCGAGCCGGGCGAGTTGACGTCGGGTTTCTCGAACCGGATCGCTTCGTTTTCCATCTGGGCGACCCGTTCGGCGTCCTCCGTCTTCGCCTCGGCCAGGAAATAGGTCTCGAAGCCGCGTCGTTCGGTGTATCCCCGCCGGCGGGCCAGGGAGTTGATGTGCAGGCTCACGAACAGGTCACAGGTCTCGGTGCAGTAGCGGCCCCGGTCGCCCAGGGCGATCAGGGTATCCGTGGTGCGAGTCATCACCACCCGGATTCCCTGCTTCTGGAGCTCGGTCCGGAGCAGCAGCGCGAACTGAAGGGTGATGTGCTTCTCGGTGACGCCGCTGGGAAAGTAGAGGCCGGGATTCCCCGGGTCGGTGCCACCATGCCCGGCATCCACGGTGACCACGTGGCCAGGCATGAGACCGTTGGGAAGCCGGGTCGCGTCGAGGGGAGGCGCGGCCTGGGTCCCGGTCTCCACCAGGCGGGATGCATCGGCATCGTAGCGAAACCGCTCGGCCAGGATCCGGGGCAACACCTCGACTACGAACTGGAACGGGATGAAGAGCGTGTCGCGGGTGACCGAAGCCGGTCCCGCCAGCGGGCGAACCGAGCCCTGGTAGACGTAGTAGGGCGAATCCAACAGGAACCGGAACGATTGGCGGGCGACCGTGAGGTTGGCCCACGGGTCGGCCAGCGTCAGGGTGCCGTTCAGAGCCCGGGCGAGGGTCGCGGCGACCAGGACCGGAGCCCCGTCCCGATCGTAGCGCACGGCGAGCCGAACCTCGCCTCGCGGGGTGGAAACGGTCAGGGTGCTGGGAGTCGCCCCGGGCTGGCCGAGCACCAGGGCGGCGAGCAGCGCGATCATCGCACTCCCCTTCCCCGGATGGCGCGGGCCACCTCGCGGTCCGCGATCCGGCGCTTGATGTCTTCCCGGCGGTCGTGATCCTTCTTGCCTCGGCCCAGCGCGATCACCACCTTGGCCTTCCCCTGCTTGAAGTACACCTCGAGCGGAATCAGCGCGAGGCCCTTCTGCTCGACGGCTCCGATCAGCCGTTCGATCTCCTTGCGGTGCAGCAGCAACTTGCGGGACCGCACCGGGTCGTGATTGTATCGATTGCCCTGGGCGTAGGGCGTGACGTTCATGCCTTCGAGGAACACCTCGCCGTTTCTCAACCGCGCGTACGCTTCCTTGATGGACGCCTTGCCGTTCCGGAGCGACTTGACCTCGGTGCCGGTCAGCACCAGGCCTGCCTCCCACTTTTCCAGGATGTGGTAGTCGTAGGTCGCCCGGGGATTGCGGGCGATCGAGCGCTTGCCCTCCGCGGACTCGGCAGCATTTGGCATTTCGTCTAACTGCAAGATAGACAAAGGGTTCAGGGTGTGGCAAGGACGGCAGGACGGCAGGACGGCAGGACGGCCAGGCGGCAGGCCGGCAAACGACAAGACGGCAAGGCGGTGGCTGCCGCCCTGCCGTCTGGCCATCCTGCGGACCTATTGAATGCCGAAGGGGGGACTCGAACCCCCACGGGCTTGCGCCCACTGCGCCCTGAACGCAGCGCGTCTACCAGTTCCACCACTCCGGCGGGAGCGCAAACCTAATAGCGCGGCATGGCAGGCTCAACGTCCCGTGCCCACGCGTCGATCCCGCCCGCCAGGCTTCTTACGTCGGAAAACCCTGCGCTCTTGAGGAACTCCATGGCCTGCCGGGACCGCTGGCCGTGATGGCAGTAGGTCACGATGCTCTGGTGGCCATCGAGCTCGCCGAGTCGCTGGGGCAGTTGCCGGAGCGGAATGAGCCGGGCTCCCTCGAGGTGCGCGATGGCCCACTCATGCGGTTCCCGCACATCCAGCAGCAAGGGCTCGGCGCCCGCAGCGATTTCGGTGTGGAGCCCGAGCGGGGTTACTTCCGCCCCGCGCTCCGGAGCCCCGATCCCGCAGAAGGCCTCGTAGTCAATGAGCTGGGTGATGGTCGGGTTGGGTCCGCAGACCGGACACTGGGGATCCTTCCGCAGCTGAAGTTCGCGGGTCCTCAAGGTGAGCGCGTCGATCAGGAGCAGCCTGCCCTGGAGCGATTCGCCAACCTGAAGAATCCATTTGATCGCCTCCAGGGCCTGGATGCTGCCCACGATTCCGGGCAGCACGCCCAGCACGCCGCCTTCGGCGCAACTCGGCACCATGCCCGGAGGCGGCGGGTCGGCGAACAGGCAGCGATAGCAGGGCCCCACCCGGGCATCGAACAGCGAGGCCTGGCCTTCGAACTGGAAAATGCTCCCGTACACGTTGGGCTTGCCCAGCATGACACAGGCGTCGTTGACGAGATAGCGGGTGGGAAAGTTGTCGCTGCCGTCTACCACGATGTCGAAGTCGCGGATGATGTCGAGCGCGTTGTCGCGGGTGAGCTGGACCGGGAACGGGATGACCTTCACCTCTGGGTTGAGGTCGCCGAGCCGTTCCCGGCCGGACTCCACCTTGGGACGCCCGATATTCCCGGTTCCGTGGAGGACCTGGCGCTGCAGGTTGCTGACATCTACGGCGTCGTGATCCACCAACCCGATGGTCCCCACGCCGGCGGCGGCAAGGTAGAGCGTCACCGGCGATCCCAGCCCGCCGGCCCCGATGACCAGCACGCGGGCGGCCAGCAGGCGTCGCTGGCCCGGGAGCCCGACGCCCGGAAGCATCAGGTGACGGGCGTAGCGCTGTAGTTGTGCGGGAGTGAGTTCAGGAAGGGAAGGACTGCTGGCCATGGCCACCTACCAACTCGACGACCTGGCTGTCCTGCTTCATCAGGTCGGCGACGGAGACGCTGCCGAGGAAGTCGTCGATCTTGTGCTGCAGCGCGTGCCACACCGGGCGGATGCTGCAACCGCTGGTGGTGCTGCAGCGCTCCGCTTCTACCTGGTGCGATTCACAGTTGACCTCGAAGGTCTGGTGTTCCGAGGCATTCATCACATCGCGCACCGAGATGCTCTCGGCCGGCCGGGCCAGGAGATAGCCGCCGCGCGCTCCGCGGACACTCTCTATCAAGCCGGCGCGGCGCAGCCGGAGCAGGATCTGTTCGACGTAGTCGGCCGGCAACCGCTCAGTCTCGGCCAGTTCCCGGGCCGCGACGGGCCCGCCACCGGTCCCCGCGCGGCGAGCCAGATGGATGGAGATGATGAGGCTGTACTCCGTCCACGTTGTGATTCGCATGATTCAAATAGACAAGGTCATCCGCCACCCGGCAATGGCTTCCCGCCGGGAATACCGAGCTCCGTCATCGCCCGGAGATCGAGCACGTCTTCCAGCTCTTTCCCTTTGAGGAGTCCCTTCTTCGTCACCAGCTCCTTCACCGTCAATCCGCTGGCGATGGCCTCCTTGGCCAGCTTGGCCGATTCGGCATAGCCCAGCTTCGGCGCCAGCGCGGTCACCAACGCGGGACTCCGCTCCAGCCAGTGGGCGCATTGCACCTCGTCGGCCTCGATCCCGGCCACCGACCGCTCGGCAAACACCCGGGACGCATTACCCACGATGATCATGCCGAAGACCATGTTATGGGTGATCACCGGCATCATCACGTTCAGCTCGAGCTGCCCCGCCTCCGCCGCGAGCGCCACCGTCGTGTCGCACCCCAGGGCCTGGAAGCAGACCTGGTTCACCATTTCGGCGATGGATGGATTCACCTTGCCCGGCATGATGCTGGACCCGGGCTGCACCGCGGGCAGGGTGATTTCGGCCAGCCCGGTGCGGGGACCCGAGGCCAGGAGCCGGATATCATTGGCGATCTTGTTGAGATCCAGCACGTAGGCCCGGAAGGCGCCGCTGAAGGTGGCGATGTCCCCCATCGACTGCATCAGCTGCACCCGGTCTTCCCCGGCGGTGAGCTCGAGCCCGCTGATCTTGCGCAGGAACTTCACCATGAGGCCGGGATACTGCAGCTCCGCGTTCAGCCCGGTGCCCACCGCGGTGCCGCCGATGCCCAGCTCCCGCAGCCATTGCGCGGCCTGGTCCAGCTTCGCCCGGTGCCGGGCGACCGTGTGGCCGTAGGCGGTGAATTCCTGCCCCAGCCGGATGGGAGTGGCGTCCTGCAGGTGGGTGCGGCCCGACTTGATCACATGGTCGAACTGCTTGCCCTTGTCCATGAAGGCGGCGGCCAGCCGGTCGAGCGCCGAAAGCAGGGCCGGCAAGGTACTGAGTGTGGCCAGCCGCATCGCGGTGGGAATCACGTCGTTGGTGCTCTGCGCCATGTTGACGTGATCGTTGGGATGCACCGGGGCATACCCGCCGCGTGCCGCACCGAGGATCTCGTTCGCCCGGTTGGCCAGGACTTCGTTGGCGTTCATGTTGTGGCTGGTCCCGGCACCGGCCTGGTACACGTCCACGATAAACTGGTCGCGGTGCTTGCCGGCCAGCACTTCATCGGCCGCCTTGACGATGGCGTCCGCCAGCTTCGAATCCAGCCGGCCAGTTTCCTTGTGGGTGAGCGCCGCGGCCTTCTTGATCCAGACCACCGCATCGACGAACGCCGGCAGGGGCCGGAGGCCGGAAATCGGGAAGTTCTCCGCCGCCCGGAGCGTCTGGATGCCGTAGAGGGCGTCGGCGGGGACCGGTTTTTCGCCGAGCGGGTCTTTTTCGATCCTGGTCGTCATGGAATCGGGTCTGATCGGTGAGAGGGCTTGGCGTTTATCTTCTCTCGGCGTCAAAGTAGGTCAAAGGCGTGGAAAGTAAAGTCACTTCTCCGGAGATAACCGTGGCGAGTCATTTCTCGAAGCCGGATTGGGCGGTGCGCTTCAATCCGTCAAAGGCGGTCAAGGAGGAACTGGTCCAGGGCAAGACGCTGTTCGTGGGACTCAATTGTTTCGAACCCGGGCAGTCGCAAGCATCGCACGCCCATGCCGGAAGCGACAAGTTTTACTACGTCCTGACCGGCCGGGCCCGCGCGACGGTGGGTGACGAGAGCCAGGAGGTGGAGGCGGGAATGCTGATCTGGGCCCCGGCCGATATTTCTCACGGTATCTCCGACGTGGTGGAGCAGACCGTCATGCTGGTGGCTATCGCGCCGCCTCCTGGGTGACGGGCACGGAGGCCCGTCCTACGATTCCATAGATCCGGGCTTGAACATGCGCCGGATGACTCCGATGCCAAAGATTCGTACCGCGAAGACGAGCCCGAGCACCACGCCGATGATCGTGGTGTAGAACCGCCAGGCGAGAAGCATCTTCCCCTGGTCGGTGCCCAGGTCCCCCGCCGCTCCCGCCACAAACCCCAGGTCTACCGCACCCGCGCCGGAAGGCGTGGGCAGGATCAGCTGGCTGTAGAGCAATGCGATGGATCCGACCAGCACCGGCCCGAACGGCGGTGGATGCGGCAACGTGGAGGCGAGGACTGGGAGGATCAGCGCCCGGGCAAGCACGTTAGTGAACGTCAGCGGCAGGCTGGCCAGGATCGGCCACATCGGCATCCGGCGCCAGTGGACCCGCATCCGCTTGATCGGGCGCTTGAAGGGCCGGGTGGCGGCGGGCAAATTGCGCCGGGTCCAGGCCCATGCTCCCAGCGTGAGGACGGTGATGAAAAGCGCGATGGGCCAGCCGGTGACAATCGCGCGATGCATGGCCGGGCCGGCGAAGGCCCACCATTCCGGCAGGTAGTTCCAGCCCAGTACCGCGGCCACGACGATGATGACCGGCCACGCCGCGAGCACCTCATACGTGATCGCGACGAACGCCGCCGTGGCTGGAACCCCGGCACGCAGCATGGTGCCGAGCCGGGCCGGCTCCCCCGCGATCCGGAGCGGACTCAAGGCGCAGGCAGCCTCGCCGATGGCGTTCACCCCGAAAGCCTCACGAAAGCTGATGCGATAGCCCAGCCCGTGTAGCAGCCACTGGATGCGCCAAGCCCGCGCCAGGAGATCGGCGGTGACGAGGGCGAGGCAGATGGCGTGGGCGGTGAGCGGGGTCATGCGTTCTGGTAGTCCGCCTGGATAGTCCGGTAGGCCGCGAAGACCTGGTCGAAGGCCTGGTCCCACCCGTGATGCGCTTCCGCGTAGCATCGGCCCCGCGCGCCGAGGGCCGCAAGGTCGCGTCGGAAAAGGTCGCACACCGTGTCGGCCATCGCGGCTGCCGTGGGCGCCGGATTGATCGCTCCGGCGCCGGAGGCCTCGACGATTTCGCGGACCGCGCCCGCGTCGGAAGCGATGACCGGAACTCCGCTGGCCAGCGCTTCGAGCGCGGCGAGACCAAAGGTCTCGGCCGGACCCGGAGCAACGATCACGTCAGCGGCCGCGATCAGGTCGGCGAGCGCATCGCGGTCGGCCTGGTAGGGAATCCACTTCACCCTCCGCGCCTTGTTGTGCTCCTGGAAGTACTGGCGGGAGGGGCCGTCGCCCACCAGCACGAGCGTGGCGCCGGTCCGGGCCTCCACCTCGGGCCAGGCGTCCAGCACCAGCTGGATCTCCTTCTCCCGGGCAAAACGCCCCACGAACATGGCGAGCGGTCCCTCGGGCAACCCGGCCTGCCGGCGGGTGTCCGCCGCGTGGTTCTGGCGCCGGGGATGGAAATGTTCGAGATCCACTCCCAGGGGAACCTGGATCACCCGCTCGAACCCGGCCTTCTCCAGCTCCAGCACGGCCGCGCGGGAGGCGGCGAGCGCCGCAAAAAACACCTGGCGCAGCCGGCGCACGTAGCGGTCGGCGAGCCGGCCCGCAGTGCGGCGGAACCAGGCATCCTGGCCCGGCCGGGGCGAGATGATGCGGGGAAAGTTGGTGTGATAGAACCAGACCAACGGGACTCCAATTGCCCGGACCCTGCGCCGCACCATCCAGGGCACGAGGTAGGGGCTCCCCACTTCGACCAGGTCCGGCTTCTCGTGCTCGATCACCCGGCCGATGGTGCGTTTTCTCAGCATGAAGCGATAGGGTGACTGGGTCGGGATGCGGGGCCCGCGAAGCCGGTACCAGCGGACTCCGTCCTGGTCTTCGATCCCGTCCTCGGCGCCCGGCACCAGGATCGTCTGGCGCAGCTGGGGCCGGGCCGCAACATACCGGGCTTTCTCCAGGAGATAGGTTCGAATCCCACCGGTGGTGGGTCCGAAGAACTTGGTGATATCGAGCAGGGAGAATCTGGCGGCGGGGCGGAGCGTTGCGGGCAACACTTTTAGTCAGAGCAATCGCCGAGCGGGTACACGGTGCCGCAGTTGGCACAAGGGTTCTTACAACCAAAGGCTCTGAGTGTGACTTCGAAACCGCAGCGGTTGCACAGGGGCGGTAAGGCGGTAAGGCGGTAAGGCGGTAAGTTCTCGGACTCGGAGTCAGCGCCCGCTTCGCCCAATTCCAGGTTATTCGCCAAGATCCCTCCACCGCGGTTGGTTCCTACCGCCTTACCGCCCTACCGCCATCAGGAATGGATTCGTCTCCCGCTCGATCCCCACTGTCGTCTCCGGTCCGTGACCGCTGTAGACGATGGTCGAATCCGGCAGCGTCAGAAACTCGGTCTGAATGCTCTGCAGTAATGTCGCCATGTCCCCGCCGGGAAGATCGGTGCGGCCGATAGAACCGCTGAACAGCACGTCACCGCCCAGGATCACTCCATTCCCCACGAACGCGACATGTCCCGGAGAATGACCGGGCACGTGACGTACCGCGAAGGAGACGCCGCCCACCATGAGGGTCTCACCCGCGCGAAGCTCCCGATCCGGCAGCGGCGGCGTCCTCGCATCCAAGCCCATCCAGCGGCCTTGCTCCGGGAGTCCCCTGTACAGCGGCAGGTCGGCGGGATGCAGGTGGACGGGGACTGGATGGGCGGCTTTGACCGCTTCGACACCCTGGATGTGGTCGATGTGCGCATGGGTAAGCCAGATCGCCTGGAGGGCCCAGTTGCGCCGCCTGAGCTCGGAGAGAAAGCGCTCGGCTTCCTCGCCCGGATCCACGATGACGGCCACCCCCTGCTCGGCGTCCGCCACCAGGTAGCAGTTCTCCACGAACTGCCCGTTAGGGATGGCGACGATTTCGAGTTTAGACACTGCTCACTGCCTCAGCCCGGCCGACCCGGTCGTCAAAGACGCCTCCGCTCGGCGAGATACTTCTCGACCGCAATCGCGGCGGTGGTGGCATCGCCGACCGCCGTCGTCACCTGCCGCGTCAGTTGAGCCCGCAGATCACCGGCGGCGAAGAGACCCGGTATGGATGTCATCATCCGGTCGTCGGTGATGATGTAGCCGTTCGCGTCGTGATTGAAGTGACCCTTGATCAGGCCGGTGTTGGGCCGGAATCCGATGAAGATGAACGCGCCTTCCACCGGGAGCTTCGATTTCGCGCCGGACACCGTGTCATTAAGCAGCAGGTCGGAAACACCGGCGGGCGCGCCCTGGATCTCCTCTACCGAGCGGTTCCAGACCACCTCGACCTTGGGATTTTCGAAGAGCCGCTCCTGCAGGAGTCGCGAGGCCCGGAACTCGTCGCGGCGGTGCACCACGTACACCTTCTTGGCATACCGGGTGAGATAGTCGGCCTCTTCCACCGCGGCGTCGCCGCCGCCGATGACGGCGATAGTCGCGCCCTTGAAAAAGGCCCCATCGCACACGGCGCAGTACGACACGCCGCGGCCGGCATACTCCAGCTCGCCTGGCACGCCCAGCTTGGTCGGGGTGCCGCCGGCGGTGAGGAGCACGGCGGGAGCCCGGTACTCGGTGCCGAGGGTCGTGGCCACGAGGAAGGTGCCGTCACCCTGCCGCTCGATGGTCTCGACATTTTCCTGCCGGATATCCGCGCCGAACTTGTTCGCGTGTGCCGTCATCTTCTCCGCCAGGTCCCGGCCCAGAATGCTTTCAAACCCGGGATAGTCCTCGACCAGCTCGGTATTGAGCAGTTCGCCCCCGGTCAGGCCGCGCTCCAGCAGCACGGCGTTCAACATGCCCCGCGCGGCGTACATGGCGGCGCAGAGTCCGGCCGGCCCACCTCCGACAATGATGAGGTCGAACGGGCCGGAGTTTTTCGCGGGGGCACGAAGCATCGAGGACGGTCCTCTATATGGTGGTAGCGAGTAACGGGTCTGGGTATCGAATACTGGGTACTGGGTACGTGTCACTTGTCACTTGTCACTTGTCACTTGTCACTTGTCACTTGTCACTTGTCACTTGTCACTTGTCACGTAGCAAATATAGAACAGCCTAGGGGTTCCCGGGGCCCACGTGCAGCAGGTTGACGGCGCCGTGGCAGGCCGAGACGGTGGCGACCAGGACGTTCACGCTCTCAGGGCTACGGCCGGCATCGGCAATGATGCGATCGCCGGCGAGCACCGCCGCGACGCTGAAGGTTCCCACCGCGAATACCGTGTGTCGGCATTCCAGGAGGACGGGACCGCGAGTGGGACTTACCCGATCCAGCTCGTGGGTCCACCGCTCCATGGTTTCCGCCATCTCCCAGGTCCGGGGCGCGCGGATCACGGGGCAGCGGGCGGGCTCGGTACAATGGGTGGGACAGATCCAGTCGGCATGCGAAACGTATCGCGTGTGGTCAGGCGCGGTGGCGTCGTAGGGAGTGCCGGGAGCGGTAGAGAATGGCACGGTGCTGATCTCCCGGCCGGGCCAGCGCTCCCTGGCCCGGCGGAACAACCATTGGTACATCAGGTGGGGCATGAGCGGAGAGGGGACGATTACATCGGACATGGCCGACGCGGGGTCGGAGTTTTCGTAATCGGCGAAGAATCGGTCGAGGAATCCGGACCAGTCGGCGATGACGACCCGGCGATCCTCATCGGGAGACAACTCGTGGACCACCTGGCACGCCGGGTCCTGGTCCACCACGAGGATCTGCCGGTAATTGACTTTTCCCCGTTCCCGCGCGGTTTCGAGCTGCCTGGTGTAGAAAGTCCCGTAGCAACCGCCGCCGATCACGACGACGGTGCCGAGGGAGAGCGTATCAGGGTCCATTCGTGACGGGCAGGATATGGCCGGTAATCGCCCCGGCGGCATCACTGGCCAGGAACAGCACGGCGGCCGTGATGTCCCTCATTTCTACGAAGTCTCCGCCCTCGCCGGCGCTCGCGACGTTATCCACTGTCCGCACCATGGCCGGCGCCACAGCGTTCACCCGCACCCCGCGGGGCCACAACTCGACCGCCAGGCTCCGGGTAAAGCCGGCCACGCCCCACTTGGCCGCGCTGTACACCGCGAGATTGGCCGCCGGATTCACCAGCGCGGCCGACGCGAAGTTGACGATGCAGCCTTTCCACTGCGACAACTGATCGGCGCAGGCCCGGGACATCAGGTAGGTGGTCTTGAGGTTGATGGCGATCTCCCGGTCGAAGCCATCGGGACCGGTGGTCGAGAGATCCCCGTAGGTCGTGAGTCCGCCCGCCACGTTGACCAAAACATCCAGGCGCTGGTAGTGCTTGAGCGCGGTCTCCACCGCGAGCGCGGCCATGTCGGGCTCGGTGAGATCGCCCGCCGCCGGGCGGGCATCGATGCCCTGCGCCTTGAACTCTTTCACCCGCTCCGCCACAGCGACCGCGTTGCGGTCCGCTGCGACCAGCATGGCGCCGGAGCGCCCGAAGGCCTCGGCGATGGCGTGACCGATCTGGCCCGCACGGCCTACGCCGGTGACCAGGACGACTTTGCCGGAAAAATCGAAAGTGTATGGCATGAAAGAATGTTAAGCGGTTCGCCGTTCACGCGACCGGGCTTCCAGCACGCCCAGCCATTCGAATGGTATTTCCTGAGATCCCATCGGACCATGGCTCTCGCCCGCCAGGCCGTCACCGTGCCAGTCACTGCCGCCGGTGCGCATCAGCCCCAGCTCCAGGGCGAGATCCGTCAGCGCGGCACGGACCTCGGGCTGGTGGCTCGGGTGCCGAGTCTCCACCGCATCCAATCCCGCCTCCTTGAACCGCTGGAGACAGCTACGGGTTCCCCGGTCCTTAAGGTGAGCGGCGCTGCTGATGCCGCCAGCTTCGCGGATCCTGGTGCAGACTTCCTGGAAGGGGGGCAGCTGTTTGGCGACATAGGCCGGCCGGCCCCGCCCGATGTAGCGGTCGAACGCATTGTTGAGACTGCGGGCCGCCCCCATCCGGATCAGCGCGCGGCCGACGTGGGGCCGCCCCACCGCGCCGGTGCCTGACTCGGCAAGCACCTGGTCCAGCGTGATCGCCACTCCCAACTTGTTCAGCAGGTGGACCATCTCCCCCGCCCGGGACAGGCGTAGGGACCGGTTGAGGGTCAGGAACTCTTCCAGTCCGGGCGACTCGGGATAGAGGAAGTAACCCAGGAGGTGCATTTCGCCCCAGGGCGCAGTCACAGAAAACTCGCAGCCGCCGATCACCCTGACATTACGAGTCTTGCCCTCGCTCACCGCTTCGGGAACCCCGCTCACCGAGTCGTGATCGGTCAGCGCGATCGCGGACAGGCCCAGCTCCGCCGCCCGGGCAACGACCTGGGCGGGATGACACTCTCCATCAGACGCCGTCGAATGAAGGTGAAGATCGATACAGGCAGGCGACGTCAGCTGTGGTATCCGGTCTCCGGCGAAGTCCACGCCGGCTGTGACATGGCGAAGTAGCTCAGGAGTTTCAGATCGCTCAACTCGGCCAGGGCCAGCTCCGGGCTCCGGGCGCCCTGGGGCGAGAACCGCATCACCCGGCGCTCCCGACCTTCACCGCGGCCCCTGGTAAACATCAACCCGAACTCATCGCGCGCGTACTGGGTCACCCGGCCGCTATGGGTCACCGTCCACTCGTCGCCCTTCACGGTAATGGTGCGTCCCGACATCTAGTTCTCCGTTTCTTCGCTGGTCGCGACCGCCAGGGGAACCTCTTCCCACAGGTCGGCGGCGGTATGGTCGTAGGTCGCGGCATTGTGGAGCCGCTGCTCCAGCCGCAGCTCGTCCGGCGTGCGAGAAGCCATGTTGCGGTGCGACATCGCGCTTGGGCTTTCGCTGAACTCGAGAAAGGTCTGGGGATCCTGCCGGCTCCGGAACACCCAGATGTGCTGGTTGCGCCGGGACGCCAGCGCGGCCAGCTCGCGTATCGCGGCCAGGTATTCCGGCTCCTGGGCAGGCAACACCTTCACCCGGGCGACGCTCAGCGTGCGCATGACTAGACGGCGCTCTCCGGGAACGCCTCGAGGGTCTTTTTCACATCGGCCAGGAACCGGTCGGCGTCCGCGCCATCCACGACCCGGTGATCGTAGGTCATGGAAATGATGCCCTTGGTCCGGATGGCGATGGTATCGGTGCCGTCGGGCAGCGTGATCACCGCGGGCTGCTTGCTGATCCCGCCCACGCCCAGGATGGCGACCTGGGGCTGATTGATGATCGGGAATCCAATCACCCCGCCGAACACCCCGGGGTTGGTAATGGTGAAGGTGCCGCGCTGCACGTCGTCCGGGTTCAGCTTCTTGGTCCGGGCCCGTTCGCCCAGGTCGGCGATCGCGCGGGCGATCCCGATCAGGGCGAGTTCATCCGCGTGCTTGATGACGGGTACGATGAGGCCCCAGTCCAGCGCCACGGCGATCCCGATGTTGATCTCCTGGCGGAAGATCGTCGCGTCGTTGGAGACGGCGGCGTTCACGACCGGGTGCTTCCGGATGTTGTCGGCCACCGCCTTGGTGATGAACCCGAGGTAGGTCAGGTTCACCCCACGCTCGGCGTATTCCTTCTTTTTCCGGGCCCGGAGCTGAGAAATGTGAGTGTAGTCCACGTCGAAGTAACTGGAGACATGGGCCGACACCCGCTTCGACATGATCATGTGGTCCGCGGTCAGCTTCCGGATCCGGGACCAGGGCTCGACCCGATCGCCGGGCCAGGGATCGACTCGTGGAGCGGATGGGGCGGTCGCGGCGGTCGCGGCGGACGGGGCCGTAGGTCGGGCCTCCGTGCCCGACACCGCGGCTGGCTTGGTCTCCAGCCAACCCAGCAAATCGTTTTTGGTGACTCGTCCCGCGTGACCGGTGCCGGGAATGGTCCCAATATCCAGCTGGTGCTCCGCGGCCATCTTGCGCACCAAGGGCGTGGAGCGGCGGCGCAAGCGCTCGTCGGCAGTCTCAGTGGTAGGTCGGGCCTCCGTGCCCGACGTGGCGGTCGCGACGGCCGGGGCTGTAGGTCGGGCCTCCGTGCCCGACGCGGTGGTCGCGGTGGTCGGGGCTGTAGGTCGGGCCTCCGTGCCCGACACGGGAGCCGGTTTCGCAGGCTCGACCGTCGGTGCCGCGGGTGCTGCGGCCGCCGCCGGAGCCGGAGCACTCGGTGCCGGAGCCGATGCCGCAGCACCCTTCTCGGTCTCGATCCGCGCGACGATAGTCTGCACCGCGACGGTCTGGCCTTCCTGCACCAGGATCTCGGCCAGGGTCCCTGCCGTCGGCGACGGGATCTCGGCATCCACCTTGTCGGTGGAAATCTCGAAGATCGGCTCGTCCCGCTTGACCTCGTCGCCCACTTTTTTCATCCAGCGGGACAAGGTGCCTTCAGCGATGGACTCGCCCATCTGCGGCATGATCACGTCTACTTTGGCCATTCCAAATCTCCCGATGTTAGATCGACGGTAAGGCGGTAAGACGGTAAGACGGTACCGCTACCGTGAACTCCAGTTCCACAATTCTACCGTCCTACCGTCCTACCGTCCTACCGTCTAGTAGGCTGCAATCCAACGCGCCGCCCGAACCAGGTCGTCGGTTTGCGGTAAGACAAAGTCTTCCAGCGTCGGGGCATACGGCAATGGAACATCGTGCGCGGCCACCCGCTTCACCGGCGCGTCCAGCCATTCGAACGCCTGGTCGTTGATCCGCGCGGTGATTTCGCCGGCCACCCCGCCGGTCCGGGTATCTTCGTGGGCGATCAGCACCCTGTTGGTCTTCCGCACGCTCGCCATGATGGCATCATCGTCCATGGGAAGTAAAGTACGCAGGTCCAGCACCTCGACCGAGAGCCCGTCTTCCTTTTCCAGCTTTTCCGCCGCTTCCAGCGCCTTGAACACCATCGCCGACCAGGTGATGATGGTCAGATCTTTGCCTTCGCGGGCGAGTCGGGCCTTGCCGATTGGGGTCAGGATCTCCTCGCCCTCGGGCAGGTCTTCCTTGATCCGGCGATAGAGGAACTTGTGCTCAAAGTAGAGAACCGGGTCGTCGTCGCGGATCGCGCTCTTGATCAGGCCCTTGGCGTCCCGGGCGGTGGCCGGACACACGATCTTGAGCCCCGGGGTATGCAGAAATGCGGCTTCCGGATTCTGCGAGTGGAAAGGCCCGCCCCGGACGTATCCGCCGGAGGGGCCCCGCACCACCATCGGCGTCGGCAGGCCCGCCCGGTAGCGCGCGGTCGCCACGTAGTTGGTCAGCATGTCGTAGGCGCAGGAGATGAAGTCGATAAACTGCATCTCGGCCACCGGCCGCAAGCCCATGTGGGCCGCACCGGCCGCCGCGCCCACGATGGCGGCTTCCGCAATGGGCGTGTCGATCACCCGCTGCTCGCCGAACTTCTGGATGAACCCTTCGGTTACCTTGAAGGCGCCACCGTAGTTGCCGATGTCCTCGCCAAGAATGAAGACGCGCTCGTCGCGTTCCATCTCTTCCCACATCCCCTGGCGCAGGGCTTCCAGGTAGGTGACTTCAGGCATTGATTCTCCGATACCACTCGGTTTCCATGACGGCCGGGTTGGCGTAGACGCCTTCGAGCGCGGTGCCCACGTCGGGCAGTGGTTCGTTCTCGCAGAGCGTCACAGCCGCATCCAGTTCGGTCTGCACTCGCTGATCAATGGCGGCCAACTCGGGCTTACTCGACCAGCCGCTCTCCTTGAGCGTGTTCACGTAGCGGTCCACCGGATCATTCCTCTCCCACTCGGCGATCTGTTCCTTCGGCTGGTACGACTGGTTGTCGTGTTCGGCGTGGCCTTTCCGGCGGTAGGTCACGAACTCGATCAGGGTGACCCCGCCGCCGGTACGGGCCCGCTCGACTGCCTGCTTGGTCACTTCGTAGCAGGCCAGCACATCGTTTCCGTCGGCGCGAACGCCGGGAATGCCGTAGGCCTTGGCCTTGTCGGCGAGTTGCTTCACCGCGGTCTGCTTGTGGCTGGGCGTGGAGTAGGCCCACCCGTTGTTTTCGCAGATGATGACCAGCGGCAGGCGCTGCACCGCCGCCAGGTTGATGCCTTCATGGAAGGCGCCGGTGCTCATGGCGCCATCGCCGACGTAAGCGAGGGCGACTCGCGGCTGCTTGCGCACCTTGAACGTGAGCGCCACCCCGGCCATCACCGGCACCATGTCGCCCAGGTGGGAAATCTGGCCGATGAAGCCGCGGTCCAGGTCCCCGAAATGGATGTTCAGCTCGCGGCCCCCGGTGGGGCTCTCCGCCTTGGCCATGTATTGCCGCAGGATTTCCAGCGGGGTGGCGCCCTGGACCAGCATCGCGCCCAGGTTCCGGATCAACGGGGACAGCATGTCGCCCTTGCCGCGATCGAGTGCGTAGGCGCTCCCGACGCTCTCACCCTCCTGGCCCAGCGAGCGGAACAGCCCGCCGATCACCTTGGTCTGGCGGTAGAGATTGACCAGCCGCTCTTCCAGCGAGCGGGTCAGCCGGAGGTAGAAGTAGATCTCGAGCAGCTGCTCGCGGGAGAGCCCGGAAGGTATCGATTTGGCCGCGGCAGGCGCGGTGCTGGAGGCCATGGGTCCCCGGGGGCGAAAAATGCGGTAACAAAATGGCGGAGAAAGATTTACCCGCGGCCGAGGAGAGTCAAGAAGGCGCGCATAGCATGCGCGTTAAGGAATCGCGGCCCCCGTGGAATCGATCACCGCGTTGCGCGCGGCCGCGGAGTCGGCGGCATCCATCGCTTTCCGAACTCCCTGGGCGCCAGGAATGGCCGACGCGCCGATGGCGCTGTCTTTCTGGCGCCGGGTCAGGGTGTCCTGGACCGTGGTGGTGGCAGGCTTGCGAGCACAGGCCACCACCATCAAAGCAGCGACCACGTATGCCGAACGGCGAAGCATGGAGTTCCTCCCCGAAACGGGATTCGCCAACATACCCCTCGCCAAGTACCTTTGCCAGTTCACTCCTGGAGGTTTTTCGATGCCGATCCGCTACAGGCTCCTCGCCCTGAGCGCCATTCTTGTCTTCACTCCCCCTCTCGGCACCGACCCGGTTCTCCGCGGCTATGACGCCGCCTCGTCGCGGACGGAACGTGAGTGGGAGGCGAAATTCCAGGCCCTCCCCTCCCCCGATAGCCTGCGCGAGTACATGCGCCGGCTCTCGGCCCGGCCCCATCACCTCGGTTCGCCCTATGATCGGGACAACGCCGAGTGGATCCTGGCGCGGTTCAAGTCCTGGGGGCTGCCGGCGGAGATCGAAAGCTTCGATGTCCTCTTCCCCACCCCCAGGGAACGGATCGTCGAGCTGGTAGGACCGACCCGGTTCCGCGCGAGTCTCCAGGAGCCCGCGTTGGCCGTGGACGGGACCTCGGGCCAGCAGCGCGAGCAACTGCCGACGTTCAATGCGTACTCCATTGATGGAGACGTCACCGCACCACTGGTCTACGTGAACTACGGCACCCCCGCCGACTACGACTCGCTCGAGGCGCGGGGGATCTCGGTCAAAGGCGCCATCGTGATCGCACGTTACGGCGCCTCGTGGCGGGGAATCAAGCCCAAGGTGGCCGGCGAGCACGGGGCGGTGGGATGCATCATCTATTCGGATCCGAACGATGACGGCTACCACGCGGGAGAGGTGTACCCCGACGGCCCCTTCCGGAACCAGACCGGCGTGCAGCGGGGCAGCGTCATGGACATGCCGCTTCATCCGGGAGACCCGCTCACTCCGGGTGTCGGCGCGGTCGCCGGGGCCCATCGCCTGGCCCGCGAAGATGCCGCGACCATCACGAAGATCCCGGTGCTGCCCATCAGCTACGGCGACGCGCAGCCGCTCCTGGCCGCAATCCGGGGCCAGCCGGCGCCCCGCTCCTGGCAAGGCGGCCTGCCGCTCACGTACCACATCGGGCCCGGTCCGGCGCAGGTGCATCTCAGGGTTCGGTCCGACTGGAACATGGTGAAGCTGTACGACGTGATCGTCCGGATTCCGGGATCCACCGCGCCGGACGAATGGGTGATCCGGGGTAATCATCACGACGCCTGGGTAAACGGCGCCGAGGATCCCATCTCCGGCCAGGTCGCCTTGATGGAAGAGGCGCGGGCGCTGGGCGACCTGTTGCGTCAGGGTTGGAGGCCTCGACGCACGATCATCTACGCCGCCTGGGATGGGGAGGAAGAGGGCCTGCTCGGTTCCACCGAATGGGTCGAGGCCCATGCCGATGAGCTGAGGACCAAGGCGGTCGCTTACTTCAATACCGATTCCAACGGCCGGGGATACCTGGGGATGGGTGGCTCCCACTCCCTGGAGCGATTCATTAACGACGTTGCCCGGGACATTACCGATCCGGAAACCGGGCTGTCGGTATGGAAGCGGGCCCAGGCGCAGCAGATCCGGGGGTCCAACCAGAAGAACCGCGACGAAGCGCGGGATCGCGGCGACTTGAGGATCGGAGCGCTGGGTTCCGGCTCGGACTTCACGCCGTTCCTCCAGCACCTCGGGATCGCGTCACTGAACCTGGGGTACGGCGGGGAGGACGATGGCGGGATTTACCATTCCATCTACGACGACTTCCGCTGGTTTACCACGTTCAGCGACAGCTCGTTCGTCTACGGGCGTGCCCTGGCACAGACCGTGGGAACCGGCGTCATGCGCCTGGCCGATGCGCCAATGCTGCCTCTTGAGTTCAAGAACCAGGCGGAGACTTTTTCGGGTTACCTGGATGAGCTGAAGACACTGCTCAAGGAGCGGCAGGAGACCGTGCGGGAGCGGAACCGGCAGCTCGAGGACGGCGTCTACGCGGCGGTCGAAGATCCCCGGCGGCCCGCGCCCCGGCCGGATACCCTGGAGGTACCGCCGTACCTCAACTTCGCGCCGCTGGAGAACGCAATCGACCGGCTCACCCGGAGTGCCGGGCGCTTTGAGGAGATGCACCAGAACCTGGGAGACAGCCTCACCGCTGGGATCGACTTCGCCCGGATAAACGGGTTGTTGATCCGCACCGAGCGGGCACTTACCGACTCGGCGGGACTTCCCGGCCGCCCCTGGTTCCAGCACCAGATCTACGCGCCAGGGTTCTATACCGGGTATGGGGTAAAGACGGTACCCGGGGTCCGGGAAGCCATCGAACAGCGGCACTGGGACGAGGCGCAAACCCAGATCGGGCGGGCTTCGGCTGTCCTCCAGGCCGAGGCGGCCCTGCTCGACCAGGCAGCGAAACTGCTCAGCCGGGACTGACCCATTTGACCCCTGGGCACTCCGGACCGTACCTTAGAAGCGTACCGTCCGCTCCCGCCCCCTCACCACCGGGACGCACTATGCCCAGTCGCCGCTCCTTCCTCGCCAGCGCCGCCGGCGCCGCCCTCGTCGCTCCGATGTTTCGCCCTACCGCGATCCGAAGCGTGGTCGAAGCCAACCGGATCGCCGGCTATCGCCCACCGGCGTCCCTGGCGGACGACGAGGCCTACTGGGCCGAGATCCAGCGGGCCTTCGATTCGGACCGCACGATGATCAACCTCAACAACGGGGGCTGCAGCCCCACCCCGACCCACGTGCTGGAGCAGATGATCCGCGACCTGCGCTTCAGCAACGAGCTGCCGGTGGATCACATGTGGCGGGTGCTGGAACCCCGGGTCGAGAGCGTGCGCCGAGACCTGGCCCGGGAGTTCGGCTGCGACCCGGAAGAGATGGCCATCACCCGGAACGCGTCCGAGGCGCTGGAGATCATGATCTTCGGGCTCGATCTCAAGCCGGGGGACGAAGTGCTGGTAACCAACCAGAACTACGGCCGGATGCTTACCAGCTGGGACCAGCGCGGCCGGCGGGATGGAGTCGTGCTCAAGCAGATCTCGTTCAAGGTACCTCCGCCCTCCCAGGACTACCTGGTCGAGCAGTACCGGTCGGGCATCACCCCGCGCACCCGGGTCATCGAGGTCCCCCACATCACCAACCTGACCGGGCAGATCATGCCGGTGAAGGAAATCGTGGAAATGGCCCGGGCCCGGAACATCGAGGTCTTCATCGACGGCGCCCACGCCTTTGCCCATTTCCCCTTCAGCAACAGGGACCTGGGCTGCGACTACTACGGCACCAGCCTTCACAAGTGGCTGCTGGCGCCGGTCGGGACCGGGTTCCTGTACGTGGCCAAGGCGAAGCAGAAGGGCCTCTGGCCGCTGATGGCAGCGCCGGCCAGCATGGACGAGAACATCCGCAAGTATGAGGAAATCGGCACCCACCCCGCCGCCAATCACAACGCCATCTCGGCGGCGCTCGCCTTCCAGCGCGCGATCGGCGGGGAGCGCAAGATTGCGCGACTCCGCTTCCTCCGCGATCGCTGGGCCAAGCGGGTGATGGCCGAGAGCGACCGGGTGCGAATCCTCACCCCGCTCGACAGCCCCCACGCCGGGGCAATCTGCCTGGTGCATATCGAGGGCATCGAACCGGGTCGGATGGGCGCCTGGCTCTACGACCATCACAAGATCGTGTGTACCCCGATCACCCACCCGGAGTTTGACGGCCTCAGGATCACGCCCAACGTCTATACCACCCTGGACGAGATCGATACCTTCGCGGAGAAACTGTTGCTGGGGATTAAGCAGGGTATTGCTTGAACTGAACTGCAAACGCAAAGGCGCAGAGTCGCAAAGGACAAGCTGAATTGCGTCTTGCGCCTTAGCGTCTTTGCGTTGGGCAGTTAACGATCCTACCCGCCAATAGTCGCCCGGTAACCCGCCGCGGCGATCGCCCGCATGACGTCGTCCGGTCCTACCTTGTCCTCTCCGTATTCGACGTCGGCGTACCCCCGATCCAGGCAGACGATCGCCGAGTAGATCCCCGGCAGCGCGGCGAGACGGGTCTCGATCTTGTTCTGGCACGGTGGGCCGGTCATGCCGCTGATGTTGAAGCGCAAATGGGCCATAACAGCATGGGTGCAGAGTGCAGGGTGCAGGGTGCAGGGGTCGCTTTGTCGGATTCGAGAGCAGGGAGATGACCGTTGACTCCTCTGCACTCTGCACTCTGCACCCTGCACGCTGTACTGGTCCTAGTATGCTCCCCGCGGGACGTGTTCCGGCTCGGCCATGGTATGCACCAGGGTCAGGAAGCGCTTGGCGAGCTTGTCGGCTTCGCTTTCCCCCGGCTGGTCCGTCGCCACGGTGACCAGGGTGTAGTGGCCACCTTCCGATCCAACCGTGACCTTGACCTTCCCGATGCTGCCGGTCCACTCCCGTTGCCGCGGCGCTTCGGCCGTCGGAGTGACCTTCTTGCCGAAATATGCCACCGCCCGTTCCATGACCGCTTCCGGTGCCAGTGAGGTTCTGTGGAAGTATTTCATACCAGAAACTTAGCTGCCTTTCTAGCAAGCGGTAAGCGGTAAGAAGTAAGCGGGACTGGGAGCCAGCATCCGTCAAGGATGTCGGCCACCAGTCCCGCTCACTGCTTACTTCTCACTGCTTACGCAGTTAAGGGTTCTCGTAGTACTCGATGCCAAGGTGGGTAATCTGCTCTTCCCCCATCATCCAGCGCAGCGTGTTCTTGAGCTTGGTCTGCTGGATGAAGAGGTCGTGCTCGGGATACAAGTCGGGCGCGTGCTGCGGGCTCTTGAAGTAGAACGAGAGCCATTCCTGGATGCCGCTCATCCCCGCCCGCTTGGAAAGATCGAAGAACAGCGCGAGGTCGAGCACCAGGGGCGCCGCCAGGATGGAGTCGCGGCAGAGGAAGTCCACCTTGATCTGCATCGGGTAGCCCATCCACCCGAAGATGTCGATGTTGTCCCAGCCTTCCTTGTTGTCTCCCCGGGGCGGGTAGTAGTTGATCCGCACCTTGTGGAAGATGTTGCCGTACAGCTCGGGATAGATCTTGGGCTGGAGGATGTACTCCAGGACGCCGAGCTTGGATTCTTCCTTGGTCTTGAAGCTTTCCGGGTCGTCCAGCACTTCGCCGTCCCGGTTGCCCAGGATGTTGGTGGAATACCAGCCCGCGACACCCAGCATCCGCGCCTTGAACATCGGGGACAGGACGGTCTTGAGCATGGTCTGACCGGTCTTGAAGTCCTTCCCGCCGATCGGCACGCCCTTGTCCTTCGCCAGTTTTTCCATCGCCGGGAAGTCGCAGGTCAGGTTGGGCGCCCCGTTGGCAAAGGGAACCCCTTCCATCAAGGCGGCCCAGGCGTACAGCATGGAAGGCGCGATGGTTACGTCGTTCGCCTCCATGGCCTTCTCGAACGACTCCAGGGTCTGGTGCGCGGCGCCGGCGACAATGAAAATCTCGGTCGAGGCGCACCACACCACCACCAGCCGGTCGCAGCCGTGCTTCGCCTTGAAGTCCCGCATGTCCTTGCGCAGCGCCTCGGCCAGTTCGCGCTTGTTCTTGCCCTGCTTGACGTTGGTGCCGGTGAGCCGCTTCACGTAATGCTGGTCGAACACCGCCGGCATTGGCGCGATGCCCTTCAGGAAGTCCTTGATCGGCTCCACGTGCTCGTGCTTGTCCAGCACGCCGCAGTGGAGGCAGGACTGGTAGGCATCGTCGGGAACCGGGTCCCAGGCGCCGAACACCAGGTCGTCGAGCCCGGCGAGGGGTACGAAGTCCTTGATGAACGGGGAGCGCGATTCGGTCCGCTTGCCCAGCCGGATAGTCCCCATCTGGGTGAGCGAACCCACCGGCTTGCCCAGACCGCGGCGGGTGAGTTCCACGCCGGCGATGAAGGTCGAGGCGACGGCCCCGAGGCCGACGCAGAGAACTCCGAGCTTGCCCTTCGCGGGCTCAACTTTTCGAGCGTTCGACTTCGCCACGAGTCACTGTCCTTTTGAAAGTGTCACCTGATAGACGTAAACGAACCGCTGCACCACCGTGATGACGGATGCAACGGCGAGGAGTGCGACGATAACCTCGAGCACGATGGCCCGGGGCCCGGCCCCCACGAGTACGGAAGCCACTCCGAGCCCCACGATCCGTTCCGCCCGCTGCGCGATTCCCACCTTGCAATCGAGTCCCAGCCCTTCGGCCCGGGCCCGCGCATACGATACCAGCAGGGAGGCGAGGATGGCGACCATGCAGATCACCACGGCGGGAAACCGCCACCGCACGTCCGGGGCGAGCAGCAGGTAGGTGGCGATCCCGATGAAGGTGGCGCCATCCCCGACCCGGTCCAGCGTCGAGTCGTAAAACGCGCCAAACTTGGTGACCTGGCCGGTCAGCCGGGCGACCTGCCCGTCGAAAGTGTCCACTACCCCGCTCAAGAGCAGGAGGGCCCCGCCGACCCGGATCCAGCCGGCGCCATACGCCACCGCCGACAGCAGCACCACGAGGGTGCCGATGGTGGTAATGGTATTGGGCCGGACCCCGGTTCGGAGCAGCTGGTTGACGACCGGGTTGATCACCGCGTAGAACGCGCGCTCCAGTGGAGCTAGCAGCTTCACGAACCGAGGTTCTCCCCGCGCCGGAAGGCGGAAATTCGCCGAGTCAGCGCCGCGAAAGAATAATCGGGAGAACGAGTTAGGGAAAGTGATCGGGCCCTGGAGGGAACCATCCCGAGCGGGGTGAGGAGTCTTCATGGACCCCAATCTGCCGCGGGCCCGGTACCCGAGTGTGACCTCGCGGATCAGTACAGCAGAACCGAACGTCGGCGAGCCTTGAACTGCTCCAATGCCGGCTCCCAACCGGCCACGATCGCCTGCGGATCCTCGCCCCGGTCCAGGGCAGTCCGGAGCAGAGGACCGCCCGCCAGCCGGTCGAACTGGGGCAGCCAGTGGAAGCGGCCTGGATGAAGCCGCTTGATGATGGATAGAAGCACCACCGCGGTGCGGGTCGGGTCGTACTCGTCCCGATCGGTTACCCGAAGCCGGATCCCCACGAGCGCGGTATCCGCATACTTGGCATCGCCCGGCGCGCGCGGAGTGAAGCTCACCGAGCGAAACTCGACCCCTTCGAGATCGGCCTCCTTCAGCCGGCCGAGGACCGCCGCGGTATCCAGCCACGGGGCGCCCACCTGTTCGAACGGCGCATCGCTGCCCCGCCCCACCGAAAGATCGGTTCCCTCGAACAGGCAGAGACCGGGATAGTGAAAGAGACTCTCCAGCGAATGCAGGTTGGGACTGGGCCAGACAAAGGGCAGCCCGGCTTCATCCAGCGCCTCGGAGCGATGCCAGCCCCGCACCGGAATGACGGTCAGCTGGACGCTGATCGAGAGGTCATGGCGGGCGAGCCGGCTCAGCTCGCCCAGGGTCATCCCGTGCCGCATCGGAATCGCCAGCGCGCCGACGAACGACCGGTAGGCCGTATCCAATACGTTTCCCTGCACCGCGCCGCCGATCGGGTCGGGACGATCCAGCACCAGGACCGGGATTCCCCGGCGACCGGCCGCGCGCAGCACTTCGATCGTGGTGGCGAGATAGGTGAAATAGCGGGCCCCGACATCCGGCAGATCCACCAGCATGACGTCAATTCCGGCCAGCATCGTGTCGGTAGGGGAAGAAGTTCGGCCGTAAAGGCTGTAAATTGGTAGCCCTGTGGCCGAATCCCGCGTTGACAAGACGACCTCTCCCGGGGCCGCCGTTCCCCGAAAACCGTGCTCGGGGCTGAACAGCGCGACCAGGTTGACCTGCGCGGCACGGAGCCGCTCCACCGCGTGGCGCCCTTGGGCGTCGACGCTCCCCTGGTTGCTGACCAGGCCGACTCGCCGGCCCTGGACCAGGCCGAGGCTGTCCTCG
This sequence comes from Gemmatimonadales bacterium, assembly GCA_036006525.1. GTDB lineage: Bacteria > Gemmatimonadota > Gemmatimonadetes > Gemmatimonadales > GWC2-71-9 > DASYPP01. Next base: position 27,420 of record DASYPP010000002.1, read on the forward strand.
ATCAGGACGTCGAGCCCGGGCAGGACGCGGGCTGCCGGAGCGGGCGCCCCGGCGCACGCCAGTATCCATCCCAACAATCCAAGCACCGAAAGCAGCCCTTGCATCGTCGTGTCCTGATTCTCCTGTGTGTGCTGGCCGGGGCCTGTTCCCCAGTTCCCCGTCCGGGACCCTTCCCTGGTCCCGAGCCCATCGACCTGATGCCGGAGCCGGAGATCGCATCCCCGCTTCCGGTGATCGCGGCGCGGTTCCAGGTCAATCAACTGCTCGCCGCCCTGCCGCTGCGCGACAAGATTGCCCAGATCGTGATGCCCTGGGTGATCGGCGGGTATGCCAGCTTCGACGACTCGAGCTTCAGCCGGGTGGAGCGCTGGGTAGACTCGCTGCACGTCGGGGGCATCATCGTCTCGATCGGGTCGCCGATGGACGTGGCCGCGAAACTCAACCGGCTGCAGCGGCTTTCCTGGCTGCCGCTCCTCATCGCTTCCGACCTCGAGGGGGGCACCTCGTTTCGCTTGAACGGTGGTACGCCCTTCCCCACCAATATGGGCGTCGCCGCTACCGGAAGCGACCTCGATGCCTATGAGATGGGGCGGATCACGGCGCTGGAAGGCCGCGCGGTCGGCATCCACCTCAATTTCGCCCCGGTCGCCGACGTCAACAACAACCCGGCCAACCCGATCATCAACACCCGGTCGTTCGGAGAGAACCCGGTGATGGTGGCCCGGCTGGTGGCCGCCGAAATCCGCGGGCTCCAGGAACACGGGATGTACGCCACCGCGAAACACTTCCCCGGCCACGGCGATACCGGGACCGACTCCCACATCGCGCTCCCCGTGATCCGCGCCGACTGGGCTCGGCTCGACAGCCTGGAGCTGGTGCCGTTTCGCGCGGCGGTGAAGGCCCATGTCACCGCGATCATGTCGGCCCACATCGCGCTGCCCGGCATCGATAGTGGCCGCACCCGCCCGGCGACGGTGAACCCCGATGTCCTCACCGGCATCCTCCGGGATTCACTGGGCTTTGACGGCCTGGTGGTGACCGATGCGCTGAACATGGGCGCCCTGGTCAACAGCTACGGGGCCGGCGAGGCCACCGTGCTGGCCTTTCTCGCCGGTGCCGACCTCCTGTTGCAGCCGGCGGATCCGGGCGTGGCGATCGACGCGATGGTGAGCGCGGTGGAATCCGGCCGGATTTCGCGAGATCGGCTCGATGCCTCGGTCCGCCGGGTGCTGGAACTGAAACGGCGGATGGGCCTCTTCAGCCGGCGAACGGTTGACCTCGAACGGGTCGGGGCCGTGGTGGGTGCCGTGGCCTTCCGGGAAACAGCCGAAGACATCACCGCGCGCTCCCTGGTCCTGGTGAAGGACAGCGCCAACCTGGTGGAGACCATGCGGACCCGGGTTCGGCGGGTGACGCTGGTGAGTTATGGCGATGACGTGGGGAGCGTCCTCGGCTCCGAACTCAGAAGCCGAGGGTACGACGTGTCCAGCTTCCGGCTGTATCCCGCGAGTGGCCCCGCCAGCTACGACTCCGCCCGGGTGATGCTGACTGGGCCAGGTATCGCCCTCTTCACCACCGCTGTCCGGGCGACCGCGTGGAGCGGCACCATCGCCATGCCCCAGGCCTTCGCCGACCTGATCGACAGCACCAGCCTGCACCAGCGTACCCTGCTGGTGTCCTTCGGGTCGCCCTATCTCATCATGCAGACGCCGTCGATCGGATCCTACCTGCTGGCCTGGCAAGCCAAGCCGATGAGCGAGCGGGCGGTCGCAGCGGCATTGGCGGGCGAAGCGCCGATTAGCGGGCACCTGCCCATTTCAATCCCCGGGGTTGCCGCGTTGGGATACGGAATCGAAAGGAAGAATCGTAGATGATTCAGCATCGGCAACTACAATCGCGAAAACGCCAAAGAGCGAAAACGCGAAATACAACAATTTGAACAACAAGAACAAGTCATTTATGCCCTGTTCCAGAAACCACTTCGCGCTTTCGTACTTTCGCGTTTTCGTGACGGCTGTTGCTGTTATGCTCGCTTCCAGGGCGGATCTCTCGGCCCAGGCTCCCTACCCCAGCACGATCGCCTATCTCGATTCCGCCATTGCCAGTGGCGCGGCGCCCGGCGCCGTCCTCGGCATCAGCTATCGCGGTGACTGGTACGTCCACGGTACCGGCCGGATCGGCATCGGCGACTCCACCCGCCCCAATGGGGCCACGGTGTACGACCTCGCCTCGCTCACCAAGGTCATCGGCCTCACCACCGCGCTCATGATGGCGGTGGACAGCGGGATCATCGCGCTCGACTCGCCGGTCCAGCGCTATGTCCCGGCCTTTGTCGGCCGCAACAAGTCGCGGGTGACCGTGCGCATGCTGCTGGTCCATGCCGGCGGACTTCCCGACTGGCGGCCGCTGTACAAGGAAACCACGACACGCCTTGAGGCATTTGCCCTGGCCGATACGACACCGCTCGACACCCTCCCCGGCACCCGGTTCAAGTACTCCGACCTTGGCGCCATCGTCCTCACCCAGGCGGTGGAGGCGGTATACCACGAGCGGCTCGATTCGCTTCTCGCCCGGCAGGTATTCACGCCGCTCGGGATGACATCGTCGCGCTACCTGCCGCCGGACAGCTGGCTCGGTCGCATCGCTCCCACCGAGAACGACCCGTGGCGAGGGCGGATTCTGCGAGGCGAGGTGCACGACGAAAACGCCGCCCGGCTGGATGGTGTATCGGGACACGCCGGGCTGTTCAGCACCACGACCGACCTGCTGCATTTCGGTGACTGGCTGCTCGCCGCCTCGCGCTCTGGCAGCGTCACCCCGGAGATTTCGGCCCGCACCGTGGCAGCATTCCTCACCATCCAGAACATCCCGGCCGGCTCCAGCCGGGCGCTGGGATGGGACACTCCGCCGGGTCCCGGATCCGGCCCGCTGTTGTCGCCGACCAGCTTCGGCCACACCGGCTTTACCGGCACTTCGATCTGGATCGATCCCAGCCGGGAACTGGTGATTGTTCTGTTGACGAACCGGGTGCATCCCAGCCGGGAGAACAATCGGATGGGGCCGGTTCGACGGGGAGTGGCGGACCGGGTCATCCGAGACCTGGGGACAACCTCGCGAGAGGACGGGAGAAGGTAGTGCGGCAAGATCGGATTGGTGGTTGGCCCCGCGGCGCTTCAACGCCGAGCCGCAGAGATCGCCGAGGCTACGCGGAGAACGACTACTCGTGAAAAACCCTGGCACGGGAGATCGCATCGGCGAACCTGTTTTGCGGTTCCCTGCGAGAACTCCGCGTACTCAGCGGCTCGGCGTTGGACGTTGCCCTTCTCCCCGCCCTCCAGTCGAATTGATAGCGCCCGGCCAGCGAGGCTCAAGATTGACTTAACCTCCACAACCACTTATGCTTAGAGCAGGAAACCAGTTACGGCCCTCGATCGGGCTGTAATGACAAGGAGATAGGCGACATGAGCGAGCAGACAACCCAGCCCACCGGCCTCCTGGTCAACCTGACGGACCGCGCGGCACAGGAAGTGGTCAAGTTCATGGAGACCGAGAAGGTGCCGGCCGAAACCGCGGGCCTCAGGGTCAGCGTGCTGCCCGGCGGGTGCTCCGGCTTCAAGTACAGCCTCAATATCGAGGAACGCGCGCTGGACGACGACATGGTCCTCGAGATCAACAACACCCGGGTGTTCATCGACGGGTTCAGCGCCCAGTACCTGAACGGCGTGACCATCGACTACACTTCGTCGATGCAGGGCTCCGGCTTCACCTTCAACAATCCCAATGCGACCGGCGGCTGCGGCTGCGGCACCAGCTTTACCGCCTGAACCACGTGAGAAGTAAGAAGTAAGAAGTGAGAAGGGAGAGGACACGGCAGTCCTTCTCACTTCTCACTTTTCACTTCTCACCCCTTATCCCATAAGGGAGCCCACCTGTCCTCTGTAGATCTGGCCGTCGTCATCGTCTATCTCGCGCTTTCCATCGGCATCGGCCTGTGGGTAGCGCGACAGCAGAAGACCGCGGGCGACTATTTCCTCGGATCGCGGGACCTCCCCACCTTCGCCATCCTGCTGTCCATCGTGGCCACCGAAACCTCGGCGCTCACCGTCATCTCGGTGCCGGGAATCGGCGCCCGGGGGAACCTGACCTTTCTGCAGTTGTCGTTCGGCTACCTCATCGGGCGAATCGGCGTAGCGTACTGGCTGCTCCCTGGCTACTTCCGCGGCAACCAGGAGACCGCCTATGCCCGGCTGGAATCCCGCTTCGGCATCACCACCCGCCGCATGACTTCGTGCGTGTTCCTGGTGACCCGGGCCCTGGGCGACGCGGTCCGGGTGTTTGCCAGCGCGATTCCCATGGCGCTGGTCACCGGCTGGAGCGTGCCGACGTCAATTCTCGCGGTTGGCGCCATCACCATGCTCTACACCTGGTTCGGAGGTTTCAAGGCGGTGGTTTGGACCGACGTGATGCAGCTGATGGTGTATCTGTCCGGTGGCATCGGCGCGCTGCTGGTCGCCTGGCACCTGGCGGGTGGCCCGGGCGCCTGGTATCACCTGGCCGCCAATGCCGGCAAGCTCAAGCTGATCGATCCCAGTCTCAGTTTCACCACGACCTACACCCTGCTGGGCGGCCTGGTGGGTGGCGCCTTGCTCTCGGCGGCATCGCACGGCACCGACCACCTGATCGTGCAGCGGCTGCTCGCCTCTCGCTCGCTCCAGTCGGCCCGCCGGGCGCTCATCGGGTCCGGCGTCATGGTGATCTTCCAGTTCCTGCTCTTCCTGCTCGTGGGCTCGGCGATCTGGGCAGCCGGTTTCGCGGGAACCGAGGTGGCGGCCGACAAGATCTTCCCTCAGTTCGTGATCGAACATCTTCCCGTGGGCCTGGCGGGACTGGTCGTCGCCGGCATCCTGGCCGCGGCGATGGGGACCCACAGCTCGGCGATCAACTCGATGGCCTCGTCCGTCACCCATGACCTGTATGCCGGCTGGACTGGACGCACCGATCCGCGGCACCTGCTCCGGGTCGGCAAGCTGGTGTCGGCATTCTGGGGCGTTATCCTGATGGGCGGGGCACTCTTCTTTCACTACTACACTAGCCACAACGACACCCCGGTGGTGGTGCTCGCACTGTCGATTGCCTCGGTCACCTATGGGGCCCTGCTTGGGACGTACATCCTTGCCGCCCGCTCCGCGCGCGCGACCGGACCGGACATCATCCTGGCCATCTCGATTACGATTCCGCTGATGCTCGTCCTCATTTTCGCCAAGAGGCTGGCCACAATTCACGGCCTCGAGGGGCTGGCCCCGGCGGGGCGGCTGGCCTGGCCCTGGTACGTGCCGATCGGTACCGTGCTCACCCTCGCAATCGGCTGGCTCGCCAGCGCGCGGCGCCCGGCTGGCCAGGAGAGTGCGGCATGACCCAGATCCTGGTGGGCGCCGACGCGGGCGGGACCAAGACCGCGGTCGTTATCGGGGACGGCCACGCGATCCTGGGACGGGCCGAGGGTTCGCCTGGTGCGATCCGGCCGGGCCGGGCGCTGGTAGCCGCCAGTGCAATCGCGGACGCGATTCGCCGCGGTTTTACTGCCGCAAACGTGCTGGAAGCGGATGTGCTGGTGGTGGGCGCGGCGGGCGCCGGGCGGGAACCCGAGCGGCTGGAGCTGGAGCGTTCACTCCGGAGCGAGCGCATCGTCAAGCGGGTGCTGGTCACCACCGATATCGAGATCGCGCTCGCCGCCGCGTTCGGCAAGGGCAGCGGCATCGTGGTCAGTGCCGGCACCGGGAGCATCGCGATCGGCCGGGATGCGCAAGGCAAGCTGCATCGCCGGGGTGGCTACGGGTGGCAGATGGGAGATGAAGGGAGTGGCTACGCGATCGGGCGGGCGGGATTGAGCGCGTTGAGCCGGGCGGCGGACGGCCGCGGCCCCCGGACCTCGCTCAGCACCCGGCTCCTGTTTGCCGCCCGGCTGGAGACGTTCGACGAACTCATCTCCTGGGCGGTGAACGCCAACACCTCACAAGTCTCCTCGCTGGCGCCGGCGGTGCTGGAGGCCGCGGCGGATGGCGACGTCGTAGCACAGGGCATCGTGGAGTACGCCGCCCGGGAGCTGTGGCAGCTCGCCCGAAGCCTGCTCCCCCACTTCCCCGCAGGCGACCCCGTCCCGGTCGCCCTGGCCGGCGGGATCCTGAGCCCCGACCGGCCGCTCCGCACCCTGATCAATCAGCGGCTGGCCGAAGAGCCCCGGTTCAAGGTCATCGCCGCCCCGATCGAGCCGGCAATGGGGGCGCTGCACCTGGCGGAGAGCCTGGCGAAAGAGTAGAGGTACTCGGTACTCGGTACTGGGTACTGGGGTACTGGGAACTGGGTACTGGGTACTGGGAGGGATTAGGAACGGGTTAGCTGAGTTCGACATTTCTGATCAACCGCCCTGCGAAGGCCCCCAATAATTCGGGCAACGCGCTTTGCTTTCTCGAGCAGGTACGCGAAACGGTCGGGAGTGATGTAACCGAAGTCGTGAGCGACGTAAAGATGCGAGCGCAGTTCGCCGCGGAGCCCTTGGCTATCGATAGGAACTGACGAAACTCAGTCAGCCTGCCCCGTTCAAATCCCTCCGCAATATTCGCCATAGTTGAATCTGCAGAGTTGCGAATCTGGGCGGCCAGGCGGAAGTCCGTCCTCAACGGGCCAGCCGACACATCATACCTGATCTCACAGAGCAGTTCGCGCGCATGTTTCCATGCCTCAAGATCTTCAAACTTTGCAATTGGCATGAAACCAAGGTACGGCACTTCAGAGAAACGCCCGTACCGAAATCACGCGAAAGCCGACAAAAAAAGGCGGGACCCATTGCTGGATCCCGCCACAACACTCAGTACCCAGTACCCAGTACCCAGTCCTCAGTACCTAGTTAGCCCGTGCATCATCCTGCTTCCGCAACCGGCTGTGCCGGATCCCGTAGAGGAAATAGATCGCCAGCCCCAGCACCAGCCAGAGCGCAAACCGGATCCAGGTCAGCCCGGGAAGCTGGATCATCAGGTAGATGCACGCCGCGATCGAGATCAGCGGCGTGAACGGCACCCACGGTACCCGGAAGGGCCGGACCCGGTTGGGTTCCTGGTAACGCAGCAGGATTACACCGAGCGATACCAGCACAAAGGCGAACAGCGTCCCGATGTTGGTGAGATCCACCACCTCGGCAATGTTGGCGAACGCCGCGAATCCCGCCACGAAGATCCCGGTGATGATGGTGCCGACCCACGGGGTCTTGTACTTCGGGTGTACCTTGGCGATGAAGGGCGGCAACAGGCCGTCCCGCGCCATTGAGAAGAAGATCCGGGGCTGGCCCAGCTGGAATACCAGGAGGACGCTGCCCATTGCGATCACCGCTCCCAGCGAAATGATCAACCGGGATGCCGCCAGCAGCTTGGGCGGTCCATCGGCATAGGCCAGCGCGGTAATCATCGGCTCCGCGGTGCCCAGGTTGGGCCACGGGGCCATGCCGGTCATCACGACCGAGAGCGCGATATAGAGCACGGTACAGATGATCAGGCTCGCGATGATCCCGAACGGCATGTCCTTGGCCGGGTTCTGCGCCTCCTCGGCCGCGGTAGAGACCGCGTCAAACCCGATATAGCTGAAAAAGATGATGGCGGCCCCGGCGCTGATCCCGGCGAATCCGTTGGGCGCGAAGCCGCCGGTGGCCGGGTTGGTCCAGTTGATCGGCTTGATCAGGAAAATGCCCACCGCGATAAAGAACAGAATGATTCCGATCTTGAGCAATACCATCGCATTGTTGGAATTGGCCGATTCCCGGATCCCGATCACCAGCACAACGGTGATCAGCAGCACCACCAGGGCCGCCGGGAGGTTGATGATGATCGGGATACCGAAGAGATGCGGTGCGCTCGCCGGGGCCGCCGCGAGGTACGCGTTGAGCGCGTCGGTAGCACCGCCCTTCACCGCTTCGGCCGCCAGGTGCGCCGAGCGATAGTCCGTCGCCAGCCACGCGGGCAGCGAGATGCCGAAATGGCTCAGCAGCTCGCGGAAGTATCCCGACCACCCGATGGCCACGCCGATGTTGCCGACGGCGTATTCGATGATCAGGTCCCACCCGATGATCCAGGCGACGAACTCTCCCAGCGAGGCATACGCATAGGTGTACGCCGACCCCGCGATCGGTACCATCGCGGCAAACTCGGCGTAGCACAGAGCCGCGAAACCGCAGGCGACGGCGGTGAGAATAAAGGAGAGGACGATCGCCGGGCCGGCGCCGGGCCGGTGGATATCGCCCACGATCGCGGTGCCGGTCGTCGCGAAGATGCCGGCGCCGATGGTGGCCCCGACGCCGAGAGCCGTCAGATGCCACTTGGTCAGCGTGCGCCGGAGCCCGCCCCGTTCCGCAATGTCATTCTCGCAGTCGGCGACGGACTTTCGCAGGAAAAGCTGATTCATTGTGCGTCCCCGGAAAAATGAGCAGTGAGCGGTAAGAAGTAAGCGGGACTGGTTTTCAAGAGACTTTGGAAACGAACCAATCTCCGATACCCGTCCCGCTCACTTCTTACTGCTTACGCTTTTTGTTCCTTACGCTGCAGCCCCTTGAATACGCATTCCATAGAAGGACCGCCACACGAAGACCAGCGCGGCCAGGAAGAACGCCGCGGCCAGGCCGTGGGTCAGCGTGGCACCCTTCTCCCCGGACAGGTACACCCCCAGTTCCACCGCCAGCAACCCGAACAGCGTTGTGAACTTGATGACCGGGTTCATCGCGACCGAGGACGTGTCCTTGAACGGATCACCCACCGTGTCACCCACGATCGAGGCATCGTGCAACGGCGTGCCTTTCATCCTGAGCTCGGTCTCCACGATCTTCTTGGCGTTGTCCCAGGCGCCGCCGGCATTGGCCATGAAAATGGCCTGGAACAGACCGAACATCGCGATCGAGATCAGGTAGCCGATGAAGAAGAACGGCTCCACGAAAGCGAACGCCAGCGTGGCGAAGAAAACGCCGAGGAAGATGTTCCACATCCCCTTCTGGGCGTACACGGTACAGATCTCGACCACCCGGCGGCTGTCCTCGACCGATGCCTTGGTCGAGCCTTCCAGCTTGATATTGGCCTTGATGAACTCGACCGCGCGATAGGCGCCGGTGGTGACAGCCTGGGTGGAAGCGCCGGTGAACCAGTAGATCACCGCCCCGCCGGTGATGAGGCCCAGCAGGAAAGGCGGGTGCAGGATCGACAGGTTTGCCATGCCTTCGGTCAGGCCGTGGGTCAGCGCCATGATGATCGAGAAGATCATCGTGGTGGCGCCCACCACCGCGGTGCCGATCAGCACCGGCTTGGCGGTCGCCTTGAAGGTGTTCCCCGCCCCATCGTTCTCCTCCAGCAGCTCCTTGGCCATCGTGAAGTTGGTGTCGAAGCCGAAGTCGCGCTTGAGCTCAGCCTGGATGTTGGGGAGCTCCTCGATCTGGGACAACTCGTAGATGGATTGCGCGTTGTCGGTCACCGGGCCATAGGAATCCACCGCGATGGTGACCGGGCCCATCCCCAGGAAGCCGAAGGCGACCAGGCCGAACGCGAAGATGGCCGGGGCCTTCATCAGACCTTCCTGGCTCAGCCCGTACAGGCTCACCCCGTACGCCGCGGCCATGAGGCCCATGATGGTGATGCCAAGCCAGAAGGCGGAGAAGTTGCCGGCCACCAGCCCGGAGAGGATGTTCAGCGACGCGCCGCCCTCGCGAGAGGAGGTGACGACCTCGCGGACGTGCTTCGAGTGCGTGGACGTGAAGATCTTGACCATCTCGGGAATGATGGCACCCGCCAGCGTTCCGCAGGTGATGACCAGCGAGAGCTGCCACCAGAGGCTGGTGTTGCCGGCGAGGTTGGGGATGATCAGCTTCGACACGACGAACGTGAGGATGACCGACACGATCGAGGTGAGCCACACCAGCGCGGTGAGGGGGTTCTCGAAGTTGAACTTGACGACATCCCGGTACTTGCCGGCCGCGATCGCGTTGTTGACCAGGTACGACGCGGCGGAGGCAAGCACCATCATGACTCGCATCAGGAAGATCCAGACCAGCAGCTGCACCTGCACCACCGGGTCGGTCACGGCCAGCACGATGAACGAAATCAGCGCGACGCCGGTGACGCCGTAGGTCTCGAACCCGTCGGCGGTGGGACCGACCGAGTCGCCCGCGTTGTCGCCGGTGCAGTCGGCGATGACACCGGGGTTCCGCGGGTCGTCTTCCTTGATCTTGAAGACCACTTTCATCAGGTCGGACCCGATATCGGCGATCTTGGTGAAGATACCGCCCGCGATCCGCAGCGCCGATGCGCCGAGCGATTCACCGATCGCAAAGCCCAGGAAGCAGGCGCCCGCGACGGTCGAGGGAATGAACAGCAGGATGGCCAGCATGAAGAGCAACTCGACCGAGATCAGCATCATGCCGACGCTCATGCCGGCCCGGAGCGGAATGTCACAGACCGGCCAGCCTTTTCCCTTGAGGCTGGCGAACGCGGTGCGTGAGTTGGCCAGGGTATTGATCCGGATGCCGAACCAGGCGACAAAATAGCTTCCCGCCATGCCGATCAGGCTGAACAGCAGAATGATGCCGATCTTGGGCACTTCCAGGCCGGTCAGCATGAAGTACACGACGAGGACGATGCTGATCAGTACCCAGAGCCGAAGCAGGAACTTGCCCTGCTGGAACAGGTACGCCTTGCAGGTCTCGTAGATCAGCGACGAGACATCCGCCATCGCCTTGTGCACCGGCATGCTCTTCACGTTGGCGTAGCTCAGGATGCCGAAGAGCAGGCCCAGCACGCAGACCACGAGCCCGGAGAGCAGGATCTGGTGCCCGGTGAAACCAAGGAAGTCGCCCTGATTGAGATCGGGCAGCCGCAGGTTCACCTCGCCACCGGGACGATGCTCCTGGACGGGAGCCGAAATCCCTCCATCCTGGGCCTGGGCCATGAGAGGGGCGGCCACCGAGAGCCCGAGGCTCACCGTCAGCATCAGGATGGCGACCCACCGTGCCAGCCGGGTGGTTCGGGGCGAACGAAGGGACGGGATCAGGGCACTCAGGGACATACGCAAGGAACTCCTGGCAAATGGAGAGAGACGGAAAACGCGATGGTGCGATGTGATGTGAAGCCGGAAAAATCAGAACGTAACGCTGATGGGATACTCGGCCGCGATCGGAACCCCGGCGGCGCTTTTGGCCGGGACGAAAATGTAGGCGAGGAGCCGTTCGCGGAATTTGTTGGCGTAATCACGGTTTCGGATTTCAGGACTGAATTCCACCTGCTCGACCCGCCCATTGGCGCGGATCGAGAAGTTGATGGTAATCGTCTGGCCCCGGAGCTCCCGGGGAGTGTTTTCCGGCACCAGAATGAACTGGCGCAGCCGGGGGGGCTGCTCGCTCCCCGAGCCGCCATTGCCCGCCCCACTTCCCGGGCCGGTCCCCGGCCCATCCCCGGGCCCGTTTCCCCCGCCCGTCCCGCTGCCCGAACCGGGCCCCGGGACTCCCTGCGCTCCGTTCCCCGCCTGCGCCGAGCTGTCCGCCGAGGCCAGGGTGGTGTGGTCGACCGTATCAACTGGTTCGGGCTCCGGAACGACGGGAACCTGGGGTGTTTCCACGGGTGCTACGAACGGCTCCTCCACCGGCGGAGGGGGCCTGAACGCGGGCAGGGAAATATAGGCGAGTGCGTCACTTCCGCCACCTCCGCCCCCGCCGCCGCCGGAGCCGGAATAGGGGTTATCGCCCGGGTCCCGTACTCTCAGGAACTGGGTCGCGGGAAAGGCTAGCAGGAGGATGATGAGGGCGTGAAAGAGGAGCGACGCGAGCGCCCCCCCGGGCCGGGAGGCCCGAGCGGGGCGGGAAAGAGCAAAGGTCGGAACCGCTGGTGGTCTCATCGTTGTTTGGACGCGCCGTTCGCAGGACCGTGCACGCCCAAATTCCTACGAACGCAGCCTCAGTAACGTTCCAAACCTAATCACCAACTGACAAACGCGAAGGCGCTAAGCCGCAAAGGGCGTCAAACTGATACGGACCAGTTGTCAATCTGTACTTCGCGTCTGGGCGCCTTTGCGTTGCGCAGTTTCACGGGCTGACGAGGGCGACCATGCTTGCCCCCGCACCCTTGGCAATATCCGCTACCGTCACAAAATCCTGATAAACCCGGCCAGGAGAGGTCCGGATGAAGACCAGCTTGACCGCCCGCTCCCGGAGCGCGGCTCCCAGCATCGGCGCCAGCAGGTCGCCCGGGACCGGCTGGCCGTTCAGCTGGTAGGAGCCCGAGGGGGTAATGTCGAGCAGGATCTGGGGTGCGATCTGGTCGCCGGCGTCTTGTGCCGGTACCGCCACGTGGATGGATTGCCGGCCAAACACAACGATGACCAGGTACACGATGAACAGCACCAGCAGCACATCAATGAGCGGGGTGACATTGATGCCCGTCACCCCGCTCGATGTTGGAGGGGGAGCGAGATCATGCCCCGCTCCGGTCGGTGTTCTGTCCACGATGGGCCTCCATACCCAGCGGGAAACCGCCTGAACTCAGCCGCCGGCCGCTGGGACCGAGACTGCTGCGTCGGCTTCCTTGGGCGTAAATCCAATCACCTGCACTCCGGCGCCCCGGGCCACGTCCATGGCCTGGACGACTTCCTGGAAGATCCGGCCGGTTCCCGGCTTCACGAACAGGAGCTTGGCCGGCCGGGGATCGTAAATCGCGTGCAACTGAGCGTCGAGCTGGTCCTTGGGCACCGGCTGGCCGTTGATCAGGTAGCTGCCGTTGTCCGGCATCTCGAGCACGATCTGGTCCGATTGGCTCGGGGGCGAGTTGGTGGGCTGCGGCGGCGGAGGCACCTGGACACTCAGGGTCATCCGCGACAGCGGCTGGGTAATCATGAAGATGATGAGCAATACCAGCAGCACGTCGATCATCGGCGTCACGTTGGGAGCTGACACCGTCTCGTGGGCGCCCTGGGTACTGGTAGCCATTCCCATGCGTATCGTTCTCCGGAAGCCCTCCCCGAGCGGGAGGGCGCGGTCATCCCGCTAGTTCTTCTTTTTCTTGTCGTCCGCGAAAATCACGTTGTTCTGCGGCTCCGTCACGGCGGCCAGCACCCGCACGCCCGCGGTCCGCGCCATCTCGACCGCTTCCTGGACCCGGCCGTACTTGATCTGGTTGTCGGCCTTGAAGTACAGGACCTTGCTGGTATCGCGCGCGGCGAAGATCGCCACCAACTGGTCCTTCAACTGGTCGTCCGGAATCGGCCGCCCATTGAGAAAGAAATTACCGGA
>DASYPP010000003.1:0-12900 GCA_036006525.1 Gemmatimonadales bacterium
AAACTTGCCGGGGTTCTCTGGGGCGGGAACTCGGGCGGGACGCAGTTCGTTTTCAGCCCGTTCGGCAACGTCACCCGGGAACTGGGTCCTCTGACGACCCACTGAGTGCGCCACGCATAACTCACCGCGCCTGACACTGGAGGCACCGGCCCGCGTCCGTCTGGGCGAGCCGGTGCCTCTTGTTTTCACCGTCACCAATCCGGGCACCTCATCGCTGACGTTGCAGCTCCTGGGGCGTTCACCGGCCGCGGATTTCCAGGTCTCCGACGCCGCCGGCGAGCGGATCTGGAGTCTGCTGGGCGGCAAAACCCTCGTCAGCGTGCTTCAGCTTTTCCCCCTCGATGGCGGGAAGGCCCTGTCCTTTCGCCAGGTCTGGAACCAGCGTACCGATGCCGGACTCGAAGTGACGCCTGGCGAGTACCTGGTTCGCGGTGTGCTGCTGACTGACGCTCCCGGTGGTTTGGCGTCGCCACCTTGCCCTGTCGTTATTTCGTCCCGATGACGCACCCTCGCCCTCCCAAACGCTCACTACCCAAATGGCTGGTCCTCCTCGTCCTCCTGATTTAGGTGGGACAGTTCGGCGGCGCCGTGGCCTTCCACAAGATGGAAGGCGGTTCGTTTAACGGAGTGACACTCTGCGTTCCGCCGGCGCCGGCTACCAACCCCTCGTCCCTTCGGGACGTACCACCAGGGCCAAGGCAAGCGATTGTAGCAGGAGCCGGTTCGGCGCGGCTATCTTCCCTCGTGGACCCCGTAACCCGCGACGAGGATGGATGGGGAACCATCTCGATGCCCTGAAGGCAGCGCTCACCGGCCGCTACACCATCATCCGAGAGCTCGGCAGCGGTGGCATGGCCACCGTCTACCTGGCCGACGATGAGCGCCACCACCGCAAGGTGGCGCTCAAGGTGCTGCGTCCCGAGATCGCCGCCAGCCTGGGCAGCGAGCGATTCTTTCGGGAAATCGAAGTCGCTGCCCGGCTCCAGCATCCCCACATCCTTCCCCTGCTCGATTCCGGCCGCGGCGAACACTTCCTCTACTACGTGATGCCCTACGTCGCCGGCGAATCGCTCCGGGAGCGACTGGACCGGGAAGGCGAGCTGCCGGTCCACGACAGCATCAAGATCCTGCGCGAGGTGGTGGACGCCCTGGCCGCGGCGCACGGCGAGGGTGTGGTGCACCGGGACATCAAGCCCGACAACGTCATGCTCTCCGGCCGCCACGCGCTGGTCACCGATTTTGGCGTCGCCAAGGCGGTGAGCGAGGCCACCGGCCGGCAGCAGATCACCACGGCCGGCGTCGCGTTGGGAACTCCCTCCTACATGGCGCCCGAACAGGCGGTGGCCGATCCCCACCTGGATCACCGGGTGGATATCTACGCCGTCGGCGTGCTGGGTTACGAAATGCTCACCGGGCACGTGCCGTTCGAAGGCCGGGGCCCGCAGGAAGTCCTCGCCGCCCACGTCACCCAGGCTCCATTGCCGGTTACCGACCGTCGTCCGGCGGTGCCTCCCGCGCTCGGCGCCGTCATCATGAAGTGCCTGGAGAAGCGTCCGGCCGACCGGTGGCAGAGTGCCGAGGAGCTGCTGGGCCAGCTGGATGCGCTGGCGACGCCCAGCGCGGGCATCACCCCGACCCAGACTCGACCGGTCCCCGCTCATCCCACGCGCCGAAGGTTCCCGCTCTGGCTGGCCTGGGTCTTGGGGGGTGCGCTGGTGGCGGCGGGCGCCTTTGCGCTGAGCCTGAATCAGCGGTCCCGGCCCCTGGTCGCCCTGGGCCGCCGAACCGCGGTCGCCACGGCGGCGGAGTGGGAGACCTGGCCTTCGCTCTCACCGGACGGGAAGATGGTCACCTACTCGCTCCGGGACCCCATCAATTGTGAGATCATGGTCCAGCAGGTGGACGGCGGCGCACCGGTGCGCGTGACGGGAGATATGGAGGGCCCGCAGTGTTTCGGGAGTCTCTCTCCAGATGGCGCTCGATTGCTGGTGCTCGGACTCGACGGTCTTTACGTGCTGCCAACACTCGGCGGCCAGGCCCGGCCCGTGGTGAGCGGAAATGGCGGCACTGGTGGAATCCGCTGGGGGACCTGGAGTCCCGACGGCAAGGGGATCGCCTATGTTCGCAATGATTCCCTGATCGTGCAGGGGTTGGAGGGCTCCGAGCGGACTACCCTGGCCACGGCCGACGATATCCACTCTCCCGCCTGGTCCCCGGATGGCAAATGGATCGCCTATGTGGAAGGCAACATGCCGTTTCATGCCAACGGGAACATCGCGCCCAGTGCCATCCGGCTCATCCCGGCCGGCGGCGGAACCCCGATCAGCGTCACCGATGCCACGGCGCTCAACACCAGCCCGATCTGGGTGCCGGGCGAGGCGTCGCTGTTGTTCATCTCCGACCGCGAGGGCGGGCGGGACATCTACCAGGTGTTTCTCAAGAAGTCCGGCAGCCCCGATGGGGAGCCGCACCGGATCACCACCGGCCTCAATCCCGAACGGATCGGCCTCTCCGCCGACGGCAAGCGCCTCACCTGGTCGGTGATGACCGAAACCGCGAACATCTGGACCCTGCCGATTCCGGCCCGCGACTCGGTGCCCTTCTCCCGGGCTCGCCAGGTCACCCAGGGAACTCAGAACATCGAGAACCTGGATGTCTCACCCGATGGAGCCTGGCTGTACTATGACTCGGATCGAAACGGAAACTCGGATATCTGGCGGCAACCGATTGCCGGTGGCACACCGCAACAGGTGACCACTGACCCGGCGCCGGACTTCGATCCGACGGTCAGTCCCGACGGCAACGAGGTGGCGTTTCACCGAAATCTCAATGGTGATCGGGAGATCTTCATTGCGCCGGTCAACGGGGGGAGTGAATTCCGCCTGACCACGCGGCGGGGCGATGACCGCGGGCCGCTGTGGTCTTCGGATGGAACGAGCCTGATCTGGATCGATTTGTTCACCGGCATCGTCTGGTTTGCGGACCGGACCAACGGCTCCTGGGGAGCACCCAGGCCGGTATCGAACTCGAGGTTAGCCTCGCTCAGCAACCCGGTCTGGTCCTCGCGGGGACGGGCTTTCATTGTAGTCACCGCCGCCGGGCTCACCGAGGTGGACCTCAACACCGGAGCGGCTCAGCCCATCGCGCCGCGCTTCGACGGCGTGTTCCTGGACCAGGACGTGCGCCACCACTCCGGCCGCGCCGCGCGAAGCGTCGAAGACCCCGACGTCATCTATGGAATGGGCCTCAACCAGTCCCGCCAGGTCGTGGTGGAAGCGGTGAGCTTGAAAACCGGGAAGCACCGGGTGATCGCCTACCCCGACAATCCCCTGTTGCAAGGCTGGCGGCTCGGCTTCGCCGTGGGGAACGGCAATCTCTATTTCCCGCTGATCGAACGAAAAGCCGACGTGTGGATTGCGGAGCTGGGAAGTAACTGAATCGCTCCTCTTTCCTTTCCGGCCGGGTCAGATTCCATTTCCTCTGACTCTCAACTCTGCACCCTGCACCCTGCACCCTGATGCTCACCTCCCCCACTCCCCACGTCATCGCCGTCGACTGGTCCGGTGCCGCGCAGGGCGTGCGCAGCAAGCTGTGGCTGTCCGAGGTGCGGGGGAGCACCATGACCCGCCTGGAGTGCGGACGGGACCGGGAAGAGCTGACCGAGCACCTGATCGAGCTGAAGCGCGCCAATCCCTATTTCGTGGTGGGCCTCGACTTCGCCTTCTCCTTTCCGCAATGGTTCCTGGAAACCCACGGCCTGACCTCGGCGGCGCAACTATGGTCGCTCGCCCGGTTCAAGGTGGAAGAGTGGCTGCGCGACTGTCCCTTTCCGTTCTGGGGAAAGAACAACACCAGGAAGCCGCCGGACGATAAACACTTTCGCTGGACCGAATCCACGGTGGATGCCATCGGCGGGGTGCGGCCCAAGTCGGTCTTCCAGGTCGGCGGCGCCGGCACCGTGGGCACCGGGACGCTGCGCGGCCTCCCCCACCTGAAACAGCTCCAGGAAGAAGGCTTCAGCATCTGGCCGTTCGACGAGCCCTCCTGGCCACTGGTGGTGGAGATCTACCCCCGGCTTCTCGAAGGGCCGGTCCGGAAATCGAATGCCAACGAGCGGGCGCTGTACCTGGAAGGGTTGGATCCTTCGATCCCAGCCGAGCTGGTGGCAAAGGCGATACAATCGGAGGATGCGTTTGACGCGGCGATTTCCGCGATGGCGATTGCCAATGAGTGGTACAGTCTCACCAAGCTCACCCGGACGACGGACCCGGTGCTCCAGCTGGAAGGGCTGATCTGGTATCCGGGGTGTGAGTTAGTGCTGCGATAGGGATGTCATCCCGAGCGTAGCGAACTTGAGATTCCTCGGTCGCTGCGCTCCCTCGGAATGAAACCTTTGCGCCTTGCCGCCTTGCCGCCCTTTATTGTGGCAGCGCGAAAGCCGGCGGCGGGGTCGTGGTAGCCGGAATCTCCTCCCACCGGGTGAAGAAGGTGACCGGCGGAATGGCCGCGATACATGACGCGTCCGGCTCGTGGAAAGGGTCCTTGAGAAACTGGGTCAGGATTGAGAGGTGGCATCCTGCGGGGCGAGCCCCGTGGGCTTCATTGGGCAGCTCGTACACATAGGCCCGGCCGAGTGTGCTGGCAATCCGGCGCGCGTGCTCCGGCGGTGTGCGGTCATCGAAGTGTCCCGCCAGGATGAGGGTGGGGATGTCGCTGTGGATGGGCTCCCGCTCGGACGAGTCGGCGAACCGGTCGACCCAGATCACACAATCGCTGCGGTCCCCCTTCCCCTGAAACGGTGGCTTCACCAGAGCGTTGATAGAATCGGCGGCGGCCTGATACGATGGGCTGTATTCGTCGTAGCAGTAGACCAGGTTGTTGAGCACCTGGGCGTCGAACGCCGCTTCCTGGACGCCGTCGCCGACCATCATCCGTGCCGCCCGCAGGGTATCGCCGTGCCGCAGCTGGTGCAGCAGCAGGGGGATTCGCCGGCGCCCCCGGTTGATGAGCTGGCGGAGTTGACCGATCAGGCGGTCCCCATCCAGCAGCGCCGTTTCCGACGTGTCATTCCGCTCCACCGGCACCATGAGCGGGGAGCGCTGCAGGTCGGCATACAGCGCGTAGAAATCGGTTTCCAGGCCGGGAAACGCATCGTGGCACGCCGGCTGGCTGTCGCACGCGGCGAAGATCCGCTCCAGGGCGTGCTGGATGCTGAGCGGCTCTTCGATGTGGGTAGCCGGCCCCCGGGTCACCGGGCTCGCCAGGACCACAGCGCGTACCCCGCGCGGGTCGCGCCGCATGATCTCCTGCGCCAGCCGGGCCCCGTAGGATCCACTGTACACATCCCAGGACGCATAGCCCAACGCCGCTCGAAGCTCGGCCAGGTCCTGTCCGTCGGTTGTGGTGTTGTAGGCCGCGGGATCGATGCCCTGGGCCTTGAGTGAGGCGACGCAGTCGCGGGCACCCGCCACCCAAAGCGAGTCGCGAGCCTCCCGGGTGGGGAGATCCCGCGTCGCCATACCTACGTTGACATATTCGGGACAGAGTTTCGGCTCCGACAACCCGGCCCCGCGCTGGTCGTAGATCACCACGTCGCGACCCTGGTTCATCCGCCCCTGGGCAATCGCCGGCGGGAAGAATCGGACCCCGCCCGGCCCACCCGGCCCGCCGTGAAGCATGACCAGTGGTGGACTTCCGTCGGACTGGACCGCTCGCAGAATAGCCACCGGGAGACGTACCACATGTCCCTGGGGATGCCCACGAACTTCCGCCGCGATGAACCAGCCACAGTCTACCGTGATCCCGCGCGCCCAGTCTCCGAGCGGGAAAGGACACTCGGCTGACTCGAAGCGGGGGAGTCGATCCTGACCTTGGAGCGATACAGCTGAAGCAGGGGAAACTGCGAATATGCTGAAGAGGAACCGTATCGCGCGCGTGGACATGGGATACCTCTAAGGTCTCGAAAGTCTAAGGTTGGATCCGCGGCTTCCACCCCCGGCAACTCCCCCTTCTGTCGCGTCATCTTCTCTACCTCGCCCACCGCTTCCGTGCTCCAGCTGGAATGTCTGATCTTGTATCAGTGGTGTGAGTTGGTGTTCAAGTAGGGGTTGAGCAGACGGGGTTTAGGGCTGCGGCGTCCGGCCGGGCACGGAGGCCCGGCCTACGACATCGCGGTTGTCGTCCGACCGTCTTACCGTCTTACCGTCCTACCGTCTTACCTCCTAAGCCAGCTTCATCCTCCTGAGTAACGCCTGAAACCTCGGATGCGCCTGCAGCGGGGCCAGCAGGAACGAACCCTTGATACCGTAAGCCGGTCCGCCCCGTTCCGCCACCGCTCGCTCGATCAGGTCCATCGCCTGGTCGGTCTCTCCCAAACCGGTGTGGACGTAGGCGAGATAGTACGGCGAGACGAAGCCGTTCCGCGCCCGCTCCTCCAGCTCTCGCAGGATCTCCCGCGCCTTCCCCCTGTCACCCGCCATCCCGTAGGCCTGCCCCAGCTGGCCGAGCCAGAGTGTATTCCTCTGTGACTTCGCCACGGCCCGCTCCAGTTCGGCCAGCCCCTCGGCCTGGCGTCCGCTCAGGAAATACGCCCAGCCCAGCGTGGCCCGGGTACGATCGTCTTCCGGGTCGAGCTCCAACGCCTCCTCGGCCCGTCGCACCGCCTGGTCGTAGCGGCCGGCGCGGAGGAGTGCCGTCGCCAGATCAACCCGGTGCGCCAGCGGGTCCAGCTCCTGGGCCCGCTCCAGCAGGGCGATCGCCTCGTCGTAGCGCTCGAGCGCGGCGCACAGCCGGCCGTAGAGATCGTAGGCGTCGGCGCTGCTCGGGCTCAGCTGCAGCGCCCGCCGGAATGATTGTTCCGCCCCGGCCCAATCGAACTCGCGCACGCACTGGAGGAATCCCGTTGCGACGTGCGCCTCGCCCAGCTCGGGATCCAGTCTGAGGGCGTTCGCCGCGGCTTCGGCCGCCCGGGGGTAGCCGACATCGGGCTGGGCCACGCCGATCTCGACCAGCTCCGTGTGGGTCATGGCCAGGCTCGCCCAGGCCAGCGCGAAGCCGGGGTCCCGCGCGAGCGCCTGCTCGAAATACTCGATCGCGCGGGCGTACCCCTCCGCCGTATACCGAGTGAGCCAGCGCCGGCCCTGCAGGAAAAGCCGATAGGCCTGGACGTCTCCGGTCGGACCCTTTCGCACTCGGGTCTGCTCGTCGGGCGACAGCTTGGCTTCGAGCGCCGCCGCGATATGCAGCGCGACATCGGTCTGAATCGAAAAAATGTCGGTCACCCGCCGGTCATAAGTCTCGACCCACAGATGGCGATCGGTCCGGACATCCACCAGCGTGGCCACGATGCGGACGTGGTCCCCGGCATGGCGCACACTGCCATCGAGCAGCTTCGCCGCGCCCAGGGCGATCCCGATCTCCTTCAAGGGCTGGGTCCGCTGGCGAAAGGGCAGCACCGACGCACGGGAGATCACCTGGAGCGTGCTGATCTTGGCCAGGTGGGCGATGACGTCCTCGGTGATTCCATCGGCGAAATAGTCGTGCTCCGGGTCGCCATTCAGGTTGAGGAACGGCAGCACGGCCACGGCGGGGCGCCGAGCGATGGCCCCACTGAAGGTGCCCGGCGGGCTGTGCGGGGCGGTCCTCAGTTTCTCGGCCAAGGCGACCACGGCGGGATCGGGGGGGAGATCCAGGTCTTCCCGGAGCCGTTGCGCGTGTTCGTCGGCCTGGTGAATCGCGCCGGGCCGGTCTCCCACGGCGTCGAGGGCACGCATCAGGGCCCGCACATGGAGACCGGTGTGGGGGTCGGCCGCTACCAGCTTGCGGCTGGTGACCACTCGGCCATGTACATCCCCGGACCGCTCCTGGCGCTCGACCAGCGTGCGCAAGGCGCCCACGTAGGCGTGGGTCAGCTCGGCCCGGCTCTGATCGAGCCATTGGCCGAACTCCGCGGACTCCGCCAGGTGGAATCCATCCAGCAGGGGGCCGGTATGGAGCTTCACGATCCGCTCGGGGTCGCCCCCGGGAATCGCGGCGCGGAGCTCGTGCAGGTCGCAGTGCAGGACGGACGGGTTGAGCAGCAGCCCGTCGCCGGCCGAGGCGATGGCACCTTCGCCCAGTGCCGTGCGCAGGACGTGGACTGCAAGGTTGAGCAGCCGGCGGGCGCCGGCCAGGTCCCGCTCCGGCCAGAGCAGCGCCATGGCCCGGTCGCGGGAGAGGGGCTGGGGCCAGGCGGAGACGATGAGCGTCAGCAGGGCGATGCGGTGCCGCTGGGCCGGCGGGCCGCTCAGGGGCGCGTCACCGGACTTGAGACAGGCCGCCCCAAGCAGTTGGACCGTGATCATCGGCTCTCGTCGGCCAGCTAATTCAGAGTTAAGTGGGCGCTAAAAGGGCAATTAATCACCCCGGTATATCATCGCGCGGGTAGTCAAACATAACCTGCGCCAGGAGGAGGCTACGATGAGACGGACTGTACTATTGCTGGGGGGGATCGCACTGCTGGCCGGATGCACTGACCGAGTCCCCACCGACGCCACCGCCCAGACCCGGGAAGTGGCCCAGTTGTCGCCCGCGAGGCAAGCGGACTTCGCCACGCTGAAGCGGGTGACGGAGCCGTTCCGCAACTTCGCCCGGGCCGACTCGAACGGGTATTCGGCGGCGATCACCGGGTGCATGGTCGACCCGGAATTGGGGGGGATGGGCTTTCACTACGGTAACGTGGGCCTGATCGACGGCACGGCGCAGGTGGATCAGCCGGAGCTGTTGCTCTATGAGCCGCAGGCGGGTGGTGCGCTGCGCCTGGTGGCCGTGGAGTACATCATTCCGTACACCTTCGTCCCCCGCGACGCAGCGGCGCCGGTCCTCTTTGGTGAGAAGTTCAGCCAGAACGACACGTTCCAGCTCTGGGGGCTCCACGTGTGGGTGTGGAAGCACAATCCGAGCGGTCTGTTCGCCAGCTGGAATCCGAACGTCAACTGCTCGGGCACCAGCAACGTGTCGACGATGCAGCACTAAGCCAACAAAGTGACAAGTAACAAGTGACAAGTGACAAGTAACAACACGCGGTTTCCCTTGTCACTTGTCACTTGTCACATGTCACATGTCACTTGCTTCGGTTCCCCTCCTGGTCATCAACGCCGCCATCAATCCGATGCCGAATATGTGGATGAACAACCCCTTGGCCAGCGGCAGGCCCCACTTGATCCCCTTGGTGTGCCACGCCGAGAGCGGAAGCACCACCTGGTACATGAAGACATAGACCATGATGCCGTACAGGGGGCCGAACACCCAGGGCTTGCGCGCGAGCGCGGGCAGCTTGCGGCTGGCCAGGTAATACACCGTCATCACCGTGGTCGCGATGAAGTAATGGATGACGAGTCCCAGCGCCGCGGTCTTGGCGCCGCCATCGTTCGTGGCCGCGCCCAGGAGGCCGCCGGCGATCGACTGGAGGACCGAGATCACGGTACCCCCCTTGATGACGGTCATCGTGATCGCCCACAGGATATCCAGGGTACCGATGACCAGGCCGCCCAGCAGAATGGTTCGGCCGGGCGAAAGGGGCTGCCTTCCGGACTTGTCCACGTGACCTCGAGTGATGGGTTGGGGGTAGGAGACGACCCACTCGACCGGAAACGTACAAGGAGAAGGCTGAGTTCCCCC
The DNA here is from genome assembly GCA_036006525.1 of Gemmatimonadales bacterium. GTDB lineage: Bacteria > Gemmatimonadota > Gemmatimonadetes > Gemmatimonadales > GWC2-71-9 > DASYPP01. The sequence continues at coordinate 9,658 of DASYPP010000003.1, forward strand.
ATGCCAATTACCCCAACCGTGCGCCGACCAATTCCGTGCGCACGTGCGGGCGGCGAGAAAAGGTCCCCCAGGGGTGAGTGTTGAGGGGTGGGGAAAGGGGACGGGTTAGGGTTGCCGGGGAGCGCCGGCATGGAGGGAAGATTCGGGCGGCGATTCTCCCGTGCCTGTCGGCACGGTATGTGGAACTTGGGATCCCGATTTCCCGGGGCTTACGCCCCGGGCTCTCGGCAGGCCGGCCCTAGCGGGCCTGGCGTCCAAAGAGATTCTGGTTTCGCTTGTGTACCGCCTTACCGCCTTACCGCCTTACCGCCTTACCGCCTTAATCGCACCCGGCTTTGGTCCAGATCACCGGCACCGAATTCCCGTTGGTCGGCGATTTTGACACACTCGATCCCGTAATGTTTCCGCAGGTATTCACCGCGGTAGGACCCGAGAACGGGAAACCCTTGGCGGGCGCCAGGTCGGGGAGCACGGCCTTGGCTCCCTGGAAGAACGTGAGTCCGACCACCCCGGCATTGATGACCTGGAATCCGACCACCCGATTGCGATCGCTGATTCCCAGGGCCTGGCTGCCTCCGCCGAAACTGGTAATCGGCTTCATCCCGCCGCCCTGGGTCCAGCGGAACGCGATATCCGGCTTGGGCGGAGTCTGATTGGACCAACCCACAACCGTCACCGCGCTATTGATACCGTAGGCAAAGGAACGCTGGCCGCCCAGGGTCCCCAGGTCCTGCTGGGTTCCATTGGCGCGCCAGAGCCAGGCATGTTCGCCGTTGCCGCCCGCGGGGAAGACATGACCCGTGATATCACCAGCGTCGTTGATCGCCGTCGCTTCGCTGAAGCCGGCGCCCGGAGGGTTGATGTCGGTGATCACGCCGGTGGCACTCCACTTGACTGCGTGGATGGCTTCGGTCGAGTTGGAGGCCTCGCCCACGGCGATTCCGCTGCTATTGATCGCAAACGCAATACTCCCGCTCCCGCCCAGGGTCTGCAGCGGCTTCATGCCGCTGCCACTGCTCCAGGTAAAGGCGCGCGAGGCGTTGAAGCTGCTGGTCACCACGTAGCCGACGATGGTGCCGGCGCTGTTGATTCCCTTGGCCAGCGAGGATTGGAACCCGGGCAACGTGCCCAGGTTCTGCCGCGTGGTTGGCGAGGTCCAGCGCGCCGCGGACCAGGTGTTGTTGACCTTGAACCACCCGGCGACCACGCCCGCGTCGTTGATGTCCGAGCCTTCACCGAGCAGGGCTCCGGCGGGGATAGCCAGCGCCTGGATGGTATAGGTGGCCTGGGTGGTGATCGAGGGCTCGATGCCGGTCGGCGTGGTGGGCGAATCGCTCCGGCAGGCGGCGAGGCCGAGTCCGAGCAGGGCAAGCGATATCGAAAGAGTGCGTTGGGTGGACATGAGATTCCTGGAGAAAAGAGTAGATGACTCTTCAGGAGACAGACTGAAGCCCGAATTTCTTCCCGGCATGGGGTTGTCGTCCTACCGTCCTACCGTCCTACCGTCCTACCGTCTTACCGTCCTACCGTCCTACCGTCCAGGTGGCGCATAGCCGGACCAAATGCCATCTTGAAGAATGCTGAGATCGCTGACCCTGGCACTCCTGCTGGCTGCTTGTGGTGTGGAGTCGGTCGCGCCCAACCGCGACCTCCAGGTCCGGTCTATCATCATCAGCCTTCCCCTCGCGCCCGTCCTGCTTCCCGGCGAAAGCTACCAGCTGGTTGCCACCGCCTACGACAGTGCGGCGCGTCCAGTACCGGGCATCCTCGTCCTCTGGACCAGCAGCGATTCTACCGCCGTCCCGATCTCCTCCTCAGGCGTCCTCCACCTGCGCAAGCCGGGACTCTACTATGTCGCGGCGAGCTATCGGAACATCTCCCGCGTGGTCAGCGTGCTGGTGAATGTGCCGGCCGCTACTATCGAGCTGAGCCAGGACAGCTCCTACCTGGTGCCCACCGGTTCCACTCAGCTGTCGGCGGTATTACGGGACTCCAACCGCGCCACCCTGGCCGCGCGGCCCCTCGCCTGGACCGGCTCGGACTCCAGCATCGGCACCGTGTCCCCTGCGGGCCGGGTGTTCGCCTACAAGGCTGGGAGCTTTGTCGTGCGGGTTTCCCGCGAAGGGATCAGCGATTCCACCGTCGTCCTGGTCGCAGCTCCGCGGTATAGCCAGGTCGCGACCGGAGTCACCGCGGCGTGCGCGACCGCAACGACCGGAGACGCCTATTGCTGGGGGGACAACAGCTACGCCCAGCTGGGGCGGGGCACGACATTTCCCCAGGCCCTCGGCGCCACCGATCCAGTGCCGGCCCTCGTCCTGGGCGGTCACCACTTCCGCCTGGTATTCGCCGGCTTCGCCCACGCCTGCGGCATCGCCCTCGACGACACAGCCTGGTGCTGGGGCCGCAACACGGAAGGTCAGCTCGGCGACGGTACCCGGCTTACCCGGGACACGCCGGTGCTGGTCGCGGGCGGGTTCAGCTTCGATACCCTGGCCCTGGGCCAGATCTCCACCTGCGGCATCACGACCGGTGGGCAGGCCCTCTGCTGGGGGAGCAACCTGGCGGGACAAACCGGAACCAATGCCGCATCGAATCTCACTCCGGCGCCGGTCCAGGGCGGGATTCAATTCCAGGCGCTGGCTACCACGCAGCGAATGATCCGGTACGACCAGTGGCATTCCTGCGGGTTGGACCTGGCCGGCGCGGCGTGGTGCTGGGGCAGGAATTTCTTCGGTCAGCTGGGTGACAGCACCCAGGCGATCCTGGGAGACCCGCACAACGCCCCGTGGGGGCATGGTACTCCCGAGCGAGTCGCGGGAGGACTGGTGTTCAAATCCATCGCGGTCGGCGCCGAGTTCAGCTGTGGTATTCTGACGACCGGAAAGCGAGCGTGCTGGGGGGCGAACGGCGAAGCTGAGCTGGGAAATGACACCAGTGACGTGGCGCTTGCTCCGGCACTGCCCAGCGACAGTCTCTCCTGGATCAGCGTTCAGGCCGGCGACTCCCACGGGTGTGGACTGGTCACCGGCGGCGCGGTGTACTGCTGGGGAAGCAACGGTAATGGGGCGCTGGGACAACCGCGGCTCGCACCTTCCTCCGCGATACCGCGGGAACTCGGTGGCTACCGGTTTGTGCAGGTCTCGACCAGCGGCACCCGGAGCTGCGGAGTTACCACCTATGGGCCGGTGGTCTGCTGGGGGGATGGGAGGTATACGGTGGTGTTTGTGCCGGGGCAGTGAG
>DASYPP010000004.1:0-155299 GCA_036006525.1 Gemmatimonadales bacterium
AGCCGAACCAACTCCTGCTGGTAGCGATTGACGTTCATCTGGGCGTCCAGCAGGGTCATGAAATCCACTGAGCCGCTGCGGTAGGCTGATTGGGATGCGGCCACAGTGGCCTGGGATTGAGGCAGGACGGTGCTCCGGTAAAGGGTCAATAAGGTCCGGGCGCGATCCGCCTCGGCGTAGACTTCCCCAACCCGGCCACGGGTATCCGCCTGCATCGCGGTCAGATCCGCCTCGGCCATTTCCCGCATGGCCTGGGTCTCCCGGCGCATGGCGAGTTGGCGACTTCCCGCCCAGAGTGGCACGGTCACGCCCAGCATGAGGCTCACCATCCGGTCGGTGCCGCCATCCATCGATCGCCAGCCGTACTGTACGCCGGCCTCGAGATCCGGCCAGATTTCTCGACGAGCCCGCCGCTCAGCCGATTCTGCTGCGCTGACATCGGAGGCGCCGGCAGTGAGCATGGGGCGATTTCGGAGAGCCAGGGCGATCAGCGTATCCGCCGGGGGCAGACTATCAGGGAAGAGCGGCAACACCGGACTGGGGACTGGTGTATCCGCCGGCTGATTCAGGACGGCGTTGAGCCTGCTGGCCGTCACGAGGCGCATGGCTCGCATGCGGGTCAAGTCTTCCGTCATGCGGGCCACCTCCACCTGGGCCCGCAGCACGTCCGGCTGCCGACCTTCACCGACGGAATACATCGTCTCGGTCGTCGTGACGATGTCTCGCAGCAACCGTTGGGTCGCCTCCGCGATGACAATGCCCCGATCCACTTGATACAGCTCATAGAAGGCCATCACGGCGCGGGTGCGCTCTTCCCAGCGAATCTCCGCCGCCCGGGCCCGTGCCGCGTCGGCTTCGAACTGGGCCACCCGGCCCGAGAGACCAAGCTTGCCGGCCGTAGGAATCATCTGCATCAGCTGGATCTGGTTCATGCCGAGGACCGGATCGAGACCCAGGCCCGGCAGTGACCGGTTCATCAGGCCGAACTGGAGTTGGGGATCCGGCAGCCGCCGGGCCGGAGCAATCCGGAAGCCGGCGGCACGGGCCGCGGCCTCCGCGGCGAGAACGCGTGGCGTGCCCGGACTCAGCAGTTGATACACCCGGCGCAGCGTCAGAGAGTCGGAGCTCTGTGCCGGTAGGAGTGTCGGCCCTGATGTGCCCATGGCTATGCATCCGGCCAGGGCAAATGCCCGGGTGAGCCAGGTAGCCCGGTCTCGCCGTCGTCCCAGCATTGGTGAACGTCCTGGTGACTGTGGGGAAGGTGCTAAGAATGCACCTTCATGATCGCCCTCCGCGTCAGAGGCAACGCGTGACGGGAGTCACTCCATCCTTTGATGTAGGCGCTGAACACGCGCCGGTTACTGGAGGCGGATCAGCTTCGAGGCGGTGGGGTAGTGGGCTGGAGTGACAGGCTCCGGAGCAACGGCAGGGCGACGATCCGCCCATCCCGGGAGACCGGAGTGGAGAAGAACGGTTGTACTGCGGTGTCCGGGGGGAGCAGCTGGATGCAATTCACTGAGGTCAGGCAGTGCTGGCGTGAGTGCTCCCCCGGGTGCTGCGACTCGCCGTGCGACGCATGGTGCTTCGCTGACGAAACTGCGATGGTGGACCTGGACGAGGCGCCGGCCGGAGTACAGCCGCGAGTCTGCCCTACCAGGCCGTACTGCACGCTGGTAAGCAAAAGGATGACTGCGATCGCGCGCCGGAACCAACTCATCGTTCCCCTTATTGTGGCCTTCGTTGTCTTGAACCTAGTTCGCGGAGTCGCGCTGGAGGCTGAGGATCCTGTGAAGAAACCTTCATTACCCTACCTTCGGAGTTGCTTCATCCTTTCCTCAGCGTGGTCACGCTACCGTTCTCGCCAGGGTCAGGAGTGCAGGCACATGAAAGCGGAGTTCCAAATGCGTACTCATATGATGAAGTGGATGCTGGCGGCGGCGATTTGCTTCCCGATCGCCCTGTCTGCCCAGAACGTGACGATGCTTAGTCACAACAGCCCGGAGGCCGTCGCCCGGGTGCTGGAAAACCAGGCAGCCCTTCAACTGACTACCGCGCAGGTCGAGCGGCTGAACCAGTTGCTGGCCGAACTCACCCGGGAGCAGACCCGGTTGGTGACGGCCGAGTGGCTCGGTGCTCCGGGGAAGGCGCGGGTGCCGCGGTATGAACGGGTGCGAGTGGCCTCCCACCCCGACCGGTACATGGAAATCACCATGGTCCCCAAGATCGTGGCTTTCAATCGGGTCCCGGGAAAGGCTGTACCCCGGCTGGCACAGATCCCCGTATTTCAGCTGATCGAACGGCCTTGCCCGTTCACCTTCCTGGCGGGCGCCCAGTTGGACCAGGCGCACGAGCTGCTGACCATGAGGATGTAAGAACGTGCAACGGCAGGACGCCAGCCCCCACAAGGGGCTGGCGTTTTTTTGGCTAGCACGCCTGGAGGATTAGGACCGATATTCCCCATATAGGGGGCGGAGGCCTCAGGGGGTGTGAGCGCGGGGCGAAGGGGCCGCGAGAATACTCAGAAGGTCCGTTCGTCCGCCGAGGGTCCGTAGGTCGACGGCACCGGCACATCGAGAAGCCGCAGATAGACCGTGAGCTGGGCCCGGTGATGAATCAGGTGGTTGAGATGGTTTCGGACCACGACGTTCCGGGGCGCGCTCCAGAGCGTGTTGGCGCCGTGCTTGAGCGTCCAGGTGGCCGACCACGCGTTGTCAGGCGTTTCCGTGAGCGCGGCGCGGGTGGCCGCCACATTGGCGTCGAACGTCTGGAGCAGTCTCTCGGTGGTTTCGAAGCTGTACCCGCCGCCTTTGCCAAGGTCCAGGACCGGCTCTTTCAAAGTTTGGGATATCCACCCCGGCATCCAGGAGACCAGCTGCGCAAGATGTCCCAGAGCGAAGGACTTGGGATGCGGCTTCCACTGTCCCTTCTCGCCAGGCACCCGCTCGAGCACCCGGCGGGTAATCGCCATCTCCTGTTCGAACTCCGGCAGTAGTGTTTCACCGAACGGCATGGAGCCTCCTGGACGGGTTAGGTGTTGCTTCCTCGCGGTCATAGTCGTCGGGTCAACTGTTCTCCGAGCTTTCGAAGTCAGGTACGAAATGACTTCTAATGTGCCCGTCAGGCGGATAAAGGGAAGTGCGAGGGGAACCGCGGCGGTCCGGCGGTGCCAAAAGCGGACGGGTAGGCCCTTCTATAGCTCTCGCAGCGGCACCTCGAACTGGCTCTTGAATACAAGCGTGTTGCCGACGGATGTCGCGCCGATTCCCACACCCATATTCCACGTAATGTCGTCGCCTAGCCGCAGTTCCACTCCGGGGTAAAACTGGTGAACCTGGTCCCGCGCGGGTGAGAGGCCCCACAGGTGCCCCAGTCCGCCAAAGTACTCCATGACCAGAGTGATCCGCTCACTGACGTCCACTCCAATGCGGCCACTCGGCTCAAACTCCCAACCCGCGTCGGCCTCCGGACCATTCAGGTCTCGACCGAAGGAAGCATTCAGATCAAGCTGGATTCGGCCGAATCGTTTTTCCAAAGTTGGCGCGAACTCAATGACGGCAGAGCTGTGATTGTAGCTCGGCCGCATAACGCTGAATTCGACGTTCACGCCCAGGTCCACCGGCAATCCCGCCCGTTTCGGCACATGGACGCGGGTGCGGGCGCGCCCGCCGGCGAGCTCAAAGCCGGCGCCTGGCCGGTACGCCGTCATGACATAACCGGCTAGCTCCCAATTGCTGGTCAGGCCGCGAGTGATTTCGGCCGTCAGGTGAACCTGATTGTCCGATGCGGCGACCGTTTCGTCGCGCTCACGAGTGCCCCGAGCTGCATAATTGAAGTGAGTCTCCAGTTCCCATTCACCGGGTGCGGCCGTTTCATAGGGGTAGACTTCAACTTCGAATGGGTCCTGCGCTGCAGCGAGGGAAGGATGCGCTAAGACCATGCACGCACTGGTGATACTACCGGCAACAAAGCCACGAAATGCCATCTGGATTTTCCGCTCTTCAGGGTCGCGAGTTCTCCGGGAGGCGGGAGGATAGTGACCGATATGCGGTGCGTCAATATCTAGTTGAGAATGGCCCTCATTATTCGGTTTGGAGGCCACTCCGGTGGCATTCCTCCGCCCTTGTCTTCAATTTCCCTGCATGACCGTCACCTCGATCAACCCAGCCACCGACGAGGTCCTCGAGACCCTCGAGGAAACCTCACCCGCCCAGGTCGACCGGATCCTGGCCCAGGCCCAGGCCGCCTTCCACGACTGGCGCCAGCGCCGCATGAGCGAGCGGGCCGGCCTCATGAAGAAGGCCGGCAGCCTGCTCCGCGAAGGGAAGACCCGATTCGCCCGCACCATGGCGCTGGAGATGGGCAAGCCGATCGCCCAGGGCGAGGCCGAGGCGGAGAAGTGCGCCTGGGTGTGCGACTACTACGCCGAGAATGCCGAAGCCTTTCTGGCCCCCCAGCCGCGGGAGACCGACGCCTCGAAGAGCTTCGTCCGGTTCGACCCCCTGGGCCCGGTGCTCGCCGTCATGCCGTGGAATTTTCCCTACTGGCAGGTCTTCCGCTTCGCGGCCCCCGCCCTGATGGCGGGGAATACCGGCCTGCTCAAGCACGCATCCAACGTTCCCCGTTGCGCGCTCGACATCGAATCAGTTTTTCGGGAGGCCGGCTTTCCTGACGGGGTCTTCCGTACCTTGCTGATCGGTTCCGGCGGAGTCGCGCCGGTGATTGCCGATGACCGGGTCGCCGCGGTCACCCTCACCGGGAGCGAGGCGGCAGGGATCAAAGTGGCGGAGCAGGCGGGTCACCATCTCAAGAAGACGGTCCTCGAGCTGGGCGGGAGCGATCCCTTCATCATATTGGAAGACGCCGACATTGCCCGGGCTGCATCCACCGCGGCCGATGCCCGGCTCATCAACAGCGGGCAGAGCTGCATCGCCGCCAAGCGATTCATCGTGGTGGCGTCGGTGCTCGATCCTTTCATGGACGGCTTCGTCAAGGCGATGTCCCGTGCGGTCGTCGGCGATCCGCTGGATCGGAAGACCACCGTGGGTCCCCAGGCCCGGCGTGACCTCCGCGATTCCCTGCATGCCCAGGTCGTGGCGTCGAGCGCGAAAGGCGCCATTATCAAGCTGGGCGGCATAGTGCCCCAGGGCAAAGGCGCGTTCTATCCACCCATGGTGCTCACTGCGGTGGAGCCGGGGATGGCCGCCTTTGACGAGGAGACCTTCGGCCCGGCCGGCGCCGTAATCCGGGCCCGGGATGAGGATGACGCCATCCGGCTGGCCAACCTGTCGCGCTATGGCCTGGGGGCGTCGCTGTGGACCAATGATTTGAAGCGGGGCGAGCGGCTGGCCACCCGGATCGAGGCCGGCGCCGTCTTCGTCAACGGCATGGTGAAGTCGGATCCCCGGCTGCCGTTCGGCGGGATCAAGCAATCGGGCTATGGCCGGGAGTTGTCGGAATACGGGATCCGGGAGTTCGTCAACATCAAGAGCGTGTGGATGAAGGCGCCGGAGCAGAACAGGGAAAGCGGTAGTGCTATAATGGAATAGTGGGCCTCATCTCGCGTCAGCCTTGAGTTCTCTCGGCCGGCCGCCTCTGCCAATCGCGAGCTCTCGTTTCGCAAACACGGATACCGAACACAAACAAACGGAAAGGGCGCGGATCAATTGACTTTGTAGTTGTTCAGTGAGTCACCCGTTTGTTGCCGTTGGTCTCCGTATTGAACGATGTCGACTTTCCACTGGATTTTATCGCCGCGTTTCGGCGTCAATCCGCGGTGAAGCGGTAGCGTCTTGCGGCAGAGCGAGCGGTCCTCGAAATATCACGACCGCCAGCGGCGGCAGCGTGATCTCCAGGCTCTGCTGATAGCCGTGATGCTCTACCGGTGAAGTTGATACCCCTCCCAGGTTGCCCTGGCCGCTGCCCCCATACAGTTTCGCGTCGCTGTTGAGCACTTCCTGCCAGTGCCCCGCGGCCGGCGCGCCGATCCGGAAGCCGGGGTAGGGAACCGGGGTGAAATTGCAGGCGGCGATCAGCATCGGGTCCGACTCCCCGCCCAGCCGCAGCAGGACCAGGGTGCTGTGCTTGGCATCGTTGCAGTCGATCCAGCGGAATCCCTCCGGCTCACAGTCGTGAACGTGGAGCGCGGGTTCGCGCCGGTACAGGAGATTGAGGTCGCGGACCCAGTGCTGCACCCCCTGGTGCATCGGCTGCTGCAACAGCTCCCACTGCAGCTGGCTCTCGTGGTCCCATTCCCGCCACTGCCCGAACTCCCCGCCCATGAACAGCAACTTCTTGCCCGGCTGCACGAACATGTAGCCGAACAGGAGCCGCAGGTTGGCGAACCGGCGCCACTCGTCGCCCGGCATCTTGCCCAGCAGCGATCCCTTGCCGTGCACCACTTCGTCGTGGGAGAGTGGCAGCATGAAGTTCTCGGTGAACGCGTAGATTCCGCGGAACGTCATCTCGTTGTGATGGTACAGCCGGTGGATCGGGTCCCGCGCCATGTAGCGCAGCGTGTCGTGCATCCACCCCATGTCCCACTTGAGCCCGAACCCGAGGCCGCCCAGGTAGACCGGCTTGGACACCATCGGCCAGGCCGTGGATTCTTCCGCCACGGTCATCACCCCCGGCCAGTTACCGTAAACCTCTTCGTTGAAGCGGCGCAGAAATGCCACCGCCTCGATGTTCTCCCGCCCGCCGTAGCGATTGGGTATCCATTCCCCGCTTTTCCGCGAGTAATCCAGGTACAACATCGAGGCCACCGCGTCCACCCGCAGTCCGTCGATATGGTAGCGATCCAGCCAGAACACGGCGTTGCTGATCAGGAAGCTCCGGACTTCGTGCCGCCCGTAGTTGAAGATGAAGCTGCTCCAATCGGGGTGAAATCCCTGGCGCGGATCGCCATGCTCGTAGAGATGGGTGCCATCGAAGTAGCCGAGTCCGTGCTCGTCGGTCGGAAAATGGGACGGGACCCAGTCGAGGATGACGCCGATCCCCTTCTGGTGCAGATAGTCGACGAGGTACATCAGGTCCTGCGGAGATCCGTAGCGGCTGGTCGGAGCGAAGTACGACGTGATCTGGTAACCCCAGGAACCGTAGTAGGGGTGCTCCATCACCGGCATCAGTTCGACATGGGTAAACCCGTTCTCCAGCACGTACTCCGCCAGCTGGGGCGCCACCTCGCGGTAACTGAGATGGCGATTGCCTTCGGACGCCACCCGCCGCCAGCTGCCGAGGTGGACCTCGTAGACCGAGATGGCGGCCTGGTGCGCCGGCCGGGAAGGCCGCGCCTTCATCCAGTCGGCGTCGCCCCACTGGTACTCCAGGTCCCACACCACCGAAGCGCGGTCGGGAGGCAACTCGCCGTGAAAGGCGAAGGGATCCGCCTTGTCCACCGTGTAGCCGCCGATCAGGGACACGATGTGGTATTTGTAGTGGACCCCTTTGCCGACGCCGGGGATGAAGCCTTCCCAGATCCCCGACGCGCCCCGCGCCGCCAGGGGGTGCGCGGTGGTGCTCCAGCCGTTGAAGCTGCCCATGACGCTGACGCTCCGGGCGCTGGGCGCCCAGACGGCGAAGTTGGTCCCCTCCACTCCGTTCACCGCCCGGAGGTGAGCCCCCAGCCGTTCGTGCAGCCGGAAGTGGCTCCCTTCATTGAAGAGGTAGAGGTCCTGGTCGCCCAGCAGGCTGCCGTCGTTCCCGACCTCGATCGCTTTTTTCTTGCGCGGTTTGGCTTTGCGCGGTGCTGGCGTCATCCGGGGCTTTCTCCAGGAGCAGGACCGGAACAATAACGCCTCGCCCGGCCGGCTTGCCAATCTTCGGGCGCCCGGCCATGATCCAGCATGCGCCTGCCCGTCGGTCTGTTACTCGCCCCGTTGCTCGCCGCGCCGCTGCTTGCCCAGGTCCCGGAGCGCGCGGTGCGGAGAACCATTCCCATCCCCCGTTCCATGGAGCGGGCCTTCGCCGCCGGCACCCGCGACTCTTCCGGAATGCCGGGACCCCGGTACTGGCAGCTCTCCACCGACTACCGGATCGACGCGAAGCTCGACCCGGCCACCGCGATGGTGACCGGGCACGAGGTCGTGACGATCAAGAACCGCAGCGACAGCACGCTCCGCATGGTGGGGTTGCGGCTCTATCAGAACCGGTTTTCGCCCAACGTGGAGCGCGCCGAAACCGTGGTAGAGGTTACCGGCGGGTTGACCATCTCCCGCTTTGTCGCCAACGGGCGGCCGGTGGATGTCGCCACCCCGGCAGCCACCTGGAACAGGACCACGATCGTCATGGTTCCATTGACCGCTCCGATTGCGGCCGGCGCCACCGGGACGCTTGAGTTGGACTGGTCCTTTCGGGTTCCCCTGGTCCCCGACAACGAGCGAGGCGACCGGATGGGTCGCTGGGGGAATCGGCTCTTCCAGGTGGCGCAGTGGTATCCCCAGGTTGCCATGTACGACGATATCCGGGGCTGGGACCGCGAGCCCCATCTCGGGTCGGCGGAGTTCTACAACAATTTCGGGTCCTTCGACGTGCGACTCGATTTACCGGCGGGCTGGCTGGTGGGGGCCACCGGCCTGCTCCAGAACGGTGATTCGGTCCTGACGCCGGCTGTCAGGGAGCGTCTGGCGCGGGCGACCCGAAGCGACAGCCAGATCGTGATCGTCGGGAAGGACGACCGCGGAGCCGGCAAGGCGACGGCGGCGGGCGACCGGCTGGTCTGGCACTTCGTGGCCGACAGCGTGGCGGACTTTGCCTGGGCCGCCTCCAACGAGTTCGTCTGGGATGCCACCCGGGCCACCATTCCCGGCAAGGGACCGATCCCCATCAATCTGTTCTACCTGCCGGAGCACGATCATTACCAGGCCACCGGCGCCATGGCCCGGCACGCTCTGGAGTTCTACTCCAAGCTCTGGATGCCCTACGCCTTTCCCCAGTTCACCCAGGTGGACGGGCCCGAAGGCGGGATGGAATACCCCATGCTCACCATGAGTGGCCCCGGGTTCGGGGTGACCGATCACGAAATCGGCCACCAGTGGTGGCCCATGATGGTAGGCGTCAATGAAACCCAGTATGGCTGGATGGACGAGGGGTTCAATCAGTACATGAACATTCTCTCCGGTGCCGCCAACCAGAACCGGGCGCCCAAGCTGGACAGCGTGGGAATGCAGTGGGGACGGGCCGCGGGATCCGAGGGAATGCCGCCCATGATGTGGGACGGTAACTACGCCGGCCCGGCCTACGGATTCGTCACGTATGGCAAGGCCCCGATGATGCTCTCCGCTCTGGGCGGAGTCGTCGGCGACTCGGCGGTGACCCGTGCGATGAGCGAATACGCCAGGGCCTGGCGCTTCAAGCATCCCAGTCCATGGGACTACATGTTCTTCATGAATCGCGCCCTGCATCGCGACCTGGGCTGGTTCTGGTACTACTGGCTGTTCACCACCGAGTCGGTGGACGAGAGCATCGCGAGCGTGGCGACCCAGGGCGGCCGTACCCGGATTTCTGTCCGCCAAGGCGGCGAGATGCCGGCGCCCATCGTTCTCAAGCTGGATTTTGATTCGACCGGGCCCGCGATTCGACCCGCCCCGAACGCGGTGATCAACGGGAACAGCGCGGTGATTACCTATCCGGTAGATGTCTGGTTTGGCGGGAGGCGTACCTATGTGGCGGAGCTCAACTTCGGCAGTCGCAGGATTCTGCGGATCACCCTGGACCCGCAGAGCCGGTTCCCTGATCGTGACGCGAAGGACAATGTGTGGCCGCGGGCCATCACTGCTGTAGCGGCGCCCAACCGATAGGCGCTACCGCTTCACCCCGGATGAACGCTGAAACGCGCCGATTGACTCGGGTGTAGATCCGGGGACTAACCACGGATAACAACCGAAACAAACGAATAACACACGGGCAAAGACAAAAGGAACCAGGCACTGTAGCTCAGTGCCTTATCCGTTAGTTACTCTTGTTATCCGTGGTTGGCATCTTGAATCGCAACCGAATGCGATCAGCACGTTTCCGCGTTGATCCGCGTTGAAGCGGTAGCGTTACCGATCCGCGGGCTCCCGTCCTCCGCGATCCGCACGTACTGCCGGTTGGCTCCCCGCATCAGCGCCCCGAACGCCGCGACCATGTCGGCGTCGAAATCGGTGCCCGCTCCTTCCTCCAGGTAGGCCAGCGCCACCTCGCTGTCCCATGCTTCCCGGTAGGGCCGGTTGGTGCAGAGCGCGTCGTACACGTCGCACACGTGCACCAGGTTGCTGGCGGCGTGGCAACCGCGGTGATAGGTGAACCTGGGATATCCCTGGCCGTTGAGCAGGATGTGGTGTTCGTAGGCGACCACCGCCGCGAGATCCAGGTTCTGCTCCCGGGCCAGGAGGACCCGGGCGCCATCCACCGGATGCAGTTGCATGACCTTCCGCTCTTCCGGGGTGTAGGGCCCGACCTTGTTGAGCACCTCGATCGGGACCCGCACCTTGCCCACGTCGTGCAGCAGCCCGGCCATTCCGAACGCCCGCACATCCTTCGCGCTCAACCCCAGCTCTTCGGCGACCCCCATGGCCAGCACCGCGACATTGGCGGAGTGGGTCGTGGTGTATTGATCGTACTCCTTCAACTGGAGCAGGGGGAGCAGCACGCCGGCATCGCGGTGCATCGCCATGGACAGCGAACGCACCACGGCCTCGGCTTCCAGCAGGGGAATCCGGTCGTGTTCCGCCACCTCCTTGTGCATGTACTGGATGGCGTCGGCTTCGTCGTTCAGGTTGAACGCCATGGTGGCGGTGGTGACGGCGCGGAGCAGGTCCGCTGAGGTTGCGCCGGCAACCCGGATCGCGCCAAAACGGATGCTGGGCCGCGAGGTCTGTCGGGCTTCGGCCGTGTCCTGGGCGACGCCGTTGATCCGGTCCAGCGTGTTGACCATGAACTCTTCGAACTCGTCGCGGCCCACCGGGGCGGTGAACTCCAGCCGTTCGACACCGGCGCCGGCCAGCCGGGCGGTCCACGGCCATCCGAGCAGATCGGTGAGAACCAGTTTTCCCTCGATGACTTCGTTGCCCACAAAAGAGAAGTGGACGGCGGGCTGTTCCTCCAGCAGGAGCAGGAGTTTCTCGTAGGCGTTGTCCACCACCCGTTCTCGCGCCGGGTGACCCCGCGGATACAACATCATAGAGGAAAGGCACTGGCCGATGGACAGCAGGGCGTTGACCGCGCAGCTCATTCCGCCCCTCCGCGCCGTACTGCCGTCCGGACCGCGTCATCCCGGCTCCGGGTGGCAAGGCGCACGACCTCGCGGGCCGCGGCATCGTCGGGCCAGGTGGTGGCGAGCACCGCGATGGCGGCCAGCAGCTCGGGGGATCGCTGGACCAGGCGCGGGGCCCGGAACCAACGCCGCTTGGCCATGGCTAATTCTATGAGACACGAACGGGCCGGTGTCGTCTTGACATGGGTCAAGGCCCGGATGGCCTGGACCCGGATCTCGGACGGCCATTCCCGGCGCCGGGCTACGGCGAGGACCGCGGAACCAGCGCCGGGCGGAAAGCGCTCCAGCGCGATGGTGAGGCCGATGCTCACGATCTGGGGGTCCAAGTCCCGTATCGCGTGTTGCACTGCCTCGTCGTACAGTTCCTCGGAGTTCCAGGCCAGCTTCAGCGCCTCGCGGCGAACCCGCGCGTCGCTGTGGGTGGTGTAGGGCATCGGAGAGAAACCGGGCGGCAAGGTGGGCAGGGTGCCGAGCAATCCCAGGAGATTGCGCTGCACGTACCACGCGGCATTGGGCAAGCGCTCGACGATCAGCGGGCCGATGTCGGCCCCGATGCGCCGGAGCCAGGTGACCAGCCGGCGGCGGACCGAGCGGGATTCCGCGACGATCAACGCCTCGAGCATGGGAACCGCGGCCCGGGGACCCAGGCGGGAGATCAATTCCTCGACCGCCTCGGCATCCAGGTCATCGTGCTGCAGCAGGATTTCCAGTGCGGAGGGGGTGGCGAGGTGGTTCCAGATCGCCTCCACCGCCGCCGAGCGCGTACTCTCGCGCAACAGCTCCATCAGGGTCCTCACCTCACCGCGATCGAGCAGGTCATTGATCGCATCGCGAAGCATGCCGCCCACCACCCCGATTTCCAGGCTCATCTGCACGATGCGGAGGGCGGCCTGCTCCTGCGGCAACTCGCGCGCCTGCCCCAACCGCCCCTCGGCCACCCGGTCCAGCAGCCCGGTGTGAGCGAGCGGGTTGGGATTCTCCAGCGTCCAGTCATCCAGCAGCCGGCGCACCGTCTCCCGCACGGCGATATCGGCCTCGGCGCGCACTCGCTCGGGGCCGTCCGACGTGCCCTGTAACGCGAGCTTGTTCAGCATCCGGAGCAAGGTATGGGACATGGTCTGCCGGCCGGCGTTGGCGGCCGCCTGCAGGATCATCACGACCGTGTTGACCGGCAGGTCGCGGTTGACCATCGAAAGCAATTCTTCCCGCTGCTCCAGGGTCGAGCCGAGGACCAGGAGGCGTTCCAGGGTCTCGGCATCGAGCGCTCCCAGCAGCTCGTTGAACCGGGCAGTCAGCGGGGTGACTTCGCCGGCTGGTGCCCGGGGGATTTCCCGGCCCAGCTGGAGCAGGTAATCCACGATGACCCGGTCGTACTTCGCGTCTTCCCGTCGCTGGGCAATGGCTTGGGCCACCTGGGCAGCGTCTACCCCCGGTTCAACCTCGGCATCGCCCATCAGTGCCGCGGCGGCCAGGGCCATCCAGAGTCTCTGGGTCGTGCCGGCTTCGGAAAGCCTGGCTTCCGGCGAGAACCCGATCCCGCCTTCCGCGTCGTCGGCCAGGCGGAGCTGGTCGTAGGTCTGGCCATCGAGCCGGATGTGGGCCCAGCGCTGCTGGAACTGTTCCGTCTCCAGGCCCAGGGGTTTCTCGGCCCGGCGCGCGGCGGCAATTTCCTCGACCAGGTCCTCCAGTTCGTGGGAACCCACACCGCGCCAGAATCGCACGGCTCCCAGCTGCTGCCGGTGGAACTGTCGAGCCAGGTCCCTCAGGACGGCATGGTTGGGATCGGTAAAGGTGCCGTCGATCAGCAGCCGGTCCCCGGCAACCCGCACGACAAAGGTCTCCCGGTCGAGCAGGAGCGTGTTGAGGCGAAAGACCGTCGCGCTGGCGGCCGAAGTGAGCACCGGGTGATTGGCGGGATAGGAGCCATGCTGGTGGATGTAGATGGAAAACTGGACCAGGAAGGCTGACACTTCTGGCGACAGAACTGTCCGCACGCCAGGCGCATGCGTCACAATGGACTAGGGCGGGGTGGCGAGGGTCGTCGCATTTTCCTTCGAATTGTCGGGGAGGCTTGACTAATGTATCGTGCTAGCTCGATCTACGTCAAATAGTTACAAGTGGATTCCTGAGGGGGCTGTGAAATCTTTTGACACTATTTGAGCTAGGTTTGGTCCTGGTGGCCGCCGCCTTGGGAGGCGCCGTCAATTCCATCGCCGGTGGCGGCACTCTCATCACCTTTCCCGCCATCGTGGCGCTCGGCGTTCCGCCTCTGGTGGCCAATGCCACCAGCACGGTTGCGCTCTGGCCGGCCGCGGTGGGCAGCATGTGGGGCTATCGCACCTACCTCACCGAGGTTAGGCCCTGGGTGATTCGTTTCGCAGTCCCCAGCCTGCTGGGCGGCGCCCTCGGCGCCTGGCTGCTGCTTCACACCAGCGCCAGGGCGTTCGACCGAATCGTTCCATTCCTCGTCCTGGCCGCCACCCTGCTATTCCTCCTCCAGGAGACGCTCGTCAAGCGCCGGAGCCAGAGCCCGGCCGCCGAAGCCGAAGCGGTACCCGAGCATCCCCGCTGGTGGTTTCTGGCCGCCCAGTTCCTGGTGGGAGTCTACGGAGGGTATTTCGGGGCAGGCATCGGAATCCTGATGCTGGCCGTGCTGGGGATCATGGGATTTCGGAACATTCACACGATGAACGGGCTCAAGAACTGGGGCGGCCTCCTCATGAATGCGGTGGCGGCGATCATGTTTGCGGCGAGCGGAATCGTAAACTGGCAGGTAGCGCTGGCCATGGCCGCCGGCGGTATCATCGGGGGGTACGGTGGTGCCCGGCTGGCTCAACGGGTGGGACAGGCCCCGGTTCGCCGGGCCATCACGGTCATCGGGCTCGCGGCATTCGTCTACTTGTTGGTTCGATAGCCGGTGTGATTTTCGTCACGACAAATTTTTCCGCCGGAAAATATTCTAGCTGCCTTATTAGCGCGGTGGTTGCACCGAAGGTCACCGTCGAACCTTCAACACCTGGTGAATTCGTCCATGGGAATCCTCAACTTGAAGCCGGGGCAGCAGTCGCCTAACGGTCTCGGGCTGTACGCCCAGGTGCGTCCCTCATCAGTGGCAAAGTACCCGTTCCTGGAGCTGGATCGCTGGTACCGGGTTCGCAAGCAGGATCATGGCGGTTGCTTCATCGAGATGGATGGGGCCCAGATGTATCTCAAGATCGGCCATTACGTTTGCCGGGAAGGCCGGCGGGGAGCGGACCGGCTGGCCCGGGTCCCAGCCCTCGGCGCAACCGTGGCGGAACCCTCGATCGAGCTGCCCGGTAGATAAGCCGGGACGGCGAAGCGGCTGGGAGTCAGTCACAGCGGGGATGCTCCCAGCCGGTTTCACTCCTCACTTGCAGGCTTCCAGCCAGTTCGCCCAGGTTACCCTGGACTCCGATTTGTAGGTACACGCCCAGCCAATCCACAGATTACTCAGATTACGCCAGATTACTCGGATTACGCCAGATTACTCGGATTGCGCCGATTCGCGAATTTGGTAAGGGCGTAATCGGCGTAATCGGTGTAATCGGCGCAATCTGTGGATTGATCTGTGCAATCTGCGGATTGTATGGGCCCGGCGCGACTCGAACGCGCGACCTCTTGCTCCGGAGGCAAGCGCTCTATCCAACTGAGCTACGGACCCGGTTTGGGGCCTGAGAATTTCGCCCCCACACCCCTCGAAAGCAAGTCCTGCCGACTCATCCCATCGTCCAAGCCTGCAAACACTTAGGACCCCATTCCAACCTCGAATTGCCCAGGCACTCACCGGACCTCGTTGGCCCCAGCTACCGCTTGATTGGCTTGGGGCTCCGGGAAAGCAGAGAATCCGTCCCGCGATGGCCCCAATCCGCCCTTAACTCTACTCAAGTAACCCGGGACACGGCCGATATATGACATAGGAGTGAATTAATCAGCAACAATAACGGCGGAGATGCCTTTGAATGACCTGGCAGGCCAATCTCGAAGTCGAGTGCGGAAGTGGCTCACCGGAGTCGCGTTGGTACTGTGCCTCATACCGTCCCGAGCGACGGCGCAGGATTCCTCCCAGAGTGAAGTCCGGGCTCTCGATGCCCTCCTCAATACGCCGGTCAGCACCGCGGCCAAGTATGCGCAGGGTGTGCGGCAGGTCGCCGGGTCGGTCACCATCGTGACCGCCGAGGACATCCGGCGCTTCGGCTACCGATCACTCGAAGAAGTGCTGCAGGGTGCGGCCGGCTTCTATCTGACCTACAACCGGCAGTACACCTACGTCGGCGTTCGCGGCTTCGGCCGCTCCAACGATCACAACAACCGCATCCTGCTGCTTCTCGACGGCCACACGGTGAACGAAGGGCTGGAGGGATCGAGCCAGATCGGCGCGTCCATGGTGCTTGACCTCTCCATGGTGAAACGGATCGAGATCCTGCGCGGACCGGCCTCGGCGTTGTACGGCACCGGGGCGCTCCTCGCGGTCGTCAACGTCATCACCGAATCGGACGAGTCCGCCCAGGTCCAGGCCAGGGCCGGAGTAGGGGCCGACGGCTATCACGAAGCTTCGGTCACTGCCGGCACCCACCTTGGCGCCGCCCACCTGGAGGTTTCCGGAACCTGGGACCAGCGGGATGGAAAGGATCTCTTCTATCCCGAGTTCGACACTCCCGCCACCAACAACGGGATCGCACGAGGGCTGGATTGGGCGGAGCGCTCCGGATTCTACGCTACCGTCCGAATGGGATCGTTCAGCCTCCGGGGCCGCTATGGCCGCAGCGCCAAAGGGCTTCCCACCGGGGCCTATGGTTCGGCCTTCAACAATCCCGGTACCGAGACGACCGATGAGTCGGGCTTCGCCGAGCTGATGTATGAGCACGATCTCTCCGACAACAAGCATCTCTCGGTCCGGACCTTCGTGGATGCCTTCGCGGTCACCGGGCGCGTCTTCACCGGAGCTCCCACTCAACTCCTGGGGCACAATCAGGTAATCGGCGGCGAAGCCGCTTTTCGCTGGGAGCCCGTCGCCAGCAGCCGGCTCACCCTGGGGGTGGAGTATCGCAACAACACCACGGCCAGGTTGCAGCTCAAACTCCCCGGGTTCGGTCTCACCTTGATTGATCAGCCATTCTCGGTAGTGTCGCTCTACGCCCAGGAAGACTGGCAGGTCACGCCCAAGCTGTCGATCCTGGCCGGCTTCCGGCATGACATGAATTCGGTGACCAGCTCGGCGACTACGCCGCGCATCGCGGCCATTTACGATCCGTGGAAAGGCACGACGCTGAAGGCCATGTATGGCCAGGCGTTTCGGGCGGCCACACCCCTGGAGGACGGCACCCGGCTGACCGGGGCGACCGGCCACCTCTCACCGGAGCGGCTCCAGATGGCGGAGCTGATCTGGATCCAGCGGCTGACCGAGGGATTGGCCCTGACCAGCTCGGTCTATCAGTACCGGGTGGATCACCTGATTGACGAGGTGGCGGATTCACTCCAGCCGCTGGCCTATGACAATCGGGGCCGGGTCCAGGCCCGCGGGGTGGAGGTGGTACTCGACCTGCGGCCGTCTCCGGACACGCGTGGCTATCTCAGCTTCTCCGAGCAGCGAGCGGTAGATGAGCAGGGCGCCAACAAGGGTCAGGTCTTGAACAACTCGCCGGAACAACTCCTCAAGGCTGGCTTCTCGACGAACCTGGGTCCGAGAATCTCCGCGGGAGCCCAACTGGCCGGAGAATCCTCCCGACTCACCCGGAACGGCAACAAGACCGACGCCGTCCTGCTCGCCGACATGAACCTGCTGTTCCGGCCGTTCTCCTTTTTCGAAGTCGGTTTGCGGGTGGCTAACCTGTTTGATACCCGGTATGCCCATCCCGCCGGAGTTGAGCTGCGGCAGGACACGATCGAGCAGGACGGGCGCATGTGGTCGCTCTATGTGACCTCCCGGTTCTGATGACGAAGCTCCCGGTTCGCACCGTAGTGGGTGTGGCCACCTGGGTGCTGCTTACCCAGGCGGCCGGCGGAAGCCTGGCGGCGCAAGGCAGCGACACCCTGGCCAGGCGCTCCCTGGACGACCTGCTGAACACGCCCGTCAGCACCGGGGCCAAGTACGCGCAGGACGTTCGGCAGGTGGCCGGCTCCGTATCCATCGTGAGCGCGGAAGATATCCGGAGCTTCGGCTACCGCACGCTGGAAGACGTGCTGCAGAGCATGGCCGGCATCTACGTCTCCTACGACCGCAACTACATGTACGTCGGCGCACGCGGCTTTGGCCGGCCCACCGACTACAACAACCGCGTTCTCCTCTTGTTCGATGGCCACTCGACCAACGAAAGCATGTTCGGCTCGGCGATGCTGGGCGAGGACCTGGCGCTCGATCTCAACGCGGTGGACCGGATCGAGGTCGTCCGTGGACCGGCTTCGGTACTCTATGGGACCGGAGCGATGTTCGCGGTCGTCAACATCATTACCAAGTCGGGCACCGGGATTCAGGGCGTCCGAGCCGAGGTCGGCGGGGGCAATCACGGGTTGCAGTCCGCTTCGGCCGTCACCGGATTTGCCCTGGGCTCCCGCGGCGCGGTGGCCCTGTCGGCGATGGCCGAAAACCGGGATGGTGGCGACCTCTTCTTCCCGGAATTTGATGCGCCCGCCACCCATGACGGCATCGCGCACAACCTCGACTACCAACGCCGTGCCGGCGGAACGCTGGCCGTGCAGCTGGGCGACCTGAGCCTGCACGGCCAGGCCACCTACCGGATCAAGGGCGTTCCGACGGCATCGTACGGGCAGATCTTCAACGATCCACGCTCCCAGGTCCGGGATGCGGGCGGCTTTCTGGAACTCAAGTACGACCACGACCTTTCAGCCACGCGACATCTCATGGTACGGACGTACTATGACGGCTACTACTATGACGGCGCGTACCCG
Organism: Gemmatimonadales bacterium; assembly: GCA_036006525.1. GTDB lineage: Bacteria > Gemmatimonadota > Gemmatimonadetes > Gemmatimonadales > GWC2-71-9 > DASYPP01. Next base: position 18,179 of record DASYPP010000004.1, read on the forward strand.
TACGTCGGTGATCTCCTCACCGACCAGGCGTCTAACCGGGTCGCGGGGGCGGAGGCTGCCGTGCGGTGGGACCCGATCCCCACCAATCGGATCACGGCCGGTGCGGAGTACCGCTGGAATGCCCGAACCAGGTACCGGGTGTGGGACGAGGGTCTCCTTTCGACAACCATCAGCCAGCCCTTCGCGGTCGTTTCGCTGTACCTGCAGGACGACTTCCAGATCCTGCACAACCTGTCGATCCTGGCCGGTGTCCGGCACGACAACAACTCCATGGCCGGCGGGGCCACCACGCCCCGGTTCGCGATGATTTACGATCCGCTGCCCGGCACCACCCTCAAGGCGATGTACGGTCGCGCGTTCCGCGCTCCCAGCCTGTATGAAGCGGCTTACCCCTCCGCCGGCCAGACGATCGGGCCAGAGCGGCTGGACATGGCCGAGTTGATCTGGATGCAGCGGCTGGGCAAGAGTGCCCTGCTGACATCGTCGGTGTATCGGTACTATGTGCACGATTTGATCGACGCGGTGGCTGACAGCGATCAATCACTCAGCTATCGCAATCGCAGCGAGGTCCGCGCCCAGGGGTTTGAGGCGACTCTCGACGTGAGGCCGGCGAGCCGCCTTCGCGGGTACCTGAGCTACAGTCTCGGCCGCGCCGTGGAGGATGATGGCACGACGGGCGAAAGCGTGCTGACCAACTCTCCGGGCCATTTGCTCAAGCTCGGGCTCGCGACCCAGGTCAGCGACCAGGTCTCGGCGGCGGTGGAGCTGCGCTATGAGTCCGGGCGCAAAACCGTGGAGGCAACCCGCACTGACCCGTTCTTCCTCGCCAATCTCAACCTCGCGATCCATCCATTTCGCCGGACCGGGGCAAGCCGGAGCGTTCATGGCTTCGAGGGCCTGGAGCTGGCGCTGCGAATCACCAATCTCCTGGGTGTCCGCTATTCCTATCCCGGCGGTACCGAGCACATCCAGCCGAGTATCGAGCAGGATGGACGCGCGATCATGGTGCGCGTGGGGTACCAGTTCTGATGAAGACCTTCGCGATGCTCCTCATGATTGCGGTGTTTGCCGCGGTGCCTGGGGCGCTCCAGGCGCAGGAAATGGACGTGCCGGCCACCATCCAGATACCCCTGCTCTACAAGATTCTCACCTTCGACCGTAAGCTGGGGAACCGGACACCGGACGACGTCATCGTGATAGCCGTTGTGTTCCAGACCGGTTACCGCGCCTCCGCCCTGGCGCGAGACCAGGTCGTGGATGCGCTCAAGGGAATGAAGGATTCGACCATCTCCGACCACCCGGTACGCTGGGTTCTCCTGGAGCTGGATGACCTGGATGCCTTCAATCGTGCGCTGACCCGCGAGCGGGTCGATGTCATCTACGTGACCCCGTTACGCGGGGTGGAACTGGATGGCATCATCACGGCAGCCCGGTCCAAGGCGGTTACCACATTTACCGGAGTTCCCCGCTACGTGGAACGGGGGCTCGGGCTCGGTGTGGGGGTGAACCGCGAGCGGGCTCAAATCATCGTCAACCTCACCGCGACACGTGCGGAAGGATCCGATTTCAATTCCCAGCTGCTCCGGGTCTCCAAGGTGATTGAAGAATGACCTCCCGGATTCTGTCTGCCCTCAGGGATCCTCGTCGGCTCCCCATCCGGCTTCAGCTGACCCTGCTGACCGGCCTGCTCATCGCGGGTATCGCGGGATTCATCTTCGTCTACTTCCCGGCGCGACTCGAGAAGCAGGCGCTGGCCGCGACCGAGGGTCGCACCGCATCCATGGCCCGGGTGGCGGCGTATAGCGCCGCTCCGGCGCTCTACTTCGCTGATACTTCCGCCGTGACCGAGGCGCTGGGAGCGCTCCGGACCAACTCCCTGATGCGGTACGCCATCGTGTTCGACGCGAACGGCCACAGGGTTTCGGGAATCTACCGGTCGAACGCGGATTCCCTCGAGTTTGACGCGCAGCCCGGATTAGGGATCACGCCCAGCCGGGATATTTACGCCGCCCAGGCAAACATCGACCACAACGGGTTGGTGATCGGGGTATTGCGTCTGGGCTTTTCCCTGGAGCCCATGTTGCTGGAGGTCGCCGCGGCGCGGCGGACGATCGGGCTGGTGAGCCTGGCCCTGTTTGTGAGCGGCATCCTCGCGGTCTACGGAATCGGCGTGCTGGTCACCGGGCCGGTGACCGCGATCGCGACCACCGCCCGCCGGGTCGCTGCGGGCGATCTCACCCAGCGAGTCGCGGGCCAGCTGTTTGGCGAGGTCGGCCTGGTGGCCGGGGCGATCAACGGCATGCTGACCAATCTGCAGGCAGCCCAATCCGAGCTGGAAGAGTCGAACCATACGCTGGAAGACCGGGTTGCCTCCCGGACCGCGGAGCTGGTAGCCTCGACCGAAGCCCTGGAAATCTCCCGAGACGCGGCCCAATCCGCCAACCGCGCCAAGAGCGAGTTCCTGGCCAACATGAGCCACGAGATCCGGACCCCGATGAACGGTGTCATCGGAATGATCGAGTTGACCATGGATACCGAGCTGTCACCCCAGCAGGAGGACTACCTCGCTGTGGCCAAGTCCTCGGCCGATGCGCTCCTCGTGGTGATCAATGACATCCTCGATTTCTCCAAGATCGAAGCCCGGATGATGGAGATCGATGCCAGCGACTTCAATATCCGGGAACTGGTCGAGACCACGGTGCACGGTCTGGGCGCCCGGGCCGACACCAAGGGCATCGAATTGCTGCACACCATCGACGCCGCGGTACCGCCGATGCTGGTCGGCGATGCGGGGCGCATCCGCCAGGTGCTGGTGAACCTGGTCGGCAATGCCATCAAGTTCACCGAGCGGGGCGAAGTCGAAGTTCGCCTCGGGCTGGAATCGAGGACCGGCGATCGGGTTCTCCTGCACGGGTCCGTGCGCGACACCGGGATCGGGATTCCCCGGAACAAGTTGAGCACCATCTTCACCGCCTTCGCGCAGGCGGATGGCTCCACCACGCGACTGTTCGGAGGGACCGGGCTCGGCCTCACCATCTCATCTCAACTGGTGGAGCTGATGCAGGGCCGCTTGTGGGTCGAAAGCGAGACGGGGATCGGCAGTACGTTCCATTTCACTGTCGACCTCGGGCTCTCCGCACTGCAAGTCACGGCGGAGACACCGGTCATCGACCTGGAAGGGCTGCGGGTGCTGGTGGTTGACGACAACGCGACCAACCGGAGGATCCTGGGCGAGACGCTCGCCAAGTGGGGGATGCATTCGGAGACGGTCGATGGCGGCCTCGCCGCGCTCGCGTTGCTGGGGCCGGATCAGGTCCGTCACTACGATCTCATCATCGTCGATGGCCACATGCCGGGACTCGATGGCTACGAGCTGGCCGAGCGGATCCGCCGGCTCCCCGGAAGCACTGATGCGCTCATCATGATGTTGACTTCGCTGGCCGATGCCGACCAGCGGATTCGCTGCCATCAGCTGGGCATTACCGCGGTGCTCACCAAGCCGGTGATGCGTCCGGACTTGCTCGAGGCGATCGTCAGCGCTCTGCGCGGAGACCGTCCCCGGGCGAAGGCCCGGCAAGCGACCCCGGAGCCGGCGACGCGGCCGCTGCGGATCCTGCTGGCCGAGGACAACCCGGTCAATCAGATGGTTGCGGTGGCGATCCTGGCCAAGCGAGGCCACGTGGTGCACGTCGCCCACAACGGCCAGGAGGCCCTCGAGGCCTTCAAGCGGGAGCGCTTCGACCTGGTCCTGATGGATGTCCAGATGCCGGTGATGGGAGGCTACGACGCCACGGCGGCGATCCGTGCCGTAGAAAAGGCGACTGGAGGACGCATTCCCATCGTGGCCCTCACCGCTCATGCCATGAAGGGAGACCGGGAGCTGTGCCTGGCTGCCGGAATGGATGGGTATCTCACCAAGCCGATCAAGCCCCTGGCGCTTTTTCAGGAGGTCGAACGGCTGACGGCGGATCGTAGTGAAGCGATTGTGGCCGCCGCGCCAAGCCTGGATGATGGCAGCCTGTTGGAACGCTTCATGGGTGACACCGAGCTGCTGGGTTCCGTTGCCGTGCTCTTCCTGGAATCGGAAGCGGCGCTCCGCGCCGAGCTGGCAGGCGCGCTGTCGTCCGGCGACGGCTCCCGGCTCGCTCGCGCGGCCCACAGCCTCAAGGGTTCGGTGGGGAATTTCGGCGCTGGCAATGCCATGGAGCTGGCCGGGGAGCTGGAGGCCATGGGCCGGGACAACCACCTGGCAGCCGCAGGGATGGTCTTTGGACGACTGGTGGACAGCCTTGATGACCTGCGTTCCCAGCTTGAAGGGATCATCCATGTCCCGGCGCTCGTCAGAGGCCACCAGGGCCACGATGCCGCGGATCCGGGAAAGGCGCTTATCGGGTGATCTGAAGGTCCGGCCTGCCCATCCTGCCGCGATCCGATTACAGTTTCCGATCCTTCTTCACCCTGGAAGCGCCGTGAGTCGTCGTCGCTGGATCGTCGCCGTGCTGGCCCTCATCGCTCTCGGCTTCGCTATTCATTTCGGGGTGAGCTTCCCCTGGGCCTCGACCCTAAGCGCTCTCAAGACCTCGGACTGGCTCCTCCTTTCCTTCGCCGCCCTGGCCAATATCGTTTCCCTGGCGGTAAAGGGAACCGAGTGGTTCGTGTTCCTGCGCCGGCTGGCCCCGGTGCGCTATGCTACCGCCCAGTTCGCGACCTTCGTTGGCGCGGCCCTGTCCTGTATCACGGTGTCGGTCAGCGGCGACGTGGCGCGCGCCCGGATCGTGTCCACCCGGGGCGAAGTGTCGATGGGGGCTGCCGTCGGCTCCCTGGTTCTCGCGCGCTTCGTGGAGATCATGTCGCTGCTGGTGTTCCTGGCAGTGGCGCTGATCGCCGCCCCGCCGTTTCGTGCCGCCAGTCTCGTCGGTCTCGGGCTCGGCCTGGCCACCGGTGCTGTTTTCCTGGGCTATCGGCGCCTGCCGTGGGCCCGGATTCGATCCAAGACCCTGGGGCCCTGGCGGGGTCCCCTGGTTGAAATGGTGGCCTCCACTGATCGGATCGGGCTGGTGGCCGCCGTGCTGCTCGCCTGCCTCAACTGGCTGCTGCAGTGGGCATCGTTCCACTGGACCATCGCCGCGACCCATACCCCGGTCCATCCCTCGATTTCACTGAGCGCGCTGATCGCCGCCAATGCGGCGGGGCTGCTCCGGTTGACCCCGGGGAATTTCGGTGTACTGCAGGGGTCGATGATCCTGGTGATGGAGGGATTCGGAATACCCGTGGCGTCGGCACTTGCGGCTGGCCTGGCCCTGCAGGCGGTCCAGGTGCTCCCCGAGTTGACGATTGGCATTGCTCTGGTCGGGGTCCGGGGGTTCCGCCAACTGCTGAAACGGAGGCCGGAGGCCACCGACCAGCTGGCACCGCTCTAACCAGGGTTTACCGAAGTCCCAACCCGGTGTTTCCTCCCCCAGCGCCGCCCTCAAGTCCTGGCCCTACCTGCCGATAATCACTCAGAGGCAAGTGTGCAGGAGGTAACTACAATGGAGTAAACATGTTGAGAGTTCAGACGGCGGGCCCGGTCCTGGCCTTCCTTGCCCTGAGCGCTTTCGGGTCGAGCCTGGCGGCTCAGCAGGCCGATACCTCGGCGGGGGCCACCCTGGACAACCTGCTGAGCACACCGGTCAGCACCGCTTCCAAGTATGCCCAGAACGTCCGGGAGGTCGCCGGGTCGGTAACCATCGTAAGCGCCGAGGATATTCGCCGCTACGGCTACCGAACCCTGACGGACGTGCTCCAGCGCATGGCCGGGGTGTACGTCAGCAACCAGCGCAGCATGGAATCGTTCGGCATCCGCGGATTCGGCCGGCCGACTGACTACAACAACCGCGTCCTCCTGCTCATCAACGGTCATTCCTACACCGAGGGCATCTGGGGCATGGCGCTGCTGGGCGAGAGCATGGCGCTCAATCTCCAGGGAGTTGAGCGCATCGAGCTGGTCCGCGGGCCGTCCTCCGGACTCTATGGAACCGGGGCGATGTTCGCGGTCATCAACGTCATCTCCAAGGATGGCCAGGCCATCAGCGGGGTCCAGATGGACGCCGAGACCGGCAGCCTGGGCCGAAGGTCGGTGGGAATCGTGGCGGGAACCGCCCTGGGAAACCGCGCAAGCGTCTCCGTTTCAGCCATGCACGAAGACGTGGATGGAAACCCCAGCCTCTTCTTCCCGGCATACAATGACCCCGCCACCAACAACGGGATCGCCGAGAACCTCGACTGGATGCACAGGACCGGCGTCCAGTTTTCCGGAACCCTGGGTTCGTTCAGCCTGCGGGCAAGCCACAGCTATCGGGAACGCTCGGATCCGACCGGCTCGTACGGGGCGCGTTTCAATGCGCCAGACAATTTCATGGATCAGTTCCGTTTTGTGGAACTTGCCAATGTTTCGGAGCTGTCCCCCACGAAGCTGCTGGCGAGCCGGGTGTATTACGACGATATCCGCTATGCGGGCACGTATCCCTTGTCGGGCGGGGGCACATTCCATCAGAACGCGGTAAACCGGGTGCTGGGGACCGAGGCGTCGCTTCGCTGGGACCTGGTCCCCCGTGACCGGGTTACCATCGGCGGCGAGTATCGGCGCTACCTGGAAAGCAGGCTCTCCAGCCCGGACGACCCGGCCATCGTGGTCGGCCGGCCATTCTCGGTGGGGTCGCTTTACCTCCAGAACGAATTCCAACTGACGTCCAACCTGACGTTCCTGGCCGGAGTCCGCCACGACGAGCACGAGATTGCCGGTGGAGCGACCACCCCGCGGGTCGCACTTCTCTTCGATCCATGGAAAAGCACCACGTTCAAGCTGATGTACGGGGAGGCCTTCCGGCCGCCCACGTTCTACGAGTCCGCCTTCAAGTCGTCCAGCATCATCGGCGACATCGGTCCGGAAAAGCTGGACATGTACGAGGCGATCTGGCTCCAGAGCCTGGGGAAACGATACTCGCTCAGCAGCTCGCTCTTCTATTACCATGTGCACAACCTGATCGACGCGGTTCAACTGTATGAATATGTCAACCTGGCCGACGTCGTGGCCAAGGGTTTCGAGGTGACCTTCGACGCGCGGCCCACTGCCGGAACCAGTGGTTACCTCAACTACACGTTCCAGGACGCGGACCTTGGCGGGTCCGACCTGACCAATATGCCGATGCACATGGTGAAGGGCGGCCTCGGCACGGATCTCTTCCGGCAGGCGACCGCGGCGGTTGAATTTCGCTATGAGTCGTCTCGCGTCACTCCACAGGCCACCACGACGGACGGCTTCATCGTGGCGAACGGCACCTTGACGCTGCGTCCGTTCAGTACGGTGACCTCAAGGAGCGGCCTGCTGGCCGGTCTCGAGTTCGGTCTCCATGTCGAGAACCTGTTCAACAAGCGATACTCCAATCCCGGTAGCGTCGAACACCTGCAGGCGAGCCTCGAACAGAATGGCCGGACCTTCGTCCTGCGCCTGACGAGCCGGTTCTAGCCATGAGAAAATGGCTCTCGCTGGCTCTCCTGGCGCTCATCCTGAATGGACGGGCTGCGCAGGCTCAGGGTATGGAGGCACCGGCCGACGTCCAGGTGCCGCTGCTCTTCAAGATTCTCACCTTCGACCGCAAGCTGGCCGACCGGGTCCCCGGCGACGACATCGTCATCGCCATCCTCTTCCAGGCCGAGTACCACCCCTCGATGCGCGCGCGCGACCAGGTGGTGGAAGCGCTCACGGACATGCTGGGATCGACTATTTCCGGGCATCCGGTGCGCTGGGTCCTGCTGGAACTGCGCGATGCCGCCTCGTTGCGGTCAGCCCTGAAGCGCAGCCAGGTCGCCGTGATCTACGTGACTCCGTTTCGAGGGCTCGACTTGCGCTTCATCACGGAGGTCGCCCGAGCCGAGGGGATAACCACGTTCACCGGCGTGCCCACCTATGTCGAAGAGGGCCTGGCCCTCGGCATAGGAATTGACGACGAGCGTCCCCAGATCATCGTGAACATCTCCGCGGCGCGCGCCGAGGGATCGGACTTTACTTCCCAGCTGCTCCGCGTCTCCAGAGTGGTTGAACACTGACCGCCCGTGCTCCTTCGAAGTCCTGAGGCAGCCTTGACATATCAACTAATATTGATATGTTAGGACCATGACCGCCGCCTCCGCCACCAATACCGCCCGGCTCTTCCAGGCTTTGTCGGATCCCACCCGGGTCCACATCGTCGAACTGCTGCGCCACGGGGAACGCTGCGTGTGCGACCTGACCGACTCCCTCGATGCCTCGCAGTCCCGGCTTTCGTTTCATCTCAAGGTGCTGAAGGATGCCGGGCTGGTGGTGGACCGGAAGGAAGGGCGCTGGGTCTATTACGAGCTGCGGCAGGAAGCCCTGGAAGACATGCGCCAGGTGCTGGGGACCTTCGAGCCCCACTCGGCGCGGCGCGGGTGTTGTAGCTGATGCCATTTTATTTCCGGTATATATCAATTAAACTTGATTAATGGAGATTCCCCGATGAGCAGCGAGACCAGGACCCCCTGTTGCGACGATGGATGCTGTGGTGGCACTGCGGTCAAGGACGAGGCGCTGAAGGACGTGAAGGAAACCGTCCGGGAGAAGTACGGTGAAGCAGCCCTGCGTGCCGCCGACGGGCAGAAGAGTTCCTGCTGCGGAGGCAGCTCCTGCGGAACCGGGGCGGATCCCATCACGTCCGACCTCTACCAGCCGGAGCAGATCGGGCTCCTGCCCCAGGAGGCGGTCCTCGCCTCGCTCGGCTGCGGCAATCCCACCGCGCTCGCTGAGCTGCGCGAAGGGGAGACGGTGCTGGACCTCGGCAGCGGCGGCGGGATTGACGTCCTGCTCTCGGCCCGCCGAGTTGGCCCTACGGGCAAGGCGTACGGCCTGGACATGACCGACCAGATGCTGGCACTGGCCCGGGAGAATCAGAAAAAGTCAGGACTGACCAATGTCGAATTCCTTCGGGGGGACATTGAATCAATCCCGTTACCTGCGGAATCTGTGGACGTCATCATCTCCAACTGCGTCATCAACCTGTCCGCCGACAAGCAGCGGGTGTTGCGCGAGGCATTCCGGGTGTTGAAGCCGGGCGGACGGTTCGCGGTGTCGGACGTGGTATGCCGGGGGGAAATCCCCGAGGCGGTTCGGCGAAGCATGGAACTGTGGATCGGGTGCGTGGCGGGCGCGCTGGAAGAGGGCGAGTTCAAGCGCCTGCTCGCGGAGGCGGGATTCGTGGACGCGGACATCGAGCCGACCCGGGTGTACCAGTTCGAGGATGCGCGCGCCTTTCTGGCCGACGCGGGGCAGGACAGCGAGGTGTTGGCCCGCGAGATCGGCGGAAGGGTAATGGGTGCGTTTATCCGGGCCCGGAAACCGGAGGCCGCGTGAATCGAGCGGGGACGGCGGCGATCAGAGGAGCCACGGCACGGGATCGTGCCGCGCTGCTGAGCCTGCTTCGTGAGGCGGGACTGCCGACCGAGGGAGTGCCGGAGTCCCTTGAAGGTTTCGTCGTCGCGGAGACGCCCGACGGCGCCATCGTTGGCGGGGCCGCGATCGAGGGGTATGGCGACAAGGGTCTGCTCCGATCCCTCGTGGTTGCACCTTCCTGTCGCGGCATCGGGCTGGGCCAGACGCTGACCGAACATGTTATCACAGGTGCCGGGGACCGTGGGATCACTGATCTCTACCTCCTCACGACGACCGCGGAGCGTTTCTTCCCCCGGTTCGGTTTCCGCCCGATCACCCGGGCGGTGGTACCCCCTGCGGTCCAGGGGTCGGCCGAGTTCCAGGGGGCGTGTCCATCCACGGCGGCCATCATGCACCGGGCGCTCCGGGGGAAATGATCGGTGCGCGTTGCCCTGATTTCCGACATCCATGCCAATTTTCCCGCGCTCGAGGCGGTGCTCCGGGACATCGGAATGCGCGATGTAGCGGCGACGTATCACCTGGGTGACCTGGTCGGTTACGCCCCGTGGGCCGACGAAACAGTGGGCCGCATTCGCGAGCTCCGGGTTCCCGGGGTTGCGGGGAACTATGACTCCACTGTGGCGACCGACTACAAGCACTGCGGCTGCAAGTATGAGGATCCCCGCCAGGAGGAGTTGAGTCACGTCAGTTACGACTGGACTCGCCGGCACGTGTCACCGGAAACGAAGCAGTTCCTGGGGAGCCTGCCGTTTCGGTTGGATGTTCGAATCACCGGTGGCCATCTGCCCGGGCCCACACTCATCCTGGTTCACGGGACTCCGACCCTCAATACGCTGTACTGGACCGAGGACCGGCCGGACGATTTTTCCCGGAAGATGATCGCCCATGCCGGCGCCCGGCCGGGTGATGTCCTGGCCTTCGGCCACACGCACCTGCCGTGGCACCGGGATATTGACGGCGTACACCTGGTCAACACGGGGAGCGTGGGCCGGCCCAAGGACGGCGACTGGCGGGCAGGTTACGCCCTGTTGGATTTCGGAGAGCCCGAGTTCCGGGTGGAACAGGTGCGAGCGGAGTATGAAATAGAGAAAACAATGGCGGGCATTCGGGAGAGCGGACTGCCGGGAGAGTTTGCCGACTACCTGAAAACCGGGGGCAAGATCTGAATGGCCGCCGCCAAACGGCTGGACATCTTCGAGCGCTACCTCTCGCTGTGGGTGCTGGTCTGCATGGGTGTTGGAGTCGGCCTGGGCCGACTGTTTCCGGACCTGACCGCTCGACTTTCGCGTTGGGAGTTTGTCCCCGGGTCACAGGTCAACGTGCCGATCGCGGTGCTGATCTGGCTCATGATCTACCCGATGATGTTGAGAATCGAGTTCGGGGCCGTCGCCCGGATCACCCGGCGTCCCAAGGGGCTTATCGTCACGCTCATTGTGAACTGGCTGGTGAAGCCTTTCAGCATGGCGTTTCTCGCCTGGCTCTTTCTCCAGCACCTCTTCGCGCCGCTCATCCCCGCCGAGGTCGCCAGGGGCTACACCGCGGGACTTATCATTCTCGCGGCCGCTCCCTGCACGGCGATGGTGTTCGTCTGGAGCTACCTCACCGACGGTGATTCGGCCTATACTTTGGCCCAGGTGGCGATCAACGACCTCATCATGCTGGTCGCGTTCACCCCGATCGTGATGTTCCTGCTGGGCGTGGCCCACATCGTCGTTCCCACCAGGGTCCTGCTTACGTCCGTTGTGGTCTTCATCGTGATTCCTCTTGCTGCCGGATGGGCGAGCCGGGCGCTCCTACTGCGCGGGAAGGGCGAAGCGTGGTTTGGGGAGCGATTCCTCCCGTTGTTCAAGCCGGTCACGGTGGTGGCGCTGCTGGCCACGTTGATCCTGATCTTCGCTTTTCAGGCCCAGAACATCATCGGCAACTGGTTCGCCGTGATCCTGATTGCCGTCCCGATCCTCATCCAGGTGTACTTCAATTCGGGACTCACCTATCTCCTGATGCGCCGGGTCGGCGTGCCCCACAACATTGCCACGCCGGGAGCGCTGATCGGGGCAAGCAATTTCTTCGAGCTGGCCGTGGCGGTGGCGATAACCCTGTTTGGCCCCACGTCCGCCGCGGCGCTCGCGACGGTGGTCGGGGTACTCGTGGAGGTTCCGGTCATGCTCTCGGTGTGCCGGGCCTGCGTGGCGAGCCGGGGCTGGTATGAGCGCGCCGCCTCGGCCCCGACCGCCGCCTGAGGCCTCCGCCCCCTGAATGGGGAATATCGGGCCGAACGCGCCGAGCGCGGTAACCGGAAACGCTCGAGCCGGTACCGGATTACGCGCCCAGGAAAAACGCCCCGCCGGAAGGAGCCGGCGGGGCGTCACTGTGCGAAGGGTAAATCGGGGCGCGGGGATTTGAACCCCGGACCTCCTGCTCCCGAAGCAGGCGCGCTAACCGGGCTGCGCTACGCCCCGTTCAAAACAGCATGGACTAAGGACCAGGGACTAAGGACTAAGGACTAAGGGCGAGGTGCTGGGGTCTGGAGTCCTTAGTCCTCAGTCCTTCGCACTTTCAAAATGCGCCCTGAGGGAGTCGAACCCCCAACCTTCTGATCCGTAGTCAGATGCTCTATCCAATTGAGCTAAGGGCGCCTAACCCATTGAAGGGAGTGACGGGATTGAAGGGATTGAAGGACTCGCCTCCTTCACTTCAATTCCACAGTTCCTTCAATTCCACAATCCCATCAATCCCATCAATCCCAGTGGGCGGTACAAGGCTCGAACTTGTGACCTCCACGATGTCAACGTGGCGCTCTAACCAACTGAGCTAACCGCCCCAAAACACGTACTGGGTGAAAAGCACTGGGTACTGAGGGGTCGGCTTCGACTCAGTACTCAGTACCCATCACCCAGTACCTTCTTGCGATAGCGGGGGTGGGATTTGAACCCACGACCTCCGGGTTATGAGCCCGGCGAGCTACCAGACTGCTCCACCCCGCGCCGTTTCTAAGTGGGCAAGTGGGCCGGTCGGCAAGCAGGCAACAAGCCTGGAATTGCAAACCGATCTACTTACCGTGCTACCGCCTTACCGTCCTACCGCCTTACCGTCCTACCGCCGGTTTTGAGAGCGGGAAACGGGACTCGAACCCGCGACCCCAACCTTGGCAAGGTTGTGCTCTACCAACTGAGCTATTCCCGCGTGTGCCGGGATTCTAGACCGCCGTCCGGCCATTTACAATGGAGGCGAGGGGGATCGAACCCCTGACCTCGTGAATGCCATTCACGCGCTCTCCCAACTGAGCTACGCCCCCATTATATTAGCGCGCCCTCGCACGGATGCCGTCGGGGCGCAGCACGGCAAGCTAGTCCTCGCCCCATGGAGTGTCAAGCAGTTAAATGAAGAAGAAGAAACCGGTTACCCCTCCTGAAGAGGTCTTCCCGCCCCAGCCTGAACCCTCGCCCGAGCCAGCGCCAGGCGAGGTGCCGTTTCGCTACCCCGATGGCCTATCTATAGAAGAGATCCTCAAGGACGTCGGACCGGTCAAAAAGCCGCGGGCCCGGAAGCGGGAAACCTCCAAATCGCTGGGGGTGTACGACGAGAGCCGGGACATCCTGGACCAGTATCTCTACGAAGTCAGTAAGACCCCTCTGCTCACCCACGCCCAGGAAATCGCCATCTCCAAGAAGGTGCGGGCCGGCGACCAGGACGCGATGCAGGAGCTGGTCAAGCGCAATCTCCGTTTCGTCATCTCGGTCGCCAAGAAGTACCAGAACCGCGGGCTGGCGCTCACCGACCTGATCGGGGAAGGGAACGTGGGGCTGCTTACCGCGGCCCGGAAGTTCGACCCGGACCAGGGGGTGAAGTTCATCTCCTATGCCGTCTGGTGGATCCGCCAGGCCATCCTGGCGTCGCTGGCCCGCCAGGGCCGGACCGTGCGGGTGCCACTCAACCGGACGGCGGACTTGTCCCGCATCATCCGGACCGCAGAAACGCTCCGCCAGGAACTGCGGCGGGAGCCGACCCCGGAGGAAATCTCCAACTCCACCGGTCTCTCGGTCGACGTCGTGCAGTCGCTCTCCGCGCTCAATACCGCCGATGTCCGGCTCGACGCGCCCATGGACCCCGAGGGCGATCGATCGATGATGGACCGCTTCATCGCCGAAGACCAGGGCAACGCCGAAGACGAAGCGATGGACCGCTTCCTGTCCGAGGAAATCGAAAATGCCCTCGCCACGCTGCCACCCCGGGATGCCAAGGTGCTGCGGCTCTACTTCGGGCTGGACGGCGGCCGGGAGCACACCCTGGAGGAAATCGGCGGCATGCTGGGCGTCACCCGGGAGCGGGTTCGCCAGCTCCGCGACCGCGCGCTCAAGCGGCTCCGCGAGGGCGAAGTAGGCCGGGCGCTGGCGAGCTTCGCAGCCTAATTTGTGCTGGGCTTGGTGCACGAGGTCAGCTAGTACCGGATTTGAGCTTGGCCAAAACTGGAACACGAAGTGCACGAAGTACCCCAGAGATCACGAAGAACAACCGGTAGACTGTCTGATGTTCTTCGTGCACTCCGCAGTTCCTTCGTGGCCTTCGTGTTCCAGTTGGGGCTGAACTGGAAACCCGGTACCATTTCACCCTCCCCACGCCAGAATGACCTACCGAGCACGCTTTCAGCGGAATGTCCGAGCGGAGCGAGGATTTCAAAGGCAGACCCGCAGCGGATTTCGAGACTCTGAGCTGGTGTTGGGTTTGAGATTCCTCGCTGCGCTCGGAATGACAGATTGCCTTCCTTCTTTACACCCCCCAGGCAAAGCCGTACCTTGATAGCGTGACTCACGCCTTGGCCGCGCGGCCGAGCGGTGTGGCCGGGTGGTTCACCCGGATTGGGCGAGCCACGCTGAACACCGTTCGGGCTCTCTCCGACATCGGAACCTGGGGCCCACTCCTCATCACTCAGATGAGGCGCCTCGGCGTCGACTCCATTCCCATCGCGCTGTTCATCGCCGTCTTCACCGGCATCGTCCTCGCCCTGCTTTCCTCCTACATCTTTACCGGCGCCGTCCCCCGGGTCTTCGTGGGCGCCCTGGTTGGCAAGACCATCATGATGGAACTGGGGCCGGTATTGACCGGCCTCGCCCTCGCCGGCCGGGTCGGCGCCAATATCGCTGCCGAAGTCGGCACCATGAAGGTGACCGAGCAGGTCGATGCGCTGGAGACCCTGGCCTACAATCCGCATGCCTACCTGGTGGTGCCGCGGGTGCTGGCGGGTGGACTCATGTTTCCCGTCATCACTGCCTTTGCCATGGCCACCGGTGTCGTCGCCGGGTGGATCACCGCGGTCAACATCCTCGATCTCTCCAATCCCGAGTTCGCCAAGGGCCTGAAGCTGTTCTACACCTTCAAGGACGTCTGGTTCGGTCTGGTCAAGGCCGCGAGCTTCGGGCTGGCGGTGACGCTGATGGGCTGTATCCAGGGTTTGAAGACCCAGGGTGGGGCCGAAGGCGTGGGGCGGGGAACCACGCGGGCGGTCGTGCTCGGATGCGAAGCCATTCTGGTGTTGGATGCGTTCTGGGCCATGGTCCTGCTTTGATTGCGCGCGTGAAACTTGCCGCCAACTTGACGCTTCGATGCGCTGTACCGCCGAGGCGCGCAAAGCGACTGCGAGGATCGCCGAAAAGAACAAAACAATTGTCTTGCTGTTATCTGCGTACCTCGCGGTTGCACGGCGTTCTCGGCGGTAATGCGCATCGAAGTTCAAGGCTAGATCGATGCCGACGCTCGCACCGGGGGAGTCCGTGATCCGTATCGAACAGGTCGACAAGGCATTTGGCCCGAAGATCGTCCTTCAGGGACTCGACCTGGTCATTCCCGACAACCAGACCACGGTCATCCTCGGCTTCTCGGGCACCGGCAAAAGCGTCGCGCTCAAGCTGATCTGCGGGCTGCTGGTGCCGGACGCGGGCCGGGTGGTGGTGGACCAGCGGGTGGTGCACGAGCTGGATCGGGACGATTTGATGAAGCTCAGGGGCGACATCGGGTTCGTCTTCCAGTTCGCCGCGCTCTTTGATTCCATGACGGTGGCCGAGAACCTGGCGATGGGTCTCAAGCGCCGCGGCGTAGCGCCGGAAGAAATGCCGGAGCGGATCCGGCAAAGCCTCAAGCTGGTGGATCTCGAGGGTTCCGAGGAGCGTTACCCCGCGGAGCTGTCCGGCGGCATGCGCAAGCGGGTGGGCATCGCCCGGGCGATCGCGCTCAAGCCGCGCTACATTCTGTACGACGAGCCGACGACGGGACTGGATCCGGTTACCAGCGCGGTCATCGACCAGCTGATGGTGCGGACCCAGCGGGAACTGGGCGTGACCGGGGTGGTGGTGACCCACGATCTTCGCAGCGCCTACACCGTCGGCCAGCGGATGGCGATGCTCTACCGGGGCTCCATCCGCCAGGTCGGCACGGTGGAAGAAATGCAGGAGTCCACCGATCCGGTGGTGCGGCAGTTCCTGGAAGGCAGGCCGGAAGCCAACTCGGATGAATTAGCCATTAGCCACAAGCCATTAGCGATTGGTGATTAGTGATTAACGATTGAACCACCTCCGATTCGCTAATCACTAATTATCAGGGAGATTACCCTTGCCTCGACTCACATGAAGCGTAGCAACGAGTTCCTGGTGGGGCTCGCCGTCGTGGTGGCGCTCGCGGTGATCGTGGCCGGCGCGCTGTGGTTGAGCGAGTCCAGCCTGGGCCACAAGGAACAGGTCTACACCGCGCGCTTCCGCACCGTGGGGGGCCTGGGGGTTGGCGCGCCGGTATCGCTCCGGGGCGTCAAGGTGGGGCGGGTGGAGCAGATCCGGCTGGGCGAAGACAACTGGGTCGAAGCGGACCTCAAGATTCGCACCGACGTGGACCTGCCGGCCCGGCCCGTGGTCATCGCGGCGTCGTCCAGCCTCTTCGGCGAATGGGAAGCCTCCATTGTCTCGGGTGACCAGCCCCAGGAAGACCCTTCCGTGCGTTTCATGCTGGCGGAGGCGACCCGGGCGGGCGGCGCCGCATGGCCCGGCGCCACGCTCCCGGACGTCGGGCAGCTGACCGCGCAGGCGGGACGGATCGCCGGTGACATTGCCCTGCTCGCCGACCGGGTGGAGACCGCCTTCGATTCCGCCGCGGTGCAGGACCTCCGCGGCACCCTGAGCGATTTTGCCAGGACCGTCTCCCAGCTGGAGGAGTTCACCCGGCGACAAACCGGGCGCATCGACCGGGTCACCACCAATCTTGCCACCACCTCCGACCACTTTGCCGGTGCATCGCGCAGCCTGGAAAGCACCATGGTCCGGGTGGACTCCGCCACCAGCGGCGGGCAGCTGAGCTCGATCCTCAATTCCGGCCGCGACGCCTCGGCCGATTTCCGCCAGTCCGCCGCTGATCTGCGAGAGTTGATGGCCACCCTGCACAGCAACGAGGCGAGCCTGGTCCGGGTCCTCACCACCGCCGATACCCTGCTCATGCGCATGCAATCGGGGCGGGGGACGCTGGGTATGCTGACCTCGGACTCGACGCTGTACCGGGAAACTACGGCGACGGTCGTCCAGCTCCGCCAGTTGCTGACCGACATACAAGCCAATCCACGCAGGTACTTTAAGTTCTCGGTGTTCTAAACAGCGTATGGCGTATGGCGTATGGCAAGGTGCACATTGAGATCCAAGCAAAGTGAGCAGATGATGCGAGATGCCCAGTCCTGCACGATCATGAGGGTCACGTTGCCATACGCTATACGCCATATGCCGGTTTTCTTGCCATTCGCCATACGCCATACGCCGGTTTTTTTGCCATACGCCATACGCCATACGCTCAATGGCTAAGCGTAAAGCGCAGAAAGAGGTAAGTGCGGGCGGCATCGTCTTTCGGCGCGGTCCGGATGGCCGGGTGCGCTTTCTCCTGATTCGTGATTCCTATCAGAACTGGGGGTTCCCCAAGGGTCACCTCGAGAACGATGAAACACCGGCGGAGGCCGCGCTGCGCGAAACCCAAGAAGAGACCGGTCTCGCCGAGCTGGTCGTGCACGGCCCCATCCGGATCATCGACTGGTTCTTCCGGTTTCGCGGCCGCTTCATTCACAAGTACTGTCACTTCTTCCTCATGGAGAGCCGGGAAGGCGAGCCGAATCCCCAGGCCGACGAAGGGATCAGCGCCTGCCGCTGGTGCTCCCTGGAGGAAGCGCTGGAAACCTTGAGCTACGACAACGCGAGGGGCGTGCTGCGCCGGGCCGGGGAGATGGCGCGAACCCTGGTCGCGGTGGGCGCCGGCCGGCCGGTCCGCGACGAGGAATCTCCCCAGCAGCAGCCGGCCCGGCTGGACTAAGCGTGGCCACTATCGCCGCTTTGCTGGAGACCCCCGGCGCGCTCGCTACCCTGCGCCGCTCGCTGCCCCGGAGCAGCGCGGTGCTCGCGTCCTGCCGCACCGCGGGCGCGCTGGGCCGCCTGCTCGACACCCGCCTGGTCGATGCCGTCATCCTCTCTCCACGACGCGCCGGGCTCCCCGCGATCGCGCGGTTGCTCAGTCAATTCCCCGGCCTGCCTCGAGTCCTGCTGGCCCCGTTTCGCCCGGATGACGGTGAGTTACTCCTGGCTTGCCAGCGCGGGGGCGTGGCGGCCGTGGCAGTTGAAGGGGTGGACGACGCCATGCTGGGTGACCTGGTGCTCAGGGTTTCCCTGTCCGCCGCGCGCCGCCGCGCACTGGCCGAAGCCCCGAGGGTGCTCCGGCTCTCCGAGCAACTGCAGCAGAAAGCCTGGAACTACCTGCTGGACAAAGTGGGGGAACCAGTGCGCACCAGTGTCATGGCTCAGCGCTTTCGGGTGAGCCGCGAGCACCTGAGTCGGCAGTTCGGCGCCGGCGGCGCGCCCAACCTGAAGCGGGTCATCGATCTTACCCGGGTAGTGTCCGCTGCCCAATTGCTCGGCAACCCCGGTTACTCGGTCGAGACCGTCGCCCATGTGCTCGGCTTCGCCTCCTCGAGCCACCTGAGTGAGACCGCACGTCGGGTCGCGGGGGTCCCGGCGCGTCAGCTTCCCGAGTTGGGTCCGCGCGGGGTGCTAGGGGCGTTCGTCAGGGGGAAAACGCGCAGCCGGTTGGCCTGACCTCCAGAATGAAGGCTCAACGGCTTCCACGAAAACGCGAAGTCGCGAAAACCCGAATACAGCTTAATGTGCCCGGGTTTTCCCGGTTTGGTGTCGTCGTGGTAAGCGGTATGTCGCTAAGTCACTGTCATTAAACGATATAGTAACTTATTACCGATTCCAGATCTGCCCCTGTTCGGCCCGCCGTAATGGCTTATCTTGTCACCCCTGTATTGCCTTCATCTTTCCTTTGTGATATTTTTCACAAGCGATAAGTCGGTCTCCTTTTCCACCCTGGCACCCTACTCATGGCCACTGAATCCATTCTGCGCCCCGGCGAACTCAAGGACGTGCTGCTTCGGGAAATCGAATCGGCGGACCTGGGCTCCGTAGACGTCAAGGAAGTCGGCACCGTCCTGGAGGTGAAGGACGGGATCGCCCGGATCTATGGTCTCCAGTCCGCGGTGGCGAGTGAGATGCTCGAGTTCACGGTGTCGGAAACCGGTGAGACGGTGACCGGCCTGGTTCTGAACCTCGAGGAGGACAACGTCGGCGCCGCCATCCTGGGCGACTACCTGAAGCTGAAGGAGGGCGACGAGGTGCGGGGCACCGGCCGCCTGCTCGAGGTGCCGGTGGGTGACGCGATGCTGGGCCGGGTGGTGGACGCGCTGGGCCGCCCGGTGGATGGCAAAGGACCGATCAAGACCAGCACCACCCGCCAGGTCGAAATGGTGGCGCCGGGCATCATCGTGCGGCAGCCGGTGAAGGAGCCGCTGCAGACCGGCATCAAGGCGATCGATTCGATGATCCCGATCGGCCGGGGCCAGCGCGAGCTGATCATCGGTGACCGGGGAACCGGCAAGACCGCCATCGCGATCGACACCATCATCAACCAGAAGGGCACCGGCGTCGTCTGCGTGTACGTCGCGATCGGCCAGAAGCGGTCCACCGTGGCGACCGTGGTGGAGAAGCTCAAGCAGGCGGGCGCCATGGAGTACAGCATCGTGGTGGTCGCGTCCGCGTCGGACCCGGCGCCGCTCCAGTTCATCGCGCCGTATTCCGGCTGCGCCATCGCCGAGCACTTCATGTACAATGATGGCCGGGCCACGCTCTGCGTATACGACGACCTCTCCAAGCAGGCCGCCGCCTACCGCCAGCTGTCGCTGATCCTGCGCCGCCCCCCGGGCCGCGAGGCGTATCCGGGTGACGTGTTCTATCTTCACAGCCGGCTGCTGGAGCGCGCCGCCAAGATTTCGGAGGACGCGGACACGGTGAAGCAAGACAGCCGGATCAAGAAGCCGGGCGGTTCGCTCACTGCGCTGCCCATCATCGAGACCCAGGCGGGCGACGTTTCGGCCTACATCCCGACCAACGTCATCTCGATCACCGACGGGCAGATCTTCCTCACCACCGACCTCTTCTATTCCAATGTGCGCCCCGCGGTGGACGCCGGCATCAGCGTCAGCCGGGTTGGCGGCAACGCACAGATCAAGGCGATGAAGCAGGTCGCCGGCCCGCTCCGGCTTTCGCTGGCCCAGTACCGCGAGCTGGAAGCGTTCGCCCAGTTCGGTTCCGAGCTGGACGCCGCGACCCAGCGGCAGCTGGCCCGCGGTGCCCGGACGGTCGAAGTGCTGAAGCAGCCGCAGTACGCGCCGGTCCCGGTGGAGCGCCAGGTCGCCATCATCTACACGGTGACCAACGGCTACCTCGACGACATCGACGTGAAGCAGATCCGGAAATGGGAGAAGGATTTCCTGGACTACCTCGATTCGATGCATCCGGACATCCTGACCGGAATCCGCACCAAGAAGGCGCTGGACGATGAGCTGAGCGGCAAGCTCAAGGCGGCGATCAGCACCTTCAAATCGATGTTCGTGGCCGAGTAATGGCCAAGGCGCGCGCACTCAAGGGACGGATCCGGTCCGTCACCAATACCCGCAAGATCACCAAGACGATGGAGCTGGTGGCCACGTCGAAGCTGAAGCGGGCGCAGGACCGCGTGGTGGGTGCGCGGCCCTACGCCGAGGCCCTGAAGCAGGTGATCTCGGACCTGGTGACCCCGGAGCTGGCCCAGCAGTTCCCGCTGCTGAGCCAGCCGGCGGCGCCGGACAAGGGCGGCCCCAGGCGGGCGGCCGTCATTCTCCTCACCTCGAACCGGGGACTGGCCGGCGGCTTCAATTCCAACCTGATCAAGGAAGCCCGCCGCCGGATGGAGACCCTGGAGGCCGCCGGGTACACGGTGGATCTTCACGGGATCGGCAAGAAGGGCATCGGCTTCTTCAAGTATCTGGGCCGCCCGCTCGTCACCCAGCGGATCGACGTGGGCGACAAGCCCACGGCGGATCACGCCGGCGAGATCGTGGCCCAGCTGATCGAGAGTTATTCGAAGGGCGAGCTGGCCAGCGTGGACCTGGTGTATGCCCGCTTCGTGAGCGCGCTCACCACGCCGCCCACCACGCTCCGGATCCTGCCGATCGAGCCGCCCAAGACGGCAACGGGTCAGCGGCCGGATTACATCCTGGAGCCCTCCGCCGAGGGGATCCTGAAGGAGCTGCTCCCGCTCTACGTGCGCAACGCGGTCTACCGCGGGCTGGTGGAAACCGCCGCGGCCGAGCATGGCGCCCGGCGCACGGCGATGAAGAACGCGACGGACAACGCCGGCGAGATCCTCGAGCTGCTCAAGCGGACGTACAACCGGCAGCGGCAGGCCCAGATTACCCAGGAAATCGCCGAGATCGTTGGTGGGGCAGCAGCGCTCCAAGGCTAGACGGTGAGGCGGTAGGGCGGTAAGTGATCGCAATGAGGTTCAGGGCCATCGGGTGGTTGCAGTTACCTACCGCCTTACCGCCCTACCGTCTTACCGCCTAATGAACAGGACTTTGAAACCAATAAGGAATCCAAGAATGGCTACTGCGACGAAACCCACCACCCGGAATATTGGCCGCGTAGTCCAGGTCATCGGCCCGGTCCTCGACGTCGAGTTCGAGCCGGAGAAGCTGCCCGAGATCTACAACGCGCTGGAGATCGAAGATTCCAGCGGCGCGATCCCGGTCCGGCTCACCTGCGAGGTGCAGCAGCATATCGGTCAGAACCAGGTGCGCGCGGTGGCCATGAGCACCACGGACGGGGTGCAGCGCGGCATGCAGGTGACCGATACCGGCAGCGCCATCTCGGTGCCGGTCGGTTCGATTGCGCTGGGCCGCATCCTCAACGTGCTGGGCGAGCCGGTGGACGGTGGCGCTCCGATTCCGTCCGGCACCGAGCGGTGGCCGATTCACCGGGAGACTCCCAAGTTCACCGACCTCCTGCCCAAGACCGAGATTTTCGAGACCGGTATCAAGGTGGTCGATCTGATCTCACCCTTCGTGAAGGGCGGCAAGATCGGGTTGTTCGGCGGCGCCGGCGTGGGCAAGACGGTCGTCATCATGGAACTGATCAACAACGTCGCCAAGGGCCACGGCGGGAAGTCGGTATTCTGCGGTGTGGGCGAGCGGACCCGCGAAGGAAACGACCTCTACATCGAAATGAAGGAAAGCGGAGTCATCAACAGCTGCGCCCTGGTCTACGGCCAGATGAACGAGCCGCCGGGCGCCCGGCTCCGGGTCGGCCTCTCCGGCCTCACCGTCGCCGAGTATTTCCGCGATGTCGAGGGCCAGGACGTGCTGCTCTTCATCGACAACATTTTCCGCTTCACCCAGGCCGGCTCGGAAGTATCGGCGCTGCTGGGCCGGATGCCCAGCGCGGTGGGCTACCAGCCGACCCTGGCGACCGAGATGGGCGACCTGCAGGAACGGATCACCTCGACCAACAAGGGCTCCATCACCTCGGTGCAGGCGATTTACGTCCCCGCCGACGACCTGACCGACCCGGCGCCGGCCACGGCCTTCGCTCACCTGGACGCGACCGTGGTGCTTTCCCGCGCGATCTCCGAGCTGGGCATCTACCCCGCGGTGGACCCGCTGGACAGCTCGAGCCGGATCCTGGATCCCCAGTTCGTGGGCGAGCGGCACTACAACGTCGCGATCGGCGTGCAGAAGACCCTGCAGCGCTACAAGGCGCTCCAGGACATCATCGCTATCCTGGGCATGGACGAACTGTCCGAGGACGACAAGCTGATCGTCGGCCGGGCCCGCCGGATCCAGCGTTTCCTGTCCCAGCCGTTTTTCGTCGCCCAGCAGTTCACCGGTTTCGACGGCAAGTACGTCAAACTGGATGAAACAATTTCCAGCTTCGAGCGCGTATTGTCGGGCGAGTTCGACCACCTGCCGGAGCAGGCGTTCTACATGGTGGGCGGAATCGACGAGGCGGTGGAGAAGGCCAAGAAACTGGCGAGCGCGTGATGCACGTTACGGTGATCTCTCCCGATGCCTCTATGTTTGACGGCGAGGCGGACGCGGTGGTCGCGCCCGCCTTTGATGGGGAAGTCGGTATCCTCCCCCACCATGCACCGTTCATGACCTTGCTGGGCCGCGGGACCTTGATTGTCCGCCGGGCGGGAGCCGATCAGCGCTTCCAGGTGGAAGGCGGATTCCTTCAGGTGGTCAACAATGCGGTCCGGGTCGTGGCGGAACACGTCACCGGAGAAAAGGCTCGTGCGTAAATCGCTGCTCACCGTCCTGTTCTGTACCACCATCATTCCATTCGCCGCTGCGCAAACCACCGGAACCCCGGTTTTCCTGGCCCCCACTCGCGCGTTTCGCTCCTCGGAAATCGGGGGATATTTCACCGACCCCGGCGAGGGGTTTACGCTGGAAGCGATGTACCGTTTCGGCAAGGGCTCCGTCGACTTCGGGTTCCGGGCCGGGATCGGCAGCAACGATATCAAGCTCAACCAGGGGTCGCGATCGACCTTTTTTCTCGGAGGGCTGGATCTCCGGGCGCGAGTCATCAAGGCCAGCGAGGGGTTTCCGCTCGACGGCGCGCTGACCCTGGGGGTCGGCGGCAACTTCGGCGATATCAATATCGGCTACATTCCGATCGGCCTCACCTTCGGCCGGAACGTGGACCTGGAAGGCACCAGGACGTCGTTCACTCCCTATTTCCACCCCGTGCTGGTCCAGACCTTCGGTGACGGGCCCGATCAGCTGCTCTTCGCCATCGGCCTCGGCGTGAATATCGAATTCAGCCCCCGGTTCGACGCCCGGATCGGCGCGGGTCTCGGCGACTACAGCGGAATCAGCCTGGGAATCAGTTTCACGCACTAACAGCGGCGTATGGCATATGGCAGATGGGGACGGCTTCGAGAAATTGCGGTTCCCTCGCCGTCACTGCTATACGCCATAAGCCATACGCTATGTGCGAGGTTTGCTTGACGCCTTCCCCCCTAACCATGTAGGTTCATGCCGCCCCACCCACAATTCGGAGGTCGCATGCACCGTTCCATCGCCGGACTGACGGCTGTTCTTCTCCTTGCTTCGGCGGAAATCGCGGCGGCACAGAACCCCGGGCTTCCAGTCGTCAACAGCGGCGTCAGCACCGGGCTTACCCTGGCTGCGGATGTCGGCTTTCCCAGCAATGACGCCGGCGGCGGCACTGCGTTCGGCGGCACCGGCAAAGTCGGGTTCGGGCCGATCGGCGTCACCGCGACGATTTCCTCCTGGAAACCGGATGGCGAGGAGCGCTACACCTCGTTCGGCGGCACCGGCAATCTCAAGATCTTCGGCGGACCACTGGTTCCGTTCGCGGTCACCCTTCAGGCGGGCGCGGGATACACCAAGGACGGCACCACGACCCTGTGGCACATCCCGGTTGGACTCGGGCTCTCGATCAAGATCCCGACCACGGTGATCGGGCTGAAGCCCTGGGTGGCTCCGCGGCTGGATATTTCCCGGGTTTCGACGCCCACCGGTTCAAATACCGACAAGCACTTTGGCCTCAGTGCCGGCGTTGAGCTGAACCTGCTGTCCGGGCTGGGCCTGCAGGTCGCGTATGACCGGGTGAGCCTGGACAATTCCAATCCGACCGTGTTCTCGGTGGGAATCCACTACGGTCTCAGCGTGCCAGGCCTTCCCTGATTCGAGCACCCATGCGCTTCGCTCTCCGAGCCGG
The DNA here is from genome assembly GCA_036006525.1 of Gemmatimonadales bacterium. Classification (GTDB taxonomy): domain Bacteria; phylum Gemmatimonadota; class Gemmatimonadetes; order Gemmatimonadales; family GWC2-71-9; genus DASYPP01. Next base: position 42,755 of record DASYPP010000004.1, read on the forward strand.
AAGGGCTGCGGTCCTTCCGGCCTTCGCGTTTCTGGCGCTTACCTTATCGCTCGGCGGCTGCGCGTCCACCATCGACGCGACCGCGCTCGGAGTGCCGGCCACGCTGGCCACGGCCGCGGAGCACCATCCCGTCGCCGGGGACTCGTTCCGGGTCAACACCCATGCGGTCTATGGCCTGTGGGGATTGGCGACGCTCAAGCAGCCGTCGGTCCGGAAGATCCTGGCCGCCCAGCTGCTGGGGAACAACTCGCTGTCCGACGTCAAGATTCGAATCCGGAGCCGCTGGAGCGACGTGCTGATTTCGGCGCTCACCCTGGGGCTGGTGGTGCCCCGGTCGGTTACCGTGGAAGGAGTGGTGGTGAAGCCGTAGCAGGTTCGACCAGGCTTTCGATCAGGTCGGTGCAGCCGTCGGCCGCGCCAGCCCCCCTGGTGACCACCGCAAGCGCCTTTCTTCCCTGCGCCGCCCGCCGGACCTCATTGCCGATCCAATCGTCCCACAGGGCCTGCAGCGACTCGGCGGCCTCATAGGAGCCCAGCTCGGCCAGCGCCTCCCCGCCTCCCGCTTCCAGCAACAGGGACGCGTCGCGGCTTTCCTCCCAGCGCGGCCCGAACACCACCGGGATTTCGCATGCGGCCGGCTCCAGCACCGAGTGCAGTCCCGCGCCATGAAAGCCGCCGCCCACGTAGGCCATCGAACCCACGCTGTACAATCGGGCCAGGATTCCCACGCTGTCGACCAGCAGCAGGGGAACCGGGCCCGTGGCCGCGCTCAACCGGACTGGTTCCGGGCAGCCGAAGCGGGCGGCGGTGCGGGTGATGCTATCGAGGTGGACCGGGGTGGGCTCGTGGGGCACCAGGATCAGCCGCGCCGCAGGGCGATGGATGTGGAGCCGCGCGAATGCCTCCAGCAACACCGCCTCGTCGCCCGGCCAGGTCGAGCCGGCGATCATGGTGGGCGCGCCGAGTCCGAACTTGCGCAGCGGCTCGTCGCTGGAGGCGGCCCGGACTTTGTCCCGCACGCTGTCGAAGCGGGGGTCGCCCAGCACCTGGATGACATCGGGATCGACGCCGAGCCGGGCCAGCCGGCGGGCGTCGGCCTCGCTGACCGCCGCGGCCTTCGACACCACGCGGTAGCCGGAGCGGAGCAGTGAGCGGGCCGGCCAGGAGAGCCTGCTGCTGTGGGGCCGCACCGTCCCCGCCACGATTCCAACCGGCACGCCGTGCCGGTGCGCCGCGGTGGCCAGCTCAGGCCACAGGTCCAGCTTGGTGAAGATCAGGGCGGAGGGGCGCAGCGCCGTCATCAGCCGCCGGGTGGCGGCCGGCGTGTCGTAGGGCAGGTAGTCGGCGACGTCGACGCCCAGGTTGCGGGCGAAATTCTCGGCGGAAGGGCTGAAGTGGGTATAGGCCACCTGCCAGTCGGGATGGCGCTGCCGGATCCGGGTGATGATACTCTGGGCCTGGAGCCCCTCACCGACTGACGGGGCATGGAACCACACCAACGGCCGGTCCGGTTGCCGCTGCTCGCGGCCCCAGTCTTCCAGCCGCTCCAGCGCCCCGGCCCGTCCCTGGTGACCGCGACTCACCTTCTCGTCGAAGAGGCCCGCCGCGGGGAGCAGCGGGCGGCTCAGGAAGAGCCCTGCCCGGTAGAGCAGGGAGGGGCGTGGAGAGGCCATTCCCCAAGATAATGTGGGACTATGGGACTATGGGATTGTGGGAACCAAGGCTGGGTTGTTCCCCCATTCCCATATTCCCGTAATCCCACATTTCAAATGTGGAAAGCGCCACCCGGCTGTCACCGGATGGCGCCTTCTGTTGGCATCGAGCTCGAAAAACGCGTCGGTGTCAACGCATCGGATTGGTGCTCAGCGCGTCGCCAGGCGACCGTCTGCCCAATTCGAGCTTGCGATGCAACTCTCACTAGACAATGGATCACCTCCTTCGCAAAGGGTGGAACCGAGGGCGAAATCCTGCCGGATTCTAATTCATACATGAATCAGACGGTAGTAGGCGGTAATAGGCGGTAATAGACGGTACCGCTACCGCCCACTACCGCCCATTACCGTCTAATACCGCCTAGTTTCCTCGGATGCCAGCACCCATCGCGACGACCTACTGGAAGGCTAGTAAGGCTCCACGCTACAGCCTGCTGTTCGCGTTCCCTCTTCTGCTGGTCTACGAGCTGCTCGCCTTCGTGCTCACCCATGACGCGATCTCGGGGGTGCGCAACGGCGCCGACGTCCTCCTCAAGAGCCTGTTCATCGCGCTGGGCGGGCGCAACGGGGTCGTCGTCTTCGGCGTGATCCTGGTCGGCACCGGCCTGGTGCTGATATGGCGGGACATGCGGCGCTCCGGGGGAGACCTTCGCCCGGGGTGGTTCGGCTGGATGATGCTGGAGTCGGTGGTCTACGCGCTCCTGTTCGGCCTCATCGCTGCGTCGCTGACTTCCCTGCTCCTGCATGGCCGTTTGTGGTTCCTGCTCCAGGTGCCGATGGAACGGCTCGACCTGGCGACCCAGCTCATGGTTTCGCTGGGGGCCGGGATCTACGAGGAGCTGCTCTTCCGGGTGATCCTGGTGGGGGCGCTGTTCAAGGCGGGGAAGCTACTGGGCTGGAAGCCGGCCACCGCCGGCGTCGTCGCGACCATCGTGGGAGCCTTCATCTTTTCGGCGTTTCACTACGTAGGTCCCTACGGCGACAAGCTCGAGCTTACCTCCTTTGCCTTCCGGACCATTGCCGGGATTCTGTTCAGCGGGCTGTACCTGTTGCGGGGGTTTGGCGTCACGGCGTGGACGCATGCGCTCTACGATGTTTTCCTATCTCTGAGATAAGGCGGTAGAGGGCGGTAATAGGCGGTAATGGGCGGTAGACAACCGTACTCTTACCGCCTTCTACCGCCCTTTACCGTCCACTTCCGCCTGTTTTCGATTTGTAGATGGAATCCAGAATCGGCTTGAAGTCCGACGCCGGCGCGGCGCCCCGCAACAACCCGCCCTCGATAATGAAAGTCGGTGTGCTGCTCACCCCGATCCGGGCCGCGCCCTCGGCGTCACTCCGGACCAGGTCGCGGGTCTCGTGGTTGACCAGGCAGGGCAGGAGGTCGTTCCGGGGAATGCGGGCCGAATCGGCCAGGGTAAGCAGGAACGGCCCCGGATCGGCGAGTCGCTCCCAGCTCTCCTGATTGCGGAAGAGCAGATCATGGATCGGCCAGAAATGGTCGAGCCGGGCGGCGCACATCGCGAACTCGGCTGCTGCCGTTGCGTTGGGGTGCAGCTGGGGGATCGGGAAATTGATGAAGACCCAGCGGACCTTGCCGGTCGCCACGTATTCGCGGTCCAGCTCCGGAAAGGTCTCCAGCGCATGCCGCCGGCAGTAGGGGCACTGGAAGTCCGACATTTCGTACACCGTGACCGGCGCGTCCTCGGATCCCTTGCTCCGCTGCCGGAGCAGGAAGTCCATGGTGTCGGCCCTCGCCACGGAGGCTCGGGCACCCGGCGCCGGAATCGCTACGAGCGCGCCGGTGGCCAGCGCGCCAGCGACAAGAATCGAGGTCACCCGCATGGATTTTTCCATTTGATGAATGCTGAAGAATATAAGCCATAGGACAGGCTGAAGCCTGCGACCGAAGGAAGTCCTTTAGGGCCCTCGGCGAGTACTGTCGCTTAAGCGACTAATACCAGGGTCTCTTCTTACCGCCCTACCGCCTTACCGTCTTACCGCCTTCAGTATGACGGTCTCCGCCTCCCGCTTCGCGCATCCAGCTCCACCGTCTTGCCCCGAACCGGCACGTTCCAGTACCACTGGCGGTAGGGGTCGCCCGCGTCCCAGGTCCAGGCGTACACCCACCACGGCCCGTCCTTGAGGTGCAGTGAGGCACGACCATCCGCCCCGGTGGTGTCTGCCAGGGCGTCGCGGGTGGTGGTCAGTTCGCCGACCATGCTTTCATAGCTCCGAAAGGTGCTATTTTCCCATGCCGTCACGTCCCGGCGCAGAGAGTCCACGACGGGAATCACCCGGCGCCGGAGTCGTTCCAGGTCCTGGCGGGGAGCGTCACCCTGGAGACGGGCCGCGGCGAGGGAATCGGTCAACGCGCCGAAAGTGCCGTACAGGGCCGCATAGTTCGGGGCATTCCGGGGCAGGGAATCGAGCCGGCTCCGCAGCACGGCCAGGGACTCGCTGAATACCTGCGCCCGATAACTGGCGCTGGCGTAGCGGGTGAACGGCCCCCGCCAGAGGGCGAAGAGGCTGTCGAGTTGCCGGGTGTGGGGACGCGGGGTCGGCGCGGCCTTCTCCAGCAGGGCCAGGATGCTGTCCCGGTCGTAGGGAAGGACGACGAAAGCAAGATGGGCCACCGGGGCTTCCACCCCATCCAGCCCCGGAAGGCTGGCGCGAACTTCGACTTTCCGCTGTTCGCAAGCGGCGAGAATGACGATAAGGACGATGAGCTTTCGAACCACGAGGCTTCCGATCAGAGGGACCGCCAAAGCTACCGGCGTCCTGCTGCTGCTTCAACTCGCTGCCGGATCCCTGGCGGCGCAGTCCGGCATCACCAGCCTGTTCCCGCCCCAACCCACCGGGTTCGTCACCGACGTGGCGAACGTCGTGGACGCCGCGACCAGGACCCGGGTCACCGACCTGATCGAGCGGCTCAAGGCGGCCACCGGCGCCGAGGTCGCGGTGGTGACGCTGCCGACCATCGGCGACTATCCCGAGTCCGACGTGGCGCTCCAGATCGGCCGGGCCTGGGGCGTGGGCAGCAAGGCGGCGATAGGCGACCCGCGGCGGAACAACGGGGTGGTGCTGCTGGTAGTGCCCAGGAAGGACCACAAGGCGGGAAGCGGCGCCATCTTCATCGCCACCGGGCAGGGCATCGAAGGCATGATCACCGATGCCAAGGCCGGCCAGCTCCGCGAGTTGATGCGGCCGGCCCTGGTCCAGGAAGACTATGCGGCCGCGATCGAGACCGGGGTCAAGGCCATCGCCGCGGAAATCGCCCGCGGCTACGGGGTGACCGATTCGGCGCTGACGGCGGCCCGCCTGCCGGAGCCAGGCTCGCCAGGGGTCAGCACCTCGCTGACGCGCTACATTCCGGTCGTCGTCTTCGTCGTAATCGTGCTCCTGGTGAGCGCGGGGAAGAGTGGTGGCGGGCCCGGTGGTAAGGGGCGCGGCATGGGCGGGATCGCTCCCTGGATTCTCCTCAACATGCTGAGCGGGGGCCGTGGCCGCGGCGGTGGATGGGGAGGCGGAGGATTTGGGGGCGGTGGTGGCGGCGGGTTTGGCGGGTTCGGTGGCGGAGGAGGATTCAGTGGCGGTGGTGCCGGAGGGAGATTCTGATGAGTGTTGAACAGAAGATCGTCGAGCCATTCCTGGTCCAGGTGGATTCCGTGATCGGCGCCGGGTACAGCGCGGTGTTGTACGGTTCCGTTGCGCGGGCCGAGTACCAGTCCGGTGTATCGGACGTGAACCTCATGCTGGTGGTCAACCAGCTGGACCATGAGACGTTGCGAAAACTGGGGCCTGCCTTCGCCGGCTGGGTGGTGAACGAGATTCCACCACCGCTGATCCTGCCCCGGGCCGAGTGGCAGCGGGCCAGCGATGTCTTTCCGATCGAGATCACGGACATGAAGGCGGGCTACCGGGTGCTTCGCGGCGAGGACCCCGTCGTGTCGCTCCGGGTGCGCAGCCGCGATCTCCGCTCGGCGCTGGAGCGGGAGTTTCGCGGCAAGCTCGCCCGGCTGCGGCAGGGGTTCATCCCCAGCGAGAGCCGGCCGGAAGACCTGGGCGTGCTGGCCCAGCACAGTATCGGCAGCGTGGCGGCGCTGTACCGCGCCCTGCTCAGCCTGGCCCAGCGCCCGGTGCCGGCGACCCGGATCGAAGTGCTGGCCGCGGCCGGAGTACTGGTAGGATTCGACCCGGCCCCGCTGGTGGAAATTGTGCGGCACCGCTCGGAGAAGGGATGGCGCTCAACCCGGGAACTGTTCGAAGGTTATCTTGCAGCCGTCGAACGAACCGTTTCGTTCGTGGACACCTTTCACCCTGGAGATCAGGAATGACCCGCGTGTCGAATGCCCGAGTTCCGCTGGTGGCGCTGGCGTTGCTGCTGGTGACCGGCTGCGGCTACAACACGATTCAGACGCTGGACGAGAACGTGAACAAGGCGGAAGGCAACATCAAGGCCCAGCTGCAGCGCCGGGCCGACCTCATTCCCAACCTGGTGGCGACGGTGAAGGGCTTTGCCCAGCAGGAGTCCACCATCTTCATCCGGGTCGCCGAGGCGCGGTCTCGCCTGGCCGGGGCGGTGCAGACCGGGACCGTAGGCCAGATGGCGGAAGCCAATGCGGCGCTGTCGCAGCCGTTGTCCCGCCTTCTCGCCATTGCCGAGGCGTATCCCGAGCTCAAGAGCAACCAGAACTTCCTGCAACTGCAGGACGAGCTGACCGGGACCGAGAACCGGATCTCCGTGGCCCGACAGGACTACAACGCCTCGGTGGAAGCGTTCAACGCCTATATCAGGAAGTTTCCCTACAACCTGACGGCGAAGATGTTCGGGCACGGGAAACCGCGAGAGTACTTCCAGACCACGGCCGGCGCCGAGGAGCCACCGAAAGTTCAGTTCTAAAAGCGTGAGAAGTAAGCAGTGAGAAGTGAGAGGGACAAAACGTTCCTCTCACTTTTTGCTGTCATCCGCCAGATCTTGGTATCGCTTCATGAGGCCCATCATCAGTTGCTGGCTCTTGCGACAGCTTCCCAGCGCTTTCTCGACCGTAGGCTGGTCGGCGAGGCTTAGCTCCAGAAGCAGGTCGAGCAGGTCATCCGTCTCAACTGCCGATGCGTACGCAATGGCATAGGGATACTTCACCTTGCCGGATGGACCAAAGGCGTATCCTTCGGAAATATTGATCTGGGCGGATAGAGAGGATCGCTGCAACTGCGCGAAGATAGCTGCAAGCTGGGGCTTCCAAGAGTAAAGCTCAGGGAGACAACCCCCTTCACGACATCATGGGCTTGCTGCCATGCGAGCAAAGTACGGTGCGTTAGCATGGCTCAAGATAGGGATCCGCAAGAGGAGCCGGTAACCGGTTTCTCGCAAATTGGGAGCATGAAAACGCAGCATAGGCGTACGCAACAAGGGGCCCTCGCTTCCGCGGGACCCCTTCTTACTTCTCACCTCTCACTTCTTACGCTTCAGTCGACGATTGCCTCCGGCAACACGTAGCGCAGCGGATCCACCGGCTTCCCGTTCACGTGCACCTCATAGTGCAGGTGCGGTCCGGTCGCCAACCCGGTGCTCCCCACCAGCGCCACCCGCTGCCCCCGCGTCACCCTCGCGCCGACTCCTACCAGCAGCTTTGACGCGTGTGCGAACTTGGTCACGATGCCATAGCCGTGGCTGATTTCAACAATGTTGCCGTAGCCGTTTTCCCAGCGGGCCGAGATCACCACGCCGTTGGCCGGGGCCTCGATCGGGGCTCCCATCGGAGCGGCCACGTCGATACCCTCGTGCGGCCGGTTGATATGGAGGATCGGGTGGGCCCGCATCGAGGAGAACGCGCTCGACAGCCAGCCCTGGGTCGGCATGATCGACGGCGTTGCTTCCATCCGCGCCTTGTTCGTCGCCAGGCTCTCGGCGGCTTCACGGAACGAAGCTGCCAGCAGGTTGGCCCGGCGCACCAGCGCGTTCAGGTCCACCCCGACCCGGGACGCCTCCCGGACGACCTGCGAGGCGGGCCGCGGAGCGACTCGTTCCGGCCCGCCGATGCCGGCCTGCTGCACCTGGGGATCGATCGGGTCGAGGTTGGCCAGCAACCGGATCCGGCTGTCCCGCAGGGCGATCACGTCCAGCGTATCGGAGAGCGAGTCGATGCGGCCGGCCATGGTCGCGATTTCGGTGCTCAAGGCCTGGTTCTCTTTTTCGACGGCGCTGGCGTGGCTCAGGTGGAGCGAGCGGGAGTACGTCGAATAGCCCAGGACGACGGCCACCAGCACCGCGATAACGCTCAGCCCGGCCGCCAGCTTCAACACCGACTGGGACACTTCGATAATCTTCGAAGCGCCTGAGCCCGGCGGCACAATGACCAGCGTCCAGCGGCGTTTGACCATAGCCGTCCTGCGTTGAGAACCCGTGAGCGTGCGAGGAGAATGTGCGAAGAGTGTTCCTAACTGGTGGCAAGAGCAGGGCCGTCCAGACAGGCTCCACAAATTCGGTCGATTTTGAATGTTCAGGACCCCTTGAGGGCCAGACAAATTGGCCCCGGATTCCGGCTATGTCAAGGCCGGAATGACGCGTATAACTATTTGACTGTCAATTAGTTGGGAGGGTGGTGGCAGGCTTGGGGAAGAGATTCTCTGGCTTGCTGACGACTTGGCCCTCCGGCGCAGGCTGTTGCACCCGACTCCAGGTTCCCTGTCCCAACGGCGTTTTCGCGCCCAGCGAGGTCCACAGCGCGGCTGCCTTCCCCGGAATGAAGGGATATGCCAGGATCGCGAGCCGTTCGAGGCAACGGGCCAGGGCCCCCAAAGCCGCATCCAGTTTTTGCGTTTCGCCAGCCTTGGCCAGGGCCCAAGGGGCCTGCTGGACGATGAACTGATTGGCAGTCGAGACCAGTCCCCAGGCCGCTTCCGCCCCTGATTTGAGCTCCAGCCGATCCATCGCCGCCTGATACACCTTCACGACCTCGGCGCCCGCCTGGTCCAGCGTGGTCGTCTCTCCGGTTTCCGGCACCCGCCCTTCGCGATACTTGACCAGCATCGCCAGCGAGCGCGACGCGAGGTTGCCCAGGCCATCGGCCAGGTCCGACGTGTATCGCTCGTCGAAGCGCTCCCAGGTAAAGTCGCCGTCGTTGGTAAAACCCACTTCGCGCAACAGGAAGTAGCGCAGGGCGTCGGGCCCGTGTCGCTCGATGGCCTCGTCCAGGCTCACCGCGACCCCGGCGGACTTGGAGACCTTCGATCCGCCCCACTGCACATAGCCGTGGGCCCAGACTTTCCGGGGCAGCTCCACTCCCGCCGCCAGCAGCATCGCCGGCCAGATCACACAGTGAAACCGGCTGATGCCCTTGCCGATGACGTGGAGATCCGCCGGCCACAGCTTCTGGTAGCCCGGGTCCGGGTAACCGGTGGCGGAGAGATAATTGATCAGTGCGTCGAACCAGACGTACACCGTGTGATCGGGCGCGCCGGGGAAGGGGATGCCCCAGGGAATCCGGACCCGGGAGACCGAGAGATCCTGCAGCCCTTCCGCCAGCAGTCCCAGCACCTCATTGCGGCGGATCTCGGGCTCCACCGCCAGGGTCCCGCTCCGGATCAGGTCGTTGAGCGTCGTGGTGTAGCGGGAGAGACGGAAAAAGTGATTGGTCTCCCGGGTGGGAACCAGCGCGAGGTTGGGATGTTCGATGCAGTGCCCGTCCACGATCTGGTTGGGCGCCTTGAACTCCTCGCACCCGACGCAGTACAGGCCTTCGTATTCACCGAGGAACAGGTCGTCGGGATTCCGCTCCTGGATCCGGGTAAGGAGCGTGGTGACCGCGTGCTCGTGGCGAGGTTCGGTCGTCCGAATCCAGTCGTCATGGGAGCAGAGCAGCCGGCGCCACGTGGTATTGAAGCGGTCGGACAGCCGGTCGGCCAGCGCCTGGGGCGGAATGCCCTCCTGCTCGGCCGTCTGGGACACCTTCTGCCCGTGCTCGTCCATTCCCATCACGTAATGCACCGCATCGCCCCGGAGCCGCCGATAACGGGCGATGGCGTCGGCGCCGACCTTCTCCAGCGCGTGCCCCAGGTGGGGATCGCCGTTGGAGTAGTCGATGGCGGTGGTGAGGTAGAACTTGGCCACGACCTTGGAGCTCAATTGAGAGAGGGCGGGGGACTGCCCGGCGGATTGCCCGGATTGCCCCGGCCCCGGCGGCCGCGGCGGCGCCGACGGCGCGCCGCACCCGAAGAGGTGGAGGCCGGCTGGGAAGTTGGTGCCGCGGGATCCGGTTCCTCCACTCGCGGCGCCGGGGGCTCGGGTACCCGGGGCCGGGCCTCGACCAGGATCAACGGTTCACCGGTCAGGTCCAGCTCCTCCTTCAACTGGATCAGCGAGATCGTCCGGGGGCCTTGTTCGTCGTGGCGCAGGAAGACCCGCTCCCGGAAGATGTCCACCGCGATCACCTTCTCGGCTCCCAGGGCAGTGCGCAGGGTCTTCCCCTCCTTGGGGAACCGCTTCCGGGCGGCGACATAGAACTCGTGCTCGTACTTGAGGCAGCAGAGCAGTCGGCCGCAGCCCCCGCTGATCTGCTGGGGATTGAGCGACAGGTGCTGGTCCTTGGCGAGACTCAGGTTCACTGGTGAAAGGTCGGTGAGCCAGGTGGAGCAGCAGTACTCCCGGCCGCAGCGGCCGACCCCGGTGAGCCGGGCGGCCTCGTCGCGCACCCCGATCTGCCGAAGCTCGATCCGGGTCCGGAACAGCGCGGCCAGGTCGCGCACCAGGGTGCGGAAGTCCACCCGCTTCTCGGCGGTGAAGTAGATCGTCAGCTTGTTGCGGTCCCACTGCCACTCGGCGTCGCTCACTTTCATGGTGAGCTGGTGATGCTTCACCCGCTCGATCACCCTGCGGCGCACGTCTTCCTCGGACTTCCTGAGCTCGTTCGCGGTGTGGGTTTCTTCCTGCGAAGCGCGGCGCACCACCGGCCGGACCGGCTCCGGCTTGGTCTCCACCCCGCAGCCGGTGCTGCACGAGGTGCACTTTTTCTCGGCCGTCTCGCCGGTCGAGTTCACCCGGCCGAAATCAAATCCCCGCTCGGCCTCCACGATGACCGGTTCCTGGAGGCGCAGCAATGCCGCCTCGTCACCCCACGTGAAGAAGGCCTTGCGGTTGCCTTTGAAACGGATTTCGACAGTCTGCATTTCGACCAGGATGTAAGGTGAGCAGCAAGAAGTGAGCAGTAAGAGGGACTAGAGGCGAGTCTGGAAAGAGACCCCGGCAAGGTCGTCGTTTCCGGTCCTGCTTACTTCTTACTTCTTACGCTTTTTGTGGTTCAGACTTCAGTAAACGCGCCCATGTTGGCGAATTTCTCGGCCCGGCGCCGCACCAGCTTGTCCGGCTTGATCCGCCGGAGCTCGCCCACGTGGCGGATCAGGCTCGAACGGAGGGCTTCCCCCGCCGTGTCGGGATCCAGGTGGGCGCCCCCGACCGGCTCCGGGATGATCTCGTCGATCACCTTGAACTCGATCAGGTCCTTTGCCGTGAGCTTGAGCGCGTCGGCCGCCCGTTCCCGCTGCGCGGCGTCCTTCCAGAGGATCGCCGCGCAGCCCTCGGGAGAAATCACCGAGTAGACCGAATTCTCCAGCATCAGCACCCGGTCCGCCACGCCCAGGGCCAAGGCACCACCGGAGCCGCCCTCGCCGATCACCACGGCGACGCACGGGGTCGGCAACGACGCCATCTCCACGATGTTGCGGGCCAGCGCCTCGGACTGCCCCCGCTCTTCCGCACCCAGCCCGGGATACGCGCCCGGCGTGTCGATCAGGGTGATCACCGGGGCCTCGAACTTGGCGGCGAGGTTCATCAGGCGGAGCGCCTTGCGATAGCCCTCCGGATGAGCCATGCCGAAATTGCGCTTGAGGTTTTCCTTGGTGTCGCGGCCCTTCTGGTGACCGATCACCATCACCGACAACCCGTCCAGCCGGGCCCAGCCGCCCACGATCGCCGGGTCGTCCCGGTACAGCCGGTCGCCGTGCAGCTCGATGAAGTCGGTGAAAATGGTGCTCAGGTAATCCAGGGTATACGGCCGCCGGGGGTGGCGCGCGACCATCACCCGTTGAATCGGCGTCAGGTTCTGGTAAATCTCGGCGCGCAGCGTCTCCAGCCGGTTCTCCAGCCCCTTGAGTTCGCTGTCAACGTCGATCTGTCGCTCCACGCCCAGCCGCTTGAGATCCTCGATCTGGCGCTCCAGCTCCGCCAGCGGCTTCTCGAATTCCAGGGTGTAGACCGTAGGCATTGCTATCCCGCTTTGACGTAATGAACCGACACCGGGCCCAGCAGTGCGCGCAGGCCCTGGAGCAGGTCGTCGTCCGCCGCCACCCGGATTCGCCGGGAGCGGAGGCGCATGGATTCGCCGTTACCGTCGCTCCATTCAATATAGAGCGGGACTGGTCCGGGGTGCTTGGCGCAAAGGGCTACCGCCGCCCGGACCTGGTCCGCGGGAGGGGCGCCGGGGGCTTTCCAGCTGAGGCTCAACCCAATGGCACCAGAGGGCTTGAGCTGGTCCAGGGGCTGGGCGCCTTCCACCACGAAGGGAGCCCGTTCCTCGCCCCGGTCCCGGAGGCTGAATCCTCCGGTCAGCAGCACCGCCGCGTCGTCCCGGATGATCTGGTTGAGCTTGGCCCAGGCATCGGGGAAGACCAGGGCCTCGGCCGTCCCGTGGAAGTCTTCCACCAGCAGCCGGGCGTACTCCTTTCCCGTCTTCTTGGAGATCTGCCGCTTCACCTGGGTCACCACGGCGGCCACCGCGACCTGGTGTTCGCTCCATTCGCCCAGGGTCGCCGTGGTCCGGGTACCGAAGAGTTCCACCTCGTGGCGGTAGCGTTCCAGCGGATGGCCGGAGATGAAGAACCCGATCACTTCCTTTTCCCGGGCCAGCCGCTCGGCTTCGCTCCACTCGGGGATGTCGGGCAGGCTGCTCCCGCGCTTGGGCCCGGGTGCCGCCTCGCCGAAGAGCGAGACCTGTCCCGAGTCGCGCTCCTGCTGCTTGAGCTGGGCCTCGGCAAAGGCGCCGTCCAGTGCCGCGCTGAGCTGAGAGCGGTGCCCGTCGAGCTGGTCGCAGGCGCCGGCCGCCACCAGGGATTCCAGTACCCGCTTGTTGCAGAGCCGGAGATCGATCCGCTCCACGAAATCGGTGAGGCTGGTGAACGGCGACCGGTGCCGGGCCTGGATGATGGACTCGATGGCGCCCCACCCGACGTTGCGCACGGCGCCCAGCCCGAACCGCATCCGCTGGTCGCCCACCACGGTGAACTTGAAGCCCGACTCGTTGACACTGGGCGGAAGCACTTCGAGGCCCAGTTCCCGCGCCTCGGCGATGTACTGCACCACCTTGTCGGTGTTGCCGATTTCCGAGGAGAGCAGCGCCGCCATGAACTCGGCCGGGTAGTGGGTCTTGAGCCACGCGGTCTGGTAGGAAAGGATCGAGTACGCTACCGAGTGCGACTTGTTGAACCCGTAACGGCCGAAGGTCTCGATCTGGGCCGCGAGGTCCTCGGCCAGCTTCTTGTCGATGCCTTTCGCGACGGCGCGCTCGACGAACCGGCCCAGCTCCTTGCGGATCAGCTCGGCGTCTTTCTTGCCCACCGCCTTGCGGAGTACGTCGGCTTCGGCCAGCGTGAACCCCGCCAGGATATTGGCGATCCGCATCACCTGTTCCTGGTAGGTGATGACGCCGTAGGTGGGCGACAGGATCTCCTGCAGCGCGGGATGCGGGTATTTCACCGGCTCCTGTCCCAGTTTCCGGCGAATGAACACCAGGTGCATGCCGGTATCGAGTGGGCCGGGCCGCATCAGCGCATTGCTGGCAACCAGGTCGTCGAACCGGTCGCACTTCATGTTCCGCAGCATGTCGGTGGCGAGCGGAGACTCGAACTGGAACACGCCACCGGTGCGGCCCCGGCGGAGCAGCGCGTACACCTCGGGATCCGCCAGGTCCAGGGCGTCCATGTCGGGTGCCGCGCCATGCCGGTCCCGGATCATGGCGACCGCGTCGTGGATAACGGTCAACGTCTTCAGGCCCAGCATGTCCATCTTCAACATGCCGACCTTCTCCAGCCCGATCATGTCGTACTGGGTGATGATCGAGTCTTCGCCGTCACCGGTTTGCCCCGCGCCCTTGGTGGGGGCGGTACACACCGGCACGTAATCACTGAGCGGTCCCGGCGCGATGACCACGCCGGCCGCGTGGACCGAGGCGTGGCGCGAGATTCCCTCGATCCTGGAGCCCAGGTCGGCCAGCCGCTGGTACAGCGGATTGTTCCGGGCCAGGTCACGCAGCTCGTCGACCTTCTGCATCGCTTCGGGGATGGTGAGGCTATACGCCGGCCCCGAGGGGATAAGCTTCGTGATACGGTCGGCATCGCCGGGTGGAATTTTGAGCACCCGCGCAACGTCCTTCAACGCGGCCCGCGCCTTCAGCGTTCCGAAAGTGATGATCTGTCCCACGCTCTGCCGCCCGTAGCGCTCCCGCACGTAGTCGATCACTTCGCCCCGCCGCTCGAAGCAGAAGTCCACGTCGATGTCCGGCATGGACACCCGCTCCGGGTTCAGGAACCGTTCGAAGAGGAGGTCGAACTTCAGCGGGTCCACGTTGGTGATGCCGAGCGAGTAGGCGACCAGCGAGCCGGCGGCGGAACCGCGGCCGGGTCCGACCGGGATCCCCCGGGCGCGGGCGGCGGCGATGAAGTCCTGGACGATGAGAAAGTACCCGCCGTAGCCGGCGGTGTTGATGACGCCCAGCTCGTACTCCATCCGCTCCCGGACCGGCGCCGGCAACGGCGTGCCGTAGCGGTTTCCGGCGCCCTTCTCGGCCAGGTCCCGCAACAGGCTTTCGTCGTCGGTGTAATCGGCGGGACGGGGGAACTGGGGCAGGAAGTACCGCTTTTCGAAATCGAACTCGCAACGATCCGCGATTTGCTGGGTGTTGCTCACCGCGTCGGCCTGCTCGGGAAACAGTGCCCGCATCTCGGCTTCCGACTTGACGTATGACTCCTGGCCGGTGAAACGGAACCGCTTGGGATCGTCCAGGTCGGTGCCGGTGCCGATGGCGAGCAGGACGTCGTGGGCCTCGGCGTCCTCCCGCTTCAGATAGTGCGCATCGTTAGTGGCGACCACGCCGAGTCCCAGTTCGGCGCCCAGCCGGAGCATGCCTTCCTTCACCAGGACTTCTTCCGGGATGCCGTGCGCCTGGATTTCGAGCCAGAAGTTCTGGCTGCCGAAGGTCTGGGCGAACCACTGGGCCGACTTCTTCGCTTCCTCGTAGTTCCCCTGGCGGAGCCACAGGGAAATTTCCCCGGAGAGACAGGCAGCGAGACAGACAATGCCTTCGGAGTGCTCCGCCAGGGCGTCCTTGTCGATCCGGGGCCGGCGATAGAACCCTTCGGTGAATCCGATCGACGACAAGCGGATCAGGTTCTTGTAGCCGGTCTTGTTCCGGGCCAGCAGGACGAGGTGGCTGTATGGCGCGGGAGCCCAGGACGGCTTGGCCTGCACGGTGCGGGATCCGAACGCGAGGTAGGCTTCGAATCCCAGGATGGGGCGGATCTTCTGGGCCTTCGCCTGTTCGTAGAACGACCAGGCGGCGTGCAGGTTGCCATGGTCGGTAACAGCCAGGCTATCCATACCCAGTTTCTTGACGTGGCCCACCAACTCGGGAATCCGGTTGGCCCCGTCGAGCAGGGAAAACTCGCTGTGGGTATGGAGATGTACGAAGGCCATGCCTTAACGGTCAAAGGGGTGTGCTTGGTGAAGTTACCGGGGCGTCTTACGATTGTCAAAACCTGTTGCCATTGCTTATTTTAGGTCACTTCCAGCTTTCCAACCTGCGTGAGGTTCCTCGTGCAGTATCGCCTTCAGTTCCTCCTGCTTTCCAGTATCACCGCCTCTGGCCTGTTGAGCGCCTGTAGTAGCAGCGGCGACGGACCGACCCCGATTACGCCGGGTGTTGCCTGCAGTAGCTCTACGCCAGTCAACCTGACGGTCGGCCAATCGGTCATTCTTGCCGCTACGGTGGCCAAGGGGTGCATCCGGATTCCCGCGGCGGGCGCCGGGGGTGCGACGCATCTCGTGGTCGCCTATTCCGGATCAGGGCAGGTACTCCGCAATGGAGTTTCCGGTCCCTATGCCCTGGGTGCCCAATCGGTCGCCACTCCGGCGCCACCGGCCCCGGTGCCCGGGTTTGCCCAGGCCGGGCAGCCCGATCTCGCTACCCGGTTCCACGCCATGCTGCGGGAACGGGAATCCGAGCTGGCACTGGAACCGGGGCGCCGGCTCGCGGCGCCACGGGCGCCCCGGGTGCCGCCGGTCTTCGGCGACCAGCGCACCTTCAAGGTCTGCGCGACGCCGAGCTGCGCTAATTTCGTCAACGTGACGGCCACCGCCAAGTTCGTAGGGCCGCGCGGCGCGATCTTTCTCGACAACACGGTGCCGGCCGGTGGTCTTACCCAGGCGGACGTCGACAGCCTGGGCTCGCTCTTCGACGGCGCGTCTCCCAACATCTACGAGATCGACACCACCGCCTTCAGCCGTGAGTCCGACCTGGACGGCAACGGCGTCGTCATCATTCTCCTCACCGACCAGGTGAACACGCTCTCCGGCACCTGCGCCAATGGCTCGATCATCCTGGGCTATTTCTTCGGGTTGGACCTGGTGTCGGACCCGAACTCCAATCAAGGCGAAGTCTTTTACGGGCTGGTCCCCAATTCGACCGGGCCCTGCGCGATCACCAAGACCCAGGTCTTCCAGGTACTCCCCCCGGTCCTGGCGCACGAGTTCCAGCACATGATCAGTTTCAACCAGCACGTGCTGCTCCGGGGCGGAACCAGTGAAGTGACCTGGCTCAACGAGGGCATGTCGCACTTTGCCGAAGAAATCGCCGGGCGCGAGCTGGCCGATACCCGGTGTCCCGGGTTCAGCACCTGTCTCCGGCAGTTTACCGACCGAGGCGACCTGGAGAACGGGTTTTTCTACCTGCAGAGTCCGGAGAGCTTCTTCCTGGTCTATCCCGGGTCATCATTCGGCCAACTGGAGGAGCGGGGGGCCTCGTGGCTTTTCGTGCGCTGGCTCTCCGATCATTTCGCCGCTGACACACTGCTCGGCACCGAGGTCACCCGTGCGCTGGAGAGGACGACGCTCACCGGCAGCAGCAACGTCGCATCGGTGACCGGAATCCCCTTCGTTCAACTGGTCGGCGAGTGGCAACTGGCCAACTTCACCGAATCGATTCCCGGCTTCACCGGCAGCAACGGGCGGTTGCACTACCGCACCTGGGACCTGGGTTTTGCTTTCGCCCAGGCGTCGGGCGGCCAGCCCTATCCGCTGGTGCCTGATGGAACGAGTGGCACCTACTCGAGGCTGGGGACGCTGCGGGGCGGCTCGGGCCGGCACGTCCTGGTGACCCAGGGCGCCAACACGGGCGCGATCGACCTGCAGTTGAAGGGAGACAACAAGTTTGCCAGCCTGGTCCCCTCGTTTGCGGTAGTGCGCACCCAGTGAGGGTGGTGGCCATGGGGGCGGCCCTCATGGGGGCGGCTCTCATAGGAGCGGCTCTCGGAGTTGCCCCTATGCAGGCCCAGCAGTCGGCTCGGCCTCCATTGGTCTTGAGTCTCCCCGGCTCGGTTCGCCAGGCCGGGCTGGCCGGTGCCGGCACCGCGATCATCGGTGATGCCGGCACGGTCTTCAGCAATCCCGCCGGTCTCGCCCCGATCAAGTACCTGAGCATCGAAGGCAGCTTCTCGGCATATCCCGATGGCACCCGGCAGGGCAGCGCTTCCGCGGGTCTCCGATTGGGCCCGATGCACCTGGGAGGCGGCGGCAGCTATCTCCTGTTCAACGATTCCGCGGCGGTGCGCTCCAACCTCATGTGGGTGGGGACCCTGGGCTATCGCTTCGGGCTGTTCTCGGTTGGCAGTTCGGCGAAGTATGTGGCCAGCGAGGACTCCACCGGCCATATTGACCGGGGGATCACCGAGGACGTCGGTCTCGCCATCGCACTGTTCGATATTTCGAGCATTGGGTTCAGCGCGCAGAACCTCGGGAACCACCGGATTTCGGGCGCGTCGCTCACCCTCCCGACGACCTACCGGCTCGGGTTCATGCTCAATTTCACCGACCCGCAGACTACCGCCCGGTTGCTCGGCACCATCGAGACGATCTGGACCCAGGACGAGGAACGCCGCACCGTCATCGGGTTCGAGGCCGGCCTGGTGGTGAGCGGGGTAGGCCTGGTGGCCCGGGTCGGCCATGGCGGTCAGCCGCCTGCCAGCGGCCAGTCCGAATGGGCGTATGGCGGCGGTATCCTGCTGGGCCGGCTCCGTTTTGACTACGCGTACCAGCGGCGCCGCGGGTTGGGGGGAGAAGTGCATCGCGTCGGGGTCCGCTGGACGCCATGAGAAACATGGGAATGTGGGAATATGGGAATACGGGAACAGCATCGATACTGTTCCCACATTCCCACAGTTCCACTGTCCCCCATTCCTTCCTGCTTGAAGTTGAGCACCCGCGGTGAGGTCCTTTAGTAGGAGGTTGCTCCGCATGTTCGTCATCGCGATCCTGGTGCTCATGGCCGGCTACACCACCGCCTACGTCGCCAGCGAAGACGTCCGCTATCTCACCCGGGCCGGCATCGAGGAGACCCGGATTCTCCAGTCCCGCCGCTCGATCGCCAAGCTGGTGAACGATCCGCGTACGCCGGCGGAGACCCGGGCCCTGCTCAAGATGGTGATCGACACCCGAAACTTCGGCGCCACCCTGGGACTCGAGGCGAAGGAGACCTACACGACGTACGTCGACGTGGGGCGCGATACCCTCCTGCTGGTCCTCTCCGCCTCGCCCCGGAACTGCCTTTGCGCCTATACCTGGAAGTATCCCATCGTGGGCCGGATTCCCTACAAGGGGTTCTTCGATGCCGACATGGCGCGGCGCACCGCGGACAAGATGGAGGGCAAAGGCTATGACGTGTACCTGCGCCCCTCCGGCGCCTTTTCCACCCTCGGCTGGTTCAACGATCCCCTGCTCTCGACCGCCATGGGCAAGGACAGCATGGAACTGGCCGCCACCGTGTTGCACGAGATCGCCCACAATACGTTGTACGTGAAGAGCGCGACTCCGTTCAACGAGAGCTTTGCTCAAATGGTGGGGTATCACGGGGCCGAAGAGTTTTTCCTGCAGCGGGGAGACACGGTCGACGCGGCCCGGGCCCGGGACCGGTGGAACGACGAGATCCTGTTGAGCGAGTATTACACCGGGCTGAGCCGGCGGCTGGATTCACTCTACAAGGCCACGACCGACACCGCGACCATCAGCGCCGGGCGCCAGGTAGTGGCGGCCTGGGCCAGGGGCGAGTTGCAGGACTCGATCGGTCCCCGGCTCAAGAGCTACCGGGTAGGCCGCCTCACCGAGCGGCCCATCAACAACGCGCAGATCATCGCCGCGCGGATCTATCGTGACCGGCTGGGGCTGTTCGAGCAGTGGTACCAGCAACACGGCCACCGGGTGGATTCCGCGGTGGCCGCGCTCGGCCGCCTGGTGAAAGGCGTGCCGGGAGACAGCGTGTATGCGGTGCTGGAAAGAAATCTGACCCGGTAAGACTTTCTGTCATTCCGAGGGCGGATCCCGAGCGTACGCAGGTGAGATGGTGCTGGATTTCCAGTTCAGCCACAACTGGTACACGAAGACCACCAAGGAACGGCGGAGTGCGCGAAGGGCATCAAGACCTTCACAGGTCGTTCTTCGTGATCTCTGGAGTACCTCGTGAACTTCGTGTTCCAGTATTGGCCAGGTTCAAATCCGGTACTGCTTGCGTCGCGCACACAGGCCAACACCAGTCCCCGGAGTGGCCATCTCGGGATGATACCCGTGCAGTTATCTGCCGTTCAGCGTCACGTTGCCCGACCCGGTCTCGACGTGCAGCCTGCCCTGGCCGTCCCCAATCCGTCCCAACAGCCGGTCCTCGCTCCTGCGGGTGACCTGGATCGGCAGGTCGCTATCGACATCCCCGCTCGAGGTCTCGATATCGATGGCGCTGCCGAAATTGGCCGGCACGCCGATGGTGACATTGCCTGACCCGGTATCCACGTTGATGTCGTCGGTATCGGTGAGCAGGTCTACATCGACGTCTCCACTGCCGGTGTCGAGTGAAAGCGTCGTCGCCGAGACGCCGTGGAGTTCGATGTTGCCGGACCCGGTGTCGACCGAGAGGTCGGTCGATTTCATGGTGCTGCCGGTCACGTCTCCGGAGCCGGTGTCGATGGTGATGTTAGAGCCCGTGGCGTTCGAGTAGACCACGTTGCCGGAACCGGTATCCACCGAGAGGTCGCCGGAAACCGTGCTGACCTTGACGTCACCGGAGCCGGTGTCGATGCTCAGGTTCCCGGTGATTCCCTCGGCCGAAACGTTCCCCGACGAAGTATCCAGGTCCAGGTTTCCGTTCACGTTGCTCGCGTCGATCCGCCCGACCCCGATATTCACCGAGACCCGCTTGCCTTCAGGCACCATGATCCTGAGGTCGGCCCAGGCCTCGAGCCCGTCACCATTGCTCCGGATGGTGACCCGACGGCCCCCGTCACGATCGTGGTCACCGCCCCCGAAGCTGCCGTCGTCCCGGACCCACATTTCCGAGCGGTAGTTGCCCTGGTTGCGGTCCCGGGAATAGACGATTCGATCGCTGGGGAAGATCACCCGCAGGCCCTGCGCGCTGTGAAAGGCGCCGGTCTCGACCTTGAGCTGTCCGGCATCCCCGCCGCCCCGGGTCACTTCCACCACGACGCTGCTGCCGGTCCCGGCGACAATGGATACGTTCCCGGCCAGGTCGAACACGATGACGCGTTCGCCGGCCAGGGTGAAGCGCTCCTGGCTCGCGGCAATGAGCGGGGTCGCTGCCAGCGCGAGAATGATCCCGGCTGCGGTTCGGGCGGCTGACATGGCATCTCCATTGGGTTTGGCGGTTGCTGCGTGTCTTGCGGTCGGGTCTTGGATAGGGCGGGCGGAGGGAAGGTTGCGGGCGCTATTTAGGGCCTCCCAGTTTCCGGCGGGAAAGGCGCCCCTCCGGGTGCCGAGCCATCTCCAGCGCGGCCTCCAGGTCGATCGCGGTGCCCAGGGCACCGGTAAGGCGGCCGACGACATCGGCGCCCGGCTGATCTTCCGGCTGCTCGATCACGAAGACCAGGCCGGCGCCTGAGGCCTCGATGGCGCGGATGGCGTGCCGCCAATGCGCCTCGGCCCCCCGGGGCCGCCGCGCGACGACCAGTGGAATCATCCCGAACGCGGGGTGCAGGGTCGCGACCCGGGGTATGCCGAGCCGGGCAGCGAGGGAGTCCCAGCCGGCCCAGTCCTCGCCCGCCGTCATCACGGTGAAGGTCCAGCCAGCATCTTCTACCACCTGGGCGAAGGCCATGATGAGGGCCTCGTCCTCGGCCTGCTCGCCCCGTCCGCTGGAAAGCACCGCGCTGCCGTGCTCGCCGAACCAGCGCTGTTCCGGGGTCAACTCGGCGGGCTTCCCACGAAAGGTCGCATAGCGCCGCGTCATCTCGATCTGGCGCTCCGCCTCGGCTCGCTGCTCGGGGAACTCAGCGGCCTCGGCGGCGCCGGTGAATGCCACTTCGGAGGCCAGGTAATGGCCGGCATTTCTGAGAATCTTGCCGCGCAGATGCAGGGTCCCGCTCCGGGGATCCAGGGCGAATGCCCGGTCCAGGGCCAGCAGGGCGTGGGTGTGCTCTCCCAGGCGATAAGCCGCGTACCCCATTTCGTGCCAGACCATTCCGAAATCGGGGTCCTGTTCCGCCGATGCCTGGAGGTAGCCGAGCGCCTCACGGAGCCGCCCCATCTCGACCAGGGCCGCGCCGGTCAGGGCACCGGAAAACGCGTCCTGCTCGAAATAGCGGGTCGCCCGTTCGGCCAGGGCGAGGGCGTCGTCGAAGCGCCCCTCGGCCCGCAGCAGCTGGAAGTATTCCGCCCATCCCGCCTTGAGCTGCGGCTCCGCATCGATCACCGCGCGGTACGCCGCCTCCGCCTGGGTCCGGTCACCATCGCGTAACAAGTGGCGGGGCCGGCTCAGGGAGCGCTCCTCCGGCTCTCCGGCGAACACCCTGAATTGAGCGGTGGTAAACATCTCGCCAATGTACCCGAATACCGAGGCGCCGCTAGAGGGGCGATTTGTGACAAGTGACGAGTGACAGGTGACAAGTGGCGCCTGAGGGGCATTGGGTGGCGAGTACGGGGTCCCGGGTTATCTTCCCTGTCCGCGAATTGCTTGACGACTTGTCACTTGTCACCTGTCACTTGTCACTGACCTATGGACTCCTCGGCCATCGAACGCGACCACGACCGCTATCTCCGGGAATTGGGCGAGTTTCTCGCCATCCCGTCTATCAGCACCCTCCCCGACCGGGCGGCGGATACCCGGCGCGCCGCTGACTGGACCGCCAACCAGCTTCGCACCCTGGGCTGTACCGTCAGCATCCTCGAGGGCCGGGGGCATCCGGTCGTCTGGGGTGAGAGCCCGAAGGTCGAGGGCAAGCCAACGCTCCTCATCTACGGCCATTACGACGTGCAGCCGCCCGACCCGCTCGATCTCTGGGTGAGCCCGCCCTTCGAAGCCACGATTCGCGATGGCAAGCTCTTCGCCCGCGGCGCGTCGGACGACAAGGGCCAGGTCTACTGCCTCATGAAGGCGTATGAAGCGGTACGGGACAAGAACGGCATGCCGCCGATCAACGTGCACTGGCTGATCGAAGGCGAAGAGGAGTGCGGCGGGAAGGTCATTTTCGACCTGCTCCAGAACGAGCCGGAACGGAGCCGGGCCGACGCCGTGCTGGTGTGCGACATGAACTACTACGCCACCGGGTGGCCCGCGGTGTACACCGGGCTCCGCGGGATGTGCTACACCGAGATCTCGGTTCGCACCCTGCAGAGCGACCTGCACTCCGGCACCTATGGCGGCGTGGCGCCCAACGCGATCGAAACCCTGGTCCGCATCCTCGCCGGGTTGAAGGACGAGGACGGTCGCATCAGGGTGCGCGGCCTGTACAAGGCGGTCGAGGAGCCCAGCAAGGCCGAGCTCAAGAGCTGGAAGAAGTTGCCGTTCGACAAGAAGAAGTACCTGGAAGAAGAAATCACCGGGAAGGCGCTCACCGGCCTCAAGGAGCACACCATCCAGGAGCGGACCTGGGCGCTGCCGACTCTCGAAATCCACGGCATCCGGGGCGGATTCGTCGGCGATGGAGCCAAGACGGTGATCCCGGCGCAGGCCACCGCCAAGGTCAGTCTCCGGCTGGTGCCCGGGCAATCGGTGGCCAAGGTGGAGAAGCAGCTGCGCCGCGAGGTCGAAGCGCTGGCGCCGAAGTGGGCCGAGGTGGAAGTAAAGTTCCTCCATGGCGGCGAGCCGGTGCACATGGATCTCGACCATCCGATCTTCGAGGTGCTGGATGAGGCCTTCGAGTCGGTGGTGGGCCAGCCGGCGGTCCGGGTGCGTGCCGGAGGTTCCATTCCCGTGGTGACCGAGTTGGCCAAGGGGGGCGCGCCGGTGCTGCTCACCGGCATCGGGCTACCCGATGACCGACTGCACGCTCCCAACGAGAAGCTCGATCTCCAGCAGCTGTGGGACGGAATCCAGGTCTTCGGGAAGTTCTTCGAGCTGATGGGGGAGAGCGAGTTCGCGGCGGAGGAAAAGGAGGAGAAGTAGGCCGTTACTCCGGAGTAGGTTCCAGTCCTGTCGCCGGTGTGTCCCGGTTCGCCGTGCCGGGATTCACCGCGTCCGCCCGCGCGTGCAGTTCCTCCACGCCCAGGAGCGCCCGCACTGATGCGATCAATCCCGCCACCACGTCCTCGGCCCAGTAGCTGTCGGGACGGTCGGCCGCCGGCAGCAAGCCGGAGCGCGACTCCAGGAAACGAATCGCGGTATTGACCCACTCGGTCTGCGCCGCTGGAACCACGGCCCAGGAGCCGGTGGACTTGAGTTCCATCTCGTTGAGCGCGGTCAGTTCCTGCTCCAGGTCCTTGGTGACCGCAGCCGAGGTGAGGCGGTCGGCGACGCCGGCAAGCACGGCCTGGCGTTCCGAGTCGAACGGCTCGGGAAGCGGCGCCAGGTAATGGCGCTGGTCGGCTACCATCTCGGCCAGCCTGATGCACACGGCCCGCACCGGCGGCCCCAGGGCGGCCGGGGCTTCCTTGGCCCAGCTGTTAGCGGCCCGCTGAATTACCGCGACCCGGTCTTCGATCTGCGACTCGCGCGATCGGCGCTCGCTCGACTCCGACATATAATGAAAAACGCCACACCGCCCGGTAAAAACAAGCGCCGCCTTTGCGGGGCGGCTAAGTGATTGCGCGGCAAAACGCAAGCTCTAGGTCCGGGGACCTCGCCGCATCCGAACCGGGTCGGGTCGCCCATAGCGCTCCTCCGCCCACGGATCACCTCGCTTGTGGTAGCCGTTCTGTTCCCAGAAGCCGGGTTCGTCCTCTTCGAGAAATTCGAAACCGGTCACCCACTTGGCGCTCTTCCAGAGATACAGGTGCGGCACCAGCAGCCGCACCGGGCCGCCGTGTTCCGGCATGAGCGGTTCGCCGTTATGAGTGAGGGCCAGGAGATTGCCGGGTGCCTGGAGATCGGCGAGCGGGAGATTGGTGCTGTAGTCCGGATCGGCCTGCACCAGCACGAACGCGGCTTCCGGCTTGAGTCGGGCGCGCTCGAGCAGCGGCTGCAACGGGACGCCTTCGAACACGTTGTCGAGCCGGCTCCAGTGGGTGACGCAGTGCATGTCGCAGGTGACCCGTTGCTTCGGGAAGGCCAGTAATTCGTCCCAGGTCAGCTCGAAGGGGTTTTCCACCAGGCCGTGCACCCGGAACCGCCAGCGAGCCAGGTCTACCTTGGGGACCAGCCCATAGTGGAGGACCGGCCACTTCTGGGTCAGCACCTGGCTGGGCGGAGTCCGCGGCCGGTCGCTGGGCCGGGCGTCGATGCTCTCGATCATCGCACCGCTTCCAGGCCTGCCGGCTGCCGGGGAACCCGGTCCAGGTGCCGGGCGAAGTGATGGACGACCAGCTCCCGGGTGTGTGACCACAGCTCCTCCGGGTCCTCGCGCCGGCTGCGCTCCTCGAACACCGAGGTCATGATCACGTTGTCGATCCCGCAGGGGACGATGAGACCGAAATTGACCAGGTCGTTCACTACGTTGAGCGCAAAGCCGTGAAGAGTCACCCATTGCTTTACGTGGATCCCGATGCTGGCGATCTTGCGGCCCCGGGTCCACACGCCGGTGAGCCCGGTCCTGCGCTCGGCGGTGATTTCCAAATCGGCCAGCGTGTCGATGAGGACCGCTTCGAGGGTCCGCAGATACCAGTGGAGATCGGGGCGGTGGGACTGGAGGTCGATGATGGGATAGCCGACCAGCTGACCCGGGCCGTGATAGGTCACATCCCCGCCGCGCTCGACCTCGAAGACATCCAGGCCTCTCCGCCTCAGCTCGGCAGGCTCCAGCGGAAGGCTGCTGCTCCGGGTACCGCGGCCCAGCGTAACCACGGGCTCGTGTTCCACCAGGAGGAGCAGGTCCTCGGTCACCTCGCCGATCATCCGGCGGCGACAGAGGTCGCGCTGGAGCTCCAGCACTGCGCCGTACGGGCGACGGCCCAGGTCTATCACCTGCAACGGGGCGGTCATGCGGTGGCCCGCGCCCGGCGGACCGAGCGGAACATGAGCAGCGCGCCGAGCAGTACCACGAGGAAGAACCCGGCCAGGCCGGGGACGCCGAACGCTTCGTTGAGTGGGACGCTCACCAGGGAGAGCAGGAACGCGGCGAACCCGCTCACCATCGCGAGGCCGAAGCGGCGGTAGGCGTACCCGATGGGAGCCAGCAGGTAGTAAGCGAGCAGGACCGGAACAAAGAGTGTCACCAGGGATCCGACCAGCAGCACCGTGGCCGCCGGTTGGTTCACGTCAGGAATGGCCGTGGCGACGGGCGGGAGGTCTCGGACCAGCCATCGGTTGAGCAGGATGGTGCCGGTCATGAGGGCGGTGCCCAGGAGAATGCCGAATCCGACGGTGGACACGGCCAGCGGCACGTAGTCTTTGGTCAGCCCCGGATTCAGCGGATTCGGATTGGTCAAATGTTTAGCGCTCGGCCCATTGAATCGAGGCACGCTTCCGCGACGGCCTCGGACAGCGTCGGGTGGGCGTGGATCGCCAGATCCACTTCTTCCACCGTGTATTCGTTCTCCCGCGCGACGGTCAGCTCGTGGATCATTTCGGACGCGTGGCTGCCCACGATGTGCGCCCCCAGGATCTCGCCGTATTTCTTGTCCCGGATGATCTTGACGAACCCTTCGATCTCGCTGGCCGTGCGGGCCCGGCCATTGGCCGAGAAGGGGAAGCGTCCCACCTGGTAGTCCAGCTTCTTCTCCTTGGCCTGGTCCTCGGTCATTCCGATGCTGGCGACTTCCGGGTGGCAGTAGGTGACGCTCGGCACATTGTCGTACTTGATTGCCGGTGGCTTGTGACCCGCCAGGATCTCCGCGACGTTCGTTCCCTCCCGGCTGCCCTTGTGCGCCAGCATTGGCGGCCCGGCGACGTCGCCGATGCAGTACACGCCCTTCGCCGTGGTCTCCAGCGTGTCCAGGTTCACCTTCACGAAGCCGCGGTCGGTCAGCTCGACACCGCTCTCCTTGAAGCCCATGTTCTCGGTGTTGACGGCCCGGCCCGCGGCCATGAGCACCTTGTCCACGGTGAATGATTCGGTCTTGCCGGCGGTCTCCACTTCCAGGGTCACCTTGTCCGCCGCCACCGTCGCCTTCTTCACCTTGGCGCCGGCCCGTACTTCGATGCCCCGCTTGCGGTAGCTCTTGCTGAGCGCCTCGCTCGATTCAGCATCTTCCAGCGGGAGAATCCGGGGCAGCGCCTCGATCAGGGTGACCTTGCTCCCGAACGACGCAAAGACGTCGGCGAACTCCATGCCGACCGCACCGGCGCCCACGATGGCGAGCGTGGCGGGCGCCGTCTCCATGAACAGCGCCTCGTCGGAGCTGACCACCGTCTTGCCATTCAGCTCCAGCCCGATTTGCGGTATCCCTTTCACCCGCGATCCCGTGGCGATGACGACGCCCTTCGTCGCTTCATGTACGTCGTTGCCGACCTTGACCTTCTTGCCCGGCTGCAGCACGCCGGTGCCTTTGATCACCGTGATCTTGTGCTTCTTCATCAGGAACTCGACGCCCTTGGAGTTCTGTTCCGAGACCTTGCGGGAGCGCTTCATGGCCACGCCGTAGTCGGTCTTCACCTCGCCCACGGTAATACCGAACTCCGCGGCCTGGTGCCGGACCATGTTGGCGATCAGCGCGCTCTGCAGCAGCGCCTTGGTCGGAATGCAGCCGATGTTGACGCACACACCGCCCAGCTTGTCCTTCTCCACCACCGCCGTGGTGAGCCCCAGCTGAGCCGCGCGAATGGCGCAGACGTAACCCGCCGGACCGCCCCCGACAACAATGACATCAAACGTGGCCATTACCACACCATAGCTAGAGGGTTTTCCAGAAGCGTTCGCAACGTCTTCAGAAACTTCGCTCCCGTGGCGCCGTCGATCACCCGGTGGTCGCAGGACATCGTGATCCGGAGCCGGCGCCGGGTGGTGACCGCATTGTCCACCACCACCGCTTTCTGAACAATCGCGCCGACCGCGAGGATCCCGGCTTCCGGGGGATTGATGATCGCGGTGAATTCGTCGATCCCGAACATGCCGAGGTTGGAGACCGAGAACGTCGAGCCGGTATACTCCTCGGGCTTGAGCTTCCGTTCCCGGGCCCGGCCGGCCATATCCTTCGATTCGGCCGAGATCTGCCGCAGGCTTTTGAGGTCGGCGTGGCGGATCACCGGCGTGATCAAGCCGTCGTCGATAGCGACCGCCATCCCGATGTGCACCTCGTTCCACTGCCGGATGTGGTCGTCCTGCCACCAGGCGTTGCACTCGGGATGCTGCTTGAGCGCGGTCGCGGCGGCCTTGATGATGATGTCGTTGAACGAGATGTCGCCCTCGGGGCCCAGCGCCTTGAGCGCGGTGCGCGCGTCCCAGGCCCGCTCCATGTCGATCTCGGTGGTGAGATAGAATGTGGGGATCGGTCCGATGGACTGGGCTAGCCGCTTGGCGATGGTCTTCCGGATCTGGCTGAGCGGGACGTCGGTATAGGAGACCCCGGGCGAGGCCTGGAGCGGCATGCCGGCGGCGGGCGCGGCGGCCACGGCGGCGAGCCCTTCGAGGTCACGCCGGATGACCCGTCCCTCGGGTCCTGATCCGCTGACTCGGCCCAGGTCCAGTCCCCGCTCCGCGGCGATCTTTCGCGCGAGCGGCGATGCCTTCACTCGTCCCCCCGGCGCCGCTGTAGTCGCGGCGGGTGCGGGAGCGGCGGTTGCGGCGGGAGTTGGGGCCGATGCGGCGGCGGGTGCAGCGGGTGCCGGTTTCGGGGTCTCAGTCGGCGGCTCGGCCGGCGCGATCGGTGCCGTCTCGGCGGCCTGGCCCGGTGCCGGCGCGGCCGGCTTGGTCGCCGGAGCTGCGGCTGGAGCGGCGGGTGTCGGGGGTGCCGCGGGTGCCGCACCTCCACCAGCTCCGTTCAAGAGCGCGCTCACGTCTTCGCCCGGTTGCCCGATGATCGCGACCAGGCTGGAAACCGGAACCGTGCTGCCGGCCGCCACGACTTGCTTCAGCAACACGCCATCGGCCCGGGCCACCAGCTCCATGACGGCCTTGTCAGTCTCCACCTCGGCCAGCACGTCACCAGTGGAGACCTTGTCGCCTTCGTTCTTCTTCCACTCTACCAGACGGCCTTCTTCCATGGTGGGAGAAAGCGCCTCCATTACCACTTTAGTCGCCATTCTAGCTTCCCAGTTCAGGGCGAATGGCATATGGCGTATAGCGTATGGCGTATAGCAGTGTCATTTGATTTCAAGAGTAGTTGCCATAAGCCATATGCTATATGCTATTGTAGTTGCCATAAGCCATAAGCCATACGCTATTCCAGATACATGACTTTCTTCACAGCCAGGACAGTCTTGCTTGCGTCGGCCTTCGCCGCCCGCTCCAGCACCTTGTTGTACGGCATCGGCACGTCGGCGCCGGTTACCCGGATTACCGGCGCGTCCAGCTCGTCGAAGATCTCGCGCTGGATGGTGTCCACCACCTGGGCACCCACTCCGGCGAAGGGCCAGCCTTCCTCCACGACCACGCAGCGGTGGGTCTTGGCGACCGAGGCGAGGACGGTAGCGGTGTCCAGCGGGCGAATGGTCCTCAAGTCCACGACTTCGGCGCTGATGTTTTCCGCCGCCAGCAGCTCGGCGGCCTTGAGCGCGACTGATACCGTCTTGGAATGGCACACCAGGGTGACGTCGCTGCCCTCGCGCTTGATGTCCGCGATCCCGATGGGAATGGTGTACTCGCCCTCGGGCACTTCGCCCTTCAGGTTGTACAACATCTCCCCTTCAATGAAGATCACCGGGTTGTCGTCCCGGATCGCGCTCTTGAGCAGCCCCTTGGCGTCGGCCGGCGTGGCCGGCATCACGACCTTGAGCCCGGGGATGTGGGCATAATGGGCTTCGAGCGCCTGGGAGTGCTGGCTGCCCAGCTGGAGAGCGGCGCCGCCGGGGCCTCGCACCACCATCGGCACGCCGACCTGCCCCCCTGACATGTACCGAAGCTTCGCCGCCGAGTTGATCACCTGGTCCATGGCGAGCAGGGCGAAATTGAAGGTCATCATTTCGATCACCGGCCGGAGGCCGACCATCGCCGCACCCACCCCGACGCCGGCGAAACCCAGCTCCGTGATCGGCGTGTCCACCACCCGGAGCGGACCAAATTCGTCCAGCAGGCCGCGGCTCACCTTGTAGGCACCCTGGTAGACGCCCACCTCCTCGCCCATGAGGAAGACCTTGGGATCCCGGTGCATCTCTTCGCGCAAAGCCTGGTTCAAAGCGTCGCGATAGGTGATCACTGCCATTCAAGACCTCGATTGGTAAGCCGTAAGTCGTAAGGCGTAAGGCGGAGAAAACGTCTCACGTCTTACGTCTCACGCTGTTCCGGGGCATACACATCGGTGTACAGCTCCTCGGGTGCCGGATCCGGGGCTTCCTCGGCGAACTTGTAGGCGTCTTCCACTTCGGCCAGGACTTCGGCGTCCATGACCTTGATCGTGTCCGCGGTCATGACCCCGCTCTCGATCACGTGTTTCGACCAGAGCGTGATCGGGTCCCGCTTGCGGTGTTCTTCGACCTCTTCCTTGGTCCGGTAATGGCCGTGGATCGGATCGGACATCGAATGGCCCATGAAGCGATAGGTGCGAATCTCCAGCAGGGTGGGGTGCTTGTCCTTGCGGGCCCGTTCCACCGCCCGGTCCATGGCCGCCTTTACCGCGAGCACTTCCTGTCCGTCCACCACTTCGTTCGCCATGTCGTAGGAACAGGCCCGCTCCGAGATGTCATAGATGGCGCTGGCCCGCTCCAGCGCGGTGCCCATGCCGTAGCGGTTGTTCTCGCAGATGTAGATACAGGGAAGCTTCCAGAGCGCCGCCATGTTGAGCGCCTCGTGAAAGGCGCCCTGGTTCACCGCGGCTTCGCCGAAATAGCACACCGCGACCTGGTCGGTATTGTTGTACTTGGCGGCGAACGCCATCCCGGTGCTCAGCGGGATATGGCCGCCCACGATGCCATGCCCCCCCAGGAAGCCAAGCGAGGCGTCGAACAGGTGCATGGAGCCGCCCTTGCCCTTCGAGGTGCCCGCCGCCTTGCCGAATAACTCGGCCATCACGTCGCGGGCCGGGATGCCCCGTGCCAGGGCCTGGCCGTGCTCCCGGTACGACGTGGTCATGTAGTCGTCCGGCCGGAGCGACGCCATGGAGCCGACGGCGACGGCTTCCTGCCCGATATAGAGGTGGCAGAAGCCGCCGATCTTGCCCAGGCTGTATGCCTCGCCCGCCTTTTCCTCGAAATGCCGGATCAACAGCATCTGCCGCAACCAGTGGCGATACCGTTCGGCGGTCTCGGGGTCGATGGTTTTCTTGTTGGGGGTAGCGGTGGACGCCATTACAACTCCTTCTTGGCTTGCGCGACCTGCTCCCACGCGTGATACGAGGACCGGGTCAGGGGACTCGCCTGCACGTGACGGAAGCCCATGCGGAGACCGATGGCCTGGAGCTCGGTGAATTCCTCGGGGGTGTAGTACCGCACGATCGGCAGGTGGCTCTCCGAAGGCCGGAGATACTGTCCCAGGGTGACGATATCGACGTCGCTCTCGCGGAGGTCCCGCAAGCAGGTGACGATCTCGTCCCACTCCTCGCCCATGCCCAGGATGATGCCCGACTTGGTGAGCCCGTTGGGCGCCATCCGCCGCGCGTTGGCCAACAGCCGGAGCGCGCGATCATACCGCCCGCCCGGACGGGCCAGTCGATACAACCGCTCCGCCGTCTCCAGGTTGTGATTCAGGATGTCGGGACCCGCATCCATCACGATCTGCAGCGCCTTTTCCGAGCCCTTGAAGTCGGGAATCAATACCTCGACCGACGTCTCCGGCAACCGCTTCTTGATCTCCACGATGCAGCCGGCAAACGCCTCGGCGCCACCGTTGGGGAGATCGTCCCGATCCACCGAGGTGATGACCACGTGCTGCAGTCCCATCTCGGCCACCGCTTCTGCCAGCCGCACCGGTTCCACCGGGTCGAACGGGGCGGGGGTCCCATGGGCCACCGCGCAGTAGGCGCAGTTCCGGGTGCAGACGTCGCCCAGGATCATGAAGGTGGCGGCCTCGTGCTCCCAGCACTCCCCGATGTTCGGACAGCGGGCCTCTTCGCACACCGTGTGGAGCTTGAGCTCCCGCATCAACGCCTTGAGCCGCACATAGTTGGGCCCACCGGGCGCCTTCACCTTGAGCCACCCGGGCTTGCGGACCGGGGCCTCAGGAACGGCGATTGGAGCGCGCTGCAGCTGAACGAGAGGTGACGCCATGGGGGGGTAAAGTAGCCGCGGGGAAGGAGATATGGAACCGATGCGGATCAGCGCTTCATCCGGTCGGCTGCCACACCGCTAACCAATGATCTAACAGCATGAGTTGATGAATGGAGCGGGCGTTTCCTCCGCTTCCCGGGCGCCGACTCTGCTTGAGATCGGCGAGGAACGCCGGGTCCAGCAGGTCGGACACCATGCTTCCCGCCGGCGCGGTCCAGTCGGCTCCCTCGGCCTCCCGGAGCCAGCGATCCAGCGGTGCCAGGAATCCCTGCTTGCCGCGCCGGATGTTGCCCGCGGGCAGCCAGCTTTCGGCCGCGACCTTCAGGGCCTCCTTGGTGTGAGTCCGGTCGGCGAGTTGGGGACCGGGGATCGCCCCGGCCAGCTGGAGCATGTCGCGATGGAGGTAAACCGGCCTGACTTCCAGGGCCACCGCCATGCTGGCGCGATCCACTTTCACCAGGATGTCCCCGGCCAGGGTGTGGCGGAAGTCAACGTATCGAAGCGTGTTGACCAGTCCGTCATCCTGGGGCGCATCCTTCAGAATGTCCGCGATGACCGTGCGCGGATGGTATGCCTTCGCCTGCGTGGCGAGTGGTCCCCGCATCGCCGCCTTGAGCCGGGGGGACCAGAGTCCTGGTGTCAGCATTCGGGTGAGCATGCCGGTCACGTCGTATCCGTACTTCACCGATTGCCGCCGGAGCCAGCTGGTGGATTCCGGGCGATCGGCCGCCGTCCGTACCACCCGGGCCAGCAACCGGTCGGGAAGAAACCGGCGCACCGCGACTCGGCGCATCATCCGGCTGTACTTGCGGTACCCGGCGAACGTTTCGTCCGCCCCGTCTCCCGACAGGGCCACGGTAACCTCCTTCCGGGTCTCCGCCGACAAGTAGTACGTGGGCAGGAATGACTGATCGCTGAAAGGCTCGTCGTATTGCCAGAGCAGCTTCTGGAAAACGGTGCTGACATCCCCGGGGACCAGCATGCGCTCGTGGTGCTCGGTCCGGTACCGCTCCGCCACCGCCCGGGCCCATTCCCGTTCATCAAACGTCCCATCGCTGAAGCCGATGGTGAACGTCTTCACCGTTCCGCCGGCCCGGGCCAGCGCCGCCGCCACTGTCGAGGAATCGACGCCGCCGCTCAGGAATACGCCGAGTGGCACATCCGCGATCGTCATCTCCCTGGCCGCGCCGGTGATTGTCTCCAGGAGCCGCGGCGTCCAGTCGCGCTCCTGGGTGTCGGGCGAAAGATTCCAATTGAACCAGCGTTGCGGCGGGTCCGCGATCGGCCGGCCGTCCGAGTCGCGGCGCACGACCATACAGTGGCCGGGGGAGAGCTTGTGGCAGTTCTCCCAGATGCACTTGGGATCGGGGACGAAACCGTAGGCGAGGAAATCCAGGAGCGCGGGATAGTGCAGGCGGCGGGACCAACCGGGCCATTCCAGCAGGGACTTGGGTTCCGAGGCGAAGAGGAAGGTGTCGCCCAGGACCGCATAGTAGAATGGCTTTTCTCCCGCGCGATCCCGGGCGCAGAAGAGTCGATGTTCATCCTGGTCCCAGATCGCGAAGGCGAACATCCCGGAGAATCGCTCCAGCGCGCCGCTGCCCCAGCGGCGAAACGATTCCACCAGCACTTCGGAGTCGCTGACCGTCCGGAACTGCACGCCCTGCTGCTCGAGTTCCTTCCTCAACGCCGCGTGGTTGTACAGTTCGCCGTTGTAGACCAGGAGGAAGCGGCCGTCACTGGAGGCGAAGGGCTGGTTCGCCGCTGGGGAGAGGTCGATGACGGAAAGGCGACGATGGCCGAGTCCCACCCGGCCGTCGGGGGAGAGCCAGGTCGCGGCGTGATCGGGGCCGCGATGGGCCAGCGCATCGCGCATCCGATCGATGACCGTCGGATCTACCGGTGCGGCAGCGATGACTCCGGTAATCCCGCACATGGTTTCTGTTGGCTACTGCGCGAGCAATCGCTCGATCGTCCGCTCGAAGTCGTGCACCAGGACCTCGTGCTGCGGCCCGGTGGCCGGTCCCCAGAACCCGGCATGTACTTTCTTCACCTTGCCGTCCCGCCCGATAAAAATGCTGGTCGGAAACGAGGTGAAGCCCAGCAGTTGCGGCTGGGTGAGAGCGGCGGCCTGGGTGTCGTTGACGCCCGCCAGCAGCAGGGGATAGGGGATCCCGAACTTGTCGCGGAAAATCCTGAGCTGTTTCCCGTCGGCGGCCGAATCGCCGGTCACCTCGTAGGCCAGGCCTACGATTTCGAAGCCACGGTCGTGGTATCGGTTCCAGAGCCTGGTAAGCAACGGTGCGGCGTCGTGGCAGGTGGGGCACCAGGTCCCGAAGATGTCTACCAGCAGGACCTTGCCGCGGAATCTCGCGTCGTCCTGGGTGACGAGGTGCCCGTTCAAGTCCGGGAAGCTGAACCGGAAGACGCTGCTGGTATCGGCGCCGGTGATTTCGGTCGGCTGCTTCAGGTGAGGTTGGCCGGTGCTTCGCACCGCGACCCACGGTGTCTGGGTCCGCAGTCCAGCGTGGAAGAGTCCGCGTAGCGTGTCGCCATCGAGCCGGCCGGTCAGCATATAGACGAACGAGCCGTCGAAGTGGCCCATGGAGAAACTGTCCGCGACGGCGTGGCCCCAGAAGAGACCATAGTCTCCGGTATTCGAAAGAACCGTCCCCTCCAATCCCGGTTCCGTGTTGCGGAACTCCAGGACCCGGGGACTCTTCCGCCCGTCCTGTACGAACCAGGCGTCCCACTTGCCCGTCAGCCAGCGAGGCGATGCTTCGGCCCGCCAGTTGCCCCGGGTGGCTCTGAATGGAATGACCCGGGGTCCGCGGTTTCCAACGTTCCGATAGGTCCCGACCAGCGAATCACCTCGAATCCGGGCGTTGATCGTCGCGGCGTAGTCCGCGATCTCGATCAGCACCGAGTCACCGCGAACCACCATGCGGCTGGCCCGACTGCACTGGTCGCCGTTGCAGATGTTGGGCAACGACCCGGCCCGCATGTAGAGGGAGAAACGGAGCGGTCCTCCGGCGAGATCGAGGGCCGCACTCCACGGACCGTCTACCTGCTGGCCCTCCAGCGCGTGCGCCGGGCCCAGCGATAACAGCAGGGCGAGCAGCCGGACTCTCATTCGTGGCTGCCGGCGCTTGACTGATACCGCTCACCAGCCTCGATCGCGCTGCTGAAGGTATTCCCGGGCCACGGGGCAGGGCAGGGATACGTCGAGTTGTAGGCGCAGAAGGGGTTGCGGGCCCGGTTGAGGTCCAGCCGGTAGCGGCCATCCGGCAACGGCAGCAGCGTGACGAAGCGGCCGGCCGGGTAACTCCCCTTGTCGCTGGTGCCGTCGCGAAAAAAGATCATCAACTCGGATTCCTCGGTCCCCGGCTCCGGGATCCGGTACACCCGGAGCTTGATCGACCCGGTACCGTCCGGCACCGTGACGGTCCCCGCCTCGGTCGCGTCGACTTCCATTCCTTCGAGGGTCAACACCCGGACGGTATTGTGGGTGCCCGGCTGTAGCGTGCCGACGTAGACCGCGGAGTTGTTGTAGGGATAGTAGAATGGCGTCTTGCTGCGACGAGATCCGCCGAATACCACGAGCAGGCTCCGTCCCGGCTCGCCCTGGGCCATGACGGTGAGCTCGCCGGCCGTCACCGGCCGATAGCGCGGAAGCACCCGATCGTTCCGGGCAATCGTGAGCGTCAGGGCGCCGCGTTGCTCGGTCACCCGGGCGTCGACACCGGGAAACGGCACGTCGGAGTCTTCCGGTCCGATGCGAACACCGCTACCCACCGCCACGACCGCGCGTGCTGCAAGCGGCGAGTTGAGCGCGTTCGCCATCCAGCCAGCGAAATCGGCGCGCTCCCGCTCCAGGTCCGGTGGTGCCTGGGCCTGGAGGGCAGGGGCGAAAGCCAGGAAAAGGAGAGCGAGACGCATGGGAAGAATCTAACGCTGGCCAGCGGATCCAGTATCGCAAACGCTACCGCTTCAACGCGGATGCACGCCGAAACGCGCCAGACTACTGACGGTAAGACGGTAGGGCGGTAAGGCGGTAAGGCGGTAGGGCGGTAGGTGAACGTCCCAGCTTCGTCATTCCGAAAACGATCGATTCTCATTCGCAGCGTTACTTGAACTCACGCACTTGTTTACCGACCTACCGTCTTACCGCCTTACCGTCTTTGTTGGCGTTGAAGCGGTAGCGTCTGTAATACCAGCTCATTACGAGGAGGCCTTTAGTTCTCCGATCATGATGACAGGCGAGGTCGGCTGCAGCGAACCACCCGCGGGCTCCACCGTCACAGCGGCGTGGGTAATCCCTTCGGGAAGCGTAACGTTCTCGACCAGGGCGTGGCCGGTCGGCTCCGAGTTGAAAGTGACCGACGGAATCGGCTTGCCATCCTTGATGAACCAGAGCTGGTATACCAGGCCACTATCGGCCCGGCTCAGCTGGAAGGCATGCACGATCGCCTGGTTCTTCTCCCGGTTCCAGAAGAGCTGAATGCGGGGTTGGGGAGCACTGGTGGTGCTGAGCAGACTCAGCGTTACCCCCGGTTCCATGATGGAGTTGAGGGTCTTTTCCCGCTCGCTCAACCGGGTTTCCACCTGGGCCAGCGTCACCCGGACCGAATCAATCGCGGCCTGCCGGGTCGCCAGTTCCCGCCTGGTCTTCACCAGCATGGTCCCCAGCCCGATTGCCAGCACCACGCTGGCCGCCAGGGCCACCCATACCGGCAAGGGGGCGCCGAAGGTTGGGGCCCGGCGATCCGCCAGGGGTACCACCTTGTCGCGGCCGATCCGCTGCAGCACCCGGGCCCGGAGTCCCGGATCCGGCGCCGCTCCCGGCGCGCCTTCTGCCAGCAGGGCGCTCACCTCCCGGAACTCCGCCACTTCCCGTTGTGCCTCGGGCGAGCCGGCGAGATAGGCCTCGAACGCACGAGTCTCTTCCGGCGACAACGCGCCCAGCGCGTAGGCCGCGGCAAGATCCTGCATCGAAGTCTGTTCTCGTTCGTTCATACCGCCGACTCGTAGTAGTAGGGCCGCAACGCATCCCGCAGTTTCAGCATGCCGAGCCTGACCCGGGTCTTGATGGTTCCCAGGGGCTCATTGAGCCGCTCGGCGATTTCCGACTGGGACAGGCCTTCGTAGTAAGCCAGCTCGATGGCTTCCCGCTGCACCGGCGAAAGCGCCGCCATGGCTTCGACCACTTTCTGCTTCCGCTCGTTCTGTTCCGCTTCCCGGGTGGGATCGTTCCCCCAGGCGCCCATCGCCGGAGCGCGGCTGTCGTCCTCTCGCGCCGCGGAGGTCGCCAGCCGTTCCCGCCGGTCGCGCGAACGCACCTGGTCCAGGGCCCGGCTCCGCGCCATCATCGTGAGCCAGGCCGGGACCGAACCGCGATCAGTCTCGAACCGTCTGGCTTCCCGCCAGGCCTGGGCGAAGGTCTCCATCACGACCTCCTCCGCGTCGGCCCGCTCGCCCAGGATACGGTAGGTGACCGCGTAGAGCACGGAGCCGTACCGGTCGTACAGCTCCGCCACGGCGCGTTCGTCACCCGCGACGATCCGCTGGATCAGCTGCAGGTCGCCGGGGGCTCTCGCGATTGTACTGTGCTCAGGCATGAACCATCGAGATACCGGATTCCCGAATAAGGAGTTGGCGGAGGAAATCCCTTCTGCAGCCAAGAGTCTATCCCTTCGCGCCAGCGGTTCACAAGGCCGGAAGACCATGGGGCCCGGCCCGCCCGGGATCAGCCGCAGGCTGAGGCCGCCACGCCTGGAGTACATGCCAGGTCTACGAATGATAGGGGAAAGTGGATCTACTCACCGGATCTCCTTGGCTCGGTCGCCCGGGGTGAACAGCAGGCTCCGGCGCGAACCTCCGATCGTCACCTGGACGATGTTCACCTGGTCGTCGTACAGCTCGCAGAGCGCGCTCACCCCGATCCGGGCGCCGGAAAGCCCACGCTCCAGCCGCCCGGTATAGGTGAACCAGGCCACGTCGGCCTGGTGCCGCACCCCGCGCCAGGCCAGCGGGACTCGCGACACGCCGGGACCGGCCAGCACCAGGTTCCGTAGCAGGTAGCGCCCGATGCTGCTGTCGGCCGAAGCGGTCGTCATCATGCCGCTGGGGCGTCCGGTAGCGGCGAGGGCGAGGTCGTCCACGAAGCCGCGGACCGTGATGCTGATCTCGGGCCCGGACTGGGTTACCTCGGTCAGCGTGGTGTGCAGCGGATGGTCAATCATCGGCAGCACGCACAGTCCCAGCAGCGCCATCCTCGGCCAGGTCCGGGTCACCAACTGCTCCGCTCGATCACCATCCGCGCGGCGAATACCGCTACCACGAGGGAGACGCCGGCAACGCGCATCCGGAAAGCGACGGCCCCGGTCGTGCGCGCCGACTTGATGGCCTGGTCAATCAGGACGAACCCGGCGGCGGCCGCGGCCAGGATGATCAACTGGCCCAGCTCGATCCCCAGGTTGAACCCGAACAGCGGGACCGCGATCCGGTCGACGAACAGTGCCTTGAGATAGTTGGCGAAACCGGCTCCGTGCACCAGCCCGAACACCCCGGCCAGAACGGCGCGAAAACGCCGCCGTCCTGGCGAAACGGTGCGTCCCACCGCCAGCAGGTTCTCCAGGCAGGTAACCAGGATAGTGACCGGGATCAGGAACTCGATCAGGCCGGTCGGCAGCGTCAAGGTACCGGTAACCGCGAGCGCCAGGGTGATCGAGTGCCCGGCCGTAAACGCCGTGATCACCCAGAGCGCGCGCCGCCACTCGGCCAGCCGGTACACCGCGGCGAGCGCCAGCAGGAACAGGATGTGGTCCGCCGCCTTCAGGTCGGCGATGTGATGGAAGCCGAGGGTGATGTAGGTCGTCAGTTCCGACATTCAATGCTCCAGGCTGGCGCGGGCGGCGGCCGAGTCGATGACGCCGGCATGACGCAAGAGCAGCGGGTCCCGGGTTCCCAGCTTCAGCGCCTGTTGCATGGCCGACTTCGCGTCGGCCGGACGGCCGTTCTTCAACAGGGCCCAGGCGAGAAGGTCGTAGCCGTAGATGTCCTTCCGTTGCTTGATCTCGTCCTGGACCTTGGCCAGAACCACGGCAACGCTTCGGTCATGATCCAGCAGGAACAGCGACCACGCCCGGTGAAATGCGCCCGGCTGCCTCAATACCACTGTCTCCATGGTGTGGTAGTACTGCTCGGCGCCGGCCGAATCCCCCTGGGCGGCATACCCGTCTCCCAGGAGTCCCAGCGTGGCCGGGTCCGGCACCAGTGCGATGGCGCGCTCACCAAAGTCGATCGCCGATTTCCACCGGTGGCGGACCGATTCGAGACGGGCCATCGCCGCGAGCAGCCGGTAGTCGTCCGGTGAAATCGCGAGACCGGCCAGGTAGTCGCGTTCTGCCTCGCTGAGGTGGCCGGAACGAAAGGCGAGGTCTCCAATCCGGAGGTCGAACCACGCCTTCTGCTCCAGCGGCAGGCTGGGCTGCTTCATCGCTTCGGCACGCGCGCCGAGCAGAATGCTCCGCGCGCTGTCCGGATGACCGTTCAATTCCTCCCAGCGCGCCAGCCTGGGTGCCACCGTGAGCTTGTAGCTCCACGACCGAAGGCCGCCAAAAACCGAGTCGGCGGCCGGGTAGAGCCCCATCTCCATCTCCACCTCGCCCAGCAGCGACCGGTTCGATATCGATGACGAATCGTCGTCCACCAGCATCCGTGCTTCTACCAGCGCCTCGGCAAACCGGTGTTGTCCCATCAGGCTCAGGGCCAGCACCTGCGCGGCGATGGCGTTCTTGCGGGTGCGAAGTCCAAAGGATTCCCTGGCGACCTCCTCCGCGCGGACCAGGTCTTCCGGGCTGCCGGTCTGCCGGGCCCGCTGGAGATAGAGCGCACCCAGCTTGGCGCGGTCGAGCGCGCCTTCCGGGTCGCGGGCGACTCGCGCCTGGTAGAACGTGATATCCTGGTCGAGAACCAGGGCCTCCTGCCCCACGAGGCTCGGAATTGAGGCGACAACTGGGCCGGGCACCATCCTCGATCCAATGAAGAACAGTGCCAGGGCGACAAAGACGGCAGAGTATCGGTTCGTCATAGTTTGGCCAATGTGTGAATGTGGGAATGTGGGAACAGTTCTCGCGGTTTCTTGTTCCCCCATTCCCATATTCCCCCATTCCCTCATTCAATTCGGGACGCCGACATATGGGAATGCGGTGAGAAACTGCGAATCGTTGTTCACGTTGTCGGTCGTGAGGCTCGGCGTGGTGTGGGTCGGGTCGGCGCCGAAGGGATCGCCGAACACGGCCAGCAGCGCCAGGTCAACCACGTCGTCGGTCAGCTTGCGGCCGCCGTACCCGTTGGTAAACGGCGCCAGCGGGAGCCAGGTGAGCCAACCCGAATTGGCCGGGTCCTTGTCGGTCTGCACGATCAACATGTCGGGAATGAGCGCGCCGCCCAGTACCGCGGCGTAGCCCGGATCCCGGTTGGCGACGCTG
Organism: Gemmatimonadales bacterium; assembly: GCA_036006525.1. GTDB lineage: Bacteria > Gemmatimonadota > Gemmatimonadetes > Gemmatimonadales > GWC2-71-9 > DASYPP01. The sequence continues at coordinate 82,949 of DASYPP010000004.1, forward strand.
CCCGGCCCGGTGAGGAAGCCCAGCGCCTCAGCGGCGATCAGGGTGGCATCGTCCACCGGCGAGCTGGCGCCGTGGGTCGCGTGGCTCCGCTTGGAGAGCAGCACTTCGCTCACCAGTGGGTTCCCCAGCCGTTGCACCTGGTTGTAGGCCCGGGTCTGCCGGGGACCTGACCCGCCGTTGCCGTTGTCGTCACTGCACCCGGTCGCCATCAGGGCCAGGCCGAGGACTGCGGGCATCAGGGCCCAGCGGCGCAGTCGATTGGAATGGTTCATGGACATGACTTCAGTTCTCCTCTCGCGCGCGATGCGCGGGTTAGCGGCTGATGGTTCCCCAGATCCCGAGCTTGGGTGTGCCGCCGGCGGTGAGCTGGGACTCGGGAAGTTCGATCACGATCGAAAGCACGTTGAATCCATTCACGTAGTTCTGCGCTGAGCCGGGCGCGCGGAACGCCGCGCCGCCGGCCAGCTGGCAGGGCGCGGACAGGGCGCCGGTGACCGGGCGGCGGTCCGGGAGGATGCAGAACGCGGCCTCGAGGTCGATGAAGAAGGGGTCGTCTCGCGGACCGGCGAACACCTGGATGCCGCCGGCGTTGCCCAGTACCGTATTGATCGGGCCCGAGACCACCGGCGTGACGTCGGCCAGGGTATTCATCATGCTGCCGGTCACCGGAGGAGCCACCGGGCCGTACACCTTGACCTTCTGGTTCGCGCCGGTCCCGCTGAAGACGACCTGAATCACCTTGTCTTCGACTGCGTCACCGTCGTTGTCGATCTTGAACTGGTAGAGCAGGTCCTGGTCGAACGAGGCGGTGGGTGTCTGGGCCGGAGTGAGAAATGCGCGGCTGTTCATCACCAGCGCGATCCGGTCCGCGCCGCTACCGGGGAAGGCGTAGACGTCCGTCATGTCCATCTTCGCGTTGAGCTCGACCTCCGGGGTGTCCTGGTGGTCGGACCCGATCGCGACGCGGACCACACCGCCCGCCAGGCTGGCGATGACCGCGATCATCACCAGCCGCTGCCAGCGGGAAAACTTCTGCCAATGCATGAGCGTGCCTCCTGAGTAGCGTGAGAGTTACCCGAATGCCTCGATTACGCATTGGTGATCGAATTGGATTGCCGGCGGGCGGGGAGATCCGATGGGGCGCGACGGGCGTACTGCTGGGACTACCTGGTTCCTAGCTGGGCAGGAGACTTCCGATCACATTGAAGAGCCAGCTCACATACCCTACCATCAGCAGGGTGAGAGCGGAATACCACAACCAGTCGCTGGTTGAAAGGAGGTAGGCGGCCAGCAGCCCGGTCGCCAGCAGGGCCGCGAACATCTGGATGAGCATGAGCATACCCAGGCCGATGCCGGTTTCCACGAAGGTGCGGGCGCTCCAGAGCAGCAGCGCCGCGGTAATGAAGTAGTAGAGCCTGGTGGAGTGAAGCCCGGCGAGGCTCATGCCCTGGAACACCAGGGGAACCACTGCCGGAAGCACCCGGGCCACGATCAATTGCCGGGTGGTGGGCCCGGCATACTTGCTGAGACCCGGCCGTGCTACGACCCGCATTGCCTGCATTCCCGGCACACCGGGCGGTACCCTCGTTTTCGCCGCCGCCACCAGCTCCATGGCCCATGCAGGTGCTTACCGCAAAACACCCGCTCACACTTCTGGCAGGCTCCCCCATCGGTGTGCTCGAAGTGGGTGTCGCAGGTGGCGCAGCGGCGCAGCAGGATCTTGTTCGCGACCTTCATCGGAACCGGATGTCTTTGGGGTTCTTCGGATGGAAATGGAATGGTAATTCGGCGCAGGTCGGGATAGAAGCGCCCGGACCAGCGGGGTACGTCACCATTCAAAGAACCGCTGGGGCCGGAACGCGGTGAGATCTTCGACGGTCGCTTCACCCTTGAGTAACTGCGCCATGATGACGCCGGTGATTCCGGCGAGCAGGATTCCATTGCGCCCGTGACCGGTGGCGTACCAGAGGCCTTCCACCCTGGGCTCTTTCCCGATGATGGGGAGCCCGTCCGGCGTCATGGGGCGCAGGCCGGACCAGGTGTCGATGACATCGAGGTTGGACAGCGCGGGGCAGAGGGCCGTGACCGCGGTGAAAATGTGGGCCAGCCCGGCGGAAGTGACTTCAGTATCGAACCCGGCGTTCTCCATGGTAGAACCCGCGATCGCCTCGCCGTTACGGGCCACCAGGTATGCGCCTTTGCCGTAGACGATGGCCGGCGGAATCCCCTCCGGCCAGGGGAAGGAGGCCATCTGGCCCCGGATGGGGACAACGGGAAGCGGTCGGGGAAGTCCCGCCAGCCCGGCCGACCATGCTCCCGCGGCGATGACCACCTGCTCGGCCGCCCAGGTCTGGCTGCCGATAACGCCGGTGATCCGGTCGCCCCGGCGCTCGAGACCGACTACTGTCTCCTCCAGAACTCGGGCGCCATGCTTTTCGGCGTCCTTGAGCAACGCCTCGACCAGGTGTTCGGGATGCAGGGCTGCCTCGTTCGGCGCGTACAACGCGCCCCGGTTGGTGCCCACCCAGGGCCAGCGCTCCTTTACTTCATCGGCATCGAACCAGTCGCAGACGTGGCCCTGTTGCCGCTGCCATGCGACCCGGTTCTTGAGCGCTTGCACGTCAGTTTCGTCCATCGCCAACCGGGCAATTCCTTCCTGCCAGAACCCGATGTCGATCCCGGTGCTTTTCATGAGTGGCGCGGCGAGTTCCTTATAACGTTCTCGGCCCGCCAGGCCCAACTCGAAGAGCGGGTCGTCCGGACTCGCCTCGATCTGGGGCGCCAGCATCCCGGCCGCCGCACGCCAGGACGCGCCACGGTCCGACCCCCGCTCCAGGACCAGGACCCGGCGTCCGGCGCGAGCGATCTCCCGGGCGCAGGCCGCCCCTATCGCGCCGCCACCCACGATGATAACTTCTTGATTGTCAGTCAATTAGGACTCGACGAAACTTTTTGGAACGTGCGGACGTACTTCAGGTCAGCGCTCTTTCCTCTGGAGGAAAATAGCATGTTCAGGAGCTTATTCGGGTTCGCGGTGCTGGCGGTGGTCGGCATCTTCCTGCTGCGGGTGATCTTCAGCTTGTTCGGCTTCGTGGTCGGGCTGTTCATCCAGCTCCTCATCTGGGCCGCGTTCGGCTTCGCGATCTACCTGGTGATCAAGGTCCTGAGCCCCTCAACCGCCGGCAAGATCAGGGAAGTGGTAACCGGAAAGCCATAAACAACGGTATGACGGTAAGACGGTAGGACGGTACCTAACACAGGCCCCTCCAGATTCTTGGAGGGGCTTTGGCTTTGCTACCGTCCTACCGTCTTACCGCCTTACCGTCATCGCGGCGACGAACTATGCACGTGCTGAATTCTCCAGCGCCCATCGCTGCCGGGCCGGAGCACGATGGTAGCGCGGCCCTCACGGGTCACGCCTTCGCGGGAGCTCCAGCGGTACTCCACCAATCCCCAGGCCAGGCCGCCCTGGATCTCCATCTGGCTCGAGCTGATCGCGACCTCACCGCCGGTGCCCACGCCGGCAAAGAACGGGGCCACCGACCGGGTGCGGCCGTTGACTACGATGACAGCGGATGACGTGTAGAGCGAGTCGGCATTCCGGCCCGCGGCCTCGGCTTCGAGGGCCCCGGTGATGATCCCGGTGACCTCCGCCTCCGCGGCGTCGGCGCCGAGTGATGCGGTGCGGTATGGTGCGGAAGATGTGGTTCTGGAACAGCCCAGCAGGACAGCAAGCGTGATCGCCAGCCGTGAAACGTTCTTCATTTTCCCCCCAGGACCTCCAGTACACCCCAGACCAGCAAAGGAATCGTCAGTTCGTGATGGCCGGTGATCTGCATACCGATGCCGCCCGTCTCGGTCGGCCGCTGCACCACGTTCATCCGGGGCCGATAGTGGCGCTGCATGTCGAAGTCAGCTGCCAGGAAGTGGGTAGGTTTTCCGGCTTCGAGGTTCCGCGCGATGGTGAGCGCCTTGAGGAAGACCTCCGGCATGACCACCGCGCTCCCCCAGTTGAGCACCGCACCGCCCTGGTGCATGGTGGGCAGGCTGCCGGCCAGCCGGCGAAAGTCTCGGGCCGCCGTATCACCCAGGGCGGCGCCGTCGAAGCTGGGATGTTGATGAATGATCTCCGCTCCGATCGCGGGATGTACGGTGACCGGCACGTCGTGCTCGAGGCAACTCAGCAGGACCGAGGCCTCCCCGCCGACGGGATTCGCCCGCGCGCCCAGGTAGCGGGCCAGTCCCTCGCCCATGCCCTGGCTGGCCGCCGCCGCGGCGCCGATCGCCGCGTTCATTTCGGTCCCGGTCTCCTCCGCCATGCCGAAGCTGCCGTCCGCCAGGCCCTCGGCCACGTCTTCGCTGGTGCCGCCATAGGCCGCCAGCTCGAAATCGTGGATCGCCGCGGCACCGTTCATCGCCACGTGAGTAACGATCCCGTGCTGAATCCATTCTCGAATCAGTGGCCCCAGCCCGACCTTGATGACATGACCGCCCAGCATGAGGACCACGCCCTTGTCATCGTCATGGGCGCGGGCCAGGTGGTTGATGGCGACCCGGAGATCGCGGGCCGCGAGGATGTCAGGAAGACTGTCGAGAAAAGCGTGGAAGGAACGGTCCCGACCGGGTGGTTTGGCAAGGAGCGATTCTTCGACCTTGTTGCGGCGCCCGGCGACCGGAACGGTCTTGAGCCGGCTCAGATCCGCTTCGCGATAACTCAATGGGCGGAGCCCGGTGTGCCAGGTTGGCCCGGCAGCTTCATGCTCTTGATCTTGAGCGTGACGGTGCCGAAGCCCAGCTTGGACCGGATCTGCACCGGGATGCGGCGGGCATCGTCGGTCAGCCAGATCCGGGCGTCGGCCCGGGGAGCGAACATGCCGTTCTTGTCTGCGTTGATCACGGGGTGCAGCACCAGGCAGGTGGTTTCCTGGTTGTCCGGCAACTCGCATTTCTCACGTTTCACCACCTCGATGGTGACCGGGTTCTTGTCCTGCTGGAAGTAGCGGTTGATGCTGTAGGTCTTGCCGACTTCGAGCGGCGTCGTCCGGATGTAATAGAAAAACGCGGCATCGTCCAGCGGCTCGGTCACCGTGGGCTTCTGCTCCTTCCGCTCTCGTTCCCGGTAGAACCCGGAATCGGGGAAGATATCGTAATAGCGGCGGCGGAGTTTACCGTCCTCGTCGAATTCCTGGTAGAAGCGGAGCGAGACCATGTCGCTGGTCCGGGCCCAGGAGTGCATGACGTCGTCCATCTTGAACACGAACGTGCTGGCGGTGAGCTGGAAGCGCAAGACGAAGGTCTCGTTGCCCCGGATGGTGTCCAGCTTCACCACCGACATCGAAGCAGTTCCCAGGGTGAGCATCCCCAGCTTGCCGACATACTCGAACGCTTCGCCCACCTGGAACGGGAAGGGCGGCACCGGCGCGCGTTCCGGCGCCTGACCCGGAGTGGCGGGCACGGCCTGGAGCAACGCGAATGCAATCAGGGCACGAACCATCATGTAACCTCCGTGGGCTGGCGGCCCTGACGCGGGAGGGCGGCGACCGAGCGGGCCACCGCCTTCAACCGGGGACCGGCTCGCCAGAGTTCGCGAGCCATTGCCATAGGGGCCAGCCGGCTGGGCCGGGGGCGAATATCCCGATGCTCCACCGACTCGATCGTTTCAACCCGGCGGGCCGACTGCGCCGCGCGGGCGTAGAGTTCCGCATTCGCGGCCCACCCATCGGTGGTGAGCAGCGGTCCCTGTTGAGAGCGAAAAGCGTTCCGCAGAATCACCAGCCGGAAGGCTGCGAATCCGGACACAATGTCGGACACCCCGGGGATTCTGACCGAATTACGGAGCAGGAGAGGAGCCATGCGTCTCACCATTCGAAGCATGCGCGAGGGCTCGTCCTCCAGGGAGGACTTGGCCACCACCAGGTCCGCGCCGCTGTCGATCTGGCGGATCAGCTCGGGGATGTACTCGGCGCCATGGCTGAAATCGGCGTGCATCAGGATGGCACAGTCGCGCTTGGGGCGATCGGTGAGCTCCAGCGCCAGCCGCAGCAGCTCCTCCACCGACGCCGCGTAGCCTCGCCGCTCCTGGTGATTGATCACGGTGAGCGGAAGCACCTTGGCATACGGTTCCAGCACCTCGGCCGTCTTGTCGGTGGACCCGTCGTTCACGACCAGCAGTTGATATTCCCGGGGAAACTCGGTGAACACGCGCCGGATCTTCCACAGGAGGAGCCCCACGGTGGGGGCTTCGTCAAAGCTCGGAATGCAGACGTAAATCACAGGTGTTCAACCATTTGAGTTGAGCGAACGATACACCGCCAGGATGCCGTCTGCCATGGCATCGGAACTGAAACGAGCGAGTGTCCTGGCACCCGCCGCGAGCACGGCGCCGCGCTGGTCCCGGTCGGTGAGGAGAATCTCTACTGCTCCGGCCAGCGCGGTTGCGTCACCGGTCGGCACCAGCAGCCCGGCGCCGTCCGCCAGGATCTCGGGAATCCCGCCAGCCCGGGTCGCCGCTACCGGCACGCCGAGGGCGAGCGCGTCGAGCACCGAGGTGCCCAGTCCTTCCTCCCTGGATGACATCACGAACACGTCGGACTCGGCGATCAGTCCCCACGCGTTCGCGATACGGCCGAGAAGATGCACCCGGTCGGTCACATTCCCGTCAACAATCTGCTGCGCCAGTGCCTCGCGCAGCGGTCCCTCGCCGGCCACCACCCAGTGTAACTCGGGGCGGCGCTCGCGCAGGCTCTTCGCCGCGGCGACCAGCGTGGATTGATCCTTGTGGCCGACGAGCGCGGCAACATTGACTGCGATCTTAGCTTCGCCGGACAATCCCAATTGCTGGCGGATGCCGAATCGGGGCGCCGCGCGAACTTCGGCAACATCGATCCCCGAGTGCACCACGGCGATGCGTTCGGGCCCGACACCGTCCTCCACGAGAATGGTACGTACCGCGTCGGAGATCGCGATGACCTTGTCGGCTCGGACCCAGAAGCCGGGCCGGCGCAGGTGAAAATCCACTCGCCGGGTCACCACCAGTCGGGCGCCGGTGAATCGCGCGGCCACGCCGGCCAGCACCAGGGCGTGGGCGTCGTGGGCATGCAGAATTGGGGTGTGATTGGGGCGCGATCCACGGCGACTTTCGCGGATCGTAGCGATCAGCACTCGAGGATCGAGACTGCTGCCCCAGCCGGGCGTACGGAGCGGAATCGCCGAGCTCTGGAGCCGGCGGGCCAGGTCGGTTCCCCGGCCGGTGATGACCAACTGTTCGATGTCACCGCGCCGGGCCAGCGCCCCCGCCAGCAGGCGCACCTGGTTCTGGCCGCCGCGCCATTCCCGCCCCGACGCGACGTGCACGACCCGATAACTCATCCAGCCGGTGACGGCGCTCGGCGGTCTCCCGCCATCCTCACCAGCAGGTTCCTGAGCTCGGTCAGGCTGAACGGCTTGCTCAGGTAGGGCCGGCCTTCCCGCTCCAGGAACTTGAGGGTGTCACCCCTCAGCGTGTCTCCAGTACTGAACACCACACGCTGGGCAATGGCCGGGTTCTTGCTCATCAATTCTTCGTAAAATTCCTGGCCGCCCAGTCGCGGCATCCGCAAATCAGATATGATGAGATCGAATCCGCCCTGACTGGCCAGCTCGAGGCCGGCCTGGCCATCCACCGCGGATTCCACAACATGGCCCCACGCTTCAAGCGTGGTACGCAGGTAGTGCACGATGTGCGGCTCGTCGTCGATCAGCAGGATCCGGAAGGTGCGATGCTCGACGGGAGCTCCAGGTTCTTTCGGAGTCTCTTCCTCAGGTGCCGGGATCAGCGGCAGTTCGACCCTGAAGGTCGAGCCCTCGCCCGGAGCGGTGCGCAGGGTTATCCGGCCGCCGTGTTCCTTGATGATGCCCTGGCAGATACTGAGGCCGAGCCCGGTGCCCTGTCCTTCCGGCTTGGTGGTGAAGAACGGTTCGAAGACTCGGGCGGCGAGCGATTCGGTCATGCCGGGCCCGGTATCCGTCACCTCGACTATGATGCACGCCGGCTCGGAGTGTGCGGTGATGATGATCTCGCCGGGCCGTCCGGTGGCTGCGATGGCCTGGGACGCGTTGTTGATCAGGTTGACGAACACCTGCTGAATCTGGTTGGCGTTGATCGGGGGACCGGGCAGCTCGCCCATGACGCTCAGCGTGACCTCGATCTTGTCGGCCATCAGCTGGTTGCGCAGCAGGGTGAGGGTGGATTCCAGCAGAGGGCCCATCGCCGCGCGCTGACGCCGGTGCTCCTGCTTGCGGGCGAAACCGAGGAGATTGCGGACGATCGTCGCGGCGCGGAGCGACTCCTCCTGGATCACCCGGATCGGTTCCCGGATGCTCGCCGGCACTTCGGGCGATTCCACCAGGAAGTCAGCGAAGCCGAGGACCGAGGCCAGCGGATTGTTGAGGTCATGGGCCACGCCGGCGACCAGTTGGCCCACGGCGGACATCTTTTCCGACTGGATGAGTTGCTCCTGCAGCCGCCGCCGCTCGGTGCGGTCGAGGAACACCAGCACCCGCTGCTGCTGGTCCGAACCGGTGGTGAAGGCGGTAACGGCAAAGGAGCGGTCGCCGGCCCTGAGGTCGATTTCGCGGCCGCTCCCGGATTCGTCCAGCGCCTGCTGCACGGCCTCGCCCCAGCTGGCGGGCACCAGCGACATCCAGGGGCGGCTGATGACACCGGCCGGCGCGGCATTGACCAGGTCGGCGAAGGCGCGGTTGGCCCGAAGAATGCGGCCCCAGCCGTCCACCAGGCACAGGGCCAGCGAAACCGCGTCCACCGTCTCGGACCAGGACTGCCGGCTCTGCTCGACCTGGTCGATCATCCGGCCGGCATCCATCGCCAGGCTGGCGATGGCGACAAAGGCTCGAAGAGTCGCCAGGTCATGGGGGTGGTAGCGTCCCGGTCCCGCGCCCAGCAACACGGAACCGATGACCAGGCTGCCGCTCTCCAGCGGAACAGTCAGAAGGGTGTCTTCCGCCCGGCGCATCAGTTCCGGCTCGCGCCGCATCGCGAGGTCGAGGGCCGGGTGCAGCCACGAGGTTTCTGGTGGAATCGCGTGTACCACGTCGAGCCGATTGGAGTCCACGTTGAAGCGGCCGATACCGAGAACATCGGGAGCAAACCAGCGTTCCAGCGCCTGGGCCAGCTGGTGGAGTATGTCGATGGGTCGAAGCGTACCGGAAAGATCGCGGCTCAGCTGCACCAGCGCCTGAAGGGCCGCTTCCGGTCCGCGATCTGTCTCGTCTTGCGAAGGAGATGCTGCCATGATCCTCGCTAACACCCGGGGAAGGCTCACCGCCAACGATCTGAGCCTGGTCGTCCTGCTGATCAGCCAGGGCTCGGTCGGCCGTCGGATCTACCTGGAACGGCGGCTGCAGGCGGAGGGGCCCGATCCGTTACTGGATTCCCCCGAGCTGGACGAGCGGCTCCTCGCCGTACAATCGATCCTGGCGCCTTCCGAGGTGCTTTTCTTCTATGTGTTGGTGCGCCGCGCCCTGCTGGCGGCCCAGTGTGATGATCGCGAGCTGGCCGACTACCTCGCCGCGCTGCTGCTCGAATTCGGCAAGCGTGACCGCGCATGGCGGGTGGACTGGAACGACGACCAGCAGCACCGATACCTGGTGGATATCCTCGCCGACGCGGATGCCACCGACGGCGACCGCCGCTTCAAAGTGATGGCCCATCTCGGCAACTATGCCCTCTGGCTGGCCGGACTCTTTCCCGACTACATCGCCGCGCGGCAGGTCAGGAAGGGCGGCCCCGACATTTCCTACTATGAAGACCTTGGTGCCCGCGGCTTTGGCGCCGCCTCCGACCACGTCCTGGCCGACCGCTACGGGCTCGACGGAATTTTCCGCACTGCGGCCGACCGGTTTTCCACCATTCGAGAAGCGCTCAACCGTGTAAGCGACCGGGTGCTGTTTCCCAACCTGCTCGGCGGCCCGGAGAAGCACTAGCCGCCACCACCAGCGCGTGGAACAATCGCTGGTCCGCCGATCCCGGCTCCCGGTGGAACTCCTCCGGGTGCCACTGCACCGCAAGCAACCAACCGTCCGTCCCATTCTCCTCCACGCCTTCGATCACGCCGTCCTCGGCCCACGCGGTGACGTGCAGCCCCGGGGCCAGGTCTCGAATCGCCTGGTGATGGAAGGAATTGGTGACCAGCCTGCCGGTCCCCAGGGCCTCGGCCAGGTGGCTGGGTTCCTTCACCAGAACGTGATGGACTCGGGCGTCGCGGGAAACCTCGGAATCGTGCTGGATTTCGCCGGGGCGCTCGGAGGGCAAGTCCTGCCACAAGGTTCCACCCAGCGCGACGTTGATGACCTGGAGGCCGCGGCAGATTCCCAGCACCGGCAGCTTCCGTTGCCGAGCCGCGTCGAACAGGGCCAGCTCGAAGCTGTCCCGGGCCGGATCGAGCGGGCCCAGCGCCGGCGACCTGGGTGACTCGTAGTGCTCGGGGTCCACGTCGTGGCCGCCGGTGAGTACCAGGCCATGGACCGGCGTCAGGGCCTCGGCCGCCGCCGCCTCGCCGATCGCTGGCGTCAGGATAATCGGAATACCCCCCGCCTGCGCAATGGACCGCGCGTACGAGGCGTTGACTCCGGCCCGCTCCGCGCCGTCATAGTGGCGAATCGATCCTGAAATGGCGATGAGCGGACGGGTCATTGGAGCAGGGAATCCGGGAACAGGGGACACACGGGATCCTGGATCCGGGCCGGGTCGATCCTGATGCCGATCAGCGGGATCACCGAGGCGCCAACCGACACCGTGCCGATGTGGGGAGCGCCGTCCACCTCGGCCGCTTCATATAACAGGACGCCGAGCGGCTTGTCGCTACCCTTGTCGATGACCAGGACGCCGAAGTTCGCCTGGACCTTGGGCGGGAGGGTGCCGTTTACCCCGATCACCCACTGGCTGTCTGCCCGGCCCACGATGGCCGAGTATGCCGGGCCGACCGCCATCCGGGCGACCAGCTTCTCCGGCAGGTTTTCCGGCGGCGTAGTCAGGGTCTGGTTGGGAGTGCTGAACTCGTCGAGGAGCACCCGGGGGCCAAGGACGGCATTGAGGCCGCAGGCTGGCCGAGCGTCCCCCCGGCCACAGGCCAGGAGGGCAAGCGTAAGCAGGGCAAGGGTGGAACCCATGGCGGGTCCCCGGCTTGGGCGCATGGGGCAAAGATAATCGCGCCGGCCGGTGGAAAGGCGGCCTGAACAGTTGACGGTCCCCAAGCTGGCCGGTAACCTTGTGGGGTCTAACTCAAGGTATCAGCTTCACATGCCGACCTACGAATACCACTGCGCCGCCTGCGGCCATGATTTTTCCCGGACCGAATCGGTGGTCGCCCACGAGCATGCCAAGGTTTCCTGCCCCAAGTGCAAGTCCACCAGAGTGGATCGCACCTTCAGCCCATTCTACGCCAAGACAGGGCGAAAGTCCTAGGCGTGTTTGAAAGTTTGCGGGCTCGAATCGAGCAGTTTCTCGCCCAGCACACCGCGCCCGGCGATCCCCGGGCCTCGGCCACGATACTTCACCAGGCCGTCATCGAAGCCAAGGTCGCCGTTTCCCAGATGAAAGACGCGCTCACCGCGACCGAACGGGAACTGGTGCTGGAGCGCAAGCAGCTGGGGGATGCCGAGCGGCGGGGCGGTCTCGCCGCGGCCATTCCGGACGCGGAAACCGTCGCGCTGGCGGAGCGATACGCGGCCAAGCATCGGGAACGGCTCCAGGTGTTAGAGCGGAAGGTCGTGGTCCAGCGGGACGAACTCATGCTGGCCGAGCGCGAGGTCTCCGAAATGACCGCGCAACTGCGATCCGCCAAGTCGGGGGCAGGGAATGCCGACGCCTCCAGCAGCGCTGCCTGGCGCGAGCTCGAGTCGGCCGGCAGTGCCCGGCCGGGGACCGATGTAAACGACGAGTTGCTGCGGTCCAATCTCGACCGGGCCGCCCACGAAGCCGCGGCGGATGCGCAGCTGGAGCATCTCAAGCGCAAGATGGGCAAGACCCCCAAAAGTGACGGGTGACAAGTGACCCCAGTGACAGGTGACATGTGACAAGCGACAGGGGAATCTCGCTCCGATCTACGGTGTCGCGACCGGGTCTCACCGCTCTCATACTTGTCACTTGTCACCTGTCACTTGTCACCGCCCAGCAGCCGATCCAGCCTCCAGACCATTTCAAGAAGCTGGCCCATACCTACAGCATCGTCGCCTACGATTCTGTCACCGGCGACCTCGGCGTCGCGGTGCAGTCGAAGTTTCCCAACGTGGGCGGCATCGTGCCATGGGCCCGCTCCGGCGTGGGCGCCGTCGCCACCCAGAGCCTGGGGAACACCGACTACGGCGAGAAGGGTTTGGACCTGATCGCCCAGGGCGCGACGGCGGAGGAAGCGCTGCGCATCGTCATGCGGACCGACACCATGCTCCAGGACCGGCAGGTCGGAATGGTGGACACTCACGGGAACGCGGCCAGCTTCACCGGGACCCGCACCTTCGACTGGGCCGGAGGCAGAGTGGGGACGCCCGACGGTCGTTCGTCCATTGCGGGAGGCAAAGGCGCGGTGATCGTCGGGCATGGGTTTGCGGCGCAGGCCAACATCATGGTTTCGGACCAGACGGTGAAGAACCTGGCCGAGACGTTTGCGGCGACCAGCGGCCCGCTGGCGGACCGGCTGATGGCCGCACTCAAGGCGGGGCAGCGGGGCGGCGGCGACAAGCGGGGGATGCAGTCGGCGGCGCTGCTCGTGGTGCGGGCGCATGGCGGATACCTCGGCGCCAACGACCGCTTCATCGATATCCGGGTCTACGATGCGCCGGACCCCATCGCCGAGCTGGACCGCCTGCTGACGCTCCACAAGCTGCACTTTTTCCCCAGCGAGGCGGCCGACCTGGTCCCGATTACGCCGGAGATCGTCCGCCAGCTGGAGCCGATCCTGCTGCGCGAGCCGGTCAACCAGGCGGACAAGTGGCTGAAGGCCCCGCAGGGAACCGCCAACCCGACCTTCCTGGCGGCCCTGCGCGATTTCATGTACTGGGAGAACTACGACGTGCGGGTGCGGATGGATGGCAAGATTGACCGCGTGGTCCTGAACGACATCCTGAAAAAGAGGAGATAACTGTGGCTACAGGAGCCTCTGACACGCCCCGGACGGAAGCTGTCATCCCCGAGTTCAAGCAGATCCTGGGGCAGCCGGGTCCGCTCTGGATGCTGTTCATGTCCGAGTTCTGGGAGCGCTTCGCGTTCTACGGCATCCGGTGGGCGCTGGTGCTCTACATCGTCGCACAGTTCCATGGCGGATCAGCCACGGGACAAGCCGATGCAAACCTGACCTATGGATCGTACCTCGCGCTGGTGTACGCCTGGGGGATTGTGGGTGGCTATATCGCCGACAAGTTCCTGGGTTACCAGCGCTCGATCCTGACCGGCGCGGTCTTCATGGCGGCCGGATTGTTCATGATCGCGGTGCCCAATCCCGTCGTGTTCAAATTCGGACTGGCCACGATCATCTGCGGCAATGGCATGTTCAAGCCGATCATCTCGACCCTGGTCGGCAAGTTGTACACGGTCGGCGACGAACGGCGGGACAGCGGTTTCACCATCTTCTACATGGGCATCAACGCCGGTGCCTTCGTGGCCCCGCTCCTCACCGGCTGGCTGGCGCAATCGGTCTTCGGGTCGGCCGACTCACCGGCCTACAAGTATGTGTTCATCGCCGCGGGCTTCGGCATGCTGGTCAGCCTGGTGTGGTTCTATATCGGCCGGGCCCAGCTCAAGGGCATCGGCGCGCACGCCGCGGGGGCTGGAAGCCTCCAGCGTGTCGGCGTCGTCATTCTCAGCACCATGCTGTTTATCCCGGTAGTGTACTTCCTGCTCGCCGTCGGCGGGAGGAACCTGCAGTATGTACTGACGGCACTCTTCGTCATACTGATCGTGCTCCTGATGATCGAGGGAATCCGGGAGGGCAAGGTCGCCCGTGACAAGGTGATCGCGATGCTGATCATTTTCACCTTCAACATCCTGTTCTGGATGTTCTTCGAGCAGGCCGGCAGCTCCTTTACCTTCCTGGCCGACGAGATCGTCAACCGCCAGCTCGGCAGCTTCACGTTCCCGACCGCGTGGTTCCAGAGCGTCAACTCGATCGCGATCATCGCCCTGGCACCGGTGATGGCCTGGATCTGGATCATGATGGCGAAGCGGAATGCCAATCCTTCCATTCCGCGCAAATTCGGCCTGGGCCTGCTGTTCAACGGCCTGGCCTTCCTGCTGCTGATGTTTGCGCTCACCAAGCTGGTCGGCGCGGACAACAAGATCCCATTCTGGACCCTGGTCGGGGTCTATGTCATCCAGTCCGTCGGTGAGCTGTGCCTGTCTCCAATTGGTCTGTCGATGGTCACCAAGCTGGCCCCGGTGCGGCTGGTCGGCCTGGCCATGGGTGGCTGGTTCGTCTCGGTCGGTATCGGCAACAACCTGTCGGGAATCTTCGCCAGCGGGGTCAGCGGCGAGACCGGAATGACGACCGCCTCGGCGCTCTCCGGCTACACCTTCGGCTTCTGGGCTCTGATCGGGGCGGGCGTGGTGCTGTTCATTGGAGCGCCGCTGGTGAACAAGCTGATGCACGGCGTCAAGTAGCCGGACGGAGCGAGGGCCGAGAGCCCAGAGAACAGCTCCTCGCGAAGGACGCGAAGTAGCGCGAAGATCGCGAAGAAAACAACACGACCAATAATGAACCACCCGGCCTTATCGATGCGGGTGGTTCTTGTTTGTATTGGTTGGTGGTGTGTTGTTGATGATGATCCGTTTCCGCGGCCTCCGCGCTACTTAGCGGTCTTCGCGAGGAGCTGTTGCAGATGCGTGGTTTCAGCGCGATTTGAACAACCGGAAGAGATACCACAGGGATGGGACCAGGACGACCGCGCCGAGTCCCAGCGCGATCAGGACCAGCCTGATCGTCACCCACGGTGCGGCCGTCGCCTGGATCGTCAGGTCGGGCGGAATCAGGTAGGGATACTGCGACAGCGCCCAGCCCCACAGGATGAGGCTGACCTGGGCGGCGGCGGCGAGGCGGGCGAGGCCGAAGCGACGGAACCACAGGGCCAGCATCGCGGTGACAGCGACGGCCGCGACGGAGACCTGTAGCGGAAGCGCGTGCGTGGCTTCGGTGAGCCCGCGCCCCATCAACGGAGCAGCCGACCTCCGGAGGGAAAGCAGGAGCGCCGTCCCGGCGCTCAGGAAGACAAGAACGCCAGACGCCAGAGCCCGAATCCGGAAGTCCTCCCGGAGATCGGGCTCTTTCGCTTCGACGGTGAGATAGACCGCGGCCAGGAATCCGAAGAGGCAGAGCGCAAACACCCCGACCGCGAAGGCGAAGGGCGTCGCCCAGGGAGTGACATAGTTGGCGACGAACCCGGCGCCCGCGACCGGAGGGGTCACCTGGCCCGACGCGACGGCTCCGACGATGGCGCCCAGCAGCAGCGGAGTGATCAGGCTGGCGATCGCGAAGAGCCGGCCCCAGCGCCGCTGGGTCTCATCGCCGCGTTCGTAACTGCGGAAAATGAACGCCGATCCCCGGAGCACGATGCCGATCAGCATCAGGCTGACGGGGATGTGAAGGACGATCGCGAAACGGGCGAAGACCGGCGGGAAACAGGTGAAGAGCAGGACGACCACCAGGATGATCCAGACGTGGTTCGCCTCCCACACCGGCGCTATCGCGTCCGCGATGAGCCGGCGCTGCCGTTCCCGGTGAGGGCCCGAGGCAAACAGGTCCCACACTCCGCCGCCGAAGTCGGCCCCGGCCAGCACCGCGTAGGCATTGAGCGCCAGCATCACCACGATGGCGATCAGCTGGGCGCCGGATTCGCCGCTCACGGCAAGGTTCTCTCGATTACCACCGGGCTCCGGACAATCTGCCGGTACAGCACCCAGGCCACCGCGATGCTGAGCAGGACATAGAGCAGGGTAAAGCCCAGCAGCGGCACCACCAGTCCGGGCATCGGGGTCACCGCCTCGCTGGTCTTCATCACGCCGTTGATGATCCACGGCTGCCGGCCGACCTCGGTGAGGAACCATCCGGCCTCGGTCGCGATGAACCCCATCGGCGCGGCCAGGACCAGCGCCCGGAGCAGCCAGCGCTGCCGGGCCAGATCGCGCCGCCGGACCACCGTCCATCCCGCCCAGAGCGACACCAGCGCGAGGAAACTCCCCAGAGCGATCATCACCTGGAACGAAACGTGGGCCACCGCGACCGGGGGCCACAGGTCCCGGGGAATCCGGTCCAGGCCGGTGACCTGGGCGTTGAGATCGTGAAAGGCGAGAAGGGAAAGGCCGCCGGGGATCTCGATGCCGAAGCGGACTTCTTTCTTTGCTACATCGGGGAATCCGCCGATCACCAGCGGGGCGCGGCTCTGGGTCTCGAACAGGGATTCGGCCGCCGCGAGCTTGGCCGGCTGGTACCGGGCCAGGAACCGGCCGTTGATGTCGCCCGAGACCGGCAGCAGGACGGCCGCAGGGGCGCCGACCATGAGGGCCAGTCCCAGCGCACGGCGATGAAAAGCATTGTCAGGCCGGTGCAGCAGGAACAACGCGTGAACCCCGGCGACCGCGAGCCCGGTAGCGGCGTAGGCGGCCAGCAGCATGTGCAGGGTCTGGGGAAATGCGGCCGGCGTGGCCATGGCAGCCAGGGGATCGAAGCTCACTACCCGCCCGCCGTCCAGCACCATCCCGGTAGGGTAGTTCATCCAGGCGTTGGCGATGACGACGAAGACGGCGGAGAGCGCCCCACTGACGGCGACCAGCACGCCGGCCAGCAGATGGGCCCGGGGCGGGAGGCGGTTCCAGCCGTAGAGGTAGATGCCGAGGAAGATTGCTTCGGTGAAGAAGGCGAAACCTTCCAGGGAGAACGGCATGCCGATGATGGGTCCGGCGAACTCCATGAAGCGGGGCCAGAGC
The DNA here is from genome assembly GCA_036006525.1 of Gemmatimonadales bacterium. Taxonomy (GTDB): domain Bacteria; phylum Gemmatimonadota; class Gemmatimonadetes; order Gemmatimonadales; family GWC2-71-9; genus DASYPP01. The sequence continues at coordinate 99,915 of DASYPP010000004.1, forward strand.
AGGCCCAGCTCAAAGGAGAGCACCGTTCCCGACACGGCGCCCACCGCGAAGAGAATTGCGGCGCCCTTGGACCAGCGCTTGGCGAGGTCGAGGGCGACGCTATCGCCGGTCTTGATCCAGCGCCGCTCCGCCAGGACCATCATCACCGGCATCGCGATCCCGATCATGGCGAAGACGATGTGAAAGGCGAGCGAGATCGCCATCTGGGAACGGGCTGCCAGGAGATCGGACATCACTACAAGGTTACAGGGTGGGGCAAGCTGCGGCAGGGTGGGGCAGGGAACCTTGCCTCACACTGCCACACCATGCCGCACGTTGTTACCGGATTTCGGGTCTCGGTATGATGGTACCGCAGGCGATGCGATCCCCGGTGCCGGGCGCCGGCCGGCCGGCGTCGGGCTGGCTGGTGATCACGAACGATGTCCCGCCGTTGTGGAAGACCCCGCGCTCCCCGTCGCTCAGTTCCAGCCCAGGCCACGAAAAGCTGGTGTCCGACCACTCGGCGTCCAGCGTGGTAATGTCAGGCAGGTTGCCCAGGATGACGGAATCGGCGGGGCCCTGGCGGGGTGGCGCGAGCACCGGTCCGGCTGACGCGAAAGTGGGCGGCTCGCACAGCGCTTTCTCGTGGAGATTGAACCCGTGGGCGCCGGCCGGGAGGCCCAGGGTGTGCACCCGTAACGTGACGCCTCCCTTGGTTTCCAGCAGGTCCACAAAGCCCACCAGGCGGTTATCGGCGTCGAACAGCTTGGCCGACACGGGGACCGGGGGCAAGCCGAGGCAGGCGACCAGCAGGATCAGGATCGATGCAGCAGATACGGTACGCAGCATTTTTCTCAGTCGACGGTGATAGTTGGCTCGAAACGTGGTCTTCAGGGGGACGAAAACTAACCTCATCCCCTGCACGGCACGTAACCATTGCTCCGGTGTTATTTTTTGGGCGTAATCTCCCCTGGAGCGGGCGTGGAAATTCGCGGCGTGATGAAACCGGAGTTCAACGAGGTGCTGACGCCGGCCGCCCAGGCCTTCCTGGCCGAGCTGCATCGCCGCTTCAATCACCGGCGGCTGGAGCTGCTGGCCCGGCGCGAGTCCGTGCAGGAACGCCTGGACGAAGGGGAACTGCCGGAGTTTCTCCCCGAGACCCGCCAGGTGCGGGAGGGCAACTGGCGGGTCGGCCCGGTGCCGCACGATCTCCAGGACCGGCGGGTGGAAATCACCGGCCCGGTGGACCGGAAGATGATCATCAACGCGCTCAACTCCGGCGCCAATGTCTTCATGGCCGATTTCGAGGATGCCAACTCCCCCACCTGGGCCAACCTGCTGGAAGGCCAGCTGAACCTGCGGGACGCCATCGAAGGCCGCATCGAGTACCAGGCTCCCGACGGCAAGCAGTACCGGCTCAATCAACGCGTCGCCACGCTGCTTACCCGCCCCCGGGGCTGGCACCTCGAGGAGCAGCACGCCTGGGTGGACGGCGTCCCGATGTCGGCCAGCCTTTTCGACTTCGGACTTTACTTCTTCCACAACGTCGAGCGGCTGCGGGCCCGGGGGACCGGCCCGTACTTCTACCTGCCCAAGCTGGAGAACCATCTCGAGGCCCGGCTCTGGAACGACGTGTTCGAGTTCGCCCAGGCGGATCGCGGAGTCCCGGTCGGCACCATCAAGGTCACCGTCCTCATCGAGACCATCCTGGCCAGTTTCGAGATGGACGAGATCCTGTATGAGCTCAGGGACCATATCGTGGGGCTCAACTGTGGTCGCTGGGACTACATCTTCAGCTTCATCAAGAAATTCCGGCAACGACCCGACTTTGTGCTGCCGGACCGCGGCACGGTTACCATGGATCGCCGCTTCCTCCGCTCCTACACCCAGCTGGTGGTGAAGACCTGTCACCGGCGCGGGGCCCACGCCATGGGAGGCATGGCCGCGCAGATCCCGATCAAGAACGACCCGGAAGCCAATCGCCTGGCGATGGAAAAAGTAGTGGCCGACAAACAGCGTGAGGTGGGAGACGGCCACGACGGAACCTGGGTGGCACATCCCGGGCTGGTCCAGGTGGCGCGGGAGATCTTTGACGCCGGCATGCCGGGCCCGAACCAGGTCACCCGGCTCCGGGAAGATGTCAGCGTCACGGCCGCCGACCTGCTGGCCGTTCCCGAGGGATCCATCACCGAGCAGGCGCTGCGGCACAATATCACCGTCGGGCTGCTCTACCTGGAGGCCTGGCTCACCGGGCTGGGCTGCGTCCCCATCTTCAACCTGATGGAAGATGCCGCGACCGCCGAGATCTCCCGGAGCCAGGTCTGGCAATGGATCCGGCACGGAGCCCGCCTGGATGGAAAACGAGTTCTCACTATCGAGTTGTTCCGGGAGATCGCGGCCCAGGAGCTGGAGCGCATCCGGACCCTGGTGGGGCCCGAGCGGTTTGCCGGTGGGAAATTCGGATTGGCGGTGAAGCTCTACGATCAGTTGATCACTGATGAGGAGTTTGCCGAGTTCTTGACCCTTCGGGCGTACGACGAGCTGCTCACTCTCGAGACTCCTCCTTGAGTGCCATAAGCATCCGCTTCGCTTCCACCCCCGCTCGCGTCCCCGCATACCGCTCGGCATACCTCGCCAGCTCCATCTTGAGCCGGCCAACTTCTCCCGTGGCGCGATAGAGATCGATCAGCTGGTTGGCGGCCGTGGCTTCCTGGCGGGCCGTTGGCTGGTTGCGCTGGACTGCCTGGTACAGCCGTTCCGCGCCGGTCGGGTCATTGAGATGGGCGGAACAGATCTTGGCCAGGGCGAGGCGGGCATCGTTGTCCCCCGGATTCGCGGCGATGTGGCCGCGGTACGACTCGGCGGCTTCGGCATACAGGCCTCGGATAATCAGCGACTCCTGGAACGAGAAGGACGCGGCCGGGGCGATGTTACCGGCGCCGGATACCGTGTCCACCCAGCCGCGGGCCGCATGATGCACTACCCAGAGCAGAAGGCTGCCGAGCAGGGCCAGGATGGGGATGTTGAGAAACAACAGGAACAGAAACTTGAGACCAAACCCGTAGACCCGAAGCTCCACGGCGCCGAGGATGATAAACACCGAGCACCCGAGCCAGACGAATACCCGGAGCCGGTGGGCCAGCTCGGCCGAATCGATGTCCCGCAAGCGCTTCATTGATCTCGAGAATCACTGCCTCAGTGTGAAACCCGCATACGAATGCCTTCGTATATTGGGCCAATCGCGGGTGCCGTCAACCAGCTTGCAACAAATCGCGAGTTGGCGCCATCCAAGCAGTAAGCCGTGGTCGCCCGACCTTTCAAAACCCGAGTCCTTCATGGCAGCGTCCAGAGGTTCGAAGCCGATGGGTCACGCGCTCGTGTTGCCCCTGGTCACACTAGTGCTCGCCTCCCCCCTGGCGGGACAGAGCTCCGGGACCGCCGCACCGGTGCGGCAGATCGCGGCCACCACCATGGGCGCCGAGCCGGTGGACGTCGACGGGCGGTTGACCGAGGCGGTCTGGAGCCAGGCCCGGTTCTACAGTGATTTCACCCAGAAGGATCCGGTCGAAGGCGCAGCCGCGACCGTGCTGACCGAAGTCGCGTTCGTCTATGACGACGAGGCGCTGTACATCGGCGCGCGAATGACTTCGCGGGGCCGGTCCGACATCTGGGCCAGCACCAGCCGGCGGGACAATGCCGGGAACTCCGAACGCCTGATCGTGTCGCTCGACAGCTACCACGACAGCCATACCGCCTACACCTTCGGGGTAACTGCGACCGGCGTCCGCTTCGACTACTACCATCCCAGCGACAACGAGTTCAACCGGGACTACTCCTTCGATCCGATCTGGCAGGCCCAGGCCCGTATCGATTCCGCCGGGTGGACCGCCGAGATGCGGATTCCGTTCTCCCAGCTGCGCTTCAACCGGCAGGACTCGCAGGTCTGGGGCCTCAATCTCAACCGGTATATCCCGAGCAGGAATGAGGACCTCTATTGGGTGCTGGTGCCCAAGAACGAGACCGGTTGGTCTTCCCGGATGGGAGAGCTGGTCGGGATCAGCGGCGTGAAACCCACCAGGCGGCTGGAGCTGGTCCCATACACCGCCGCCAACTCCACGGTCCGCGGCAACCGCGACCCGGGCAATCCGTTCGAGGATCACTACAACCTGACGGCCCGGGCCGGCGGCGACATCAAGATGGGCCTGGGCACCAGTCTCACCCTTGACGCCACCATCAACCCCGACTTCGGCCAGGTAGAGGCTGACCCGGCCGAAGTCAACCTGAGCGCGGTGGAGACCGTCTTCAACGAGAAACGGCCCTTCTTCACCGAGGGTGCCAACCTGCTCCGGGGCAATGGGCCCTTCTATTTCTACTCCAGGCGAATCGGGGCCGCTCCCCGGGGCTCCGCCTCGGGTGACTTCGTGGACCGGCCCCTGGCCACCACGATCCTGGGGGCGACGAAAATCACCGGGCGCCTGAGTTCCGGTACCTCGATAGGCCTGTTGACGGCGGTCACCGATCGGGAGCAGGCCCGGGTGTACGACCTCGCGAGCGGCCGGACCAGCATGACGCCCATCGCTCCGCGCACCGGCTTCGGCGTGCTCCGCCTGCAGCAGGAGTTCGGGCCTGCGGCCTCAACCATCGGTCTCAGCGCCACCGCGGTCCGGCGCGACGTGGACCCCGGGTCGCCATTGGCCTCGATCTACACCCGGGACGCATACGCCGGTGGCGTGGACTGGATTCTGCGATTCAAGGGCGGCGCGTATGAGCTCTCCGGGGCCGCGGGAGCCAGCCGGGTGTCGGGGGACAGCACCGTCATGTCTTCGATCCAGAAGAGCTCGGCCCACTACTTCCAGCGCCCCGACCAGAGTTATCTCCATTTCAACCCGGCCCTTACCACGCTATCGGGGTACTTCGGGAGTCTGCGCTTCGCCAAGAACGCCGGCCGGCACTGGCTCTACAATGTGGCATTCGGGGCGGAATCACCCGGCTGGGAACTCAATGATGCCGGACGTTTGGGGGCGGCGGACGACATCGACGCTTCGGCCAGCCTGCGTTACCGGGAGAACGCTCCCGGAAAAACCCTCCGGAGCTATTCGCTCGCGATGTTTGGCTTTACCGGATGGGATTTCGGTTGGCTTCGCCAGTATCGCGGTCTCGACTTCGAATCGGGGGTTACCTTCCTGAATTTCATGACCGCGCAGTTCAGCGTCGAGTATTACCCCAGGGACAATGCGGACAACCTCACCCGCGGTGGGCCCCTCATGACGGTTCCCCAGAGCTGGAACGTCAACGGTGGCCTGCAGAGCAGTTTTTCTTCCAACACGCAATGGCGGGTCTTCGGGATCTACAGCCAGGACGAGTTGAGCGGACACCTCTGGCGGTTGAGCGGCAGTATTCAGGTGAAGCCGAGCACCCGGTGGCAGCTCTCGATCGATCCGGGGATCAGCCGGGAAAAGAACCCGCTCCAGTACGTGGACCAGCTCCCCAACGGGCCGGCCGCGACTTTCGGGACCCGCTACATCTTCGGCGTCGTCAACCGGACCACCATCTCGTCGCAGGTCAGGCTCAACTACGCGTTTACGCCCGATTTCACCCTCGAGCTGTATGCTGAGCCGTTCGTCGCCAGCGGGCAGTACAGCGGCCTGGGTGAATTGACCCGGCCCCGCACCAATACGCTGCGCCGTTACGGATCCGATGCCAGTACGATCGTCCAGGGGAGCGACGGGTCCTTCACCGTGACGGACGGCAGCGACCAGTTCACCCTCGACCCCAACTTCAACGTGCTGTCATTCCGCAGCAACGTGGTGCTCCGCTGGGAATGGCGTCCCGGCAGCACCCTTTACATGGTCTGGCAGCAGAATCGATTTGGCTTGGAGGACCCGCTGTCCCGCGCGCGGGTTGGGGATCTGTGGAGCACGCTGTCGGCGGAGGGCGACAACTACTTTGCCGTGAAGGTGAGTTACTGGCTGCCGGTGCACTGAGGCCGGCCTGTCAGCCCTATGATTTGCTTTCTTCCCAATGGAGCTTGTGCATGATCCGGTGAACCATCGGCGTCAGTAACATCGCGGCAACCACCAGGAAGACCAGGCCTGAGTAGAGCGCGTAGAGCCCCGCGAACACCTTGCCTCCATTGGTGACCGGTATGTTCACCGGTCCCATCCCGCCCAGCAGCATCGCCGCGTTTTCAAATGCGTCCCGCCAGGGCAGCGACTCCAGTTTTTCGTAGCCCAACATCCCGCCCAGCAGCGACACGATGACCAGGACCTGCGACAACCCGAAGTGGAAGGCCAGGCGCCTGGCGAACCGGTGCGTGGACAGCGGCTTCACGGTGCGAGGCTCGTACATGGTGACTCCACGTATTAGAAGAGTACCTCCACGCCGAGTCGTACCAGCCGCGGGGAATCGTAGACAAACAGCGGCTGGCTGAAATCGCGGGCTGCGGCGAGAAAGAGCGGCAACAGCTCTGACTGGCCTTCAATGTATCCGTTGTGGTCCAGGTCCGCATAGGGACGGTAGCGGGGCGATTCGTAGGGGATCGGCTCCGGGTGGGCCAGGTAAGCGTTGCTGGCCAGGGTCTGGATCGACGCCTCGTCGAGCCCCGGCTTCCCGGTGTCCCGGCGGACCGCGACGATGTTGCGCCGGTTCATCAAATTGCGCACGTCGAGATAGATGCCGGAGCCGACGCCCAGCGCCCGGATAGGTTTCCGGATCAGGAAATCCACCGTCGAGGTGGACGGCAGCCGCGCGCTATTGGGCGCGCCGATGATGGTGTCACCGGCCGCATTGGTCCGGCTGAATGGAAGTCCCGAGCTGTAGCGGATGATGGCCGCGGCCTCCAGCCCTTCGAACGGCTGCACGCCCGCGATGCGGGGGCCGGCCTGGTCCTTCACCTGGGCCTGGACGATCGCGATCAGGGAGTGGCGGCGATCGAAATCCAGCGGGAACTCCACCCGGGCCGGGAACGTGGTGTCGTGGGTTATCGGATCGACTTTGAACTGCCGCAGCTGGAACGCGTTGGTCGATGTCGCCGTGGCGCTGGCCAGGGTGTAGATGATCCGGCCACCGAACCCGCTCACCATCTCCCGTTCCGCGGTGATCTCGAGACCGCGCACGCTGCCGTAGTCGGTGAGCGCGAATACCGTGGAGTCCGGGTCCACGCCCAGCGGGACCGAGGCCACCATGCCGTCCAGCCGCTTGCCGTACACGCCTATCCGGAGCGAGCTGTGGGTGGCCGGCCTGACCCTGAGGCTGAATTCGAACTGGGTCGCCCGCTCAAAGCCCAGGTCCGGATTGCCCCGCCGGAACCGTCCGGTGCGGGTGGTGTCGTCGAATGCCGCGTCTACCAGGTACTGGAAGTCCGGTGGCTGGCTGAATTTTCCGTAGCTCGCCACCAGCGTGGCGCCGCGCAGGATAGTGGAGACCGCGATCCGCGGATTCACCGTGGTGCGCGCCCCGAAGCGGCCATTGTCCACCTGGGCGGTGTTCACGCTGCTTCCACCGTCAAAATGCTCGGCCCGGATTCCCACGGTGAACGCGAGGTCATTGAGCCGGGCCTGACCCTCTGTGTATACCGACCAGATGTGCGGAGTGAAAGCGGAGGTCGTGGCGCCGGGAACCGAATCGCCCGCCGGCAGGAACCCCAGCACCCGCTGGAAGGTCTCCACCTTTTGCGCCGCGTACTGACCGCCGAAATAGAGATCGAAGTTCTGGCCCGCGCCGTAGGTGACGTCCAGCTGGCCGCGGAGCTCGCGGAAATAGTTCCAGGCCACGTCGCCCCGGGATCCGCTACCCAGGAAGAAGGCCGGCACGCCCCAGGGAGAATTCTGGCTCAGCTGGGGCGCGATGAATCCGGGGATGATGGCGTTGGCGCTCGCGGTGTCGCGGGACCGGGCGATGTCTTCGCCCACAAAGTGGAAGCGGCTGCCGGTGAAGCCGCCGAACTTGGGGTCGGCCTCTTCAGTGAGGGTGCCCCGGGTGAAATCGCGGCCGAAATAACCGAGGCGCGCGTCCACGATCATGGCGCGTTCGCCCAGGCTCAAAGTGTTTTGCAGGTGGGCCGAGAGCAGCGTGCCGCTCACTCGCTGGCCCGGCGCAAAGCCGGTGTCGTACTTGTAGGCCGGATCGAAGAGCAGCCGCTGTTCCAGCGAGCGGATCCCCAGGAGCCGGAGCGTCTGCCGGGAATTGAGCGGTATGGTGAGCTTGCCGGCGAAGTCGTAAGTCTCCCCGCTGTTGTGCGGCAGGAGCCAGGGCTCCCGGTCGCGCGGATCGCGGGGGATTCCCGACGCCGGCGCGCTTACCGGGTCGGCATCGAGTCGGCCGGTGGCGTCGAAAGCGGCGAGGAATCCGATCTTGCCCACCAGCGGTCCATCCACCTGGAGAAGCAGCCGGTCGAGGCCGTAGTCCCAGCCATGGCCCAGGGGCCGGTCGGTTTCGTACGCCGCCCGTCCCTGCAATTCCTCTCCCCCGTCCTTGGTGACGACGTTGATCAGACCGGAGAGCGCCTGTCCGTAGCGCGCGGAAAAGGCGTTGGTGGTGAGGCTGGCTTCCTGGAGAATGTCGGGCGGCAGCCGGACGCCGAGCGGCCCGGTGGAAGCGTCGAGCTGGTTCTTCACGCCGAGGCCGTCGAGGATGAACGATTGCTGGCCCAGCCGGCCGCCGCGGTAGCTCTCACCCACGGCGCCGGCCGACAAGGCGAGCGCCTCGTCCAGCGAACTCACCGGAAGCTGGCGCAGGTCGGCGGCCGTGATTCGTTGCGTGGTGGCGGTGGCGAAAGGATCCAGGACCGAGTCCACGGCGCGAACCACGATCGGTTCGAGGACGGTCGGCGCCGGGTTGAGCGAGAAATCCAGGATCGTCGTCGCGCCCGAGCGCACCAGCACGCTGTCCCGGATCTCTCCCCGGAATCCAATGAGCCGGGCGGTGACCCGGTGCCAGCCCACCTGGACGCCGCGAATCCGGTAGCCGCCGGACGTGTCGCTGGTGCCGTAGTTGCCGCCCGCGTCCACCGAGACCCGCGCCAGTGCGACCCCGGTACCGGTCGCGGCGTTGCGGACGTGGCCGCTGATGGCGCCGGTCGTCTGGGCCAGGAGCGGGCCGGGGACCAGCAGCAGGGCGAGACCGAGCAATGCCGTTCGTTTCATGCGAGAATCCAGGGCCGTGAGGCGTGAGGTCATGGTGATCAGGGTAGATCGAGCAGCCAAAGGTCCGAGCTGCGGCTTATCACGGTATCCGCGCCCCCCGGGAGAACAGTGATCGGGAACGATTCGGCAACCAAGCGGTCCCTCTGGGGTGAGATCACCGGACGCTTGAAGAGCCGGCTGTCCACGATGCGCCAGCTGTCAGTGCCGTTGATCAGGTCGGCAATGAACAGCTTCCCGCCCCGGTCCAACTGGGAGGGCCCCAGCAGCGGGTCCACGACGTAGTCCACGTGGCCGCCGACCACCGCGTACAGTTGGTTCCCGAAGACCGCGACATCCCGGGCGATGCCGGAACTCCCGAAATCATGGGCGACGATGCTGACGCCGCTGGAAAGATCCATCTGGTAGACCCGGGAGTCCCCGTTCCGGGTAAAGAAGATCTCATCACCGGTGGCGCCCACATCGACGGAGGAGGCGCTGTCGGTGCCCGGGATCGGCTGAATGGTCGGAGTAGCTCCGGAAAGATCCAGCTCCACCAGCTCGATGCCGGTGCTGACGGTGTCCGCCTCACAGGTTGAGCAGGGCCGGGGATATGTCAGCGTACTGGCGAGGTAGATCGCCCGCGTGGGCGAGAGCCAGCGAATGTGGCTGATACCGGAGTGGAGGTGCCCGTTGGTTGCGGTGTACGGAAAGGTGAGCACTGTCGTGGCCGAACCGGGCTTGCTCACGGTGCTCAACTCCAGCTCGCCCCGCCGCGGGTTGATGTCGCCGGGCAATGACCATTCGCGGGTAAATAACAACTTCCCATCGGGTCCCGGTGCGGCTTCAGAAAATGCGTCCACCGAATCCTGGGATTGCTGAGACGTCCCGCAGGGCAGCTCACGCCGAGTGCCGCCGGCCTGCGGGAGGATGGCCAGGCAGCGGTCATGGACTGTTCCCGAAAGACCCTCGTAGGAATAGATCAGGCCACTGCCGTCGCTGAGCCATGCGGGCCGGACATCGGCCGCCGGGTTGAACGTGAGCTGCCGGTCGGGACCCCCGCCAAAGGTGCTGTCGAGTGCCGCGTTCCGGTTTTGGAACGGCTGCTCGTGCCCGCAGGCCGCCAGCGCGACGACAATCGCGCCTGCGCCAGCCCACGAGGAGAATCCGGTCATAGAACGAGAAAGAGCCACAAGTCCGCCCCGTGGTTGGTTGCCGTGAGGCCGGAATCTGGCCCAGTACGGGCGGGAGCGTAAGGCTGCACTTCAACCACGATGCGGGAGCCGTCCGGAGCCGGCCAGCGAACTCCAGATCATCCTTCGAAGGGGACGCGGCTGCACCAGGACCAGGATTGGGCTCGATGGTGGAAGGGTGGGTCACGGGACGGCCATCCCGTGGTTGTTCGGCCAAGCTCGGTGACGAGCGACGGGGCTCGGGTTCACACAAATCTGGCCGGGTTCCAACATTCGCCTGCCCCCAGGTGTCCAACTCCCTGCTCGAGCTGCCGGAAGCCGCCGCGGGCCTCCGGTTCTTCCCCCGAGTTTCACCGTCCGTCAGGAGCGCTCCATGTCTTCAGTCCTTCGCCGCCCGACCGTTACGCTGGTGCTGGCCGGTCTTCTGCTGCTCACGACTTCCGTCCTGGTGGCTTTGCCCGGCGGCCGGGGGAAGGTCCAGCGAAGCGCTCAGGGCGATGGCCGCGACTCGTTGCGTGCCATCGCGTTCGTGGCGGCGGTGAGCGGTGCCAATCCGGTGGTCTGCGAGATGACACTCCGTTCGCTCCGAAACCAGGGATGGAGCGGCCACGGATCATGGGCCGGCCAGGAGGAGCTGTTCGTTCCCGATTCGGCGAGCCGGGAAGCCGTCGCTTGGGCCACCGGCACCCTGGAGGACCCTCGGGCGATTCCTCCGCTCTCGGCCGCACTCGATGATTCGCTCCCCTGCGTGCGGCAGGCCTCGGCCGTGCTGCTGGGCCGGATCGATCATCCCGATAGCCGCCGCGCCCTGCTTAACGCACTACAGCAGGGGACGCTCCCCAAACAGGAGGCGGCCGCCATGGGGCTGGGTGTCTCCGGAAGCCCGGAAGCGGTCATGCCACTGATTGGAAAACTCGGGGCCGAGGCGGAAGAGTTACGCCAGGTCGTGGCCTGGGCCCTGGGCTCCATCGAGGATGTTCGAGCGGTCTCGCCACTCATCGAGACGCTGAAGGACCGTTCGGTGCGAGTCCGGCAGTCCGCGGCATTGGCGTTGGGCGAGATCGAGGACCCCAAGGCGGTGGAAGCATTGCTCCGGGCCCTGAAGGACTCGGAGCCGAGGGTGCGCAGGGCCGCTGCGCACGCCCTGGGGGAGATCGAGGATGCCCGGGCGGTGGATGGTCTCGCGGGGGCCTTGAGCGACAGTGATCCGATGGTCCGCCGCGAGGCGGTCTGGGCGCTGGGAGAGATCGAGGACGCCCGCGCGGTGGGACCCCTGAGCCAGTCACTCAAGGATGCCGATCCCGGCATGCGGGAAATGGCCGCCTGGGCCCTTGGGCAGATCGAAGATGCCAGCGCCGTCGCTCCCTTGACGGGCGTGCTGCACGATGATCACGCCGCGGTTCAGCTGGCCGCTGTGCACGCGCTGGGAGAGATCGAGTCCGCCGAGGCGGTGGAGCCGCTGGCCAGTCTGCTGGGCGATGACGATGTCGCCTTGCGCCGGGACGTGGTGTGGGCGTTGGGGCAGATTGAAGATGCGGCCGCGGTGCCGGCACTCACCCGCGCCATGCGGGACAGCGACCACGAGGTTCGGATAAACGCGGTGCACGCGTTGGGCGAGATTGAAGACAAGGCCGCCGTGACGCCTTTGGCGGCTGCGCTCAAGGATGATGACGGGAGAGTGCGCGCCGAGGCCGCGTGGGCCCTGGGCCAGATCGAAGATGCCGGCGCGGTCGGCCCGTTGAGCGGAGTGCTGCAGGATAGCGATCCGAAGGTCAGGCAGAACGCGGTGCACGCGCTGGGCGAGATCGAAGACCGGGATGCCGCCTCCGCGTTGGGGTCAGCCCTGGGAGACAGCGATCCCGAGGTACGGAAGGAAGCGGCCTGGGCCCTGGGTGAGCTCGACGACCTCCACGTCGCCCCCGCACCGCTGATTGCCGCCCTCAAGGACAGCGATCGCGAGGTGCGTAAGAACGCCGCTCAGGCGCTCTCTGAAATCCAGGACCCGGCCACGGTGGGGGTGCTGATTCCGCTGCTCAAGGACTCCGATCCCGAAGTGCGGGAGAACGCCCTCAATGCGTTGGGTGAAATCGGCGGCCAGGCAGCGATCGAGGCGATTGCGGAGCTGTTGAACGACCCGGACCCGAAGATCCGGCAGAGGGCGGCGGAAGCCTTGGGGCATTGAAGGGATTGAGGGGATTGAGGGATTGAGGGGATTGAATCCCTTCAATCCCTTCAATTAGTAGATGGAGGCCGGTATTGCGCCCGATGCTGTTGATCAACGCATCATTCCGGTGGGATCACCGGGCGGCTGGACCGGCTCGGTTGCGCCGTCCCCGCCGCCACAGGCCGCCAGCAGCGTGGCGGTAATCGCTGCGGTGAGAATGCGCCTCATATAGGGACTCCTTCGACCTACCTGGCGAACACGACGACGCTTTCATCTCCGGACCTGCCTACCGCCGCCACGCCGAACAGGTAGTTGTCGATGTTGATGCCCTGGAGTTCAATCGTGGTCACGTTACCCACGTCCCTCGAGTAGCGCCACGCAGACTCCGTGGTCTCCCGCCAGTACACCCGGTACCCGGCCAGGCCGGGCGAGGAGACCGGCGCCCAGCGAACCGTCGTATTCGGGGTCACCGCTCCCCGGATGGTCACCGAATCGGGAGGTGGCGGGGCCCAGGCCAGCGCGGCGAGAGTCGCCGCGTTGGACGTGGTGACCCTCGCGATGTAGGGGAAGCTGATCTCTTCGACCACGTCGCCGTATTCCACGCCGTTCTCGCTCCGCACGTTCTGGTGCTGTCGGTTGTAGTTCTCGTTCATCACGGTGAACCGGACGGCCGGGAAGCCCAGCGCGTTGAAGGCCCGGTGGTCGCCGCCCCGGCCGAACCGGTCCTGGCGATACACCAGCACCGCATCGCCTCCCCGGCCGTACCGTTCCGTGATCCGATCGACATAACGCGCCACCTGGCGCGACGGCCCATCCACCTCGCCTCCTGCCCGTAGCATGGCCCGGTGCTGATCGGCGGTTTCGGTCGAGGTCGCGGCCTCCGAGAAGACTCGGAACTCCCTGGTATTCCGCTCCCCGGTCATCCCGCGCGCATTGCCGATGATGTCGTTATTGAGCACCGCTTCGACCGTCCAGCCCGAGTCCCGTGCCAGCCGGGCCAGCTGGGCCCCGCCGAACAGGCCCTGTTCCTCGCCGGACAGCGCGGCCAGCACGATGGTTTTCTCGTAGGGGCCGTGGGCGGAGAGGACCCGGGCGGCTTCCAGCACCGCGGCGACTCCGCTGGCGTCGTCGGCCGCGCCGGGAGCGTCCGTGGTGGCATCGTTGGGGTCGCTGGCGCGGGAGTCGAGGTGCGCCGTCATGAGCACCACCCGCTCCGGATGCACGGTGCCCCTGAGGGTGGCCAGCACGTTCACGACCATCACGTCACGGCCGATTCGACTGGTATCGCGCCGTGCCATTTCGGCCTGGAATCGAACCGCCATGCAGCCGCCGCAGGCCGTCGCGATCCGGTCGAACTCGGCCTTGATCCAGCGCCGCGCGGCGCCGATGCCCCGGGTGGAAGAGATCGTGTCGGAGAGGGTGTGCCGGGTTCCAAACCCGACCAGCGTGCCAAGATCGTGCTCGATGCGCCCGGTGGAGATCTCCCGAACGATCCGCTCGATCCGGGGATCCCGGGGTAACTGCTGCGCCGGGAGCTGGGCGCCGAATATCCAGCAGGCAGAAAGTGCCAGAGCGATGCGCATGAAAGGACCTGTTGCGGCTGGGTGAGACCGAAACGCGGTGCCGACTAGATAATGGTAACTGTCAGGCTCACGGTGTTGGCGTAGGGCCCATTGGCTTGATTGCCTGCAGGGGTCACCGAGCCTCCGAGGAACAGCAGCAGGCGATTCCCGTAGAGCATCGTGTACGGCTTCATACTCTTCGGATTCTGGTTCTGGGACACCGCACCGGGGCCGGTCTCAATGAGTAACGCATCGTTGTTCTGGAAATTGATGGGCATCGTGGCGCCGGATGGACCAATCAGCACCGTCGGCAGGATGAAATCGAGTCGCAGCCGGGTCCCCAGCGCTGCCTGAATCTGGAACTCACCGCTCCTGACCGGGTCGCTGGGAGCGACGATATTCGTCACCCCGGGAATCACCGGGCCGAAGGCCAGATCCCGGAAACCGGTCACGATGAGCTGGGCCCGGGCCGGAGACGGCCAGCAGACCAGTGCGGCCGCCACCAGCGACGCGATAACCCAGCCCTTGAAGCATCTCACGGTCTGTGACTCAGCCGGATTTCGAGACCGCTGACATTCTCGCCTTCGCGCGAGGTTCGCATGGTAAACCGTACCGGCGCCGCGTTCACGCCGAGCCGGGTGAGGACCGACTCCGCCACCGTGATGTCGTATTCACCGGGCTTGACCCCCATCAGGTAGAAAGCGCCGTCCGAGAACGTGACCACCGCCTGGCGGGCACCGCTCCGCCGGTTGGTGACGAACAGAGTAATGCCGCCCTGGCCGACCGGTCCGGCCGGGGTTTCCCGCAGGACCTGGCCCTCGATCACGCCCGCCGGGGCGATCGGCAGGTCGATCATCCGGAACTGGTTGGGCCCCAGCTCCACGCTGATCGCGCTGTAACTCGGCGTCCAGAGCGGCGAAGCCAGGCTCATGGAGTCTACCACCACCAGCACCGGCTCGTAGGGAAGCTGGTCCCATATCCGGTATTGACCCTGGGAATCCGTCACCGCGGTGATGTTGCCGACCCGGACCCGTACATCGGGCAGCAACTCCTCCCCGATATCCTTGAGGCCGTTGCCATTGGCATCGAGGAAGACATAGCCGGCCACGCCGGCCCGCTGCAGCGAGGGGCCCGCCGACAGGGCCACTTGGCGCCGCTCGGTATTATACAGCACGGAGCCCTGCACGTAGTTCACCGCGTCGGTGCCGGTCGGGCCGCTCTGCACGGTAGAATAGGCGCGGATACTTTGCAGCGCCGTCGAGAAGACCAGAGTGAACATCGTGCCCATCCCCCGGCTCCAACCCAGCCCGGTCTCCACCCGGAGCCCGCTGCCGATGGGCCGCGCGAGGTAGGCCGATGCGGACACGAGATCAAGGCTGCCGCGGGTCTCCAGCGTGGTCCGGGCGCTGACCTGGCTCATGAACCGCCCCAGGTTGGCCCGGGGGAGGATGAACGTGTTCACGCCCAGGAAGGTCTGGTCGGTGGTTGGGCCGGAGGTAATCGCGTTGCGCTGGAATCGGACCGACGGCAACACCCGGATTTCCGCGACCTGAAAGGACAGCGCGGCACGGGCACTGGTGTTGTGCCCGTTGTCGTTTCGGACCAGGTCCAGGCTCCCGTCGAAGTACAGCGAGCCGAAGCGCGGGATGGGCCGGAAGAAGGCATCGGTGGTCCACTGCTCCCGCCGCCCGGCGGGCGTGAGGATCGGTGATACCACGTTCGGCGCGAAGTGATCGTACTCGGTGCTGATCCGGAAGTCGGTAGACGGCTCGTAGCTCAGCGCTTCCCGGAACACCGCGTTGGCCACGACGTCGACCTGGACCAGCCAGGAATTGGCGACTGCGCCGGCTAGCGAGAGGTAGGGATGAAACAGGTCGGGGGCTTTGCGGCGCCAGAACTGGTCGACGCCGGCCTGCAGGGTCCAGCGCCGCGAGATGCCGTAACGCAGGTCCAGGTTGGCGCTGGACTGGCACGCGTTCACCCGGCACTGGCCTGCCGCGACACCGTACTCGAACTGGTTCCGGGGAAGGACGTTGCCCACGACCCGGTAGGTCTGGTTGAACTCGCGGATCTCGCCGAACGGTCCGTACGCCACGAAGTCCACCGGGTTCTCACCGTACTGGACCGGCACGTCGATCGAGAACTGCCCCAGCCCGTCGGCCGAATCAAACGCAACCAGCCGGCCGCCGCGGTACGCCTCGACCTGCCAGCCGGGTCCCAATCGTCCCGCGTAAGGCACGTCGCCGACCAGGGCCGGGCGCTGGAATGGGGAGTTGGAAATGGCAAACCCCCGGAGCGTACGGGGGCGCGGTCCGGTCGAGATTCCATCTCCCAGCCGAAGCTGCTTCACCCACTTCTCCTGCCGCCAGACTCCGTTCCAGGAGAAATCACTGCGGGTTCCGCCGGCTCCAATCCTCGACTCGCTGGCTACTCCGAGTTCCAGGGAGCCGCCCAGTACGTCCATCCCCAGCGCAGTGGAGTACGCGCCGCCGTTGATCATGTCGCTGGTGGGCGAGAGGAGCGAATAATCGAGGACCAGGCCGCCCCAATGGCGCCGGTCGAGGGTGAGGGCCAGATCGGGACGCACGCCGCGTTCCGAAGCGGCCAGGGACGAGCGCGCGGCCTCACGGGCGATCCGGCGGCCGACGGGCAGGTGCTCGGGATCGGCGATCGCGACGCTCAAGTCGGACCAGTCGACGATGAAGCGGATGTTGAGCAGGCTGCCGAGCAGGGCCACGCTGAAGAAGACTTCCCCGTCCCGGCTCAGGACCGCGTTGGCCGGGATGCCTATGCGGTGATGGTTCAGCGTCAGGGAGTCGGCGGCTCCATCAATCCGAAGGTGGACTTCGCCGGGCTGGAGCACCGCGTCGACGACGCCGGCGCTCGGAAACGCAAAGTGGATTTCGGACAGGTCGAAGAAATCGCTGAGCGGAAGCAGGACGTCATCGTCCTGCCGGATGGCGTACACGGTCCGGCTGGCCAGCCTGCCCATCTCAAGTTGTACCAGGACCGGCTCCGGTCCGTCCTGGGCGTACCCGCGTCGAACCGACCCGGCCGCAAGGACCAGGAAGGCGATGAGCAGGGACGAACAGGGGACCCGGAAGGGCATAGGTTCAGGGCCTCACGGAAGGCGAACCTCGGCCGAATCGCGGACCAGGGCAGACTGGAGTACGATGGCCGACGTGAGGTCCTCGCGATCCGTCGCCAGTTCCAGCCGCAGGGAATACCGGCCGGCGGCGGGCCGGAGCAGGGGCATGCTCAACCGGGGATCGATGTCGTAGTACACCGCGAGTGGCGACGAAAAGGTGCCGACCGTCTTGCCGGTCGAATCCACCAGCGATCCGCGCAACGTCCCGATAAATGCCGCCGATCCCTGGCGCTCGAGGTGGGCCCGGATCTCGAGCGAATCGCCGACCAGGGCGGTCCGCACGTTGGAGATGGTTGCCGCGGTACTGAGCTGACCCTTGCGGTAGAAGACCGGCAGGATGGTGCGGACTTCGAGCGTCAGGCCCACCTGGATGCTGGTGGTATCGGAAACTCCAGTCACTGGCACGCTGCCACCCTTCGCGGTCACCACCAGCCGGGTCCAGTACTCGCCGTCCTTGAGGCCGGCCGGTGGATGTCCCAGCAGCCGCACGGTCTGCCGTTCCCTGGGCGCGAGCGTCAAGCGGCGGGGGAACGCATCGACCCAGCCGGTGGCGGAGGGCATGGTGGAATCGGGATGCTCCGGGGTGTAGAGCAGGAAATCGCCGACCGAGTCGGTCACCGGGTACCCGAACATGGTTCCGATGGTGACCTCGACCGGATCGTTGCCGGGATTGTAGACGGTCACCGAGCCGCTCCGGGTCCGGTGGTCCATTACCAGGTAATGGGGCGCGACCAGGACTCCCTGGGCGGGGAGCAGGCGAGGAAGCAGCGTCAGACCGAGCAGAATTGCGAAGTGTCTCATCAGCGGATCGTGCCAATCAGGGTGATGGTATTGGTGTCGTTGCCGGGGTCTGGGTCGGGGTCTGCCGGGATGCAGTGGATTGGGCAAGCGGTGTGCCAATAGGACAACTATTTCACTACTGTCAGATTGTTATGCAGTTTTGGAATCTCATCGATCTCAAGTCATTGTCAGTCCTTGATCCTGGAGAGGCCTTCCAATTTGCGGACCACTGGGCATTCGGGCTTGGGTGGTGCCGCCGGATGATCGCATAACTCTTTGCTATGAGGCCAGTTAGTCGGCGGTCAATGAATGGTGTGAGATGCCGGGGTGAATCAGCGTCAGCACGCCGACAGCACGATGACATCGCCGGGTTCAAGCCCCAGCCGGTGTCCGGTCCCGGCGACTTGGTTTTTGGTGCCCAGGGACCGGAGATCCCGGCGGTTCAGGCAGCCTGCAATCCGCGGCATGGCTGGCGGGGTTTGGGGCAACAAGAAAGCGCCGGCGGGATTCCGCCGGCGCTCTCACTCCCTGATGACTTTAGTAGGTAACCGTCATCTGCACGGTGCCGTTGTAGGTACCGGCCACCTGGTTGGTCGCCGGAGTTACCGTGGCGCCGACAAAGACGAAGAGCGTGCCGGTGCCGCTGAAGGTCGAGTTCGTGGTCGCGGCCGACGGGGTGAAATTGGTACCACCGGCAGGCGCATTCACTGTGTTGTGATGACCGGTCCAGGTGCCGATCGGCAGGTTGTTGGCGCCGGAGGTCAGGTTCGCCGGCAACACGAAGCTGATAAGAACCGGAGTGCTGGCCTGGCCGGTCACGTCGAAGCGGCCGGCGGTCGCGGCGGCCACTGTGATCGTCTTGGCTACGCCCGGAAAGACGTTGCCGAAGGCGAGGTTGACAGCTCCGGTCACATTGATCGGCTGCTGAACGACAGCCGAAGCGGTAACGCTCCCCGTCTGGGACTGGGCATTGGCGTTGACGGTAACCAACATCGCCGCGGCGGCGAAACCCAGGACTACCTTCGAGATCGTACGCATTGACCTACTCCGTTGAAAAAGGGTTGAGTGATAGCCTGGCGAACTCTTTCGCCGTCGGGGGAGGGGTTGGGCAAGCGGTATGCCACAGCCGACCAGAATCTTCACAACTGTATAGATATCATCCAATGGACGTCGAGGCAGGATAGCCTATCTACTTGCAGATACTTGAGTCACCACCCGACCCCTAAGTGTCATCATTCCAGACAGCAAAAGCCCTTCTCTTGCATCCCTTGCCGATGGTGATAAGTTGATGGCCCGCATGTGCTTGGATACTTTCGCACCGGCGAGCACGGCTCCTGCTTTCATTCCCCATGGCGTGCGGCCTCCCCCGGTCGGCACGGGGGAAGGATTTCTCAGTGAAACGGCTGGCACTAACTTCGTTCGCAATCGTGCTCTTTTTGACACTGGGCAGCACCAAGGCTCGGGCCCAGCATAGTGGCAGCATGCAAGCAACCGCCCAGGTCGTTGATACTCGAGTAGAATTTTCGGGCTTGGAATCAGCCCGGAACCTGGCCGCACGTTGGGCCCTCGATCCCACGCCGAGCGCCACCATCGCAACTCAGTACGCCAGGATTTCGCTGGTCCAAACCCTTCCATCAGCCGATGCCCGTCCCGAGGCAGGGCTCGAGATTCGCGTGGACTACCTGAGGAATTAGCAGCACCCTTCCGGCTTTTCCCCCTAACTCATCGCGCTTCGGCAACTTGGGCCCCGCAAGTGGCCCACGCTTTGCTGTTCAATACCCCTCCGCCGCGAGCCATGTTCCGCGCGCGGTATCTCGTTTGGATACAACTACAAGCAGGATCTCGCACGCTGCCTGGAGATAGAGATCGATGATTGCGTTTCTCTCATTCCTCTTTCGCGTGGCCGCTCTCGCGCTCGCCCTGGTGCTCTGGTGGCGGCAACGCGACTGGAGAATGGGGATGCTCTTTGTCCTGCTTCTCTTCATGGCCCTTCCGGCCACTCTCCTGTTCGATGGCGCAGCGAGCGGCGAGACTGTTGGTATCACTCCAGATCAGATCGCCCATCTCCTGGTGAGCGCGTCGGCGCTCATGCTGGTGTTTTTCCTCGATGGCTTCATCGCCGAGCAGCGCTGCATGTCTTCCGCCCTGGCCCTGGAAAAGGCTTCGCTGGAGCAGCTCTTCGAGAGCGCACCCGACGCCCTGGTCCTGGTGGATAACGACAGCCGTATTCTCCGGCTCAATTCCCATTTCACCAAGCTGTTCGGCTACACGGTAGAAGAGGTCCGCGGCGATTCGGTGGACGACCTGCTGGCTCCGGAAGCGCTCCAGGACGAGGCCGCCAAGGTGACCCATCAGGCCTCTCGAGGCGCCCGGATCAGCCTGGAGACGCTGCGCCGACGCCGGGATGGGTCGGTGGTAGATGTTTCCATCTTGGGCACGCCGATCATCGTGAACGGGCAGCAGGTGGCGATATATGGCAGCTACCGCGATATCACCCAGCGCAAGCGAGTAGAGCAGGCCCTGCGGGAGAGCGAGGAGCGCTATGCCCTGGCGGCTCGCGGCTCCAACGACGGGCTCTGGGACTGGGACTTCCGTCGCAACCGGATCTACTTCTCGCCCCGGTGGAAGGTGATGCTGGGGCTCAACGAGAACGACGTGGCTGACAATCCCGAGGAGTGGTTCGGCCGGGTCCACCCCGAGGATCTCGACCGGGTGAAGGCGGAAATCGCGGCGCACTGCGAGGGCGGGGGGTCCCATCTGGAGACCGAGCATCGCATGCGGTTGGCCGATGGTGCCTACCGCTGGATGCTGGTCCGCGGCATCGTGCTCCGGGACGAGGCCGGCAAGGCCTATCGCATGGCCGGCTCCCAGACCGACATCAGCGACCGCAAACTCTACGAGCGGCAACTCCAGCACGACGCGCTGCACGATGCACTGACCGGACTGCCCAACCGCACCCTGTTCATGGACCGGTTGGGGCACGCCCTGGCCCGCGCCCGCCGGCGGCCGGACGAGCTCTTCACCGTGCTGTTCCTCGATCTCGATCGCTTCAAGGTGGTGAACGACAGCCTGGGCCACCTGCTGGGTGACCGGCTGCTGGTGGAGTTCGCCCGCCGGATGGAGCGTTGCGTGCGCCCCGGGGACACGGTGTCCCGTTTGGGCGGCGATGAGTTCACCATTCTGCTGGAAGACCTGCGGTCCCCCGACGAAGCGATCCAGATCGCCGAGCGGATCCATGCCGAGCTGCTCTTTGCCTTCAACCTGAGCGGCACCGACGTCTTCACCTCCGCCAGCATCGGTATCGCGCACGGGAGCGCGGACTATGGCCACGCCGACCAACTCCTGCGCGACGCGGACACCGCCATGTACCGGGCCAAGTCCGGCGGCAAGGCGCGTCATGAGGTCTTCCAGAAGGCGATGCACGCGGACGTGCTGACGTTGCTGCACCTGGAGACTGATCTCCGGCGGGCGGTGGAACGGGCCGAGTTTACCCTGGACTACCAGCCTATCATGGACCTGGAAAGCCAGCGGATGATCGGGTTCGAAGCGCTGATTCGCTGGCACCATCCGCAGCGAGGCACCATCAGCCCCAGCGAATTCATCCTCACGGCCGAGGAGACCGGGCTGATCGTGCCGATCGGCTGGTGGGTGCTCAAGGAGGCCTGTCAGCAGATGCAGGCCTGGCATACCCGCTTCCCCGAGCACCAGGGGCTCAGCATCAGCGTCAATCTCTCGGCGCGGCTCTTCCGCCAGGCGGGGCTGCATGAGCGAGTGGTGGAAGTGGTGGCCTCGGCCGGTCTGCATCCGACCAAGGTGAAGCTGGAGATCACCGAGAGCGCCCTGATGGACTACGCGGAAGCCAGCGTGCTCACCCTGCGCCAGCTCAAGCACGCGGGGATCCAGGTGCAGATCGATGACTTCGGCACCGGCTACTCCTCGCTCAACTACCTCCAGCGTTTCGAGATCGACGCGCTCAAGATCGACCGCTCGTTCGTGAGCCAGCTGGGGATTGCGGGCGAGAATTCGGAGATCGCGCGGACCATCATCACCCTGGCGCGAAATCTGGGAATGAAAGTGGTGGCCGAAGGCATCGAGACCGACATTCAGCTGGCCCAGCTGCAGGCCCTGGGCTGCGATGAGGGCCAGGGTTACCTGCTGTCCCATCCGCTCAAGCCCTTTGAAGTCGAGCAGTTGCTGCAGGAAGGCGACCTGGTGGGCCCCCGGTTCCGGCGGCCGATCATCGCGGGACGGTAAACGGAAAGGACTAAGGACTAAGGACTAAGGACTTACTTACCTGGGCTGGGCAGTCCTTAGTCCCCAGTCCTCAGTCCCTAAGTGTTGCAAGGAAGCTACGATAGAACGAGTGTGTAGTTTGACAGGGCTTCTACCCCCCGGTAGGTTCCACCTTCCATTGTAATCCTCAGTTTCCGGACTCCTCTCGCGAGGTGGTTACGGCCTTACGGACCCGGGTTCACCGGCTTGGCATCGCTGCGCTTGTGCTCGGGTTCTCCACGCTGGTAACAACCTGCGGAGACCAGGGTCCCACCGGGCCGGACAGCGGTCTGGCCAGCGCCGGGTTCGATCTCACCGGTCTCGCCCGGGCCGGCGGAAGCCTGCCGATTCCGGTTGATTCCCTCCGGGTGACGCTCCGCCGGAGTCGCGACAACTCGATCGCGATCGATACCGCGATCTACATCAACGCTTCCGCCGTCCGCACCAACCTCGATACGATCGCCATCACCCTCCGCCTCGCGCTCAAGGAAACGCCCGAGGCGTTCGATTTCCTGGTGCAGGCCCGGGGCGGGGGCATCGCGTACTACGAGGTGAACGGGAACGTCAGCGTGTCGGCGGGCGGAATCACCCGCACGCCGGACATGGCTCCCACCTACGTGGGACCTGGCGCCCAGGCTGATTCCGTGACGATGTCGCTGGCGCCCACCGCAATCGCGGGCGGGGACAGCGCGCTGGTGTGGGCCCGGGTCTGGGATGGAGATACGGTGGTGCACGGCGTTCCGGTGGGGTACCGTTCGAGTGACACGCTCAAGCTCAACACCATTCGTTACGTGGGTGTGGACAGCGCCTGGGTGCAGGCCCCGCTCGCGCTCACCGATTCGGTCGACATCATCGCGGTGACGCCGACCGGACTCACCCAGTCGCAGCGGCTGAGCTTTGCTCCACCGCCGACCCAGCTGGTCATTGCCTCGGGCGACGCCCAAACCGTTCCGGCCGGTTCGCCGGCCGGAGCCCCGCTGGTGGTGGAGCTCCGGGACGCAGCGGGCAATCCGTATCCGATTCCCCGGGAGATCGTCTTCGCGGTAGTGTCCGGACCCGGCACCGTGGCGCCGCTCCAGGACACGACCGATGCGGCGGGGCATGCCCAGACCTTGCTTACGGCGGGTGGGAGCGCCGGCACGGTGCAGGTGAGCGCCACGGCGACGGGCATCAGCGGAGCCGCGGTGACCTTCAGCGCCACGGTCACCGGCGGCGGCGGGCCGGGCGCACCCGACACGGTGGTCGTCATCTCGGGGAACAACCAGACCGCGGTCAACGGCACCCAGCTGCCGGCGCCGCTGGTGGTCGAGGTTCGCGACCAGGCCGGGATTCCGGTGCCCGGTGTCACGGTTGACTGGTCGCCGGTGCAGGGCAGCGCCGTGCCCACGACCGGACCGACCGACGCGTCCGGCCGGGCCCAGACCAACTGGACTCTGGGCACCAGCACCGCGAACCAGAGCCTGACGGCGACAGTCGCCGGGCTTACGCCGCAGACCTTCAACGCGACGGCCACGTTCGCGTCCCCCACTATCCTGCTCTCCTTTACCGGAGTGCCCGGGGTCGGCATCGGTCTCTCCACCAATCTCAACGTGGGCCTGTCCACCCCGGCCGGTCCGGGCGGCGTCAATGTCACGGTCACCAGCGACCTTCCGGGGACGGTCTCGGTGGGCGGTACCGGCCATGTGGTGATAGCGCAGGGCCAGAGTTCCGGCGTCATCGCGATCAACGGCGTGAGCCTCGGCACCACGACGATCCGGGGGAACGCTACCGGCTTCACCGAGGGGACGCTGTCGGTTGACGTGCAGGACCGGTCGATCAGCCTGCCGACCACGCTCAACGTCCCCTACGGCCAGACCGCCTCGCTCCCGATTCAGCTGGCGAGCCCGGCGCCTCCGGGTGGCGTCACCTTCACGGTGAACAGCAGCAATACCAACTTCGTCGGCGTTTCGGCCCCGACCGTCTTCATCGCGGCCGGCGCGCTGACCGCCAACGTCACGCTCCAGGGTATTCTGCCGGGGCCCTCGACCGTCACCGTGTCCAACCCGTCCTACACCAACGGCGTCTCGGCGGTCACCACCACGGCGTCGCTCAACATCGCGCAGAGCTCGACCAGTCTCGATCCGAGCTTCGGGACCACGATCACCATCAGCTTCCAGAGCAACGGGTCGGGGATCGCCGCTCCGGCGCCCGGCGTGGCCGTCACGATGACTCCGGCGAACGCGGCCTGCGTCGTCGCGACCTCGCCGGTCACCATCGCCACCGGGCTGGTGAGCACGACCAGCAATCTGACGTATGGCGGGAGCGCGACGCTGCCCTGCACGACCTATCTCCAGGCCACGGCGCCCAACATCCAGCCGGATAGCGTCCTGGTCACGGTGAACCCGATTCCGGGGATCACCCTGAACGGGTTCGGGGTTACGGTCGGCAGCGGCCTGGAGTTGAATGGTTCGGGCAGCCTGGCCACCCCGAACCACGGCGGCGCGACACTGACCCTGACGAGCTCGGATCCGGCTACCCTGCTCCTGTCGCCGGATGCCTCGACCCCCGGCACGGCGTCGATCAACCTCGCGATACCCAACGGGACTCAGTTCTTCAGCTACTACACCCAGGGCGTGGAAGGTCAAACCGGCCCCGCGACCATCACGGCGTCAGCACCCGGCTTCAGCAACGGCACCGTGGGCCAGACGGTGGTGCAGCCGGCGGTCGACCTGCAGGGCGTCCCGACCACAACCACGACGCTCTCGCCGGATAACGCGATCTACGCTCGGCTGGGCATCCCGGACGGATCCAACTCGTTCCTGATCGCGATCGAGAACGTTCGGCCCGGCGCTCCGGGTCCAGTCACCGCCACGTTCACCAGCAATGCGCCGGCAGTCGGCACCCTGGTGGATACGGCCGGCGTAGCCGCCACGCGCACCGCCCAGGTGCCGGTCGGCCTGTACTACACGCCGACCAGCGTGGCGTCGGGAGGGGTCGGCTTCCGGCCGCTCACCACCGGTTCAGCCGATGTCTCGGTGACGGTTCCGGGCTATATCGTCATGCCCGCGGCGACCCGGACCGTGAACGTGGTGCAGCCGGGCGTTACCCTCAATGGCTTCGGCGTGGCGGTTGGAAGCGGACTGCAGCTGAACGCTTCCGGCAGCCTGGGTGCCTCGAACCACGGCGGCGTAACCCTTACGCTCACCAGCTCGGATCCGAGCATCCTGCTGCTGTCGCCGGATGCGGTGACCCCGGGGACGGCATCAATCAACATCCCGATAGCGAACGGCAGCCAGTTCTTCGGCTACTACGTCCAGGGAGTCGAGGGGCAAACCGGCACCGCGACGATCACGGGGACGGCGAGCGGGTTCAGCAACGGCTCGGTCAACGAGACTGTCGCGCAGCCGGCGCTCGACCTCCAAGGCGTGCCGGCGACCACCACCACGCTGTCCACGGACAACGCGATCTACGCCCGGATCGGCATTCCGGATGGCAGCAACAGCTTCCTGGTCGCCGTTGAGAACGTGCGGGCCGGCGCGCCGGGACCGCTTACCGCCACGTTCGTGAGCAGCTCGCCTGCCGTCGGCACCCTGGTGGATACCGCGGGAACCGCGGCCACCCGCACCGCCCAGATTCCGATCGGCCTGTACTACACTCCGACCGCCGTCGCCGCCGGTGGCGTGGCGTTCCATCCGCTCACCAGTGGTTCCACCAACGTGTCGGTGACCGCACCCGGCAGTATCGTGATGCCCAGCGCGACCCGTGGGGTGACCGTCAGCCAGCCGGGCATCACGCTCAACGGCTTCTCCTACCCGGTGGGCAGCGGGCTGCAGCTCAACGCCTCCGGCAACCTGGGCGCGGCGAACCACGGCGGCGTGACGCTTACCCTGACCAGCTCCAATCCGGCGGTGATGCTGCTCTCGCCGGACGCGGTGACTCCAGGGACCGCGTCGATCAACATCCCGATGGCCAACGGCACCCAGTTCTTCGGGTTCTATGTCCAGGGCGTCGAAGGTCAGACCGGCACGGTGTCGATCACGGCGAGCGCCAGCGGGTTCAGTAACGGCTCGGTCAATGAGACCGTGGAGCAGGCTGCGATGGATCTCCAGGGCGTCCCGGCCAACACCACGACCCTCTCGCCGGACGACGCGATCTACGCCCGGGTCGGCGTGGCGACCGGGAACAGCTTCCTGGTGGCGGTCGAGAACGTGCGGGCCGGCGCGCCGGCCCCGCTCACGGTGACCTTCGCCAGCTCCACGCCGTCGGTGGGGAACCTGGTCAATACCGGCGGCTCGGCGCCGACCCGGACCGCGCAGATTCCGAGCGGCCTCTACTACACGCCGACCAGCGTGGCGACGGGCGGGGTCGGGTTCCATCCCATCCTGGCCGGCTCGACGACGGTGTCGGCGACCGCTCCGGGCGTCCTGGTGATCTCGGCGGCAAGCCGGGGAGTCGTCATCAGCCAGCCGGCGATCACGCTCAACGGATTCTCCTATCCGGTGGGGGCCGGGCTCCAGCTGAACGCTTCGGGGAACCTCGGGGCTTCGAATCACGGCGGAGTAACAGTCACTTTGACGAGCTCCAATCCGGGCGTTCTCCTGCTCTCGCCGGACGCCACGACGGCGGGGACCGGATCGATCACGATCAACATGGCCAATGGCTCGACCTTCTTTGGTTACTACGTCCAGGGCGTCGAGGGCCAGACCGGCACCGTCAACATCACGGCCACGGCTTCCGGCTTTACCAACGGCACAACCACTGAGACGGTGGTCCAGCCGTCACTCGACCTGCAGGGCGTGCCGAACACGATCGGGGCCGGGGCGGCGGATGTCGCGATCTATGCCCGGGTGGGAATCGGGGACGCCAACAATCTCTTCCTCAACGCCGTGGAGAACGTTCGGGCCGGAGGCCCGGGGCTGACGGTGACCTTCACCAATGCGAACCAGTCGGCGGCAACGCTGGTGAATACCGGGGGCACCGGGGCGACCCGTACGGCGCTGATCGTGTCAGGGTTCTACTACACGCCGACCAGCGTGGGGACCGGCGGGGTGGCCTTCCGCCCGGTGGCGGCCGGCACGACCAGCGTCGTCGCCACGGCGCCGGGCGCCCTTTCCACGGCCGCCGCGACGCGGCCGGCGACCGTCCAGTAAGGATTCCGGCACGTTGACTTTGTAACATAAAGTACTTGACACAACCGCCTCCCCGGAGTTATCCTCTCTCCCATGACGCCCCTGCCTCTCCGCCGCTCCCCGGCGCCGCCTCCCGCGCTGCACGACCGGGCGATGGACAACCTGGCGTTCATCCGGGAGACCATGGAGCGGGCCAGCGCCTTTACCGCGGTGCCGGGGTGGGGCGGGGTGGCGATCGGGGGGGTGGGCGCAGCGGCGGCCATCGTGGCTCACCAGCAGGTCCGCTTCGGGAGCTGGGTCACGACCTGGTTCGCCGCACTGGTCCTCGGCCTGGCCATCGGGGTCTGGTCCATCAGCCGGAAAGCATCGCGGGCCAGCGTGCCGCTGCTCACCGGGCCGGGCCGCCGCTTCGCGCTCAACTTTGCGCCGCCGGTCATCGTGGGCGGTATCCTCACCGTCGTGCTCTACCGGTCGGGATTGTGGGAGGCTATCCCGGGGACCTGGCTGCTGCTGTATGGCACCGGCGTCCTGGCGGCCGGGGCCTTTTCGGTCCCCGTGGTACCGGCCCAGGGCGTCTGCTTCATGGTGCTGGGGAGCGTAGCGCTCTTCGCGCCGGTCGAGTGGCGGGACTGGCTCATGGGGCTGGGGTTCGGCGGCCTCCATCTTCTGTTCGGCGCGATCATAGCGCGGAGGTACGGTGGCTAAGTCCAATGCGGTTCCCAAGACGAGCAGAGACGCCCGCCCCACGGGCAAGCCGGAGTCGCCGCGATTGGAAAGCGTCGCTGGTGGCGGGGCGCCGATGGGGCTGGACCGGATCATCCACGAACGCATCCGGCTCGCCATCGTGAGCGCGCTCGCGGTGAACCCGACCCTCAGCTTCAACGATCTCAAGAAGCTGCTGGGCACCTCGGACGGCAACCTGAGCGTGCATGCCCGGAAACTGGAAGAGGCGGGCTATCTCACCTGCACCAAGCAGTTCGAGGGCCGGATTCCGCGGACCGAGTACAGCCTGACCGCCAGCGGCCGCAAGGCGCTGCAACGGTATCTCGACCACATGGAAGCGCTGATCCAGGCGACCAGGGCCAAACCCAGGCCACGCTGACCTTTTTTTTGAGGCTCTACTTTGTGAATCAAAGTACTTCACAACTAACTGGACCGCACGTCGCCATCATCATGGACGGCAACGGCCGCTGGGCGACCCGGCGGGGATGGCCCCGCAGCGCGGGACACCGGGCCGGGGCCGAAGCGGTGCGGCGGGTGATCAGCGCCGCGGCAGATCGCGGGATCGGGGTGCTCACTCTCTTCGCCTTCTCGGGCGACAACTGGCAGCGGCCCCCGCGGGAAGTCGAAACCCTGATGAGCCTGTTTCGCCGCTTCCTCCGGCGGGAAGCCGCGGAATGCGCCCGACACGGTGTTCGGTTGAACGTGATCGGCCGGCGGGACCGGCTGAGCCTGCCCCTCGGCTCGGCGATCACGGCGGCGGAGCGGTTGACCCAGGCCGGTACCCGGCTGCTGGTGCGGGTCGCGCTGGACTACTCGGCCCGGGACAGCATCGCGGCCGCGGCCAGCGCGGGCGGGTCCATTGATCGCGACAACTTCGCCCGGCGCCTCGCCTCTGCTTCGCACAGCCTGGCCGGAGTGCCCGATGTGGACCTGCTCATCCGGACCGGCGGGGAACGGCGGCTCAGTGATTTCCTGTTGTGGGAAAGCGCCTATGCTGAGCTCTACTTCAGCGGCGTCATGTGGCCCGACTTCGGCGCTGCCGAGCTGGACCTGGCGCTCCAGGATTTCGGGTCGCGGGAGCGGAGGTTCGGGCGGGTCGACATCGGGATCGCGGGATGAACCAGGGCGATCGAGGCCGGCCGGGCAGCATCGCGATGGCCGGGTTGATCTTCGCCGCGCTCACCGCGTTGTCGCTGGACCTTCGTACCCGGAGCGCCCAGTGTCCGGCGCAGCCGCGCGGGGCAAGATGATGCCGGAGAACCTGGAGCACGACGTTCTCATCGTGGGTGCCGGCCTGGCCGGACTCTGGGCCGCGAGCGCGCTGGGCCGGCGGGGGGTTCGGGTGCTGCTGGTTGACCACAAGCGCGAGGTCAGCGCTTCGGTGGCGACCACCGGCATCTTCGTGCGTCGCTCGTTGGAGAGCTTTCACTTGCCGGAGGATTGTCTGGGTCCGCCGGTGCGGCACGTGCGGATGCACTCACCGTCCGGGAGGGTGCTGGCGCTGGAGAGCGGGCGCGATGAGTTCCGGGTGGGCCGGATGGGTCCGCTGTATCAACGCCTGCTCACCGGGGCTCGGGCTCTCGGGGTGACCTGGAGTCCCGCGACGCACTTCGAAGGGTGTGAGACCTCGGTCCGGGGCTCGGTGGTCTGGCTCCGCCGGAATGGGCAATCCATCAGGGCCCGGACCCGTTTCATCCTCGGCGCCGATGGTGCCCGGTCGCGGGTCGCTACCGCGCTGTCGCTGGACAGCAACTTCGCGTGGATTGTCGGCGTGGAGGACGTGGTGGTCGACGTCCCGCTCGAGGGCCCGCCATGCTTCCACTGCTTTCTCGATCCCGAGATCGCGCCCGGCTATCTGGGATGGCTGGTCCACGACGGCGCCGAGGTCCACATCGGCGTGGCGGGAAACCCGGCTCGTTTCGCGGCGCGTGACGCGCTGGAGAAGCTGCGGGTTCGCGCCCGGCGGATCGTCCCGCTGGAGCGTGGACGACTGGTCGAGCGCCGTGGTGGCTGGATCCCGGTGAACGGCGTGCTTCGCTCGATCGTGAATTCGCACGGGATGTTGCTGGGCGACGCCGCGGGCGCGGTTTCACCGCTGACGGCGGGCGGGCTGGATCCCTGTCTCCGGCTCAGCGAGTTCGCCGCAGGTCAGGTCGCCGAATACCTGAGGAGCGGGGACCGGGAAGCACTGGCCGAACTGCAGGGCCGGCGATTCCGGACGAGGTACCGGGGACGGCTCACCTTGCGGCGGCTATGGAGCCGGCTCGAGTCCCGCCGAGCCATGGAGATCGTTTCGGTACTGTTGGGGACGCCCCCGGGACGCTGGCTGGCCCGGCGGGTGTTTTTTGGACCCGGCTCCTTTCCCGATCCGGAAACCACCAGATCACTGCCTTACCTCACGTTCCGAACCGGAAGCGCCGATTCGGAGTTCCCCATTCCTCTGCGACGGAGATAACTGCGATGGGCCCCGGATTACGGATGTTACTCCTCATGTTCCTGCTGGGCAGCCTTGTACTCGGCGAAGTTCTCGCGCGGCTGCTGCCGGCGTGGGGCCACCCCAAGGGGAAGGCGGTGATGCGGGGCCTGATGCTGCTGGCCGTGGGACTGTACGGCGGCTCCCTGCTCACCGTCTCCCTCACCAGTCGGGAGCGGGTGCTCCCCCGGGGCACCGATCTCCGGTTCTGCGGATTCTATTTCGATTGCCACATGGCGGTCGGGGTTGACTCGGTCAAGCGGACGCCTACGGTCGGTGCGGCCCGGGCCCACGGCGAGTTCTATGTCGTGTCCATCAGGGTCAGCAGTAACGCGGTCCGGGAGACCCTGCGGCTGATGAACCCGGAGTACCAGATACTCGACGCAGCGGGCCGGCGCTATGCGCGCTCGCCTGCCGGAGAGGAGGCGCTGACCGCGTTGACTGGAGCGAAGGCTGCCCTGGTCCAGCCAGTCCCGGCCGGCGGGGAATACCATACCGCTGTCGTGTTCGACCTTCCCGCGGGCATCCCGAATCCACGACTACTGGTCCGGGACGTGGGCGGGCCCGACATGGTGCTGGAAGGATTACTGATCGGTGATGACGACAGCTTCCTGCACAAACCGACGACCCTGGCACTGCAGTAGGATGGAGGATCTGCGAAAGGACTAGGTGACTAAGGACTAAGGATTAGGGACTAAGGACTTACCAACCCGAGAACCCTGATCCTCAGTCCTTAGTCCCTTAGAATCTGAGCTCCAATCCAATTCGAAGTCGCCTGGGCGTCGAGTGGAAGAGATAGCTACCGCGGGACACATCGTATAGCGCCGTTGAGGCCCGGCGCTGCTCGGACAGGGTGAATATGTGATCTCCGTCCCCGAAACGTTCCTCGGCGCGAATCAGGTAGACGCAGCTCGGCGCGGTCGGCTGGTTCTGCTGGTTTACCCAGTTGCCGCAGCCGGATGCCACCGCCCCGCTGAAGCCCAGGTCGATGTCGCCGTTAGGGGCATATACGCCGTTCTGTATTGCCTCATTGGCCCAGCTGGCGCTGTCCAGAGACCGGACCCTGGCGGACTCGAAGGGGCTGCTGGTCGTGCCGGTCGTGGCAAAGACGTTCACAATGTTGCTGAAATTCAGAATGTTGCGGCCATCGAGATACATTGTCACCACCTGTCGCCCGATGTGGAAGCTCCTGGTGATTCTGAGGTCGAGTTGTTTGAAGGCGGGTAGCCTGGTGTCGTTGGGAGTTCCTTCGAACGGGAAGCAGAGATCCCCGGCCAGGGCCGACTCATTGCCGGTGCTCAGCGCGCACCGGGTATACGGAGCGCCGCTGGAATAGCGGAACCCGGCAGAGGCCCCGACTCCGTGGAGAATGCTGCCCAGCAACGTGCCGTGCCGCCACGAGTCAGGGACATCCAGCAGAAAGATCCCCGCGACAGTATGGGGCCGGCTGTCGTTGGTCGAAATGTCGTCGCTGCCCTGGGCATCCTGGTAGGAATAACCGAGTGACCCTTGCACCGGACCCATTCGCCCATCGAGGCGCAACTCTACGCCCTTGACCGAGCCGGTCCCGATGTCGGTGAATTCCCTGATGTCCACGGTTTCTCCCTGCCGGGCCGGGTCTCTCTCCGCGACGAACGTCCCCTGGGCCTGGTGATGAATGTCCCGTTCATAGGCCGCCACATCGAGGGCGAGGCCGGGGCGGATCCGCTGGTTCACCCCCACCTCGTAG
The DNA here is from genome assembly GCA_036006525.1 of Gemmatimonadales bacterium. Classification (GTDB taxonomy): domain Bacteria; phylum Gemmatimonadota; class Gemmatimonadetes; order Gemmatimonadales; family GWC2-71-9; genus DASYPP01. Next base: position 132,165 of record DASYPP010000004.1, read on the forward strand.
TGATCCGCTGACTCAAACCTCATGTCGGTGCCGAACACCATGTTGGTGTTGGTGAAACGAAGGTCGGTATTGATGCCCTGCAGCAGCAGCGCCAGGTCTGGCATCTGGTTCTCCCTGGCGTATCCGGCTCGAATGACGGTGGCCGGGCTTAGCTCATACGCGCCCTGGATGCGCGGTGCCACCGCTCCATGGCCCTGGTCCTCCACCAGCTTCATCAGCGGCTGCCCGTTGAACGTCGCCCCGCCGGTTCCATAGCTACTGGGAGTCGGGAAGTAGTCGTAGGTATTGAACTTCGGGCTGGAGGATACGGTATCGAGGACGAAGGGCCGGCTGGCGTGCGTGCTGAAGTGATCGTAACGAACGCCGGCGACGATCAACCCCGAGGCGAAATGGAAGGTGTTCTGAACAAACGCAGCCTCGGCGGCGGGTTTTTCGATCCATACATCGGAAAAAATCAGGGTATTCAGCTGCAGACTGTAATTGGTGACATCGTAGCGGGTCAGCGACACGCCGGCCTGGAGGATGCTATGGCTCGCCCAATTCCACCCCATGCTCGCCTGGCCGATATTCCGATCCTCGCGCCGGAGGATGATTCGACTTATCGGCCCTCCGCCGTCGATGAACTGCCCGGTACCGTACGGGCTGTTGCGGTACTGGTCGATGAGGTTGTACTGGTCCACATTCTCCAGGTCGTAAGGCGATCGGCGGCTTCCGGGGACATCGTTCCGGTAGTTGTCCACCAGGGCCTGGTCCACCGGGAAGTTCTCGAAGTCAAACCGGAAACCCAGGGGTGAAAGCAGCAGGTCGGCGAAGCTGCTGCGGGAATTGATTTCGCTCTCCGGCGAAAGCGGACCGGAGATCGCCCGATCACGCTGCAGGGACAGCCCCGCACGAATACTGATGGGCCGGTCGCCGCCGAAATCCTGGCTCCAGCCCAGGTTGACGATCCGATTCCAGCCCCGCGCGGCGGTCAGCCCGGCGGGGTTGTACAGGTCCGCGTAACTGAAAAAGCGCTGCTGGTCCTGGCTGGCGAGGCCGGTCACGGTTATCTGGCTGCTGGCGGACAGGGCATAGTCCAGCCTCGCCGTGAATGAGTAGGCAGCGGAGTTCGTGACGGAAGTCTGCACGCCCTGGCACTTGCGGCCGTAGTTGTCGGCGATGCCCGGATTGGCGCTGCCAGCGAACGCGTCGCACCGGCCCCGGGTTATAGCGAACGAAGACACGTCCACAAAGGTGGTATCGGCGAGCGGATCGTTGATCGCGCTGGGCACCGCGACAATGGTGTCCACGCCGGCCATGTCAAAAATGGGAGCGTTCTCCGCGCCGGCGCCGAGGTCAATGGCGCGGCGGCCTTCCAGCACGAACGCGCCGAACACGCGGAACTTGCTTCCTATCCCGCCACCGACGGAGCCCTGGAACCGGTTGAACCCCGGCCCGTGCAGGTCCCCGAACAGGGCGTCGGTCTCTGCCGCACCATTGGCGGAGAAGGCCGAGCTCCCGTGCCTGGTCTCCAACGCGATCACTCCTGATTCCGCGTTCCCGAGGTTGGCCGGCAACGGCCCCGTCACCAGCTCGAGGCGTTCCACCGCGTTGGTGCCGAGGTCGGCCTCGATCGCCGGCGGGTTGATGATGATGCCGTTGGAGACCGGTCCCCCGCTGCCGCGATATCCCGGGCTGATGGAGAATCCGTCGAGAAACACGTTGTGCTCATCGGCTCGACCCCCGCGGAGGGAGAGCGCGCCTGACCTGGTTACCACCACGCCGTTCTCGAACACCAGGACGTCCTCAATGCGATCGACCGGCAGCCGGTCAATCCAACCACCGTCCAGGATGCTGGTGGTACGGGGACGAAGATGTGGTGTCACCCGACTGCTATCGCCAGAGCTATCGGCGGTTTGCGCCGGGAGTGGAGCAAACGGGATCGCACCAAGCAAGAGGACCAGCGCACACCAGGAACCTCGAGGCATGGATCGTCTCCAATGCTTTTTCAGGGAGCCACCGCGACAGACCCAACAAGGGAGCTTACTGGCAACGGAGGATGGCGCAAGTAGTCCGGCTCGCGCCAATGCGCCCGCGTCCACGTGTGATGGAGCCTCGCATAGAGTCGTCTCCTACCTGGTGTCACGTGGGTACCGCGCCCGCGCGCCGTTTGCAGTTCCATTTCGCAACAATCAGTTTGACGAATCGAGCTCCCGACCCACACCTTAGTTGCAGGTGTCGAGTCCGCCAGTAAAACCTCGGTGGCCCAGCGGGTGACTTATGGTTGGTCGGAACTGCTCCGCCTACGCGCTCTCCCTTGGCGTTCTTCTTCTCAGCAGCTGTGGTGATGGCACCGGGCCCAGCGAAGGGCTGGGCGGCCTGTTTTCCGTTGCGGACGGGGACGATCACGTCTGCCTGCTGCAGCAGAACGGCTCGGTGCACTGCTGGGGGTGGGGTGGGTTTGGCCAGTTGGGTGCCGGTGACACGCTCAACTACCGGGCTCCCACAAAGGTCCAGGGTGGCCAGGAGTTCAGCTCGATCGCGTCGGGCAGCGCGCACACCTGCGGCCTGACCGGCAACGGCACGGCGTACTGCTGGGGCGGCAATGCCGTGGGCGCGCTCGGTAAGCAGAACACCATTTTCCTTTCCAAGCTGCCGGTCAAGGTCGACGGCAATCTTCGTTTCCGCAGTATCAGCGCGGGAACCGGCTACACCTGTGGTGTCGCCCTTGATGACACCGGGTATTGCTGGGGCAGTGGGGGGAGCGGAGAACTGGGGACCGGAGTGGACGAGGACACCTTCGTGCCGACGCCGGTGGCAGGGAACCTTCGCTTCAGCGAGATCAGCACCAGCCTCTTCCATACCTGCGGGCTCACCAAGTCCGGCGCCGCCTACTGCTGGGGCGACAATCTCTACGGCATGCTCGGCACCGGCGACCTGACCAACCACTCCACGCCGGCCCCGGTCCTGGGCGGCCTGGTGTTCAAGCGGATCGGGACCGGGGATTTCTTCAGTTGCGGTCTTACCGATGCCGGCCAGGTATGGTGCTGGGGGTCCAACGTCTCGAACGAGCTGGGCAACGGCAGCCAGGTCAATCACGTGACGGAGCCGGTCCAGGTGGTCGGAGGCAAGGCCTTCGTCACCATGGCCGTCGGCAGTTATCACTCCTGCGGCATTACCGCCTCGTTCGACCTCTATTGCTGGGGAGCCAACACCTACGGCAAGCTGGGGATCGGCAGTACGCTATCCACGACGGCACCGGTCCTGGTGAATGGAAACCATCGTTTCGTTGCGGTGTCCGCCGGCGGGAACCATACCTGCGGCATCGCCAAGAACGAGGGGGCCCTGTGCTGGGGCTGGAACGCCCTGGGACAACTGGGTAACGGGAAAAAAGATCCCGAGTACCTCCCGACCGAAGTGATTCCTACCTATCGAGAGTAGACCGCCCGCAATCCCCGCGAGGTGGTACCTCGCCCGCAGGCACGAAATAATTCGCGATAATCTAGAGCAACTCTCCGCGCATGACGGTGACGGCTTGCCCGCCGAGTACAACGCGGTCACCCTGGAGGCGGACCCGGACGATACCGCCGCGGGAGGAGGCCTGGTAGCCGACCATCTCGTCCTTCCCCAGGCGAGTGCCCCAGAACGGAGCGAGGCAGCAGTGGGCTGAGCCGGTGACATGATCCTCGCGGATGCCGACGCCGGGGGCGAAGAAGCGGGAAACGAAGTCGAACCGGGGGTCGTCGCTGAGGCAGGTGATGATGAACCCTCTCGCCGGGATCGATTCCAGCATGCCGAAGTTGGGTTCCAGCATCCGGAGGGTCGATTCCTTTTCGACCTCCACCAGATAGTCGGTGCTGTTCTTGCCGACATAATGCATCGCCACGCCGAGCGCCTCAGTGAGTTCCAGCGGGGCGGCGCAGAAATCTTCCGGGTCGGCGGGGAAATCGAGCTCGATCCAGTCGCCCTTCCTGGTCGCGGTGAGGGTTCCGCTCCGGGTGAAGAAACGGGCCGGTGCCTGGGGACCGAGGACGCCGGTCTCCCACAGCACGTGGGCCGCGGCCAGGGTCGCATGGCCGCAGAGGTCGACCTCGGTGCGGGGCGTAAACCAGCGCAACCGGAAGCCGTTCTTCTCGGGGACCACGAACGCGGTCTCCGACAGGTTCATCTCCAGCGCGACCGACTGCATCCAGTCCTCCTCCGCCGGCTCGGGGAGCACCAGCACGGCTGCGGGGTTGCCTCCGTATGCGTGATCGGTAAAGGCGTCCACCTGGATCAGCTTGTGGGGCACGGTTACCTCGGGTTGAGGATGGCTTCGGCTTCGATTTCGACCAGCATCGCGGGATCGATGAGCCGGGATACCTGAACCATACTCGTGGCGGGTCGGATAGCCCCAAAGAATTCGCCGTGGGCCCGGCCAATTGCTTCCCACTGGCTGATATCGGTCACGTACATCCGGGTTCGCACCACGTCCTGAAGCGATGCCCCCGCGGAGGCCAGGGCCTTCTCGATGTTGCGGATGGTTTGCACGGTTTGGGCGTAGGGGTCGCCGGGGCCGACGATTTCTCCGTTGGGTCCGGTGGCGGTGGTGCCGGAGACGTGAATGACGTTGCCGTCGCGGACGGCCCGCGAGTAGCCGACAACCGGTTCCCATGGAGTACCGCTCGAAATCAGCTGGCGCATTCCGGAATTCCTCTCCAAACACTCACCACGGAGTCACGAACACAACGGAGTGGTCGTGGGCAGGTGAGACGGTTCTGAGTTTTCAGTAAGCCCCAACTGGAACACCAAGAACACGATGGACCGCGGAGTTCACGACGAACCTCTAAGAACTATTACTTGTCGTTTTTCGTGATCTCCGGATTACTTCGTGCGTTTCGTGTTACAGTTTGGCCTGGCTCCAATCCGGTACCGCCTGACCCCCCGCACCCGCTTGCCGCCAGCCTGCTAATAGACCCGACCTCCCAAAGGCACTTCACGTTCGACGGCCAGCAGGACGACGTGTCCCTCAGCGCTGGGCAGTCCCAGGACCAGCACCTCGGAAACGACTCCGGCCACGTTGCGGGTGCCCAGGTTCATCGCCGCGACGACCAGGCGCCCGACCAGGTCGGCCGGCTGGTACAGGTTGACCAGCTGCGCGCTGGAGGTTTTCTCGCCGAGCGGTCCGAAATCGATCGACAGCCGATACGAAGGCTTGCGGGCCCTGGGATTCAACTCGGCCCGGGTGATTTGCCCGACTCGGAGCTCGAGGGTCGCGAAGGCGGCCAGTCCGGCCGGTACGGTGTCGGTCATGGATTGGGTGATGGGTACGGACGGGGGAATAATAGCGCCTTCAGGAAGAGCGGAAGATCTTTTCCGCCGCCTCGTGCAGCACGTCGTGGCGCTGGTAGTATCCCGAGGCAACCCGTTGGATGATCAGCCGCATCTGCGCGTCTCTACTCAGCTTCGGTGGAACGCGGGCGACGGCATCGGATTCTGGATCGGGTTGCATGACTACTGGTATCGGCCCTGGGGTCGAAAAACTTGAGTGCTTCGAGGGCGCTCAACGCCGTCGAGGTCTCTTTCACCGACTAAATACTTGACGCCTGCGGAGTCGAAATGAGGGGAAGCGGTGGGCGAATCAATCTCCTAAGTCATTGTCCTTAAAGGTTATCAACGAATACTCTCTCTCTGCAGTTGATGGCATAGCCGTTGCCCCTACAAGGTCCGGAAAGGTTGCCACCGCATCTGCTTCAGGGAGACAACATGATCGCTTTGACGATGACCGAAGGGACCCGGGCCGACTCGCAGTCTACAGCGGCCGCCGCGCGCCCCACGGCTGATTCTACGATGGTCCTCTGGCGCCGGTATCGCCGGAGCCGTGATCTCACGACCCGGAGCGAGCTGCTCGAGCGCCACCTCTACCTGGTTCGCTTACTGGCGCGCAAGCTGTCGATGCGGATCGGTCGAACGGTGGAGATTGACGACCTGATCAGTGCCGGCACCCTGGGATTGGTACAGGCGCTGGAAGGGTTCGACGTGAGCCTGGGCAATGCCTTCGTTACCTATGCCTCGCGCCGCATCTCGGGCGCGATGCTGGATGAGCTCAGGAACCGCGACTGGGTTCCCCGGTCGGTGCGTTCCAAGGCTCGCAAGTTGTACCAGGCTTCCTCCCGGCTGGAATCAGAGCTGGGCCGCTCGGCCCAGCCAGGTGAGCTGGCCCGGGTGCTGGACATCGATGAGCCGACATACCAGGCGTGGCGGGAAGACGTGGACGGAGCGGTGATGATGTCGCTGGATGAAGATCCCACGGAGGATCTGCACGTCGGTGCTACGCTGGGCGCCCGGCTGTCGCAGCCGGAGGCTATGGATGCGCTGGACAGCTTGGGCCGGGAGGAGAGCGTTACCACGATCGCCGGAGCGCTGGCCGCCTTGCCGGAGCGGGAGCGGATGGTCCTGGTGCTCTATTTCTATGAAGAGCTGAACCTCCGGGAGATTGCCAAGGTTCTACACCTGACCGAGAGCCGGATCTCCCAGATCCGCACGGCCGCGCTGAAGAAAATGCGGCGGGGTTTGGTCACCGCCGCCGCATAGGGCACCCGCAGAGGGGCCCCCAAGGGCGCACGCGGCGCCCTTACTCCTCTTCCCGGTCCGCCACCCGGCGGTCCCGAGCGACGCCCAAGTCCTCTTCCACCTCGCCTTTCGCCTGCTGCAGCTTGCCCTTGATCTCCTGAATCTTTCCCTTGAAGTGTTCGGACGCATTGTCGGTCAAGTCGCCCATCTTGCCGCGTACCTTCCCCACGTTTTCATTCACCACACCTTTGATCTTATCCCGGGCGCCCTTGGCGCGCATTCGGGGAGCGCCATCCTTATTCGACATCTTTAACCTCCTGGCAATTCGATTGAGAGTGCTGACCGATGCAGGATCGGCGTTTTTCCGGTCCAGAGCCGTGATTGTCGTCACGAAGAGCCGCTCTCCTTCCCGGGGCCCCCCCCGAAAAAGAATATCGGCGCAATCTGAAAGGTTGTGGTAATCCAAGAAACGCAGGGACCGGCTGCTTTTACGCGGGAGAGTTACGGGCGTCCTGCACCAGGTTGGGAAGCACCTCGCCGTAGTGACACGCGGCGAGCGTGGAATGGATGGGGCGCAGGGCGGGGCGTTCGGCGCTGCAACGGGCATCCTTCAGGTGATGAAAGCAACGGGTATGAAAGGGGCAGCCGCTGGGAGGATTGGCCGGGCTCGGAATATCGCCCTCGAGGATGATGCGCTGACGCTGCCGGGCGGGATCCGGCTCCGGGACCGCGGAGAGCAGGGCCTGGGTGTAGGGATGCCGGGGATCGGAGAGCACCGCCTCGGTGGGCCCGGTCTCGACCAGCCGGCCGAGATACATCACGGCGACCCGGTGAGCGATCTGGCGCACCACGGCGAGGTCGTGCGCGATGAACAGGTAGGAGAGGCCGTGTTTCGCCTGCAGATCCATGAGCAGGTTCAGCACCTGGGCCTGGACTGAAACGTCGAGGGCGGAGACCGGTTCGTCGCACACCAGGAAAGTCGGTTCGACGGCGAGGGCCCGGGCGATGCCGATCCGCTGGCGCTGGCCGCCGGAGAACTCGTGGGGATAGCGCCCCATGTACGTCGGATCCAGCCCGACCTCCTCCAGCAACATCGCCACCCGCTCCCGCACCGCCTTCCCCCGGGCCAGCTGGTGAATTTCGATCCCTTCCGCCACAGCCTTCCCGATGGTCATCCGGGGATTAAGCGAGCTGTAGGGATCCTGGAAAATGATCTGCATGCGGCGGCGCAGCTGGCGCAGCGGCTCCCGGCCGAGGCTGAAGACCGGCTCGCCATCGAATTGAACGGTGCCGGCGGTCGGTTCCTGGAGCCGCAGCACGGTCCGGCCGACGGTGGATTTTCCGCAGCCGGACTCGCCCACCAGGGCCAGCGTCTCTCCCTGTGCCACTTCAAACGACACGCCGTCGACGGCGCGCACGATCGGCCCCGCCCGGAACAATCCGCTGCTGTGATAATGCTTGACGAGGTCGTTGACCTGGAGCAGCGGAGCGGTCACGAGGCCTCCCGTTCGGCCAGCCAGCAGCGCATCGAATGACCCGGCTCAACCGGCAACGGTGGCGGGGGCAGCTCCGACTTGTCGAACGCCTGGGGGCACCGGGGGCGGAAGCGGCACCCGCTGGGCCACGCGTCCGGCGTCGGCACTGCGCCGCCGATCGGGGTGAGCCGGGTACGCGGCCCAGTAAGCCGGGGCACCGAGGCCAGCAGGCCCTGGGTATAGGGGTGTGAAGGCCGCTGGAAGAGCCGCTCGGTCGGCGCCTCTTCGACGATCTGGCCGGCGTACATGACCGCGACCCGGTCAGCCCGGCCGGCCACGATGCCCAGGTCGTGGGTGATGAGCAGGACCGACATTCCGCGCTTCTGGCGCAAGGCGTCGAGGATCTCGAGGATCTGGGCCTGTACCGTGACGTCGAGCGCGGTGGTGGGCTCATCGGCGATCAGCAACTCCGGCTCACAAGCCAGCGCCATTGCGATCATCACCCGCTGCCGCATGCCGCCGCTCATCTGATGGGGGTAGGTGCGGAGCCGGGAGACGGGATCGGGGATTCCCACCTCGGTGAGTAGCGCGAGCGACCGATCCCTCGCTTCCCGGCGGGAGACCGGGAAGTGGGCCCGGATGCCTTCGGCGATCTGGTCGCCTACGGTGAAGACCGGGTTGAGACTGGTCATCGGGTCCTGAAAGACCATGCCGATCCTCCGGCCGCGCACCTCCCTCAGTGCTTTATCGTCCAGCGCCAGGATGTCGAGGTCGCCCAGGCGGATAGCGCTGCCCGGCTCGATCCTTCCCGGCGGCGGAATCAGCCGGAGCAGGGCGAGACTGGTGAGGCTCTTGCCCGACCCCGATTCGCCCACCAGCGCCAGCATCTCGCCCCGATCGATGCGCAGGCTCACCCCGTCCACCGGCCAGGATCGGCCGGCGGCGGCGGGGAAACTGACCCGGAGATCGGTGACGTCCAGCAAAGCGGTCATGCGTTCCTGGGATCGAATCGGTCGCGCATCGCATCGCCGATCAGGCTCACGGCGAGCACGGTCACCACGATGGCGAGACCGGGAAAGATGCTGGTCCAGGGCCGGGTGAAGAAGTAGTCCCGGGAGTCCTGGATCATGCCGCCCCAGGACGGGGTCGGTGGTTGAATGCCGAGTCCGAGAAAGGAAAGCCCGGCCTCGAGCAGGATCACGTCACCCACTCCGAGCGTCGCGGCGACCAGCAGCGGTCCCGCGGTGTTGGGCAGGAGGTGCCGCAAGATAATCCGGTGCCCGCGGGCGCCGAGCGCCTCGGCCGCCTGGACGTAGAGCTCATGCTTGACCCGGAGCGCTTCGCCTCGGACAATCCGGCTCACGCCGAACCACCCGGTGGTGCCCAGCACCAGGATGAGGAGCCAGAGCGGGATCGGGCGGACCATCGCCAGGACCAGCAACAGTACGAAGAGCCGGGGAATCGCGAGGGCGCCATCCACGCCGCGCATGATCAGGCTGTCCACCCATCCGCCGGCGTAGCCCGCGACGGTCCCGATGAGCCCGCCCAAGACCACCGACAGGATCACCGAAATCAGCGCGACCGACAAGGAGATGCGGGCTCCTCCGGCCACCCGGGAAAGCACGTCGCGGCCCAGCAAGTCGGTGCCGAACGGGTGATGCAGGCTGGGCGGGAGGGAACCGCAGGGCAGGCACTGCACGGCGGGATCCGGCAGCACCCAGGGCAACACGATGGCGAGCAGTACAATCAGGATCAGCACAAAAGCGCCGATCCGGGCCTCCCGGCTGGAGAAGGCGTTGTCGATGCTGGGCGCGAAGGCGGTGGTCATCGGTGCCGCACCCGGGGATCCAGCACCATGTAGCCCACGTCGGTGAGCCAGCCGCCGAACACGATCATGCTGGAAACCAGGATTGCCGTCCCCATCAACAGCGGGTAGTCCCGGCCACCGATGGCCTCGGTGGCCAGGAGACCCAGTCCGCTCCACGCAAAGACGTATTCCACGAACACCGAGCCGGTCACCAGGATCGGCAGCCAGAGGCCGAACAAGGTCAGCACCGGGAAGAGCGCGTTGCGCCAGGCATGACGGCGGATCACGATGCTCTCGGAGAGGCCCTTGGCCCGTGCGGTCCGGATGTAGTCGAGCCGGAGCACTTCGATCATCGCATTGCGCTGGTACCGCATGGTGGCGGCGATGCTCACCACGGACAGCGTCAAGGCCGGGAGGACCAGGTGACGGGCAACGTCGCCGATGCGGACCAGGAGGGACTCGCCCGCGAGGGTGGGTTCGGAAATTCCGGCGGAAGGCAGCCAGTGAACCTTGATCGCGAAGATCCAGACCAGGACCATGCCAAGCCAGAACGAGGGGATGGCATAGCCGACCAGCGAGATGGAAGAGAGCACCCGGTCCACCCGAGTCCCCTTGCGCACCGCCTGCCAGACTCCGAGCAGAAGCCCGACGGTGAAGTTGAGGAGGAGGGCGGTGCCGCCCAGCAGCAGCGTCCAGGGCAGCCGCTCGCGAATGAGCTGGGTGACGGGCCGCCCGGGATAGTGGATCGAGGTGCCGAGGTCTCCCTTGATCGCGCGGGTGACAAAATTGGCGAACTGCACGGGCAGGGGGCAGTCGAGGCAATAGCGGCGGCGAAAGCGAGCGATCTCTTCCTGGGACGGGGGCCGCTCCGTGGCCCCCGGCGCCAGGGGTTCCCCGGGGACCAGTCGCATGAGGAAGAAGAGAATGACGAGCGCGACCGCCAGGGTGACCAGGGCCTGGCCGGTGCGAAGCAACAGCCAGCGAATCACCTAGTTCCCGCGGACACGGTCTCGCGGCAACTGGAGGCCGGGAGCGATGCTCCACTCCCGGAGTCCCAACCAGATCATGTCGGAGCGGAGGGGGCGAGTGGCGAACCTTCGATGCACCGCGACGACGTTGGCCGGCGCGGAGAGGAAGACCGCCGGCGCGTCCTCCCGGATGTGCTTCAGGATCTGGCGGTAGACCGGCACCACGTCGCGGGACGTGTTGGCCACGCGGAGCAAGGAATCGATGGCGGGATCGCAGTAGCTGCCGACGTTTTGCCGAGGCTTCCCGGCGGTTTCGCAACTCCAGCTGTTGCGCCAGCCGGAGGGAGTCGGGTCGAGGTTCGCGTTCGACATGTCGATATCGAACTGCCCGGCGTCGCGACGCTGGACCCAGACTGGCCCGTCGAGCAGCTGGACGCTGGCCTTGATGCCCAGCTGGCGCCAGCGCTCCTGCATCTGCTGGGCGAACAGCGGCCGCTGGGGACTGGCATTGGGCGAGTTGATCGTCAATTCGAGCGGCTTGCCGTCCTTGTCGAGAGTGCCGTCCCCGTCGTGGTCGGTCCACCCGGCGTCGGCGAGGAGCCGGCGCGCGGCGGACGTGTCGGTGCGGATGGCGTTATGACCGGGCTCTTCCACCCAGGCGAAGGCCTGGGGAACCGGGCCATCGTTGCCCACCGCGTAAGGCCCGTAGACCGCGCGAAGCATCACGGGGCGGTCGAGGGCGAGGACCAGGGCGCGGCGCACCCGGACGTCGGCCAGGATCGGATGGGGACGGGTCCGGTCTCCCGGGGCCTTCTGATTAAACAGGGCGTAGGTGATGGTCGGGCTGGGGACCGGGATGATGGAGAACTCCTGATTCCCGTCGAGTCGCTGCACCGCGGCCCAGGAGAGCAACTCGGTGACGTCAGCTTCACCGCTCAGCAGCAGGTTGAGCCGGGCGTCGGGCGCCCTGGCAACCCGAAAATAGACCCGGTCCAGCTTGGGCTTTCCCAGGAAGAACCGCTCGAAGGCGGCCAGTTCGGTGACCTGGTCCGGAACCCGGCGCACCCAGCGGAAAGGGCCGTTCCCGACCGGATGCTTCCCGAATTCTGACGACGCGATCGAATCCTGGGGGATCCGGGCGAGCAGGTGCTCCGGAATGATCATCAGGTGATACGTCGCGTCGTACAGTTGTTCGGCGTAGACATGGGTGAACCGGAAAACCACGCGGTTGGGCCCGTCCGCCGTGACGGAGGCGATGCGCTGGGTGGCAGTGGCGAGGTCGGAAACCTGGCGGGCCCGCTCGAAGGTGAATACCACGTCGCGCGAAGTGACGGGGGCGCCGTCATGCCAGAGTGCGCGGCGATCCAGGTCGAACACCACGGTGACCGAATCTCGCCGCTTCCAGGACCGGGCCAGCATGGGGACAAAGTCCTTGTCCCCGACGGTGCTCAGCGTGGGGCCGAGCTCGGCCAGCCGTAGAAACAGGAGATTGGTGACCTGCCAGTTGGTCTGGTTCTGCTCCACTCCAGGAACCGGAATAGACACATCGGCGCCCGTCGCGATAACCAGGGTGCCGCTGGCCCCGTCGCGCTGGGCGCATGCAGAGCTGGAAACGGAGGCGACGATCAGGCCGGCAACGGCGGTTATCCGGAGAACAGAGCGAAGCAACGGATTCTCCTCGGAGGGGCAACTTAAGATAAGGTGAAACGGTAGGGCTGTCAGCGGCTCCAGGTCCATTCGGGTGATCGGAAGCGGGCCTCGTGCTCGCCCGCCGCGGGGGCCAGCCCGGTTTCCCGATCCCACTCAGCCATGGGGCCGGCCCAGTCCTCGAACTCCGGCACGATGGCGCGGGCCATTTCATCAAATCCGACCCTGCGTCCGAGGATTTGGCTGAGCGGCCGGTCGAGGGAGGAAGGAGGATCGCCCAGGGTGACCTGTTGCACCATGTGCTGGTCGTCTTCCAGCAACAGGCTACCGTGCTGCAGGAACGCGTCGCCCTGCCGGACCTGGGCCGATCCGACCAGCTTGTGGTCCCCGATAACTACCTCTCCGCCGGCCGGGCTCGCGAAGCAGGCGCCGGCATCCACACCAATTGCCCGCGCCGGCGCTGCGGCCAGCGCCGGGAGAGCACCCAGAGCGGCCACAGCCTTCGCTATGATCTGATGAATGGTCCGGTAGGCCTGAGGAAGGGAACCGAAGCGGGTCAGCGGCGCCGCAATGCTGTAGGTCAGCTCGCGCGCGTGCCACACAGCCCGGCCGCCGGTGGGCCGGCGCACGCAAGCCAGGCCCTGGGATTCGATGCGGGTGCGATCGTAGCGCTTGAGGGCGGGCTCGTGGCGGCCGAAGGAGAGGCAGTGGGGGTACCACTGGTAGAGTCGCAGGACCGCGAGCCCTTCCCGTTCCGCGGAGTCCAGCAGCGCCTGGTCCCGGGCCATGTTTTCAAACCCCGGGCGGGGGCTGTCGATCAAGAGATACCAAGTCCGGTCGGGCACGGAGGCCCGACCTACGACGTCATGCATGGGGTCCGGCCTACGATTCGTACGCGGATACCGGCGGGCAGGTGCACACCAGATTCCGGTCGCCGTAAGCCTGGTCGATTCTCCCCACCGTGGGCCAGACCTTGTGCATCCGGGTCGCGGCGGACGGGAAGCCAGCCCGCTCGCGGGAGTAAGGCCGGTCCCAGGCGTCGCTGATCACGTCGGCCAGGGTGTGGGGCGAGTTGCTGAGCAGGTTGTTGCCCTTCACCGCCTTGCCCTCTTCGATCTCCCGCATCTCCTGCCGGATCGCGATCATCGCGTCGCAATAGCGATCGAGCTCTTCCTTCGACTCGCTCTCGGTCGGTTCCACCATGAGCGTGCCGGGAACCGGGAAGGAGACCGTCGGTGGATGGAAACCAAAATCGATGAGCCGCTTGGCGATGTCTTCGACCTCGACGCCGGCGCTGGCCTTGAAGGGACGGGTGTCGATGATGCACTCGTGCGCGATCAGTCCCCGGTTGCCGCTGTACAACAGGCCGTAGTGCCCCTCGAGCCGCTTGGCGATGTAATTGGCATTGAGGATGGCGACCCTGGTGGCTTCGGTGAGCCCGTCGGGTCCCATCATCATGATGTACATCATCGAAATCGGCAGGATCGACGCGCTGCCCCACGGTGCCGCCGACACGGCGCCGGCGGCCTGGGCATGGCCCAGATCCACCAGCGGATGGCTGGGAAGGAACGGCGCCAGGTGGCTGGCGACGCCGATGGGTCCCATGCCGGGACCACCGCCGCCGTGCGGGATACAGAAAGTCTTGTGCAGGTTCAGGTGGCACACGTCGGCGCCGATATCGCCGGGCCGGCAGAGGCCAACCTGCGCGTTCATGTTGGCCCCGTCCATATAGACCTGGCCACCGTTCTCATGCACGATCCGGCAAATCTCCGCGATCGACGATTCGAACACGCCATGGGTCGAGGGGTAGGTCACCATGAGCGCGGCGAGATTGGCGGCGTGCTCCTTCGCCTTGGCCCGGAGATCCTCGACGTCGATGTTCCCCTTGGGATCGGTCTTCACAACCACGACCTGGTACCCCGCCATCACCGCGCTGGCCGGATTGGTGCCGTGAGCCGACTGGGGAATGAGGCAGATATTGCGGTGACCCTGGCCCCGCGCGGCATGATAGCCGCGGATCACCAAGAGTCCGGCGAATTCTCCCTGGGAGCCCGCATTGGGCTGCAGCGAGACGGCGGCGAAGCCGGTAATCTCGGCCAGCGCTCGCTCCAGCCGCTCGAACAGCTGCTGGTATCCCCTGGTCTGCTCCTTCGGCGCGAAGGGATGGATGCGGCCCAGCTCGGCCCAGGTGACCGGGATCATCTCCGAGGTCGCGTTCAGCTTCATGGTGCAGGAGCCGAGCGGGATCATGGCGGAGGTGAGAGAGAGGTCGCGGTCCTCCAGCAGCTTGAGGTAGCGCAGCATTTCGGTCTCGCTGCGATGGCGGTGGAACACCGGATGAGTCAGGAAGGCCGACTTCCGGGCCAGGCCGACCGGAATCGCCTGGGGCAGCACGGCAGCGCACGCCATCGGGTCGAAGGGCAGCGTGTTGCGGCCGGCGAAGACCTGCGCCAGGTCGCGGACATCGTCCGGAGTCGTGGTCTCATCGAGTGCCACGCTCACCCGGGTGGGAGATATCACCCGGAGATTGATCATTCGCTCAGCCGCGGCCTGGAGGATCCGGCTCTGCGTCTTTGCGTCGGTCTCGACCAGGACGGTGTCGAAGAAGTTCTCGTAAACGATGGTCAGGCCGATGCGCCGAAGCGATTCGGCCAGCACGCCGGCCAGGTGGTGCACCCGCCGGGCGATCCGGGTGAGCCCTTCGGGGCCGTGCCAGACCGCGTACATGCCGGCGATGACCGCCAGCAGCACCTGCGCCGTGCAGACGTTGCTGGTCGCTTTTTCCCGGCGGATGTGCTGCTCCCGGGTCTGCAGCGCCATGCGGAGCGCGGGGCGTCCCGCACGATCCTTCGAGACACCGATGATGCGGCCGGGGAGCACCCGCTTGAACTGGTCCCGGGTGGCGAAGAACGCCGCGTGGGGGCCGCCGAAGCCCAGGGGTACCCCGAATCGCTGGCTGTTACCGACCGCTATGTCGGCGCCCCAGGCGCCGGGCGGCTCGAGCAGGACCAGGCTCAGGAGATCGGTCGCCGCGGTGACCAGCGCGCCGGCTGAGTGGGCCCGTTCGCAGAAGCCGCGCCAATCCTGCACCTCGCCGTCGGTCGCCGGGTACTGGATGAGGGCGCCGATGACGCCGGGGGTGAACTGGAACTCGGCGGCCGATCCTTCGATCGTCTCGAGGCCCCGGGCTTCGGCCCGGGTCTTCACCACGGCGATGGTCTGCGGGTGACATTTCTGGTCGATAAAATACTTGTGGGGGCCGGGCGCGGAGGTGACTGCTTCGGTCAGGTGCATGGCCTCGGCGGCCGCCGTGCCTTCGTCCAGCAGTGACGCGTTGGCCACTTCAAGGCCGGTAAGGTCGGAGACCACGGTCTGGAAATTAAGCAGCGCCTCGAGCCGGCCCTGCGCGATCTCGGCCTGGTAGGGCGTGTATGCCGTGTACCAGCCGGGATTCTCGAAGATGTTCCGGAGGATGACCGGTGGCGTGATCGTGTCGGAGTAACCGAGTCCCAGGTAAGAACGAAAAACCTGGTTCTGGTCCGCCAGGGTGCGCATCTCGTCCAGCGCCTGCCGTTCGGTGAGCGCGGCGGGCAGCGCCAGCGGGCGCTTCAGCCGGATGTCGGCGGGGACAATCGCGTCGACCAGGTCGTCGAGCGAGGAGAATCCCAGGACCTTGAGCATCGCGGCGATATCGGCCGGACGGGGGCCCAGGTGGCGGGAATCGAACCGGTCGTCCTCGAAGAGCCGCGTGGCGGCCGCTGCAGCGCTGGGCCGGGCGGCGACGGGAGCGTCGGGAGCAGCGGGGGTGCTGGTTTTGGGCATGGGGGAAGAATAACTACCCCGGCTAGGCTCCGATCTGGGCCTTGTAGGCCGAGGGCGCGAGCAGGCTGTTCAAGTCACCCGGAGTGGTCACCTTGAGCTTGACCATCCAGCCGTCCCCGTAAGGCTCCCGGTTGACCAGGTCCGGGGTGGCATCCAGCTGGGCATTGACCTCGGTCACTTCGCCCGCCACCGGACAGTAGAGGTCGGAGACCGCCTTCACCGCCTCGATGGTCCCGAAGACGGCGTGGGCGGCGAATTTCTGGCCCACCTTGGGAAGGTTCACGAAGACGACATCACCCAGCTCGCCCTGGGCGTAGTCGGTGATCCCGACGACCACGACAGCGGGGTCGTCGGTCTTCTTGATGTATTCGTGGTCCGGGGTGTAGAGCAGGTCGTCAGGAATGGTGGCCACTTCGGGTCTCCGGGGCGGTTGGCGGCATGAGGATAGGGCGAGTGAGGAGGATAATCAAGTTGCCCGGCGTTCCAGCTCGTTCCATACCGCCCTGGCCTTCGCCTCCAGCGCCTCCAGGGTTCCATCGTTGTCGATTACAAAGTCACTTTTCGCGCGCTTGGGGAGGGCTGGTTGCTGAGAGTTCATCATTCGCTCCGCTTCGATGGAGTCCAGGCCACGCCTCGCGATGAGCCGCTGGCGACGGACGCTCTCGGGCGCGTCCACCAGGACGATCAGGTCGAATTCACCGGGGTCGGCCGCTTCGAAGAGCAGGGGAATGTCGCTCACCACGATGCGGTCGCCCCGGGCGCGGGCCTGGGCCAGCAGCCGGTCTCGCTCCCGCTGGATGGCCGGATGGACGATGGCGTTGAGGTCGGCCAGGGCCTGGTCGTCGCCCATGACTTTGCCGCGGAGCGCGGCCCGGTCCAGCTCACCGCCGGGCAGGACCACATCGCGGCCAAAACGGAAAGCGATGGCCTGGAGAACCTCGGTGCCGGGGCGTTGGGCATCGCGGACCAGCTGGTCGGCGTCGATGATGGTGGCCCCCCACCTCCGGAAGAGGTCGACGACCGCGGACTTTCCGGCGGCGATATTTCCAGTTAGAACGACGTTTAGCATGGGTGGGTAGGTGGGACGGTGGGTCGGTGGGTAGGTGTCAGAGGGGAAAGATCGGCTACCCACCGACCCACTTTCCCACTGTCCCACCTACAACATGGCGGTTTGATCTTCATCCTGCCTGGGGACTCTATGGCAGTGCCGGCAGCGGGCTTCATAGCTCTCCCGGCCGCCGACCATGATGGTGGGGGAGTCGTAGCGGGCGGGGCGGCCGTTCACCAGGCGCTGGTTGCGGCTGGCGAGATCGCCGCAGACCACGCAGATGGCGTTCAGCTTGGTGACTTGTTCGGCGACGGCCATCAGGGCGCCCATGGGGCCGAACGGTTCGCCCCGGAAATCGGTGTCGGTGCCGGCCAGGATGACCCGTACCCCGCGTCCCGCCAGCGTGGTGGCCACCTCGACGATCGCGTGGTCCAGGAACTGGACCTCGTCCACCGCGACGATCTCGGTTTCGGGCCGGACCAGGCGGAAGATCTCGGTGGCCGAGTCTACCGGGGCGGCATCGAACTCGGTCCCGTCGTGGCTGGCGACGGCGGACAAACCGGCATATCGGGAGTCGAGGTGCGACTTGAAGACCTGCACCCGGCGCCGCGCGATGACCCCACGGCGGACCCGCCGGATGAGCTCTTCGCTCTTCCCGCTGAACATGACGCCGGAGATGATTTCGATCGAGCCTGGACGCGAGCCGGAATACATCGCTTGTGAGGTTGGGGTCGGGTGAAAGGTACTCGGTACTGGGTACTGGGTACTGGGTCAAAGATCCGTTTCGCAGTACTCAGTACGCAGTCCCCGTCACCAATCGTTGAACTAGAATCGCAATCGATGCTCGACAAGTTACGCATCTTGCCCTACTGGTGGTAGGGTTCCATATTCTGGCCTGCCCGATCACCTACCCATCGAGCCAGGAGCGCCGCGTGAACAAGCAGGACCTGGTGACAGCGCTCGCCAAACGGCTCGCCCTCTCCAAGACCGCCGCAGCAAAGATTGTCGAAACTGTTTTCGGGACATCCGGATTGATCAGCCAGGAGCTGCGCAAGGGCAACAAGGTGCAGATCACCGGGTTTGGAAACTTCGAGACTCGGCGCCGGGCGCCGCGGCGGGGACGGGATCCGCAGACCGGCGAAAGTATCAACATCAAGGCCACGATGGTGCCGGCGTTCCGGGCGGGGAAGGGGCTCAAGGACCTGGTGAACAAGAAACGCTAGGGATTCCTCGGTCGCTTCGCTTCCTCGGAATGACAATCCACCTAGGGTCGCGCCCTCTCCGCCGGCGCGCTCCGCGGTTTTCCCCCGCGATCGATCCGCGCGGTAATCCGCCGCCGCCGCACGCTCTGCCCGGTGATCTTCCCCACCAGCGATTCCGCTTCCATCGCGGGTACCTCCACCAGGGAATACAGTTCGCGCACTTCAACCTTCCCGATCTTGCCCCGTTCCATCCCCACGTCCTTGGTCAACATCGCGACGAAATCGTTGGGGCCGGCGCCGTCTTTCTTCCCGACGCTGAGCCAGAGCCGCGCGGTCGCGGCCTCGAGGCCGGCCGGCAGGGCGGCAGGCGCCTGGGGGGCCGGCTGCTCCAGCCAGAGCTGGTAGAGTGCCGCGGCCACGGTCGCCGGATCGTGCCGGTCGAACAGCGGAGCCAGGGCCAGCAGGCCGCCGTCCAGAGAGCCGGACTCCAGAAGGGCGGCGATGGTGGCACGGTGGGTGGCCCCGGCATCGGCGACCGAGTCCGCGGCATTGGGCAACCGGATCGGCCGGGCCTCCGGCGCGATGTGGCGGACCCAGGAGTCGGTGCCCGGCGGCACCAGCAGCACCACCGGACCCGCGGCGGCCAGGCGAACCAGGTCGGCCGGCTCGGGCAGGTCCCAGAGAATGATGAGCGGCGAGGCCTCAGGCGGTACGGAGACTATTTCGACACCGGGAATGGCCGCCGGTCCCAGGTCGTGACCGGGGAACAGGGTCCACAGTTCGGCGCCTGTGGGGTCCATCAGGTCCACCACGGCCTCGGCGGTCTCCTGGCGGCGAGTCCACGGGGAGATAACGGTGCGAATCTTCCCGACCGCCTGGGGCACCGCGAGCGGAACGGTCAACGCGCGGCGGACGTAGCGCTCGATCAGGTCCTGCACGGCGCCGAGCTCGGCGGTGTAGACCACGCGCTGAATCTCTCCCACGTCCTGCATGATGGCGGGGAGGGCTGGATCGGTGGCCCACTGTTCGGGAAAGCCGAGGAGGATGCTGCTGAGCCGTTCGGCTTTGAGGGCCGAACGCTGCATGAGGGTGAGGGCAGCGGTTGGGGTGGATATGAGGATGCGCAAGTCGGGCAGGTCGGGCACGGAGGCCCGACTTACCAATCTCGTTGCGCGCGCGATGCTGCGAACCGTGTGGAGGGGAAGGCCGGCGGGGGTGGCGAGGTAACTGGTGACCCGCTCCCACTCGGCCAGGGCGGATTCGTGCACCAGGATCAGCAGCAATCCGGGTTCGGCCCGCTGAGCCAGCCCGCTCAAGGCGCCGGCCAGTCCGCCCAGGGCGTGCACCGCCGCCGGAGGGGATACGACCACCAGGTTGTTCTCCCTGGCTGCCGTCGGCACGATCTCCGCCATGCGGGGCTGATCTGCTCGCAATCCCGCCTTCTCCAGCGCCGCCGCAATGGGCTCGCTGACATGAAACGCCTCAAAACCACCCATCGCACCCTCGATTGTCAAATAACAACTGGACTAAGGACTAAAGAAACAGGACTGAGGACCAAGGACTGAGGACTAAGTATAACTGAGTCGACTTTCTCGGGCTCAAAACCGCTGAGTCCTTAGTCCCTAGTCCTTAGGCCTCTTGTTAGTGTTGACATCGCCTGCCCGCAATGGGAGTTTTACCGCAGTAACTAATCCCCATCACTTGGACCGCCAATGCCCGATCCCCTTTCGTCCAATCTCGCCTATCTCAAGGCCTCCGAAACCGTCGCCATCAGCAATGAGGCCAAACGGCGGAAGGCGGCGGGAGAGGACGTGCTGGACCTGGGCGTGGGGGAGCCGGATTTCGATACCCCCAGTCTCATCTCGGATGCCGGCGAGGCCGCGATCGAGAAGGGGATGACCCGCTATCCGCCCAACATCGGGATCCTGGACCTCAGGGCCGCGATCGCCCGGCACCTGTCGCTGCTCTCCGGCGGCCGGCCGGTGAACTCGGACAATATCGTCATCAGCTCCGGTTCCAAGCAGTCGATCTTCAACGCCTGTTTCTCCCTGTTCGGCCCCAAGGACAAGGTGCTGATCCCGGCACCGGCCTGGGTGTCCTATCCCCAGATCGTCCACCTGGCGCGGGCCGAGCCGGTGCTGGTGCCCGGGGACATCGAGTGGGGGCTCAAAGTCAGCGTGGCGGACCTGGAACGGAAGACCGACCGGTTGGTGCGCGGCCTCATTCTCTGCTCGCCCTGCAACCCGACCGGCGCGGTCTACACCGCGACCGAGCTCAAGGCGATCGCCGAGTGGGCGCACAAGAACCAGATCTGGATCATCTCCGACGAGATCTACCGGCGGATCAACTATGGCCCCGGCCCGGCCGCCTCCTTCCTGGATCTTCCCGACGAGCTGCTGGAGCGCACCGTGGTGATCTACGGCGCGAGCAAGGCCTACGCGATGACCGGATGGCGGATCGGAGCCGCCCTGGCGCCGAGTCACCTGGCCAAGGCCATGGCGGCACTGCAATCCCATACGACGACCGGTGCCAACCATCCCGCCCAGTGGGCGGCCGCCACCGCCTTCAGCGACGATCGGATCAACCAGGATGTAGACCGGATGGTGGCCGCCTTCCGGGCCCGCCGCGACCGCGTAGTCGCCCGGTTCCGGGCGGAAGCGCCTGGCGTGGAGTACGTCGAGCCCCACGGCGCCTTCTACTTCTTCTTCCGGGTGGACGGCATCGTCCCCGGCGGGCAGGTCACCGGCATGTCGTTCTGCGAGCAGCTGATGCAGAAGGAAGGCGTGGCCCTGGTTCCCGGCGGCGCCTTTGGCGACGACCGCTGGGTGCGACTGAGCTACGCGGTCTCCGACGCCGAGCTGGAGCAGGCGCTGGACCGAATCCTGGGTTTCATCAAGAGTCTTGCCGAGGCTCGTTCAGCGGGGTATAACACAGTTCATGTCTCTTGAAACCCGGGTAGAACCGCTCTCCGGCAAGCTCCCCTCCATCGAATGGAAGTGGGACCCGGAGACTGACATCCTGGCCGGCTCCTTCAAAGGGAAGGAGAAGGCCGGCGGCCTGACGGGCACTCTCGAACTGACCGACGACGAGGGCTCGATCGCCGTGGTGGACGTGGCGGGCGGGGTGGTGCGCGGCGTGGACGTCGTGGTCTGGCCCGAGGTGAGCACGGTGCCCGGCCTGGTCTCGCCGACACCCGCGCGCGAAGGCAAGATCATCATTCCCTCCCGCCCGTCGCAGCCCGGCATCGCCTCGGTGGAGGTGGACACCACGCTCTCGGTCTCGACCAATCCGGGCGAGAACACCTTTCACCTCAGGATCGGGATCAAGCGCGAGGTGGAGGTGGTGCGGGTGGCCGATAACCTCATGATCGAAGTGGACAGCAAGCGCAGGATCGCGGGTTTCTGGCTTACCAACGTGCCGCCGTTTCCTGCCGAGCGGGATTTTGAAATCGGCTGATTCTCCTATCTCCTGCCCGACAGATTCACCACGGAGCCACGAAGATCACGGAGATTGCACGGAGAAACAACTGAACGTCCTTCTCCGTGAGCACTTCGTGTGCTGCGTGACTCCGTGGTGAATTCTTTGAAGCAGATGCAGGGGTCGCTAAACCTGTCTCGCCTCAGGGCCCTGGTTCACGCCCGGGGGCTCACGCCTGCCAGCTGGATCCCCGAAGCGTCCGAAGGCCGGAGCGAAGAAGCCAGCATCCGGCCGGCCCGCCTGGAAGAAGACCCGACACTCACCATTCGCGACGTCGGCGCCGCGCAGCCATGGGAGGGACCCGTTGCGTTCCTGGACGGGACTCAGCGCTACGATATTGTGGCCCACCACGGCGTGGCACCGCTGGTGATCTCCACCATTTCGGCCGCGGTCCGGGAACGAAAGGAACGGCGGCTCACCACGGCGACTCATCGCCGCCGGACGCTGGCCGTGGGCCGGCCCGAGGTGCTCCGGGCGGCAGGCGACGCGCTGGACGGGCTGGACCAGGTCGCCCTGGACGACGACGAACCGGTGCACCCGGTCAAGGATCTCACCGCGGTGCGCCGGGCGGTGGACCGGGAACGGGGCCGGCTGGAAATCGAGGTCGGCGACGCATACCACCGGCCG
This sequence comes from Gemmatimonadales bacterium, assembly GCA_036006525.1. Taxonomy (GTDB): domain Bacteria; phylum Gemmatimonadota; class Gemmatimonadetes; order Gemmatimonadales; family GWC2-71-9; genus DASYPP01. Next base: position 154,769 of record DASYPP010000004.1, read on the forward strand.
GCCGGCGGCTGGCTGGTGGTGGACGGGTCGCTCACGGCATCGCCCGCGTGGGCCGGCGATTCCCGGACCATCGGGATCGTGAAGAGCCATTCGATCCTGCCCTTCTCGGGCCAGGACCTGGAGCGCTATCTCCAGTTGCCCTGCGGGTCCCGGTCGTCAGTGTTCGCGCCGGTGTCGAGCCAGGTGGCGCCGGTCTTTTCCTGGGCGCTCCGGCTCTGGCCCTGGGAGGGCCACGACGTGTTCTACGGCCTGATCCGGGTGGAAGCGGCGCCCACCCGGGAGACCGTGTGGCTGGCCGACCAGGTGTCGCGCTGGCTGATGGCGGAGCGAGCGCCCCTATCGGCGCCGGACGCCCGATGGGACCGATTGTTGTATGGGGTGCATGATGTGGAGGTGTTTTTGAGATCTGTGTAGGGGTCGATCTCAGATCGACCCGTTTGCTTGATGTCCGTTGAAGGCGGGATGGACCCGGTCGCACGATCCCGATGCCACCATCGCCAAAAACGGGTCGCAAACTGCCATCGAAGAACC
>DASYPP010000005.1:0-19116 GCA_036006525.1 Gemmatimonadales bacterium
AGGGTCGCCAGTTCTTCGCCGCTTTTCAGGCCTGGGCGAACGACGAGCGGGCCCGCTTCCGGAGTGAGATGGCAAAAGGAAGAGTGGTGGAACTGCGCGGGGCCCATCACTACCTGTTCATGTCCAACGAGGCGGAAGTCATCCGCGAGATGACCGCGTTCTTGCTGGCCACCGAGCCGGCCACCGGACCATGAGCGCACCCGACACGCTCCGTGCCGCCCTGGCCGACCGGTACCAGATCGAGCGGGAGCTGGGGCAGGGGGGCATGGCCACGGTGTACCTGGCCCAGGATCTCCGGCACGACCGCCCGGTCGCTATCAAGGTGCTGGAGAAGCCCGCCGGGGCCGGGATCGGTGACGAGCGCTTTCAACGCGAAATCAGCACCGCCGCAAGACTGAGCCATCCGCATATCCTCAGCCTGCACGACTCCGGCGTAGCCAACGGCTATCGCTATTACGTCATGCCCTACGTCACCGGCGAGTCGCTGCGTGACCGGATTGGCCGCGAGCGCACCCTCCCGGTGTCCGAAGCCGTGCGGATCGTGGGCGAGGTGGCGGACGCGCTCGACTATGCCCATCGCGCCGGCATCGTGCACCGCGACATCAAGCCCGAGAACATCATGCTGCACGAGGGGCATGCGGTGGTGATGGATTTCGGCATCGCCCTGGCGCAGCTGGCCGATGAAACCGGCGGCCTCACCGCGACCGGCATGATTATCGGCACCCCGGCCTACTTGAGTCCGGAACAGGCGACCGGTGAAGAGCTGGATGGCCGGAGTGATCTCTACAGCCTCGGGTGCGTCCTGTTCGAGTGTCTCGCCGGAACCCCGCCTTTCACCGGCTCAACGGCGGCGTTGCTCACCCAACGACTGCTGAATGCCGCGCCCTCGGTGCGCGAGCGCCGCGCGGATGTGAGCGAAGGAATTGCCCGGGCGCTGCAACGAGTCCTCGCCATCGATCGGGGTGCCCGATTTCCCACGGGACAGGCGTTTTCGGCCGCGCTCAAGGGTCCGCAGCCGAGCCGAGCCGCGCCGGACCGTCATGCCATCGTGGTGCTCCCCTTCGCCAACCTGAGCCCGGACCCGGACAACGAGTACTTCAGCGACGGGTTGACCGAGGAGATCATCGCGGATCTCTCCAAGGTGAAGGCCTTGAGCGTCATCTCCCGCACGTCGGCCATGCAGCTCAAAGGAACGGCGAAGGGCGTCCGCACCATCGGGCGGGAACTGGGCGTGCGTTACGTGCTGGAAGGGAGCGTACGCAAGGCGGGGAACAACTTGCGCATTACCGCCCAGCTGATCGACGCGGCGAACGACGACCACCTGTGGGCCGAGAAGTACGGCGGAACGATGGACGATGTGTTCGAGCTGCAGGAGCGGGTCGCCCGGGAGATCGTCAAAGCCCTCGGTATCACGCTCACGTCGGACGAGGATCGCCGGCTCGCCCACCGCTCGATCGAGAACGCGCACGCCTTTGAGCTGTACCTCCAGGCGCGCCAGGAGGTCCGCCGTTACGCGGCGGGATCGATCGATCGCGGGGAGGCACTGGTCCGGCGTGCCATGGAGATCGAAGGCGAGACGCCGCCCCTGCAGGCGTTGCTGGCCTGGGCCCAGGTGACCCGGGTGCGGGCCGGCCTGGTGGCGGATCGCAGCTCGCTGGATGCCTCGGCCGCCATCGCGAACGCGCTGCTGGTGAGCGCGCCCGATGCTCCTTACGGCCACGCCATCCTGGGCCTCATCAGCTATGAGCGCGGGCTTCTCGCCGATGCCGTGGGGCACCTTCTCGCGGCGCTGGAGCGGGAGCCCAACGATGCCGACACCATTTTCTACCTCGGCATCAGCTACGTTGGCGCGGGACAGGTGGACAAAATGGCCCCGGTGGCTGCGACGTTGATGAAGCTCGATCCGCTGTCGCAGCTGGCCTGGTTGATGACGGGCATCGCGACGTGGTGGACGGGCCGGGCCGGCGAAGGAATGCCCAGCCTCGTCCGCGCCGCCGAAATGGACCCCACCAACCTGATTGCGCGCTGGACACTGGGATATGCCTACGCGCTTGTCGGGGATGTCCAGGCGGCGTGGAAGGAAGCGGAGTACATGCAGCAGCAGGCTCCCACGATGCCCTACACGATTCAGCTGGTTGCGCTGGTGCACGGGATGGAGGGGCGATCCGACGCGGCGCGCGCCGTGCTCGGCGGGGTCACCGGTCTCGACTCGCACCACAAGTTTCACCTGGCGGAGTCATACGCAATGGCGGGCGACTCCGAACGCGCCCTGGAGTTGCTGGAAGATGCCGTAAGTCACGGATTCCATCCTGGCGAATTCATTGCCTACCACTGCCCGTTCCTGGCACCGCTCCGGGGAACACCGAGGTTCGAAGCCGTGGCGGCCCAGGCGCAGCGGCTCACCGCGGAGTTCCCCAAGTGACCGAGGTCTCGGCTCGGTTGACGGCGGCGCTGGCCGACCGCTACCGCCTTGATCGGGAGCTGGGCGCCGGTGGTATGGCGACGGTGTATCTCGCTCAAGATCTCAAGCACCACCGCAAGGTCGCGGTCAAGGTGCTGCGGCCCGAGCTGGCCGCGGTGATCGGGGCTGACCGGTTCCTGGTCGAGATCCGCACCACCGCCAATCTCCAGCATCCCCACATTCTCCCGCTCCACGACTCGGGAGAGGCCGACTCCTTCCTCTATTACGTGATGCCCTACGTGGAGGGGATCTCGCTCCGCGACCGGATGACGCGCGAGAAGCAGCTTCCCATCGGCGAAGCGGTGCGGATCGCCGGGGAAATCGCCAGTGCGCTCGACTATGCCCATCGTCAGGGCGTGATCCACCGCGACATCAAGCCCGAGAACATCCTGCTCCACGATGGCAGCGCCCTCGTCGCCGACTTCGGCATCGCGCTCGCCGCCAGCAAGGCGGGCACTCGCATGACCGAAACCGGGATGTCTCTGGGCACGCCGCAATACATGTCCCCCGAGCAGGCGATGGGCGAGCGCGAACTGGATGCGCGGAGCGACGTCTACGCGCTAGGCTGCGTGACCTATGAGATGCTGGCGGGGGAGCCGCCCTTCAGCGGACCCACTGCACAGGCCATCGTGGCGAAGGTGATGACAGCCGAGCCGGTGGATATCGTATCGTTGCGCAAGACGGTTCCGGCCAACGTCGCCGATGCGGTGCACACCGCGCTACAGAAACTGCCGGCCGATCGGTTCGCAACGGCCCGGGAATTCTCCGACGCGCTCCGTGGCCAGGCGACCGGATTGACGCCGAGATCGAGCACCCGCATCGTCGCCGGCGCGAAAGGAGGCGGGGCCCGGCGCAGGTTACGAGATCCCGTGCTTCTGGCGGTCGCTGCCGTCGCCATTGTCGCCCTCGGCGCCGCCGCGTGGTTCCGCGCGCACCGGCGCTTCGGACCAGCCGGGATACCGGTCAGGTTCACGATTACCGCCGGCGATGACGTGCGTCCGTTCGCCACATTTACCAGCTGGTCCGCTACCGTTTCGCCGGACGGTCGCTTTCTCGTGTACGCCGGCGCCGGTGGACCCGGCAACTACCAGTACTATGTGCGCCGGATCGATCAACTCGAAGCGCGACCGCTGCCCGGCACCGTGAATGCGAACCAGGCGCTCTTCTCGCCCGACAGCAAGTGGCTTGCGTTCGAAACGGTCAGTACGGGCAAGCTCAGCAAGATTCCGCTGGATGGCGGCGAACCGATCCCGCTCACCGACGCGACCGGCAACAACGGAGGCGCCTGGTCGAGTCACGGCGAGATCATCCTCGGGTGGGAGGGGAAGTTTCACGGGCTGTCCCGGGTGTCGGATGCCGGCGGCCCGCTGGTGCAGGTTACCCGGCCGGATTCGACCACCGACGAACATCACGTCTGGCCACTGGTGCTCGCCGATGGCAAGACGATCATCTTCACGCTGGAATCCGGCATCCAGCGCAGTCGCGCGCAACTCGCCATCACGTCGCTCGATGATGGCGTGGTGCATCCCCTCGGAATCGTCGGCCTCCGGGCACTCGGCGTCGTGGCCAACCGGCTGGTCTACCTCCAGGCGAACGGAACCGTGATGGCGGTGCCGTTCGAGATCCGGCGGCATCGCATCACCGGCACCCCCGTCGCGGTGCTCGATTCGATTCCCGTCTGCCGCACCTGCAACGGTGATGCGCCGATATACCTGTCCACCGGCGGATCGCTGACCTACATCCGCGGCACGGTGCCGAGCCGCATCGTCTGGGTAGATCGCTCAGGCGGGGCGCGTGTGGCGATACCTGACGCGAGGATCTTCACCAATCCCCGCACATCGCCCGACGGGCGCCGGATCGCCGTCACTGTTTCCGCCGAACTGGATGATGTCTGGATCTATGATCTCGCGACCGGCACGCCAACCAGGCTGACCTCGGGAGGCAACAACTCGAATCCCGAATGGAACGCCGATGGTTCCCAGGTGTTCTACATTTCCGATCGCAGTGGCAGGAACGCGCTGTGGCACCAGGCGGTCGATCTGAGCGGGGAGGCCGAAATGGTTCACGGCACGGAAGATGTCTTCACCGCGGGGCTGTCACCTGACAATGTCACGCTGCTCAGTACCAGGCCACCGAGTGGCACCACGCTGTATGCCTCGCGAATTGGTGGCGATACGGTGCCGCGCAGTGTCGGCCCGGGCAGCGTGCCGCGGTTCTCACCCGACGGGCACGCCGTTGCCTACGTATCGAATGAATCCGGTGCCGACGAGGTATTTGTGCGGCCCGCCTCGGAGTCCGGCGCACGCATCCAGCTTTCCGCTGGAGGTGGCAGCGAGCCGGTCTGGTCGCCGGACGGCCATCACGTGTACTACGTCAATCGCGGCCGGATGATGGTCGCCAACCTCCTCCCCGGTCCAACCCTGCGCCTGGCATCGCGGGACTCCCTGTTCACCGGGCACGGCTTCGGTGGCTTCGGTGGGGCGTCGTATGATATCAGCCGCGATGGCAAGAGCTTCCTCATTGTCCAACCCGAGGAGCGAAATGTCCGGCTGGTTGTCGCGCTTAATTGGGGCGTCGAGCTGGCGGCGCGGTTGGGAAAGCCATGAACGACCGCCTCGCGGCCGCCCTGGCCGACCGCTACCGCCTCGAGCGGGAGCTGGGTGCGGGCGGCATGGCCACGGTCTATCTCGCCGAGGATCTGAAGCACCACCGCAAGGTCGCGGTGAAGGTGCTGCGGCCGGAGCTGGCCGACGTCCTGGGTCCCGAGCGTTTCCTTCGCGAGATCGAAATCGCCGCCAATCTGCGACATCCCCACATCCTGCCGCTGTATGACTCGGGCAATGCGGACGGTTTCCTCTTCTATGTCATGCCGCTGGTCGAGGGGGACTCACTGGCCACCGTCATTCGCCGGGAGAAGCAGCTTCCGATCGAGGACGCGCTCCGCTATGCCCGCGAGGTCGCCGACGCGCTCTCCTATGCCCACGCCCACGGCGTCGTCCATCGCGATATCAAGCCCGACAACATCATGATCGAGTCGGGCCACGCCGTCGTAGCGGATTTCGGGATCGCCAAGGCCGTCGCGTCCGCCGGGGACGTCACCGCATTGACCGGCACCGGCATGTCGGTGGGGACGCCGACCTACATGAGCCCGGAGCAGGCGACGGGCGACCGGGACATCGACGGCCGCAGCGATCTCTACAGCCTGGGCTGTGTCCTCTACGAGATGCTGGCGGGCCAGCCGCCGTTCAGCGGCGCCACTATCGACGTCCTGGTTCGCCAGCACATCATGACCGCGCCGCCCCCGGTCACCCAGTTCCGCCCCGCAGTGCCCCCCTCGGTGGCCGATGCGCTGGCCCGCGCGCTGGCCAAAGTACCGGCCGATCGGTTCAACCCCGTGGGCCAGTTCGCGTCGGCGATCGGAACCGGTGGCGGCGGCGGCACCCAGCCGGTGTCTGCGCCGAAGCCTCGGCCATCGCGACTGATTCCTGCTTCGATTGGCGCGGGTATTCTGCTGCTCGCGGTTGCCGTGTGGGCGCTGTTCCTGCGCGGCAAGTCTGCCACCGCTGGAGGCTCGACTGACAATCGCAGCATCGCGGTGTTGCCGTTCGAGAACATCGGCGGAGACACGGCGAACCAGTCCTTCGTCCTGGGCGTGCACGCCGAGATCATCACCCAGCTCGGCAAGCTGAACGGCCTCCGGGTGGCGTCCCGGTCCTCCGCCTTGCAGTACCGGGAGACCACCAAGAACGAACGCGAAGTCGCGTCCGAGCTGGGCGTCGCCACCCTGCTGACCGGCAGCATTCAACGCTCCGGGGGCCAGGTGCACCTGAACGTCGCGCTGGAGGACGTGGCGAAAGGACAGCAGCTCTGGTCCGACAGCTACGACCGGGAGCTGACCCCGCAGAATCTCTTCGCGCTCCAGGGCGAAATCGCGACCAAGGTGGCCAGCGCGCTCAGCGTTCGTTTGACCCGCGAGCAGGAAGCGGAGATCGTCAAGGCGCCCACCACGAACCTCGCCGCGCTCGACCTCTATTACCGTGGGCTGGACAGCTGGAACAATCGCACGGTTCCAGGCCAGGACACCGTCGGGGTCCACCGGCTGGAGGAAGCCGTAGCGCTTGACTCTTCGTTCGCACGGGCGTGGGGTCTGCTGGCGCAGAGCCGGAGCTGGCGGCTCCGGAATGGGTCGATCAGCGACACGCTGCCGGCGCGCCAGGCCGCGGACCGGGTGAGGGCCCTGGCCCCGGGGTCGCTCGAGGCGCGGCTGGCCTACGGGTACTATCTCTATTACGGGCAAGGCAAATACGCCGGCGCCCTCGAGGAACTCGATGCCGCGGATCGGCTGCTTCCCAATACCAGCGAGATCATCTCGGCGCGAGGACTCCTGCTTCGCCGGCTGGGGCGGTGGGACGAGGCGTTGGCTCTCATAACCCGAGCCGTGGACCTGGACCCGCGAAGCCAGAGCGCGATGGTATACCTGGGTGAGACATACGTGTTGCTGCACCGGTATGACGAAGCCGCTGAGGCCTACAGCCGACTGCTTGCGATGGATCCGAGAAGCGCGAGCGGTATCGCTAACAGGTTCATGGTGCTGCTTTACGGCCAGGGTGACACCACCCAGGCGGCTTCCTTCTTCCAGTCGTCCGTCCCATTGCTGAATGACCAGAACCGAAGCACCCTCCAGAGCAGAATGGCCGCGTTCCGGCGTGACTACCCGGCGGCCACGGCCGCGGCCATGGAGGCGGACCCCCGCGTGTTGACGGTGAACTTCGGGGGGCGCGACATCGGCCTGGCGCTCCTGTATCGCGCGGCGGGAGACTCGGTTCGCATGCGCGCCTGGGCCGACTCTGCGATCCGGCTGGACCAGGACCTGCTGGAGGTCCGGCGGAGACGCGGCCCCGACGATCCCTTTGGCGCTCAGTCCATCGTCGAACTCCAGAGTGCGATTGCCTACGCGCTCAAAGGCGACAGCGCCCGGGCGGTCCCCATGGCGGAGCGGGCCGCCGCCCGGTACTCCCCGGAGCGGGATGCGGTAGAGGGGCTACAGGCCCGTCGCTGGTTGGCCATCACCTATACGCTCGTGGGCCGAACCGGGGACGCGGTCGGCATCCTTCGGGACATGCTGCAGCGTCCCTGCATGCTGGGCCTGGGTGACCTGCGGTTTGACCCGACGTGGGACCCGCTCCGGAACGATCCGGGTTTCCAGCAACTGGTGGCCGGACAGTGAGCACCCGGGTGGCTGACCTGATCGGGGCGGAGAAATGATCCCGCTACTGCTGCTCGCGGGCGTGGTGTTCCTGGATCGCAATGGGAACGGAGTAAGGGACCCGGGCGAATCCGGCATCGCCGGCGTCGTGGTCTCCAACCAGGTCCAGTCCGTCCGCACCGACAGTGCCGGCAGGTTCCGCCTGGATGATGGCCAGGGTTTCGGTCTCGTTTTCGTCAGCGTGCCGGACGGCTATCGCTCGGCGGGTCCGTTCTGGATGCGGGCAGATCAGCAGCAGCTCGACTTCCCAATGGTTCAAACGCCGGCGTCCCGCGAGTTCACCTTCATCCACGCCTCCGATACCCACCTGGACAGCCTCAGCCTCCCCCGGATACGGATGCTCCAGGCGCTGGTGGACTCGATCCGCCCCGACTTTGTCATCATCACCGGCGACCTGGTGCGCGACGCGCTGCGGGTGTCCGATACCGTGGCGACCGGACGCTACCAACTGTATGTGAGGGAACAGGGGCGGATCAGCCGGCCGGTATGGACCGCGCCGGGCAACCACGAGATCTTTGGGATCGAGCGCGCGAAGTCGCACGTGAGCGCCGATCATCCCCTGTACGCCCGGAAGATGTACCGCCACTACCTGGGACCCGATTACTACTCGTTCAACTACGGCGGGGTCCACTTCGTGGCCCTGAACTCAGAGGACTACGATGACCAGTGGTACTACGGGCACATCGACTCGGTCCAGGTGGAATGGCTCAAGCAGGACCTGTCCTTCGTTTCGATGGCGACACCGGTGGTGACTTTCAACCACATCCCATTCTTCACCGCCGTCGAGATGATCAACGGATATGTCGACGAGCCGCCGGCGCCGACCCTGATCACGGTGGGAGGGAAGACCACGTTCCGGCACGTGGTTTCCAACGCTGGGGATCTCATGGCGATTCTTCGCGCCCATCGCTATCCGCTGGCGCTCGGCGGGCATATGCACATTCGAGAGACACTGGAGTACGCCCTTGGCGGCCAGAACACCCGGTTCGAGCAGGCGGCCGCGGTGGTCGGGCCCAGCGACGCCGATAACCTTCACTTCAGCTCGGGCATTACTGTGTATCGGGTGAAGGACGGCGACATCAGTGAAGGGTTGTTCGTTCCACTTCCTGATCCCGAATGAGCATGCCAAACGCATCGCTGGCGACCGCCCTCGCCGACCGCTACCGCATCGAGCGGGAACTCGGTGCTGGCGGGATGGCGACGGTATATCTCGCCGAGGACCTCAAGCACCATCGCAAGGTTGCGGTGAAGGTGCTGCGGCCTGAGCTGGCCGCCGTGATCGGGGCCGAGCGATTCCTGGCGGAGATCAAGACCACGGCGAACCTGCAGCACCCGCACATCCTGCCGCTGTTTGACAGCGGGGCAGCGGGGCAGGGGGGCAGCGAAGGCGGAACCTTCCTCTTCTACGTGATGCCCTACGTTGAGGGTGAATCGCTGCGCGACCGGCTGAACCGGGAGAAGCAGCTCCCCATCACAGACGCCGTGCGGATCGCGAGCGAGATCGCTGCGGCACTGGACTACGCCCATCGGCACGGGGTGATCCACCGGGATATCAAGCCCGAAAACATCATGCTCCACGACGGTTCCGCGCTGGTTGCCGACTTCGGCATTGCGCTGGCGGCCAGCAAGGCCGGCACCCGGATGACCGAGACCGGCATGTCGCTCGGCACTCCGCACTACATGTCGCCCGAGCAGGCAATGGGCGAGCGGGAGATCACCGCGCGGAGCGACGTGTACGCGCTCGGCGCAGTGACCTACGAGATGCTGGCCGGAGACCCGCCGTTTACCGGCAGCACGGCCCAGGCGATCGTGGCCAAGGTGATGACCGATGAGCCAGCCTCGCTCCGCCGCCATCGCAAGGCGATTCCGGAGCTGGTGGAAGACGCGGTCCTCACCGCGCTGGAAAAGCTGCCAGCCGACCGGTTCGGCACCGCAGCCGAATTCGCTGCGGCACTCGCGGGAAGCAGGACGACTTCCCGGCAGGGTGCCACTCAAGGCAGGAGAACACCTACCGCCTTACCGCCCTACCGCCTTACCGCCCTCTTGCTGGCCCTTCTAGTCACCGCGGGCTTGGCGCTCTGGGGCTGGCTCCGGCCGGGTCCGCCGGCACAGTACCCCTCGAAACTTGCGATTCTCGCGCCCGGGATCGGCGGCTCCGGGGGACAGGCGCTCCAGCGGCAGCTCACGTTCACGCCGGATGGATCGGCCGTCGTCTACGTCGTCGTCGCATCTGATGGGGTGAACCGGCTGGTGCATCAGCCTCTGGACGCGTCCGTGCCCACCGTGATCACCGGCAGCGACGGACTCGCGGCCCCGATCGTCTCTCCCGATGGCAAGTGGGTTCTCGGAACCTGGGTTGGGCGGGGACCATTCCGTCTTCCCCTAGAGGGGGGCAGCCCTACCGCGTTGCCTGGAGCCATTGCCACAGGATATGCGGACTGGGATAAGAACGGGTCGTTGTGGGTGGCGGCAGGGAGTTACGCCGAAGGCGGCGTGATGCAGCTGGCGGGGAATGATTCACTCGTCCACCGGCTCGGCCCGCAGAGCGAGGATCTGGAGCTGGAGCAGATCCTGCCGAGCGGGAAGGCGTTGATGTTGAAGAAGGCGGGCGGCTCGGTGACCGGGCAGATCGTCCTTGTCGATCTGAAATCCGGCAAGATGAAGGTCCTCATCGACCGCCCGACGCTGGACGTGCGCTACACCGCGGGATACCTGATCAGCATCGGCCCGGACGGCATACTCCAGGCCACGGGATACGATGAAAAGAGCGAACGGATCACCGTCGAAGCCCCCGTCACCATTGGGACTGGCGTGTCCATCACCGGGAACGGATTCGCCCAGTTCGTCGTGGCCCGCAATGGAACTGTGGCCTACATCCCGGAAGAGCCGCGCAAGTTGGTGTTCTTTGACCGTAGTGGCGCGGTGCGTCATCCGATCGAGGCGGGCCATAGCTATCACGCGCCGATGTTTTCGCCCGATGGCCGCCGGCTCTCCACCGATTTCATCTCGGCCGACGGGCGGGATGTCTGGATCCTGTCCCTGGACCAGGGCATTCTGACCCGGGCGACCTTCGACCGGAACGGGCACGACGCGACCTGGACCCCCGACGGCCGCTTCATCACCTACTCTTCGGTCCGGGGGACCGGGCTTGCCGTCTTCCGGGTCCGGCCCGGGAGCGCGACGCCGGCGGAATCGCTCTTCGCTTCGACGAGCCTGGGCTATACTGGCCTCTGGCTGCCCGACAGCAGGCGGTTGCTGACCGTCACCCTGGGCTTGTCACCAGGCACCGGCCAGGATCTCGCCATGCTGGAGAACGGCGGCCACGGGCCGTTGACCGCTCTGGTTGCCAGCAAGTTCAATGAGGCCTACCCCTCGATTTCTCCCGATGGGAAATGGGTAGCCTTCGTCTCCGACCAGTCCGGTCAGCAGGAGGTCTACGTCCGCCCCCTGGAGGGAGATGGAGACCAGGTGCAGGTGTCCCTGGCGGGCGGGGGTGACCCGGTCTGGGCCAAGAACAGCCGCGAATTGTTCTATCGTTCGGGGGGAGGGACCGAGCCGCACCTGGTGGTCGCTGGATTCCGGACGTCACCCCAGTTCGAAATTCTCTCCCGGCAGCAGCTCTTCTCCATGACGGACATCGTGGGGACCAATCCGCATACCAACTACGACGTGTCGCCGGATGGCCAGACCTTCGCCATGGTGCAGGCGAGTCCCGCGACCCGCATCATGATCATTCAGAACCTGCCCGGGCTGGTGCAACGGCTCCGCGGGTCGACTTCGGCCAGTCCCTGAGGTGCGAATTCCCATTCAAGTGTGAGGTGTTCATGTACCTACTCTCTTTCGCTGCGCTGATACTCGCTCCCCATGCGCCGCCGCCCCAGGATTGGCTGCAGTCAGTTCTCAATGCCATGCAGCTTCCCGTCGTCGCGGCGGAAGCACGGGACGCCGGGGTGGCCGACGTCGATGTACGAGGGATTCTGGACCGGATCCGCCGCAATCGGCTTCCGGCTGAGGACGCCTGGCGAGTCCTTGATGAAGAGGTGCGGGTGGTTCGAGCGGGAGGACCCAGGGAGAACTTCGGAGCCTTTGTGCAAACCCAACTCGATGCCGGCCTGCGCGGGCAGGCCCTGGCGGAGGCCATTCGGCAGGAGCATGCTCGGCGCGGTATCGGTCGGCCGGACGCGGGGGAGGATCGCGATGGTGCAGGCAATCGACCGGGGGACGACAAGGACCGGGTGGTCAACGATCATCAGCGTGATAATCCGCCTGCCGTGCGGCGTGATTCGTCAAGAAAGGAGCGGAAACCATGAACCGCCACACCACTCGTGCGGCGACCCTGGCCGCACTGCTCGTCGCCCTCGCCTGCCGCAAAGGCGGGACATCCGATCAGTCGATAAAGACCGGCGCGGGGGAGGATGTGGATCGCGCGGTCGCGGTAGCCCTGGGGATCAGGGCGAACCGCTCAGCGGCTGAGTCAGTCTTGAGCGCCCATCAGCTCACAGCGGAGCAGTTCGATTCCCTCATGTACGAGATCGCCTCCGACTCGGCAAAAGCGGCCGCGTACGCCAAGGCGATTCAGTGAAATCAGTGCTCGGGATTTGATCGCATGACCAGCTTGCCATCCCCACTGGCCATGGCGCTGGCGGACCGCTACCGCCTCGAACGGGAGCTGGGGCAGGGCGGCATGGCCACCGTCTACCTGGCCCAGGATGTCCGCCACGATCGCAAGGTGGCCATCAAGGTCCTGCGCCCCGAGCTGGCCGCGGTCATCGGCGCCGAGCGGTTCCTCCGCGAGATCAAGACCATCGCCAACCTGCAGCATCCCCATATCCTGGGTCTCATCGATTCCGGCGAAGTGAACGGCACCGCGTATTACGTGATGCCTTACGTGGAAGGCGAGTCGCTCCGAGACCGCTTGAACCGGGAGAAGCAGCTCCCCATCTCCGATGCCGTCCGGTTCGCGACCGAGGTCGCCTCGGCGCTGGACTACGCCCACCGGCACGGGGTCATCCACCGGGATATCAAGCCGGAAAACGTCATGCTGCACGACGGCTCCGCCCTGGTGACCGACTTCGGTATCGCGCTCGCCGTGAGCAGCGCCAGCGGGAGCCGGATGACGGAGACCGGCATGTCGCTCGGTACCCCGAACTACATGAGTCCCGAGCAGGCGATGGGAGAGCGGGAAATCACCGCCCGGAGCGATGTGTACGCGCTGGGGGCCATGACCTACGAAATGCTGATTGGCGAGCCGCCGTTCAGCGGTCCCACCGCACAGGCCATCGTGGCCAAGGTGCTGACCGAGGAGCCCCGCCCCCTGGTCCCCCGGCGGCATTCGATTCCGCCCGAGGTGGAAGCGGCGGTGCTCACGGCGCTGGAGAAGCTTCCGGCGGACCGGTTTGGTTCGGCGGCAGAGTTTGCCACGGCGCTCAGCGGCAGGGCGGCAGGTCGGCAGGGCGGCAGGATAAAACACCGCACGGCAACGCCCGTGTCATCCGGCCGCCTGGTCGCCTTTGCCGCCGGGATCCTGGCCATCGTACTGGGTGCGTATTGGATTGGCGGCCGCACACATGGCCAATCATCCCTGCCACTCAGCTTCGGCCAATTCACCAAGGTGACTTGGGATCCCGGGGTCGAGGTGATGCCCGCGATTTCGCCGGACGGCAAGACCGTCGCCTTCGCCAGCGGAACCCAGATGCGGATGCGGATCTTCGTGCGCCCGGTATCCGGCGGCCGTGGCATCCCGCTCACCGATGACACCACCGAAGTTCAATCGCAGCCCCGGTGGTCACCCGATGGCAGCAGAGTGCTGTTCCTGGAGCGGGGCGGAGTCTTCAGTGCGCCGGCGTCCGGCGGGGCGGAGACTCCCGAGGTTCCGCCCGGGCGTTCGAGCCCCATCATGGCGGCGGCCTGGTCGCCGGATGGCAAGAGCATTGGCTATGCGATGGGCGACTCGATCCTCCTCCGGGATGCCCAGAACAATTCGAAGGGAATCGCCAGGGTCTTCGAGGCTGGAGGGTGCACCTGGAGTCCCGACGCCCGATACCTGGCCTGCTCATCGGGGAACGCCATCTCACTTATGCCGGGCATCGTGTTCGGCAACGTGTCGCCCAGCAAGCTGGTGCTGGTGCGGGTCGACGATGGAAGCGTGCAGACCATCAGTGACAGTCTCTCACTCAACCTGAGCCCGGTCTGGTCGGCCGATGGGGCCTGGCTCTACTTCGTCTCCAACCGTTATGGGCCGCGCGACATCTTCGCCCAGAAAGTCTCGGCAGGTAAGCCCGGCGGCCCGCCGGTTAGACTCACTACCGGGCTCAATGCCCACAGCATCTCCCTGTCGGCCGACGGCCGGCGGCTGGCCTACGCCGACATCGCTCTCGAGAGCAATGCGCGCGCGGTCACCCTGCCGGCGCATCCTCCGGTGGTGGTGACCAGCAACACCCAGCTCACAACGGGGGCCCAGACGGTAGAGGCCGAGTCCATGTCGCCCGACGGAAAGTGGCTGTTCTACGATTCGGACCTGACCGGCAACATGGACCTGTACCGCATGGCGCTGCCTCGGGGGACGCCGGAACGGCTCACCAACGACCCGGCCGACGACTTCTGGCCGGATGTATCGCCCAATGGGAAAGAGGTGGCATGGCACTCGTGGCGGGGCGGGTCGCGCGATATTTACGTGATGCCGCTCGATGGAGGTCCCACCCAGCGGGTGACCACATCCCCGCGGCAGGAAGCCCTGGCCTCCTGGTCCCCGGATGGCAACCGCATTGCGTTTTCGGATTTCGGCGGCAGGGGTGGAGTCGGCATCGTGAACCGGACCAACGGGGCGTGGGGGCGGCCCCAATGGCTGCTCGACTGGGGTTACTTCCCTCGCTGGTCTCCCGATGGCAAGACTTTGAACTTCAGCAGCCGAATCGCCTTTGGATCGCTGTGGGTGATGGCGGCGGATTCCGGAGCCGTCCCCAGGCCGTTGGTGGACTCCGTAGGACCTCAAGGGCTGCTGGGGGATCCCTCGCAGTGGAGTCCGGACGGTCGCTCGGTCTACGTTCGCAGCATCGATTCGACCGGAAGCACGACCCTCTGGGCGGTGCCTGCTCTGGGCGGGCCACCCCGCCTCCTGCTCACTCTGGACAGCCGGTACCTGAGTCCTTCCCGTGGCGGTTGGGGAGTCAGGGCTAACCAGTTCGTGTACTCCGCGCCAGAGCAGCGCAGCGATATCTGGGTGATGGAGGTGAGGCAACCATGAGCGCCGCGATAGAACGATTGGCCGCGGCCCTGGCTGACCGCTACCGGATCGAACGCGAGCTCGGCGCCGGCGGAATGGCCACGGTGTACCTCGCCGACGACCTCAAGCACGATCGCAAGGTCGCGGTGAAGGTGCTGCGGCCCGAGCTGGCCGCGGTGATCGGCGCCGAGCGTTTCCTGGCCGAGATCCGGACCACGGCGAAGTTGCAGCATTCCCACATCCTGCCGCTCCACGACTCGGGCGAGGTTCGCCTGGGCGACTCCGGAGACAACGGGCCCCGCTCTTTCCTTTATTACGTGATGCCTTTCGTGGAAGGCGAGTCTCTCCGCGACCGGCTCAATCGCGAACAGCAGTTGCCAGTGTCCGATGCCGTCAGGATCGCCACCGAGGTCGCCTCGGCCCTCGACTATGCCCACCGGCACGGCGTCATCCACCGCGACATCAAGCCGGAAAACATCCTGCTGCACGACGGCTCGGCCATGGTCGCCGATTTCGGGATCGCGCTCGCGGTGCGATCGGCCGGGGGCACCCGGATGACGGAAACCGGCATGTCGCTGGGTACTCCGCACTACATGAGCCCGGAACAGGCCATGGGTGAGCGGGAGATCACCGCCCGCTCCGATGTATATGCGCTGGGTGCGATAACGTACGAAATGCTGGTGGGTGAGCCGCCGTTTACCGGTCCCAGCGCCCAGTCGATCGTCGCCAAGGTGCTGACCGAGCAGCCGCGACCACTGGTGCCGAAGCGGCACACCATACCGCCTCACATAGAGGCGACCGTGTTGATGGCGTTGGAGAAGCTGCCTGCCGACCGGTTTGCCAGCGCGGCCCAATTCTCTGAAGCGCTGGCGGGCAGGGGTGAAGGTCTGCACGTCGGCCGTACCCACGCCGGAGCATCTGCCGCCCTGCCGCCTGACGGCCTCGCCGCCCAATGGCGCCGCAATTTCTGGATCGCGGCATTTGTTGCAATTGCTCTCCTTGGTGTTGCTGGGTGGAGCTGGATTGGGGGCCGGAACTCGTCAGCTCCGATTTCCCGGCAGTACGTCACCGCCGGCACCGGAATGAGTATCTACACGGGCGCCCCGTCGCTGGCGCTGTCGCCCGACGGCTCCATGCTGGCTTTTATCGATACCACCCCTGATGGCCCGATCTTTCTGAAACACCGGGCAGACTTGAACCCGGTCGCGATCCCGGGAACCGAGGGAGCGACCAATCCGACGTTTTCGCCGGACGGCAAATGGATTGCCTACATGGTGAGCGGTCACCTTCGCAAGGTTGCCATCGCCGGCGGTTCTCCGATCAACCTTTCCGATTCCGCGGGCGCCGGTTTCTTCGCGGGCGTCGCCTGGCTGGAGGACAATAGCCTGGTGTACGTCACGACTTTGCTGACGCAGCTCCGGCGGATGAGTGCGGACGGCGGCGCCTCCACGGTCGTGGCAAGCACGGAAGACAGCGCCCTGTTGGGCCGGGGCGCCGGCGTCCCGGTCGCCCTTCCCGGCAACCACGGTGTCCTGTTCAAGGTCTGCACCTCCGGCTGTGTCACGATGGATATGTACGTGGCGGATCTCAAGGGGAATCAGAAGCTGCTCATCCCCGGCGCCGCGCTGGCCTGGTACCTGGGCGACGGCCGGCTCCTGTATGCGCAACGGGACGGCGCCGTCTTGATTGCCCCGTTCGACCTCGACCGGCTCGAGTTGACCGGGCCCGGTGTCCCGACCCTGAATGGCGTCCTGGTATCGACAGGATACCCCAACCTCACATGGTCGAAATCCGGCTCCCTGGTGTATCTCGAGGGGACCGGCAACGGCTCGGACGCCGAGGTGCTGCGGGTGACCCGGAGCGGCGTGGTAAGCCGGATCGATACCGCATGGTTCGGGTCCTTCAACTCGCTTGACCTCTCGCCCGATGGCCGGCGGGTGGCCGTCGGAGTGGGAACCGGCAACGGCGGGCTCAACATCTGGATCAAGCAGCTGGATCGGGGTCCCTTCAGCCGGCTTACCTTCAGCGGCCGGGACCGACGACCGGCCTGGTCCCCGGATGGACGCATGGTCGCGTTCGTCCGGGACACGGTGGGCGGGCTGGTGATGGGGCATGCCAGTGACGGCAGTGGCCCGGATGTGCCGCTGGCACGACTCGATCAGCTCATCCAGGAAATCGACTGGTCCCCCGATGGCCGCTGGATCATAGGGCGAACCGACAATTCCGGGGCCGGCGCGGGCAACCTCCTTGGGTTTCGAACCGACGGGGACACCACGCTGCTGTCCATTGCCCCAACTCCGTATTCCGAATTACATCCGGCCCTCTCTCCCGATGGACACTGGCTGGCCTATGCCAGCAACGAATCCGGGGCCTTCGAGGTGTATGTCCGGCCATTCCCGAACAGCGGCAGCGGGCGCTGGCAGGTGTCGCTCTCCGGCGGTAGCATGCCTCGGTGGTCTCGGAACGGCCGGGAGCTATATTTTGTCAACTCATCGAACCGGATGATGGTCGTGGTCGTTGCGACCCGTCCGGCATTCAGCGCCGGTTCGCCGGTCGCGCTGTTCAGCGTGGCAGGGTTCAGCCTCGACGCATTTCACCCTTCCTACGATGTGCTGCCCAACGGGGACTTCCTGATGCTCGGCCCCCACCATTCCGGAGCCGATACCGGCCCGCCGCGCATCGTCTGGGTGGACAACTGGCTGAGCGATCTCAAGGCCCGCCGTTTCCAATGATTACTGACCGCCTGCAGGCTGCCCTCACTGGCCGGTACCGGGTCGAGCGCGAGCTCGGCGCCGGTGGCATGGCCACGGTCTATCTCGCCCAAGATCTCAAGCACGACCGTAAGGTCGCCATCAAGGTACTGCGTACCGAACTGGCCCAGGTCCTGGGGGCCGACCGCTTCATCCAGGAGATCAAGACCATCGCTCACCTGCAGCATCCCAACATTCTGCCCTTGTTTGATTCTGGTGTGATTCCAGGTGGACAAGTGGGCAAGTCGGCGGGTAGGCAGGAGAGCGCCGAGGTTCCCTACTATGTGATGCCGTACATCGAAGGCGAATCGCTGCACGCGAGGATCGCTCGCGAAGGAAAGCTCTCCAACGCGGATGCCACCCGGATCTTCCGCGAAGTCGCCGACGCCCTGTCCTACGCCCACCGCCACGGCGTCGTCCACCGCGACATCAAGCCCGACAATATCCTGCTGAGCGAAAACCATGCGATCGTGGCGGACTTTGGCGTCGCCAAGGCGGTAAGCGCCTCGGTCACCAGCGGTGGCGGGTTGACGACGGTCGGCATGGTGATCGGTACCCCGGCCTACATGGCGCCGGAACAGGCAGCCGGCGATCCCACGCTCGATCATCGCGCCGACATCTATGCCCTGGGCGCGCTGGGCTACGAAATGCTTACCGGGGAGGAAATGTTCCCCGGCCGCACGCCGCAGGCGGTGATTGCTGCACACATCACCGAAACACCGGTGCCGCTGGCGCGTCGCGCCCCGGGTTGCCCGCCAGCACTGGCCGCGCTGATCACCCGCTGCCTGGAAAAAGATCCCGCCAGGCGTCCCCAGAATGCGTCCGAGATTCTGGCCGCACTTGACTCGGCCATTCCGGTTGGCTCCGTGCGGCCGCGTTGGTTGCTCTGGGGAGCGGCGGCCGCGGCCATCGTGCTGGTGATCGCCGGGCTGTTTGCCGCCGGCGTCATCGGTGGCCGGTCGCTGCTAGCCCAGGGAGTCCTGGAGGCTCGAGATCCCATTCTCGTCGCCGACGTCACCAATCGCACCCGGGATTCGCTGCTCGGCCTCACGGTGACGGAGGCCCTGCGCGTGGATCTCACCCAGTCTCGCGCGGTGGCCCTGGTGAGCCCAGGGGATATCCAGAAGGCGCTCACTCGTATGGGGCGCGCCACCGATCTCCCCCTGGATCCGGCGCTTGCCCGGGAAGTGGCCCAGCGTGAGGGCTACAAGGCATACGTGACCGGCGAGATCGGCTCAGCCGGGGTGGGATTCGTTATCTCGGCCCAGCTGGTATCGACCGCGAATGGTGAAGTCCTGGCCGCCGTGCGTGAGACGGCGCGGGATTCGACCGGGATCATCGAGGCGATCGGCCAGGTATCCCGGCAACTGCGCCGCAAGATCGGTGAATCGCTGCGCAACGTGAGCAGCGACCGGCC
>DASYPP010000006.1:0-2804 GCA_036006525.1 Gemmatimonadales bacterium
CGAAAAAATCGGAGCGTAGCGGAGGACCGAGCGCCAAAACAAAAGCCCAGCGTTGTTCACGCTGGGCATTGCCCCTCCTGGGCTCGAACCAGGACTCTTCTGATCCAGAGTCAGACGTGTTGCCAGTTACACCAAGGGGCACCGCACGGTTTTGAGATCGAGGTAAGGCTGTCAGCTTATGGCGTATGGCTTATGGCAAATCGCGACAGTCGCTCGCGTCACAGGCGGAACTGCCATACGCTATATGCCATACGCTTCTAACCCTACCGGGAGCCCGGACACCGAGTGGAGCTGAGGGGGCTCGAACCCCTGACCTCTGCTATGCGAAAGCAGCGCTCTCCCAGCTGAGCTACAGCCCCGAACCGAGCGGCAAAACTAGCCGCTAAGGAGCGACGCGGCAAGGCGGCAGGATGACAGCAAAGCAGGGCCAAATCACGATGGGTTAGCAGCTTATCCCACCCGTTTCGCGCCCTGCCGCCCTGCCGTCTTGCCGCCCCACGGACTTACCGTCTTACCGTCCTACCGTCTTACCATTAGATCTCCCCAGCCCCCGCCGCCCGCTTCACTTCCTGCCCGTAATACCCCTCCAGCCCCTCCGCCGCGTCCCGCACCGCCTTCCGCACCTGGCTGGTGACCGCCCGGTGCTGCAGCACCTTCTGCAGCGATTCGCTCTGGTAGTAGTCGGAGTCCATCCGCCGCACCTCCGCCACGATATTGAGCAGGTCACCCTCGGTCAGCGCCGGCGCCCGGAGCAGGTCGCCCATGATCTCACTCTTGTAATAGTCCGATTCGACGCTGGGCAGCACGCCCATCACGATCCTGATTTCGTCCGCGGTCAACGAAGCATGCACCATCAGGGTCTGGAGCACCTCCGCGATCCCGTTGTCGCTCTCCATGTGGCTCACCACCCGGAGGAACGATGTCCGTTCCGCCGGCCCCAGCAGGCCGCGCTCGGCCAGCAGCTTCAGGACTTCGCCGATGTAATAGTCACTCTCGATCGAGGAAGCCGCCTCCAGCACCGTCGAGCGCTGCGCGGACGTGAGATCGCCCTCGTTGAGCAGGTCCTTCAGCATCTCCGACTTGTAGTAGTCGGATTCCATGCCGGCCGTCACCTCGAGCAGCGCGCTCATCTGCTCGGGGTTGATCCGCCCGTTCAGCAGCGTCTTCATCGTCTCGGAACGGTAGTAGTCCGACTCCATCTTCTTGATCATCCCCACCACGGCTTCCCGCTCGGCCGGGTCCTCCAGCCTTCCCTGCGCGATCACCGCCTTGATCAGCTCCGAGCCGTAATAATCCGACTCCATGAGACTGGCTCCCTGCTCCAGGACCTTCCGCCGGTCCTCCACCGACAACCGGGCCGTCTCCATCATCCTGGTGTAATACAGGTTCCGGGCATAGTCACTCGGCATCTGCCCGGTTTCCTCCAGCACCGCGCTCACCCCGCCCTGGTTGAGCAGCCGAGGGAGCCGGATATCCACCGCGATCCCGGTGCGGCGATCCAGCTCGACCAGGAACCCGGCAAACCAGGCCCGCGCCTCGGCGTCGTAGGGATGCTCGGCGCCATCCACCTTGTAGACCCGGTCCAGCCCGGCGCCGTTGGGCTCCAGCTCCAGCTGGCGGCGCACGCCATCAGTGGTGACGTCGAGCCGGAAGAAACCACCCCGCGAGATGCTGGAGATATCAGTGAAATCTGCGTTAAACTCGATCTTGCCTTCGGACCGGAGATCCACGGAACAGTTGCGGCCCCGGAGCTTGACGGTCCACTTGCGGCCGTCGCCGTCGTCGCTGATCGAGGTCGTGCTGTTATCCATCTCGCCCCGGCAGAGCCGCGAGGTGTCCGGCACGGCCACCGGCTCCATCCCCCAGGCCACCATGGTGCTGGCCCCGGTGCGCCGGTCCTCTTCCCGGACACCTGCGTTGCGAAGGGCCGGCTTCCCGCCGGGCACTTCGATCCGGCTCGCCGCCGACTGGGCCGCCCGCGCGGCCGGTTGAACCGCGGCGACCGCCGTCATCGCGGTGCCCGCCAGAAGCACCACCGCCATGGTCGCGCGACCACTTACCCGCTCCCGCCGCGCGACAGGATTCAGCACGCTCATGACCCGCTCCCTGATCCGGTTGGGGCGCGCCATGGCGAGCGCGGCCGGCTGCAGCTCGGCCCTCGCCGCCTGGTGCGCGAGGTTGAGAAGATTGGCGGCGTAATCGCTGGCCCGGGTGCCGGACCTGAGGACCACGTCATCGCAGGCTCGTTCCCGAAGCGCGGCCGCGTGCCGCGCCGCCAGCCACACGACCGGGTTGAACCACTGAAGGGCACAGGCCAGCTGGCCGATCAGCTGGCTCACGCCGTCCCATCGCACCACGTGGGCCAGCTCGTGGCGCACCACGTCGCGCCGCACCGGGTCGGCCCACTCCTCGGCTTCAGGCGGAACCAGCAGCACCGGCCGGAACATTCCGGCCACCGCGGGCACGCTCACCGCCGGCGTCAGCTTCACGGCGACCGCGCGGCCAACGCGGAGCTCACCGCGCACCTGGTTGACGAGTCCGAGCCAGGCCGGGCCCGCCGCGCCCGGTGCCCGGACAATGCGCGCCAGGGTCCGGTGACTCAGCACCAGGCGCAGCAACAGCCCGGCACACCCGACCGACCACAGGATGAACGCGAGGGTGAGCCAGGGAAACGGCCGGGCGGTTTCGATTGAGGTCGTGGGGCCGGTCGTGATCCGGTCAATCCCGGCATTTTCGTTCGGGAGAATGACAGGAGAGTTCCGGAGAACGCTGGGCGCCGGTTCGGGTAACTGCCGCACCGGCGC
>DASYPP010000007.1:0-12004 GCA_036006525.1 Gemmatimonadales bacterium
CCTCACGGACTCCACCAATACGTCACCTTCACCGCGAAGATGTTGTCCGCCTTGGCGCGCAGCAGCCGGTCCATCGAGTGGCCGAGACCGAACTGGCCCACGTTCTCGTCATCCGACCGGCTCTGGGTCCACACCAGGAAGAGCGTGGAACCGGGGAGATACTCCCAGCGCAGCACCGCGTTCCCCCGCAGCGAGCGGAAATTGAAGTCCGGATTGCCCACCGCAATCGGGGCGGCTGGGCCGGCACCGTCGGGATCGGCGATGTAGTTGGTCTTGTCGAAGGTCGACCCGTTCCGGCCGTACACGTTGAAATCGTAGGTCCGGGGCGCGGCCAGCTCCTTGAAGTGGAAGTAGTCGCCCGACGCGATCAGCGGCTGGGCGTACAACTCCAGGCTCAGCCGGGGATTGAAGATCCAGTTGAGCCGGATGCTGGCCGAGAGCGAGGTCTGGTCCAGGTCCGAAAAAACGTAGCGATTCCCGAAGGTATTGGTTGCGGTCGGGTCGGCGAAGGTGCCGACATACTGCGCCGACGTGAAGCTCTTGTCGAAGCTGGGCTCGAACGACAGGGAGATGCTGCTGCTCGGCTTCCACTCGACCGACGGCCCCAGGCCCCAGCTCTCGTCCGACCCGCGCTGGTAGTGGCCGCCGTACAGGTTGAAGCCGAACACGAACGCCTTGCGATCGTCGGTCTGGGCGAAGATGCTGCCCTCAAACCCGGCCTGGCTTTCGGTGTACGGCCCGCCCCTGGTGAGCCGGTTGTTCATCCGGCGCGGATTGTAGGAGATGTTGTATCTGATGCTCCGGTAGTTCGGGAACTGGAAGTAACCGTTCTCGAACAACCCGGCGGAGATCAGCTCACCGGCGAAGTCCCAGCTGCCGAACATCGCCAGGTTCTGGTTGACGAAGCGGAACGTCTTGCCCGGAGTGGCCCAGCGCCGGCCCACCACCGTATGGGCATTGACGAGATCGCTGCGAAACTGGAAGCCCAGGTCCATTACGTCGAAGCCGGGGGAGATCATCCCCACCGCGGAGTTCAGGAACCAGGCGCCCTTCTGCTTGTTGAGCGCGATGCGGCCGGCGAAGCCTTGCAGCGAGGTCGCGTTGGAGTCGACCGAGAGGTGGCTGGCATCGGGACGCTGGAAGTAGTGCAGCGAGTTCTGCTGCAATGCGGTAATCCGTTCCTGGCTGCCCAGGACCGAGCTGGCGCCGGCCCAGCCGGTGATGACCCACATCTTGTCTTTATCGAGAAAGGTCCAGCCATCGACGCCGAGCCCGAAGGCGCTGCTGTTGATTTCATCGCGCAGCCGGGGATCGTCAAAGGCGCGCGCGGTGCTGGTGGCGATGATGCCCAGTCCCTGGCGGCCCGCGTTCATCTCGTTCTGGGCCCGGAAAAGGCCGTACCAGGCCCGGGGTTCGACTTCGATGTTCCGCTGGAACCCGGACGAATCGATCCGGGCCATCTCCCGGCCGGTCAGGGCATGCATCATCCCGAAGTTCCAGCTGCCGACCTTTCCGGTGAGCTTGGCGGCGCCCAGGATGCTGGTGCCGGTCGGTACATCGCTGAAATCATTGGAGGGCAGACTCCCCTGGGGCGCGCGGCCCACGCGCCGGGAATAGAAGAAGTCCGGACTGCCCCAGTTGAATCCCCAGTTGTTGTTGGCGCCGCCGTATCCAAAGTCGAAGATGGTGGACCCTTCGACAAAGAACGGCCGCTTTTCCGGGAAGAAAGTTTCGAAATCGCTCAGGTTGACCACGGCGGGATCCACTTCGACCTGCCCGAAGTCCGGGTTGATCGTGGCGTCCACGGTGAGATTGCTGCCCAGGCCAAACTTGAGATCGGTACCGCCGGAGACGGTCGTCGCTGACCCGTCGTTGAACGGATTGCCGGACGCCGGGTGGGTCAACTCGGCCCGGCTGGTGACATAGGGCAACGCCTCGAAGCGCCGGGGCGGTGTCACGTTGTTGATGCCGGCCATGTTGACAAAACGGGAGACGAACCCGCTCCCATTGCGTGGGGTGTAGACCAGGTAGTCTTCCTCGTTCTTTCGGGCGATCTCCCGCTTGAAATTGATCCCCCAGGTCTGGACCTCGCTCTTCTTGAACCGGAGCTGGGAGTAGGGAATCCGCATCTCCACGGTCCAGCCGTCGGAAGTCCGCTGCGAGCTGCCCTGCCACACCCCGTTCCACTCGTCGGTATCCCAGTCGTCGTTGTAGAGCACCCCGTCGTACAGGGTGCCCGCGGCGTTGACCGCGAAGTAGAACCCGCTCCGCTTGTCGTGGTAGGGATCCAGGAACACCATGAACCGGTCGGCGCTGGCGAAGTTATCCCGCCGGGCCAGGCGGGCCACGATGGAGTCCGGCGAGCTGTCGTAGAGCCGGGCACCGACATAGAGCGCCGCGTCATCATATGCCAGGTAGACCACGGTCCGCTCGGTGGGCGGGACTCCCTCGACCGGCTCCCGTTGCACGAAGGCACCGATGCCTTCGCTGCCCTGCCAGGCGGCCTCGTTCAGCTGACCATCGACAGTAATAGGAGCGTTCAGGCGGACCGCCCTGACCTCGGCCGGGGTGGTACCGATCGATACGGGGTTGGCCACCGACGCCTGGAGCGCCAGGAGCAGGAGCCCGGAGAGTGCTGGCATGGTACGACTCGGTTGTTGGTGAACTCGACTACGCGGCTTGCAGGAGTTAGAGAGGGCAAACCCTTAGAAGGTTGGCGGGGAAGGCGGACAAGGCGGACGGGGCGGACAAGGCGGTCAAAAGAACTGGGCTGTCATCCCGAGTGAAGCGAGGGATCTTGCTCGGGTTGAGAAGATTCCTCGCTGCTCTCGGAATGACAGCCCCTCATGTGTCCACCTTGACCGCCCCGACCGCCTTCTAGTTCGAGCTCAACAGTTCCTCAAACAAATCCAGCGCCCTGGGGTCATCCGACTGCCCCAGCCAGAACAGCGCCTTGCGGCGGATCTCCGGGTCCTTGTTGCTGCGGGCAATCCGGATCAGCGCAGGTACTCCCTGGTCATCCCGCAATTGCGACAGGGCGAAGACCGCCGATTCGCGGACCTCCTGGTCGCCCCGCTCGTCTTCGGCCAGCTCGGCCAGGTCTTTGGTTGCCGCGTCCCCGGCGGCCTGGCCCAGCCAGAACACGGCGCTCTTCCGGGTATCGTTCCGGACATCGGAATTCCGGGCGAGCCGGATCAAGTCGGGCCACGGTGTCACGCTGTCCGCCAGTGTCATGGCGAAGATGGCTTCCCCGCCCGCATTGCTGCCCGACTGCTGGGCGACGGTAAGCAGGTACGCCGCGGCTTCCCGGGTGCTCACCGTGCCCAGGTCTGCCAGGCCGGCCGGATTCGATCGTGGCGTTCCAATTGCCACCCGGATCCGGCTTACCGTGCTGCCGCGAACGGTCATGGTAACGAACACCGGGCCGTAGACGCAGGGACAATTGCTGTCATCGTCGTCGCCATTCCTGGTGATACGATGCCCGTTCCCAAAGTTGATGTTGTTGTCCCCATTGCCGCAGACGTCGGGCCGGGAGGCGTAGCTGAAACGAACCACACCATCATTGACCCGTGACAGTCGAGACGCCAGGGACTGGGCACTCAACGACCCTGCGGCGATCATTGCTGCTCCCAGCAGCACGCCAATCCTGATTTTCATTTGAGCTCCTTGGTTCGTGACAAGTGACAGGTGACAAGTGACAAGGATTGAACCCCTCGGCACTTGTCACTTGTTACTTGTTACTTGTCACTGATCAATGATCTGCTGCAGTATTTCAGCGACCCTCGGATCGTTCGACTGCGACAGCCAGAACAGCGCCTTTTTCCGCATCTCCCGGTCCGGATCGCTCCGCGCGATGTCCACCAGCTTGTCCACCGCCGGCTTCTCGTTGCGCTGCGAGTACACGAAGATCAGCTGCTCCTTCATCTCCGGGTTGGTCATCTTCGCATAGAGGGCGACCAGGTCGGTGATGCTGCCGCCCTGCTGGCCGGCCCAGAACAGCGCCTGCTTCCGCATGTCGATGTCCTCGCTCTCGTTGAGCGCGATGTTCATGATGAACCGGGCGTTGTCCGCGCTGTTCTGCTGGGACAGCGAGAAGATCACCTTCTCCTTCAATTCCTTCTCCCGGAGCGTTCCATAGAGAGTCTGGAGATACCGGGCATTGTCGGCATTGTTCGACTGCCCGATCCAGAAAATGGCCTGCTCCCGCAGCTCGGTCGGCGCATCGTTCCGTTCGGCATAGGCCCGGAGCGCGGCGCTGGCGCGGCCCTTGTTCACCTGGGACAGCGCGAAGATTGCCTTTTCCTGCATCTGCCGGTCGTTCGAGGTGCGAAGGATCGAGTCCAGCGCAGACACGGCCCGCTCGGTCCCCACCTGGGAGAGCCAGAAGACCGCCTGCTGCCGCACTTCCTCATCCGGATCGGTCCGCGCCGCGCCGAGCAGGATGTCCTCGGTTTCCGAGGTCTGCTTCTGGCTGACCAGGAAGATGGCCTTCCGGCGCAGTACTTCGGAGCAGGCATCCCGGCGGGCCAGCACTCGGCGCAGGATCGGCACCGCGCGGTCCGCGTCCATCTGCAGCAGGGCGTTCAGCGCCGCGACCCGCATGTCGTCGTCCTCGTCCTCGCACCGCGCCGAGCTGCGGGTGGTGGTCGAGGTACTGGTCGTCGCGTTGGTGCCGCTGCTCGTTGTCGTGCTGGTGGCTGTTTCCGTCGCCCGCTCGGAGATAATCCTGGCGCAGTCGGCGTCGCCATGATCGGCCAGCACGCCGCAGATCCGGGTTTCCAGCGCCTGGGAATTGCCGCTGTAGGAATCGGGGAACCGCTCGCGCTGGAGCCGGAGGACATCCCGGCCCTGCTTGAGCTTGTCGTCGCCACCGCTGCGGTAAAGCGAAAATGCTTCCCAGTAGTACGCGACCGGTGCGTACTCGGACCGGGGATAGCGGTCGCGCACCTGGTGAAAGAGACTGACGGCGCGCACGAAGTCATTGCGCTGGAGCGCCGAGCGGGCCGCGCGATAGAGCGAATCCGCCGGGTCGCCCTGGAGCCAGGCCGGGGGCGGCAGCATGTCATCTGCCTGGACGACTGCCGGGCCCTGCTGGTCGGTGGTCGAAGGTCCCGCCGTCATGAACATCGGGATGGTGGCGGCGAGCGCGAACAGGAACGTGGTGGTGCGCATTGTCAGATATCTCCTCAAAGGCCGACCGTCGGTTGCCCGGCGGGGACGGCGGTGCGAAGGCGGGGCAGGAGCCCACCCTGTTGAAGTCCTTCATCAATCATGTTGGCTTCGTTCTTGTCGGACTGATCGGTCATCTGGGCGATCTCGGCCAGCACCAGCTCCAGGTCCTGTAACAGCGCCTTGGTCTTCGGGTCCCGCGCGGCCGGCGAATCCATCAGCAGCCGGTTGGACGAGAGCAGCTCCTGGGCGCGGCGGCCGGCGTTGGGGTCCAGGGTACCCTGCTTCAGGTCGGCCTGGAACGTGGTCAGAAACACCTCGGACTGACTGAGGTACTGCACCGCCGCCACCTTGAATGCGTTGTCGCCGGTGGCGGTGTCCGGTTCGAACCGGTCCGCCACCCCCGGGCCGACCGGTGCCGGGCTACGGGACATCAGCCCGCGCCCGATCAGGATTCCGAGTGCCAGGACCGCCGCAGCCGCCAATGCGCTCCACACAATCGGCTTCCAGATCGGGCGCCGGGCCGGCCGAACCCGGCCGGCTTGGATCGCGGCCCACATCGCCTCCCGAGGGGTCTCCGGGGGCTTGTTGTAATCCGCCGCGGCGTCGCGCAGCCTGGGGTCCAACGGATCGTCTATCATGAGACACTCTCTCCCGCAAAGTCGGCCAGGGCTTCTCTTAGCTTCGCCCGGGCCCGAAACAGTTGCGCCTTCGAGGTTCCGGACTGGACTCCCAGGGCGGATCCGATCTCTTCGTGGGTATAGCCTTCCATGTCATGCATTACGAACACCGTTCGGTACCCTTCCGGCAGTTTGTCTATCGCGTCCCGCATCCGGATCCGAAGATCGGGCTCGGTCCGGCGCCGGGTCTCGGTGACCGTGACCGCTTCCTCCAGGCCGGCTTCCCGCTGCCGGAACCGCTTCACCTTCCGGAGCCCGTTCAACGCCACCGACAAGGCGATGGAGGTGATCCAGGTGGAGAGGGCCGACTCGCCCCGGAAGGTGGCTAACCTGCTGTAGACCTTGATGAAAGTCTCCTGCACAAAGTCCTGGGCCAGGTCGGTCTCCCCTGCCATCCGGTAGGCCAGCCGAAAGACGCGGTCCACGTGCGCGTCGTACAACTCGCGCTCCGCACTGGCCTCCCCGGCCAGGACTCTTTCGATCAGGTTGTGCTCAGTCACAGGGCTCCGGCTGCTCCGGCACTAGGTTGGCCACGCTCGGGCATATGAACCGGCTGGGGGGAAAAGGGTTGCGCCAAGAGGTGGGCAGGTAGGTAAGTGTCAGTGGGCAGGGGTCGGGGCCCGCAGGAACCTCGACCCACCCACGCCTACCCACTTGCCCACCGGCCCACCTGCCCACTTCAGCAAATGCAACCTTCCAATCACTCATCGCATCTACTACCCACACAACAACGCAGCGCAGGTGAGCAGATGGTTCTCATGGCGGCGAGACTCTTCAGCCCGGTGTATGAAATGTTCAACGAGAAGCTGGAGCCCATTGGCGAGATCAAGAACCCGGTGCATCCCGGCATGACCGGCCTCGGCAAGGGTACGGTGTACCTCGAACGGCCGATTCCGGCGCTCCGAATGGATGCACGGATCGAAGGGTAGGCGAGCGGGAATGAGTGCTTTGGGCCTATAGATGTAGCGGCGTACTGAGTACGCCGGCAATTCAGCCCGGTCTTCCCGCCGTCTCCCTCCCCTCGCGCCCCAGGTTTCCATCGGCCTTCGCGAGCGCTTCCACCGCATAGCGATATCCCGCCTCGACAATCTGGTCCAGCGAATCCATCTGAAAAGTCTCGAACCGGCTGGTCGGCGGCTCCAGGTACAGGGCCACCGCTCCCCGTCCCCCTTTTCCAGTCCGAATGCTGGAGAGCAGGGAGGTCCGGTAGAGGATCTGGAACAGCGACGGGAAGTCGTGGGCGACTTTCCGCCGGAGGATCCTGTCGGTGAGCATTCGCCACGGGCTGGGTGCCAGCTTCATTCCCGCCTTGACCACCAGGTCGATGTCCGGTGAGACGTCGACCGCGATGATCTCGCTGTCGCCCAGGTCTCGCATCGCGGCGACCGGGACGTTGTCCAGCACTCCCCCGTCAATCAGCAGATCGCCCGTGTCATCAATCAGCGGCGGCGCCGTGCCCGGGATCGAGATGCTGGCCCGGAGCCAGCGGCGGACCGGCCCGTGCCGGTGAATCATCAGCTCGGCGCGGCTCAGGTTGGTGGAGACGCAGAAGTAGTTGAGCCAGAGATTCTCGATCAGCTGGTCCCCGAACATCATCTTGAGCATCCTGCCGGCCCGGCGTCCCGACATCAGCGAGACCAGGGGCAGGGTAAAGTCCCGGTGCGGCCGGAAGCCGATCCATCCCCGCCGGTTGATCTCCTCCATGTCTTTGGCCCGGAGGCCGCCGGCGTACTGGGCGGCAATCACCGCTCCCATGCTCGCTCCGCCGACCCGGTCGATCGGAATCCCGGCCTCCTCGAGCGCCCGGAGCACGCCGATATGCGCGAACCCGCGCGCACCGCCGCCACCCAGCACCAGGGCCACCGCGCATCCGGCGAGGTGACGGGCCAGGCGCTGGAAATCCCGGTCGGAATCCAGCCGCATGTGGTGGTGAATCGAGAAGACAGCCACCCTCAGCCACTTCTCGCTGCCTTCCGGGTTCTGGTCCTCGTGCAGCAGCACCAGCTCCTGTTCGATGACATTGCCGACCGGTCCCGAGGATCCGCGCTCGCCCGGGATCGGCCCCATGCCCGGAGCAGACTTGGCGACCGCGACGCGGAGAACCCGGTCGGCCTGGCTCAGGCAGCGCACGGTCCAGGGTGTGACCTGCCGATCGGACTCGTAGAGGATGAACCGGTACAGCGCCTCCTGGTCGTTCAGCCAGGCGGTGATCCGGCCATAGTCAGGATGACCCTCGGCGGATTCCGACGACCCGGCGCCGCACATCCGGTCCAGGATTTCGGCGTTGAGATGCAGCGTGGGCCCGTGGGTCGCCAGGGCACCCCGGACCCGTTCGGCAAAGGCACCGAGCGGTGCATCGGAGCCGAGTGGCACCAGGGCGATGGTGACCGGGCGGGTGGTACTGAGTACCTGCTCGTTGGAGGAGGCCAGCCACCGGGCCAGCATCCGGGTCAACCCCATCGCGGTTACCGGCTCATGTTCCAGCAGGCGGGTAAACGCGGCTCGGGAGAGCCGGCCCAGCTCGGTGTCCCGCAGCGCCACCACGGTCGCCGTGCGGGCTTCGCCGGTGACCAGCGCAATCTCACCCACGGTTTCGCCCCGGCTCACGTCGCGCAACGCGCGGCGGATGCCGGTCCGGTCAGCCCGCTCCAGCAGCACGCGGAGCCGGCCGCTCACGACGACGTAGAGCGCGTCCCCTTCGTCGCCCTGTCGGAAGAGCACACTCCCGCCATGGATGTGCCGCCATTCGACCTGTCCCGCGATTTCGGAGAGTGTCCTGGGGTCCAGTCCGGAAAAGACCGGCACTTCGGCCAGGAACCGCAGCGCGTCGGGGGGAGGGGCGGACGGATAGGTGGCCATTGATGCTTAGATATATATGGAAGGGCGCAGGGGCGCACGGCGTGCGCTCTGCGACCCCAGCCCCGGGCAGGGCATCCTTGCTGTTGCCGCCGGGAGGTTCCTCAGTGGATAGCGGCGGGTACCGGATTGGAGCTTTGCAACAGCCATCACGAAAGCGCGAAAACAGCGAAAGCACGAATTGGTCACGAAGATCCAATTGTCAAAGTCAAAATATTGAAGGTTTGTTTTCGAGTTTTCAGGCTTTCGTGTTTTCGTGATAACCAGAGGGACACGCATAAGTCGCCCCGAGATGCGCACTCCGAACCAACTCGCTGAGGTCCGAATGATTCGTCGCGGCACGATTCTTCTGTTGCTGGTCGTTCTTCCTGCCACCGCTCTGGCTCAAGGCTCGGTTCCGGTCCGCGTGTTGAGCTCCCCAACGGGACGGTCCGCCGACGCGTTCACCAGCATCAACAGCGTGCGCGAGCTCTCCAACGGGAAGGTGATCGTCTCCGACATGATGGATAAGTCGGTGCACCTGGTGGACCTGGCTGCGGGGACATCGGCGCCGATCGGTCGCGAGGGGCAGGGCCCGGGCGAGTACGGCTTCCCCGGCGAGTTGTTTCCTCTGGCCGGGGATACCACGCTGCTGGTGGACCGGATGAATCGGCGGTTCCTCACCCTCCTGCCCAACGGCAAGACCGGTGCATCGGTCCCGTTCCCGGCCGGAAACGGCTTCAGTGATGCGCGCGGAATCGACGCCCAGGGACGGATCTATTTCAACGGCAGTCTCTTCAGCATGAACTTCACTCCCGGGGAGCCCACACCGGACTCGATTCCCCTCACCCGGTGGGACCATCGGCGCAACCTGGTCGACACCGTCACGTTTCTCAAAGTCCCCTCCATGAACCTCAACATTTCCGGCGGGAGCGGTAACTCGAGGGGCCGGACGATAATGTTCCGGGCCCAGCCGTTCGCTCCGGAGGATGCCTGGTCGGTGGCGCCTGATGGCAGAGTCGGAGTGGCGCGGGTGCTGGACTATCACATCGAGTGGTTCTCGCCCGCCCGGCAGCGTACGGCCGGACCGGCCAACAAGGTGGCCCCGGTCCGGGTGACGGACGCCGATAAGGAAGCCCTGCGGAAGCAGATGGCGAGCAGCCCCAGGATGATGGTCGCGGTTGGAAGCGGCGGCACCTCGACCCGGTCCGCGGGGCCCCCACCCGATATGCCCGCCGGCGAAGAGCCGCAGTACCCCGAGTACAAGCCGGCGTTCCCGCCCCGTTCCGTGTGGATGACTCCCGAGGGAATGTTGTGGGTCCTGCGCTCCCGGCCGGCCAACGACCTGGTGCCCCTTATCGACGTCTTCGACCAGCGCGGCAACCTGGTGGGCCAGGTGAAGCTGCCCCAGGATCGGCGAGTGATCGGGTTTGGGAAAGGCGTGGTGTATCTCGCGTACACGGATTCAGACGATCTGCAGTGGTTGGAGAGATACAGGCGGTAGACTGATGCATCCGCGCCGGAGGCGCGCCATTGATCATGATCCCGTGCTGTAGGGGTCGATCTAAGATCGACCCCTACAACGAGATCTCAAAAACATCAGGCCGCTTCGCGGTAAGATGCCCCTTCTTAGAATGAGGTTCGTCATGCGAGTCGTGAGTTTGATCGTGATCGTCGGCGCAATGGCCGTTTCCAAAGTCAGTGCGCAAGGCGCCCCCGAGCGCCGGCTGACCACCCCCGACGCGAAGTTTGCGCACGAGTTCAGCGCCATCAATGGAATCAGAGAGTTGCCGGACGGCAGAGTGCTGGTGTCCGACGGCATCGACCAGGTGGTGCTCAGGGTGGACATGAAGACCGGCCGCGCCGACACCCTCGGGCGGACTGGCCAGGGGCCGGGCGAATACAAGGGGCCAGACGCGCTCTATGCCCTCCCCAACGGTGGCACCCTGCTGGTGGACCTCGGCAATGGGCGACTCGATTTCCTTGCCGCGGACGGGAAGTACCTGGAGTCCACGCCGATCGCGCAGGGCAACGGGCCCAACATCTCGATCGTGCTTCCCCGCGCCGTGGACGCCCAGGGCCGGATCTACTATCAGCCTGCCATGGGCGGCCCCCGGGGAGGGATTCCCGATTCGGCGACCGTAGTCCGTTGGGACCGGGCCCGCTCCCGCTACGACAGCGTGGCCCGGGTCAAGCTGCCGGCGATGAACACCCAGAGCTCGGGCGGCGCCAACAACCAGCGCATGGTGCAGCGGCCCCGGCCGTATCCCGCGCAGGATACCTGGAACGTCGGGCCGGATGGACGGGTGGCGATCGCCCGGGCCAGCGAATACCGGGTCGACTGGGTCGGTCCCAGTGGAGTCACCAAAGGCCGTGCCGTGGCGTTTACTCCGGTGCCGATACGCGATGCCGACAAGCGGGAGTGGGTGGCGGACCAGGCCAACGGGCTCCAGATCCAGATGGAGAATCGCAACGGGCAGATGAGCATGGCATTCAGCCGGGGCGGCCGCGAGGATGCCGATCAGGAGGCGGCGATCGCGAGTACCGAGTGGCCCGCGACCAAGCCGGCGTTCAACTCGCCCGGGGTATGGGTGACCCCGGAAGGCCAGGCCTGGGTGGAGCGGTCGGTTCCGGCGGGATCGCCCCGGGTGATGGACGTGTTCGATGCGAACGGCACCCTCAAGGAGCGGATTGTGCTGCCGGCCGGGCGCCGGGTGGCCGGGTTCGGTCGCGGGGTGGTATATCTCCGCGCGGCCAACGAGAGCGATCTCCAGCTGCTGGAGAGATATCGGCGGTAGGCATTGCCGCGACTCACCTCGCGGCTCGGCACATCGTTCCGCGACTTCCGTCGCGGCTCGGCACATCGTTCCGCGACTTACGTCGCTGCTCGGCACATCTTTCCGCGACTTACGTCGCTGCTCGGCACATCGTCGCTGCGCGACTTGGGTGTTTGGGATTGGCTTGGCGCTTGGTGCCGCCATCTCCACTAGGGCTCGACCTCGAAATCGCCGTGAGGCGATGCGGTGCCGAGCAGCGACGGGAGTCGCGAGGCGAGCTAGGGAGCCAACTACCTGCGGGGTGTAACATCCAAGGAGTCCGCTCACCAAGGTAGGCCCATGCGTTTCGCCGGCTGGTACACTGGTTTCATCCTGATCGTTGTGGCCTCCGCATGTTCCGGCCGGCAGCGATCCCACCTGGCGGCAGCAACCATCGACACGCTGCCGGGCGGGATCGTCCGGGTGATGAGTCCCGGTCCTACCGCCTGGGCCGATACCAATGGCTGGAGGCTGGTAGAAGCCCTCCGGATCGGAGGCACCATC
>DASYPP010000008.1:0-8464 GCA_036006525.1 Gemmatimonadales bacterium
GAGCACGGCGCCCGTGATCTGGAAGGCCGTCGCCCCAGCGGCGCCCGGGTAGGGAACAAACGTGATCGACGAGCTATCCGCCGCCCGCGAAACCTCGATCACCGGTTTTCCGCCAAACGTAATGGTCGCGGAGGGAGTCAAACTGAACGGCGCGGTAAGCGTCAGGGTCAGAGTGTCGCCAATGTTGGGGGTGGCGTTGGAAATGTTGGACGGGATGTTCGCCAAGGTGGGCGTGGTGAGGGCCCCGGTGGTAGCCAGGGTAAAGAACTGCCCGGGAAGGTACGTCACAGTCACATTGGTGACGGTGGCGACCTGGCTGGTGATGCCCGGCGGGAGCAGGAAGGATATCGTGCTGCCGTCGACGGCGAGGTTCGTGATCACCGCGGTCGCCAGGGTCACACCCGCCCCGAACGTCACGACGCTGGCTCCGGTAAACTGCACGTTCGTCGGAGCGGTGATAGTGACGGTATCACCCAGCGCCGGAGTCGGGTTGGGGAAGGTAAAGGTTAGATTCGCCGGGGTGATGCTCACCGGAATGATGATGCTCTGCCCGTTCGCGGTGACGGTGAAGCTTGTGCTCACGAACGTGGTCGGGTCCACCGCCCGGACTACGAACCGCGCCCGCACCGCCGAGTGGCCGCCCGGCACCGGGAGGAAGGAGGTGTCCTGCCGCACGATGATCCCGGCGCCAACATTGGAGGCCACAAAGTCAGCGGCGAGTTGCTCGCCCTGGGGATTCAGGGCCTCAACGTCGACGGCCTGACTGTCGGTGTTGGCCACCAGAACGACGGAGGGAGTCGCGACCAGGTGATCGGTCGTTTCTCCATTTTCACCAAGGTTCGTCTTGCACGCCCAAGCGCCCGCGGCGGCGACGAACATGATCGAACCACGCACCAAACGGTTCATACTCAGCACCTCACCGAAAACGTGAAAAGGGGACTGTTACATTTGAGAAATCAACAGCTGGGCGTTTCCCGGCTGGGTAAAGTGTTCAGTCACGAGCATCTGGCCCAAAGAAATCAACCCCGAGGTACAGGCCGATTTCCCGTACTGCATCCAGCGTCATGATCTCTTTCCATCCCGGAATGCCCACTTCGAACCGGTCGTTGGTCTGCACCAGCTTGTAGTTGCCCATGCCCGACCGGTCCGCGAAGACGTACCAGGTGTCCCGCCGCCGGGTGTAGCGCCAGATCTGGTAGGGCGGCGCCCGGCCTTCCCGCACCCGGTCCTGCAATTCGTCGGGGCTTCCGTACTTGGCGTAGATCCGGCCCCGGTCGGTTTTCCAGCCCGAGGTGGTCCCGCTGCCCCGCTCCCGGTACACGCTGTCGGCATACGCGATCTTGCCGTAGAACTCTTCGCGGACCGGGTTCCGCAAATCGGTGGTGTCGGCGTCGCGCTGGTGCCAGAAGTTGGTCAGGAACCGCCGCTTGCCGTCGATGGTGGCCCCGTGGTACGCCCGGAGCTCGCGCGATGACACCAGGTACTCCAGGGGCTCCTCCGCCCGGTCCAGCTCTTCCTCGCTCATCACGGCGAAGTAGCCTTCATCGGTAATGCGCCGGGCCTGGGCCAGTTGGGCCTGCCGCTCCAGCTCGGCCTGGAGATCCAGGACCGTAAACGGCATCGAGCGATCGGTCGTCCCGGAGACGAGCTGAACGCTGACGTCGAACTGGTACTCCCCGGAGGGCAGGCCTTCCAGGTTGAGCTGGCCCCGCAAGACCCCGCCGCCCGCCGCCAGGTGGACCGGGATCGGCGCGGTCTGTACCACCGACCGGCCGGTCGTGTCCTTGATGCTGACCTGCATGGACCCGGAATCCGAGTCCGCCGTGTAGGCTTCCAGGAGGTAGAAAATCCGATTGCCGTTGGGAGTCGCGGGGTTCAACCGCACATGGGCGATCGAGGTGACCAGGATCTGCCCGCTGCGCCACTCGGTTTCCCCAATGGACGAATCGGCATTGAACGGACGCATCCGGGTGGACAACACCAGGTCGGATGCCGGTGGGCGGGTCGGATAGCCAACCAGTTCGGTTGTCTTGGCGACCCGGCGCCCACCCACCGAGTCGTCCACTGTCACATCCAGGCGGTACTTCCCGGGACGCAACAGGAACTCGACGCTACTGACCGTGAAGGCTCCGGACTCTCGCAGCTCCGCATTGATGTGCTGCACCGGCCACGCCGTCTCGTCCAGCTTGAGACCGGTCGAATCCTTGAGCTGGACTGAAACCTGGTACGCCAGCACCCCGGAAGGACTCGGGGTCAGCAGGGCGAGCGGCACCTGCACGAAGGCCTTCACCTGGGTGAGACTCGCTTCGGCCCGGTAGAACCGGACTACCGCCACCGCGACTTCGTCGTCTGCCTGCCGCGCCGCCAGGGTAACCGGCAGCAGTGCCAGCGCCAGAATTGCAAAGCGTTTCAAATCCAATTCCTTCGATTTAGTGACTTAATGATTTAGTGACTTAGTGACTTAGTGGATTGGAAACTTCGCCCATCACTAAATCACTAAATCATTCATTCACTAAATCTCTCTACCAGCCGATGGTGAAGCTGAAGAAGTTGGTGCCGCCCAGGATGCCCAGGTACTTATAGGCATAGTCCACGCCCAGGCTGAAGTTGCCGCTGCCATAATTCAAGCCGCCGCCGAACGCCGCACCCTGCAGATTCTCCTTGCTGTC
Source organism: Gemmatimonadales bacterium (assembly GCA_036006525.1). Taxonomy (GTDB): domain Bacteria; phylum Gemmatimonadota; class Gemmatimonadetes; order Gemmatimonadales; family GWC2-71-9; genus DASYPP01. The sequence continues at coordinate 2,670 of DASYPP010000008.1, forward strand.
GAGATCCGTGGTGCTGGCCGACGACAACGCGATGTTGTTCGCCCCGGTATAGCTGTAGCTGCCCCGCAGTGCCACGCCGAAGGCACTCCCACCCAACCGGTTCATCGCCCACTCGCCGCCCACGACGAACCCGGCCGAGTTGTTGTTCGGCTGGTTGAAGTCGGAGAGGAAGGTCAGCCGGTTGTTGGCCCCGGTCAGCAGGTCATACGCCAGTCCCACCCGGAACGTGGTCGGCAGTGGGAACCCCTTGGTCCGAAGCCGCGACGGCTGCGGCAGGGTCGGCACCGGGTCTTCGCCCGGCAGCGGGTCCCGTGGCGCGTCGGCATTCAACGCGTCGCCCCCGTACGACAGGTCGGTCCCCAGGTTCGCCAGCACGAAGCTGAACTTCACCGGGTGCCCCGACAACATCGCATGGAAGTTGGTCCCGAAGTCCACCGCCAGGGCGCTGCCCTTCGCATCGCCCAGCTGGTCGAACACGAACTTCGCCGTGATCCCGGCGCTGAAGCGGTCGGAGAAGTTCTCGGCATAGGTGAGCCCCGCAAAGGTCTCACTCACCGAGTACACCGCCCCGTTCCCTTCCGGCTGGTCCACGGTATAGACCGGCTGATCACTGAAGCCGAAGGTCCCCAGCTGCACCCCGAACGCCCGGGCGCCCCCACTGAAGGGAAACGCCATGCCGCCCCAGGTGTACTTGGTACTGGCCACGTAATCATAGGTCCCGATCATCACACCGGGCCGGGTCATGAGCGCCGTGCCGGCCGGGTTGTAGTACAACGCACTGACGTCGGACGCGATCGACGCAAAGGCGCCGCCCAGGGCCGTACCCCGGGCCCCCGCCCCCAGCAGCAGAAATTCCGCCGCCGTCGTCCCGTACGGGGTATTGTCTTGGTTGATCCCGTTCTGGCTTTGGGCCCGGCCGATCGCCGGCAGGCTCCCCACCAGGGTCACCACGAGGGTCAACCGCTTGAAGCTGAATGCACGCATGGTGTCTACTCTCCTGGATGTGGCGGAGTGAGGGCCGTCGCCGGCCCCCACCCGCCTGCCTGGGCTACTGCGCGAAGTTGACGATGGTGAACCGCCCGACCTTCCGGGCGTTCCCCGATTCGACATGGAAGAAATACACTCCACTGGCGACCACCTGGTTGTTCCGGTTGCGAACATCCCAGGTCTCGTCCCCGCCGAACGTGGTGCTGTGGTGCTCCAGAATCCGCACCAGCACGCCGCTCGACGAGTAGATCCGGACGATCGCGTCCTGCGGCAGGTTCACGAACTTGATGATCTTGGTGTCCGTGCTCTGCTCGAAGTCATTGGTGACGTAATACGGGTCCGGCACCGTGTGGACATTGTCCAGGTTGGCATCGGTCGCCGCGTTCACCTGGTTAATGACGTCGAAGGTGAAGCGGACTTCGGCACCCGGAATGGTATCGGTGACGCCATTCAGGACCTGGATGCCGCCCGCCGCCGCCATGGTGCGCGTCTGCGGGGTGAAGATGTACGGCCCGTCCGCGCCCGCGTTACAGGTGGCGCAGCCGTTGCCGCCGCCCCGAATCGCGCCGATGTAGTCACGCATCGACCACACCGTGCCCGCGTTCGGCACCACGCCGCCCGTAAGCTCGATGGTGAAGATGTGCCCGGGCATGTACAGCACGAAGCCGTTGTTGGCTGCCACGGCACCGCAGCCACCCACGCCCGCCGTACAACCGGGACGGGCATTGGTGGTCGGACCCGACCAGAGCACGATCGGTCCCGGGATTACGGTGTTGCTGAGGACATAGGTCACCGCCCCGCAACCCAGCTGTCCGGAGGCGGTTCCCAGGGTCGGGAACGGCTGCACGCAACCCATATCGGTGTTGGTCAGCTCGGTGCGCTGGTCGTAGGATCCCGCCGCGGTGGCCGCCGACTGGTTCAGCACGCCCCAGCTGGAGCCGGTCCGGATATCGGTGGAGAACGGCACGACGACGTTATTGCTGATGTCGATCACCGAGTCGATCACCCCGCCGGCACCCCAGTACAGGTTGTAATCGGCGCCGCGGGACGCTCCACCAATGATGCCTTCCACGTTCCGCCAGACGTTCGGCGTCGTATGGTAGGACTTGGTCTCAAAAATGGTCGTCACCCCGGTGAGGGTTCCGGCATCGTTATAGCAGGTGACGAAGTTCGTGGTATTGACGTCGTTGCTGCAGCCATTCGGGTGCGGCACGGTCTCATTGGTCGTCGGCGACGGCCCGTCGAACCAGCGTGCCCCGTTGTAATCGCAGCCCGCGCCGCCGCTGAAGCCCGGAGCGCTGTTGACGCAACCGCGGCCGAAGGCATCGGTGTAGTAGTTGCCTTCCAGCGTGACGTCCAGCTTGCCGGCGAGAGTAAAGGTGCTATCCCCGCCGAACCGGGACGCCAGGGCATTGTCCGGGGATATCGCCGTGAAGGAGAAGGAGAAGCCTGACTGGGTGTTGTCCACGGCCTGCACGATCGGAATAGTCAGCGGGATCGTGTCGGTCGCCGTCTCTACCGTGGCGTAGTAATTCGTCGCGATGCCGCTGTACGCCGACCCCAGGGTCATGCTGTCCAGCCGCACGGTAATGGCGCCCGGTGCCGCGATGACCTGCTTCACGAAGGCCGCCAGGGCGAGATTCCACCCGTCTGACGCCGGCATTTTCTTGCTGAAGATGCCGGTATTGGGATCCAGGTTCGGTACCACGACATCACTCTGCTTCACGTCGCGGCCATACACCGACGCATCCAGAATCGCTTCATTCTGGAAGTTCGAGGCCGGCCGCACTGGAGTCACCGGTTTGGAGATTCGAGGCGATTCCAGGTTGCTCGGGCCGGACTGGAACGAGTTCACGTCGAACGCCGTCACCGCGTAGAAGTAGCGGAAGTTGTTGCGCGGCGTGTTATCGGTATAGACGAACGGCACCCCGTTGTCGCTCAACTGGGGACAGGCCGACGGATCGCAGCTTCCGCCTTTCCCGGTGAGCAGGGTGTCGGCGATCAGCACAACTGCGGCATCCGGGAGGAACCGGGTGCTGAACGTCGTATCGGGAGCGAGCGGGTTCGTAATCGAGTCGATCGACACTACAAACGTATCGATCACACCGGATCCCAGCGCAACCCTCTCACCCAGCTTGACCTGGATGATCTGGCCGACCAGCGGAATATCCACGTGGGCAGTCCGGCCCACGCCCGGCGCGATCGGGTCGAAGACTATCGGGCATCCCGCCACGATCGGGTTCGGAACGATTTCCGGGGCACACGACGAGGTCGGATTGACCTGGCCCGCGAAGTCGGAAATCACGGTCCCCGCGTAGTCGAACTGGGCCAGCAGCTTGAGCGAGTTCGGCGCGTCTACCCGACCGCGGTAGATCCGGTAGCCCTCGACGTCAAACTGGCGGTAGTTCGGATCGTACAGGACGTTGTTGATCAGCACCAGCGGATTGGCCGGATCCGGCACCTGCGGCTGGCTCGCGATCGCGAAGAACGGATCGCCGCTGGTCTCGCTGTTCGACGGCCGCCACATGACGGTCACCGAGTTGTCGCCCGGAATCAGGAAGAAATCCGGCGCGTCCGGCGCGAACGGCAGCAGGAAGTGGGCATTGAACACCGCCTGGGCTACCAGCGCCTTGCCCAGCAGCGAGCCCGGCACCACGCTGAACTCTTCCTGGGTCAGGACATTGTCTCCGTTGGCATCATTGAAGCCAAGGAAACCGGTGATGGAGTCCACCTTGTTCACGCCGGAGTTGATGACCGACGGATTGCCCATGCCCTTGATGATGTTGAAATTGCCCGGCGTGATGCAGCTGGGCGAGGCGCCGCAGTTCGGATTGGGACCGACCGGCGCCGCAAACATGTACGCCACCACGATGGACCCGTATTCGCCCGGGCCCAGGGTCAGCGGTCCCGACGACTGGAAGAACCGCATGTCGGTCGGCGACGTGGCCCGGATGAAGCAGATCTTGTCGGTGGCCGGGACGAAGTTACAGGCGCCGTCGCCGAAGGTCGGCGACAGGGTGCCCGAGATGTAGCGATACAGCTGGGTCACGCCGCGCGGGTCGTTCAGGTCGCCGCCGCCGTTCGTGGTGTTGCTGAACAGGGTCAGGCCGGCCTCGACACCGGGAGCGATTTCCGGGCTCTTCAGGTACTTCACGCCAACGAAGCCGGTGCCGGGGAAGAATGGCGCCGAGAAGATGGCCGGATCGAAATCCCAGCCGGCGAAGCGCGAGAAGGAGTGCTCGTACACGTACCCCAGGTTGAACGGAAGGTTCACCGAGGAATAGTTGACACCCGCGTCACCCACGTCCATGTCGGCGCCGAAGTTGGCGAACATGTTGGTGATGGTGTACCCGGCATCCGGCAGCGAGATGCCGAACGTGGCCTCGTTGCGCTGCTGGAAGGTGTTGGCCTGCTGGATCAGGATGTCCCGCATGCCGGGCCGGACGCCGGCGTAAGCGGCCGGGTCCAGCGAGGTGACGTTATAGAAGGTGTAGACGAAATAGACGATGTCCTCATTGCCCGACGGGAAGTTCCAGCCCATGCCCCGGGTCTCGACCACCAGGCCGAGGGGGTGCTTGCGGCCGGAGAGCAGTCCCGGGTTTCCGTCCCAGGAGAGCCACCACACGTCGCCCTGGGAGGCCGAGGTCCGGCCCTGCAGCAGGGGATCGAAGAGCAGCGCCTGGTTGTCGCCCTGGGGCACCCGCGCCGCGTTGGCCGCGAAATCGGTGGTCAGGGAATCGCAGCCGAAGCTACCGTGGCCGCAGATGAACGCGTTGTCCGCCGGGTTCTGGGTATTGAAGATCGGCTGGACCTGTTCACCATGCTGCTGGTCGCCCCGGGCGTCGAAGAAGAATGCGCCCGTGGTGTCGTTCGCCCACGGGCCGGCATCGGCGCCGAGGATACCGGCGAGCTGCAGGCCGGAATTGAAGACGTACTGGTCGGCGGTGCCCTTGGGCCAGAAACCGCCGCCGATCGTCGAGGAGTTGGTCGAGTCCACGCAGACCTCACCGGTCGCGGTCAAGCCGCAATACACCCGGTTGACGGTCAGCGCTCCAAGGGTTCGGGCGAACAGCCGGAAGCCCCGTCCCCTCACACCAGGCTCAGGTTTGGCCGACGCGAGCGTCGGCGTTACCGCAGCCAGCACGAGGGCGAGGAGCCCGATCAGCAGCACGCCTCTCTTACGAAATAGTGAGTGCATTCTATCCTCTCTCATTCAGAATAAGGCAGTGGCCCGCCGGGGCCGCCGAAGCGACCCCGGCAAGACCGGAGACTAGAAGTTCACCTCAAAGCCCAACCGGAGCCGCCGGGGCGTATCCGTGAAGTTGTCGATCGCCCGGCCGGTGAGATACGAAGCCGTGGACGCCGCTTCCTGCTCGGCCACCGTGAAGACGTGGTCGCCGTTGCCGTAGCGCTCTTCCGCCCGGATCAGGTAGACGCAGCTGGGCGCGGTCGGCTGGTTCTGCTGATTCACCCAGTTGCCGCAGCCGCTGGCCACGGCGCCGCCGAAGCGGAGATCGATCGAGCCATCGTTCAACCGCACCGAGTTCGCGATCGCTTCATTCGCGAAGCCCGAGCTGTCGGAGCTCAGCTGCCGCTTCCGCTCTTCCTCGCTCACCACGTCGTTGGTGGTGGCGAAGACGTTGATGATGTTCTTGAAGTTCAGGATGTTCCGGGCGTCCACGTAGGCGGTGATGTCCAGCCCGCCGATGCCGAAGCCCTTGGTGAACTTCATGTCCAGCTGCTTGTAGGCCGGACGCCGGGCGCCGAAGAAGTCGCCCGCGAACAGCCGGGAGCAGACCCCGCCGGAA
>DASYPP010000009.1:0-111178 GCA_036006525.1 Gemmatimonadales bacterium
CGCCCCGACTTGGCGAGCAACGCGGCGGCGACCAGCCCGTTCTGGCCGGCCCCGATGACTATGGCGTCGTAAGAGTTACTCACGGCAGATGGCCGATAACAGGTGGCACCTTGTCATTTACGCAATCATTCGAGTTAAGTACGCATCCCGCATGGAACAGAAGTCTTGTGCGCCGGGTTAGCCAGTCCAGGATTTGAGCCTTGCCAGAACTGGAACACGAAGCGCACGAAATCATCGGAGATCACGAAGGACAACCTGTAATAGTTTTTGATGTTCTTCGTGTATTTCGCAGTTCTTCGTGGTCTTCGTGTTCCAGTTGTTGCTGAACTGAAAGCCGGTACTATCCTACCGACCGCGCGTCACGACGCCAGCCATCCTCAGCTCTTTAAAATCTCCAGTGCCGCCAGCCGCCCGCTCGCTCCCATGATCCCCCCGCCCGGATGGGTGCCCGCTCCGCATTGCCAGTATCCCCGGATCGGAGTTCGGTACTTGGCGAACCCGTGAGATGGCCGGAGGAAGAACAGCTGGTGCAGCGACAACTCGCCCTGGAAGATGTTCCCCTCCGACAGCCCGGTGACCTGCTCGATGTCAAACGGCGTCACCACCTGCCGGTGCAGGATGCAGGACTTCAGGTTGGGCGCGTACTCCGACAGCGTGTTGATGACGGTGTCGCCGAACGCTTCCCGCTTTTCCGGGGTCCAGCCGCCGGTCTGATTGAAAGGAGCGTACTGCACGAAGATCGACATCACGTGCTTGCCGGGCGGCGCCATGCCGGGATCAATCACCGAGGGGAAGATGATGTCCATGTACGGTTGCCGGGAAAACTGGCCATACTTGGCATCGTCGTAGGCCCGCTCCAGGTAATCGATGCTGGGGCTGATGGAGACGGCGCCGCGATGGTGCGGGCCTTTCCCCGGCATGCAGGTGAAACTGGGCAGCTCGGAGAGCGCCAGGTTCACCTTGCCCGACGAGCCGCGGAACTTGAAGCGTCCGATGGTATCGACCAGCTCTTCGGGCAGCTCCTTCCGGTCCACCAGCCGGAGAAACGTTTGTCGCGGATCCAGCCCGCTCACCACCACGTCCGCCTCGATCTCATCTCCGTTCTCGAGCGCCACGCCGGTCACCTTGCCGCCCTTCACCAGCACCTGCGCCACCGGGGCGTTGACCCGGATCTCGGCGCCGTGGCTCCGGGCGGCGGAGGCAATAGACTCGCTGATGGCGCCGGTGCCACCCTTGGCAAAGCCCCAGGCCCGGAACGCGCCGTCGATCTCGCCCATGTAATGGTGAAGCAGCACGTAGGCGGTGCCCGGTGAGCGCGGTCCCAGGAAGGTGCCGATGATGCCGCTCGCCGACTTGGTCGCCTTGAGCGGCTCGCACTCGAACCACTCGTTCAGGAAGTCCGCCGCGCTCATCGTCATCAGCTTGTACAGCCAGTGGAATCGCTCCTCGCCCAGCGCGGCGAAGTGCTTGCCCAGCTTGGCCAGCGACAGCAACTCCCGGGGGCTCACCGATGTGGGGTCGGGCGGCACCATGCCGATGATCGGCCGAACCGCCATGGCCATGTGGTGCATCAGCCGCCCGAACTCATCGTACGCTTCGGCGTCCCGGGGCGAGTGCCGCACCAGTTCCCGCCGGGTGGCGTCATGGTCAGCCCAGGCCGCGAGGTAGTCGCCGTTGGGCAGCGGGGTCAGGGTGCTCTCCAGCGGGAGCACCTGGAGGCCGTGAGCCGGCAGGTTCAGGTCCCGGATGATCTCCGGACGCAGCAGGCTGACCACGTAGGAGTAGACCGTGAACTTGAAGCCGGGGAAGATTTCCTCGGTAACGGCCGCTCCCCCCACTCGATAGCGCTTTTCCAGCACGACGACCTTCTTGCCGGCGCGCGCGAGATAGGCTGCCGCAACCAGGCCGTTATGCCCACCGCCCACAATCACCGCGTCATAGCGTTGCTTCGTCACGACTTTCCCTTGGCTCCTGTAGATCAGGCGCGTCCTTTTTGCTCTTCCCTGGACGGCTGTTTTTCAACTCAGAGTCTCAGAGACTCAGAGACTACATACTACCCATTGGACAACCGCAGCGGCGTAGTGAAAGGCATCCAACTGGATGACTCTGAGTCTTTTGAGTCTCTGAGTTGAAAACGATAGCCCTGAAAGGAAACTCAACGGTCACTTCCTTTTTCGTTCGGGATCGAAAAACGGTGTCTTTACGATCTTGGCTACCGCCTGTTTCCTCCGGTGCTCGACGGTAACCTCCATCATCACCTCAGATCCCAGCTTCGCATGCGATGACTCCAGGTGCGCCAGCGCGATGTATTTCTTGAGAATCGGAGACCAGCATCCGCTGGTCGCGTACCCCACCTGCCGACCGCCGACGTAGATCGGCACGCTCACCCGCCAGGCCATGGTCGGCAACTTGGGCGGCAGTTTGACGTCGGCGTAGAGCCGCTCGAGCGACTCCCAGTTCACTTCGATTCCCACGAACTGCCACGCCGCTCCCCGATGTTTTTCCTCGATCAGTGCCTGCTTGCCGACGAAGGGGCCCTTATCGAGGTTGACGGTCCAGCCAAGATTGAGCTCGAAGGGCGTGGACGTCTGGGCATCGATCAGTGCATGGTGGGAAGAGACATAGTCCACTTCGAGGAGCAGCAGTCCCGCCTCGATCCGCGCGACGTCGAGCGCCAGGATTCCAGAGGGCACCAGGCCGTAGAGCTCACCCACCTGGGCCAACGCGTCCCAGAGATCTACGGCTCGCACCGCATCCACCCAGATCTCGTAGCCCAGGTCCCCGGTGTAGCCGGTGCGGGAAATGGTGACCGGAATCCCCTTGAGGGTCCCCGCCATCACCCGGAAGTACTTGAGACCGGAGACGTCGAGGCCAAGGGCGAGCAGGATATCCCGGGAGAGCGGGCCCTGGAGCGACACCGCGCCGGTGGATTCAGACACGTCCTCAATGCTGGCGGAAAGGCCCAACGCGTTCTGGAAGAGCCAGCGGAGGTTGGGATCGGCCGAGGTCAGCCGGAAGGTATCCTCGGAAAGCCGGGAGACAGTGCCGTCATCGATGACCTTGCCGGCCGGATCGCACCACGGCGTGTACATCACCTGGCCGACCTTGGACTTGGTCATGTCCCGCGGCAGCACCCGGTCCAGCAGCCGGAGGGCGTCGCGCCCCTTGATCACATATTTGAAGAGCGGCGACACGTCGATCAGCGCGGCCGAGTTGCGGATGGCGGCGTACTCGCGATCGTGCAGCAGGTCATAAGAACTGGCCACGACGTGCCCGGCCCAGCGGCGCCAGTTCTGGCCTTCCGAGAGCGGAGCAGTGCGGGAGTGGAACGGGGTCGTCTTGAGCATGTATTACCGAGGCGTCCTCATCCGGTATATCCCAGTCGCTTGGAGATCCGAGTCGTGGTTTCCAGCAATACCGGCAACAGCTCGCGCAGCCGGTCCATCGGGAGCCGCGCGCTGGGCCCGCCGACGCTCGCGGCCGCCACCACGCGTCCTTCGTGGTCGGAGACCGGCGCCGCCATGGCGCTGTAGCCGTCCTCCAGTTCCCCGATCGCCATGGCGTAACCCTGCGACCGCACCTTCGCGAGGTCGGTACGGAGCGATGTCATGCTGGTCGTGGTCCGCCGGGTCACCGCCACGAGCGGCATCTTCAGCACCAGCTTGCGCTCGCTCTCGGGGAGCGCGGCCAGCAGGACCTTGCCGGTGGAGGTCGCATGCGCCGGCCACCGGGTGCCCACGGACGGGCTGGCGTGCAGCCAGCTCCGGCTATGGACCTCGTCCACGATCAGCACTTCCCCGTGCACCAGGATTTCGATCGTCGCGGTTTCGTCGGAGCGGCGCGCCAGGTCGTCGATGTACTCGTGGCTGACGACCCTGAGATCGCTGGAACGCAAGGCGCGGGCGCCGAGCGCGATCGCCTCGGGGCCCAGCCGGTACGCTTCCGTGGCCGGGTTCCGGGCCACCAGGCCCTCGCTGGCCAGCGCGGTCAGCAACCGGTATACCGTGGTCTTGTTCAGCCCCGCGGCCCGGGCCAGCTCGGTCAGGCCCCACTCCGGCTTGGCGTCGCTGAAAACTTTCAGCAATGCCACGGCGCGCCGCACCGCCTGGGTCCCGGAATATGCTTCGACCTGGGTCATTTTGAAATGGGGGTTCAGATTATGAACCATTGTAACGCCGGGGCGGGAGGGAAGTCAACTTCGGGTGGAGAACGCGAGGGCGCTACCGCTTCAACGCCGATAAACGCCGAAACGCGCCGATTGATTGCTTGGTGAACGCTACCGCTTCAACACGGTAACTCACCGAAACAAACGGATAGGTTCCTTTATGACGCCAGCGTCCGATTTCATAGCAGCTCTTGGTTTACCTGTGTCTTGGAAGGCCGCCGGCGAGCACCGTAAGCTGGAGACCGAGCGGAGTCGATCCGTTGGTTACAGTGCGTTATCCGTGGTAAGCTGTTTTTCTGCACATCAGGATCATCGGCGCGTTTCGGCGTTCATCCGCGTTGAAGCGGAAGCGTATGTTCTACCTGCCGGATCCTCCCTTCTCATAAACCACCCGCCCACCCAGAATCGTCATAACCACCCCGGTCTCCGCGATCTGGGGCGCGGGAATCGCAAACAGGTCCCGGTCCAGCAGCACCAGGTCAGCCAGTTTGCCCACGGTGATTGAGCCGGTCGCGCTGTCGGCGAAGCGGGCGTAGGCCGCGTTGATCGTGTAGGCCCGGATCATCGCGTCCAGCGGGGCCACTTCCTCCGGGATCCAGGCGGCGCCCGAATCGGCGTCGGGACCCCGGCGAGTCACCCCGACCTGGATGGCTTCCAGCGGGTTCATCGACGACACCGACCAGTCACTGCCGCCCGCCACGATGGCGCCGGTCTCGAGCACCGAGCCGATCGGATAGAGCCAGCGCGAGCGCGCCGGCCCCAGCACCGGTTCGGTCAGGTCCTTGATGTAGGAATCCTGGAAGGCCCAGAGCGGCTGAAAGTCAGCGATGACACCCAGGCTCTTGAAACGAGGGATATCCTGGGGATCGATCAACTCGAGATGGGCGATGATGTGGCGGGAATCGCGGGGCCCGTTGGCCTTCCGGGCCTGTTCAAAGGCATCAAGCGTGAGCCGGATCGACCGGTCGCCGATGGCGTGGACGTGGACCTGGAACCCGGCCTTGTCCAGCGCGACGACCAGTGAGTCGAGCGGACCGGCCTCCAGGTTGGGCGCGCCGGCATTCCCCGGGCGATTGAGATAGGGGAGGAGCAATGCCGCGGTACCGGATTCGATCACCCCATCCTCGAAGATCTTGGCACTGTGGAGATCCAGCATCGGCCCGGTGAACTGGGTGCGCAACCGCTCCAGCCGGGCCACTTGGGCCGGTCCGGCGTCGCCATCGGTCTCCTGCGCCGCAGTGACACGGACGGTCAGTGAACTGTCCCTCCCCATCACTTGATACGCGTCCAGCATCATGGAGTCGGCATCGGCGTCGATCACGGCGGTGATGCCGAACTCATTCGCCATCTGGAAGGCTCGGCGGAATCCCTCGACATACTCGGCCCTGCTGTATGCCGGCATCAGTTCGGAAACCAGGTGGGCTGCGCTTTCGCGGAGGGTGCCGGTCGGATTGCCGTTGGCGTCCCGTTCGATGCGACCGTTCGGAGGGTCCTTGGTGGTCCGGGTGACTCCGGCCAATGCGAGCGCCCGTGAGTTCGCCCATCCCGAATGCCCATCCGCCGCCCAGAGGAACGCCGGGCGGTCGGAAATCGCCCGGTCGAAGAAGGCGGCGGTCGGATTGGCCCTGGGAAAGAGCGGCAACTGCCATCCCGATCCGCGGATCCATGTCGCGGTCGGTTTCGCGGCGGCGCAGGCGCGAATGTGCTCCAGCAGCTGCGCCTGGGAGGTATCCGCGCTCACCTCACAATCAGCGAGATCCATCCCGCTGTAGGGGTGCACGTGGGCATCGATGAACCCCGGCAACAGCATTCCGCCTTTTCCGTCGATCACCTGGGTGCGGTCGCCAATCCAGTCTGCCGCCCCGCTGTCGGGACCCACGTACACGACGCGCTCACCCCGGATCGCGACCGCCTCTGCCCAGGGCTGGGCGGAGTCCACCGTGTAGACCCGGGCATGCCGGATCACGAGGTCCGCGGCCGGTTGGGGCCGGCAGGCCGCAAACGCGGCCAGACCGATCAGCGAGATGATGCCGATCGGCCGGAGTGCCCGTTTCCCCATGAGGATTACCGGGTTTCCTTGAGCTTCCACTTCGGCAGACTACTGAGCCAGGAAAAGGCGTTGATATCCACCTGGTCCAGCCGCCGGCTCACTGCCGCGATGTTGGTGGGGGCGAACAGGAAAATGGCCGGAGCGTCGGCATTGAGGCTGTCGAGCACCTGGTGCCAGAGTTTCCCCGCCTCGCTCGGGTCGACGGTGCCCGCCGCGGCGCCGAGCAGCGAATCCACTACCCGGTTGGAGTAGTGGCCATAGTTGAGATCGTTCCAACCCTGGCGACTCCACTGCTCTCCCAGCCCCCGTGGCGTCGGCTCATCCAGCCAGGCGCCGATGAAGGCATCGAAGTCCCCCTGCTCCAGCCGCTGCTGCATGACCGGCAGCTCGACTGCCGCCACCGCTGCGTCGACGCCCAGAATTCTCCATTGCTCCTGGATAGCCTCCGCCGCATGGCGCCGCGCCGTGCTGCTGGAAGGAACCATGATTTCGAGCCTCAAGGGCTGGCCGTTACGATACCGGATTCCATTGCCCTTTCGGATCCACCCGGCGGCGTCCAGGCTGCGGGCCGCGGCCAATGTGTCGTAGGCAATCGTCTTCACCCCGGTATCCCAGATCCAGAGCAGCTGAGAAATGGGTCCCGGCGGCACCTTGGTCTCCGGCCCGAATACTCCGCGAGCGATCGCCGTGCGATCGACTCCCGCCACCAGCGCCCGGCGCACTTCACGGTTGGAAAGGATCTGGTCCGACGCCCGCCGGTGGCTGCCGGCGATGCGGAATCCGACCAGGCCGTACACCGCTGACGGATAGGGAAGCAGCCGGAAACTCGAGTCATTCACCAGGCGGTCAGCCCCGGCCTGGGCCGCCGTCTCCAGCAGGTCTCCCTCATGGCTCAGTAGCAAGTTGGCCGCCGCCTCGGGATCCTGGGTGAAGCGCCACACCACCCGGCGGATCTCCGGCCTGGTCGCGCCGGTGGTGTCGGCCCGGAGGGTCAGCGTCTGGCCCCGTTGCCATGCGTCGATCCGGTAGGGGCCGCTCCCCGCGAGGTGGGCCATCGTGGTGTCCTTCGCCCAGTCCTCGCGAGGCGTAATGGCGCCCCAGATATGCTCGGGGATGATCCGCACGTGGTAGGTCGCGTCGTAGAGCTGCTCCGGGTAAAAGCGGGTGAACCGGATGAGGACGCCGGTGGAATCCACCGGCTCGACCGCAGCGATATTCGCCGCGATGGCGGAGCGTCCCGGCGGATCCAGGATTGAGTCGGCGTAGACCTCGAACGAGAACCGCACATCGGCCGGCGTCACCGGAGTTCCATCCTGCCAGCGCGCTCCGGGCCGGAGGGTGAATCGCCAGGACAGGGAATCCACCCGCTCCCACTTGGTCGCGAGCGCCGGCGTGTACGCCGCTTCGTCGATGGTCGCGCGTCCAGGCACCAGGTCGGCCAGCCGCTCAAAGATCAGGTCGCCGATGTCCCGGGCCACCGTCTCATAGGCGAGAGGGGGGAGCAGGTTGGAAGGCTCACCCACCGCCACGACCACGACGGTGCCACAGCTCGGGCACTCCTTGCCACGACCGCAGCCGGTCGCGATCAGGAGTACAGCCAGGCCAAGTGAGGAAGACAGCGCGAGGGGTCGCCGCATCGAGGGCCGCTCCTGGAAGTAGTCAGAGAGGAGAACCGCACATGATTGTACTTGACCAAAGGATGCACAAGACTGGGTCGCCCGAGCATCCCCGCTCCGTAACGTAATGTTATTATGCTGTAACGAAACGTTGCTTATAGGGCGGTACTATTCACCGGTTCTTCATCCTTAACTCATTATAGCATAATAAGTTAAAGTGTCAGTTCCGGGAGGGCACCTGGCTTGCCTTAACGAGGGCAAACGCAGGCTGACTCTCTCACTCAAGGATGGGTTTATGAAGGGCTCTTCGTTCCGGCTCATTGGAGCCATGGCAGTGGCCACCGGACTGGTGGCTTGCAGTGACGGGGCTTCTGGTCCGGCCACCGGCGCCCAGATCAGCTTCAATGTGGCGACCCATGCGACCGGTGCGGCTCCGTCACGGCCCTTCGCCTCCCCCGACACCATCGTCGACGGCGGCGGTAATGTGCTGGTCCTGACCAAGGTCGAGCTGGTGCTCAAGGAAGTCGAACTGAAGCGCCAGAACGATGACGCCTGTGACAGCATGGCCGCCGGCGAGGACGGCTGCGAGGAATTCGAGAGCGGCCCCTTCCTCCTGGATCTCCCCCTCGGCGTCGGCATCTCGCACCAGATCACGATCACCGCGGACACCGGTACGTTCGACCAGGTCGAATTCAAGATCCACAAGCCCGAAGATGATGGAGGCGCCGCCGACGTGGCCTTCCTGGCCCAGCATCCCGATCTGGACAACGTCAGCATTCGGGTCACCGGGACTTTTAACGGCGCGGATTTCGTCTTCATCACCGATCTCAGCGCCGATGAAGAAGTCTCCATCAACCCGCCGCTCGTGGTCACGGCCCAGACCAGTGTTGACATGACCCTGATGGTCGACGTTTCCACCTGGTTCCTGAATGGCGCCGTCGTAATCGATCCCTCGCTCGCCCTCAAGGGCGGACCGCTGGAGAGCCTCGTGCAGAACAACATCGAGGCATCCTTCGATTTCTTTCACGACGACAATCACGATGGCCACGACGACGATGAGTAAGCAGGAATTGCGCTGAGCAGTGGCCGCCGGAGTCGAGGAATTCCCTCGGCTCCGCGCGGCGTTATGGGGAGCCCGGGATAGCCCATGGCTTCAGTGATACAGCTGGAACGAAGCATTCCAGATCGGCCGGAATTCCGGCTTTCGGTTTTGGGTCTAAGGTGAAGCGATCAGGGGAGTTATCGAGAATGGCCACACTGGTACAGCGGTTGCCCATGACTGATCCGCGCTGGGTCATCGTCATTCGCCTGTCCGACAGCTTTCGGACCACGCTGAGCGAGGCGGTTACTCAGCTCGGGGCCGGCCTGATCGAATGGAGTCCCAAGGGCGACGACCCGATGCCGGCCGGCGGCGCCATGGTGGTGATTCTGTCCGGCGGGGCCGAAAGCGAAGCCCTGGATGTGCTGGCCGGGCTGCCGGCGAACTCGGTGCATCGCTTCGTCGTCGGCTCCCTGCCCGATCACCGGCTGGCAGCCGCCGCGGTCCAGCGTGGCGCCAGCGACTACTTCGCGCTTCCCGGCGACCTGGACCTGATGCGCCGCTCCCTCGAGCGCGAGCTCCGGGAAGCGACTGGCAAAGTGGCGGCCGAGAAATTCGCCGCCGATGAACGCAGAATCAGCGGATTCGACGCCATCGTGGGACAGAGCGCCCCTTTGCGTTTGACGATCGACCAGGCCGGGCGGGTCGCCGCGCATCGCGACGTCACCGTGCTGATCGGCGGGGAGACCGGGACCGGTAAAGAGCTGTTGGCCCGCGCCATTCACTACCACAGCCCCCGCGCCTCGGCCCCGTTTGTCGAGATCAATTGCGCGGCCATTCCGGCGAACCTGCTGGAGAGCGAGTTGTTCGGGCACGAAAAGGGCTCGTTTACGGGGGCGATCGCCGCCAAGCCCGGACTGTTCGAGATGGCGCACGACGGCACTCTCTTCCTGGACGAAGTCGGCCACCTGCCTTACGAGCTGCAGGCCAAGCTGCTGCGCGCGCTGGAAAGCCGGGAGATTCGCCGGGTTGGAGGGCAGGGCATTCGGAAGATCGACGTGCGGGTAATCGCCGCGACCCATGTGAACCTCGCGGCCGCGGTGGCCCGGGGAGAATTCCGCGAAGACCTGTACTACCGGCTCAATGTCGTGGCGCTGACGCTTCCGTCGCTTCGAGAGCGCAATGGCGACGTCGAGCTGCTGGCGGAGACGTTCCTGAGCCGGTTGGCCAGCTCCAACGGCTTGAAGGTGCCGCCGCTGACGCCGGAAGTGCGAGCCGCACTGCAGCAGCACCGCTGGCCCGGCAACGTTCGGGAGCTGCGCAATGCGATCGAGCGGGCCCTGGTGCTGTCACCGCCCGGGACGCTCCGGGTGGAGGAACTCAAGCTGGAACGGGGCCAGGAGGCCCCGGCCGATTCCGCGCTGCCCTTCCCCGCGGAGCTGTCGGCCATCATCCGGAGCGCTGTGGTCCTCATGCTGAAACGGACCGGTGGCAACAAGAGCGAAGCGGCTCGGCGGCTGGGGATTTCAAGGCCCCGGCTGCAGCGCCTGCTGGAAGGAAAGACCGATGACAACGACCTCTAACACCTCCGCTGACTTTTCAAGAATGGGAGTTTCTATGCGAGTCGGGTTCAAGTCTCTAGTGCTGGCCGGCACCCTCGTCATCGCAGTGGCCTGCACCGACAGCGCCGGTCCGGGCAACGGAGGCGGTCCCAGGCCCCTGGACTCGCTGAACATCCTGCACTTCGCCCAGGGCGCTCCACCGCTGGCCGAAGACTCGGTGAGTTTCTACGCCGTGTTCGGCCAAGAGCGCGAAGGGAAGATCATGCTGGCGGGCAATGCCGGCGACGAGGAATTCCTTTCCTTTAAGGTGGGCGACCTGTCGCTCCTCCGAGACTCGACCGGCCACGTATTCGCCCTCGGTGATTCGGTGCTGATCACCATCAAGCCGGTAAACGCGGACAGTTTCTATTTCGAATTCCGTCCTGCGGGTCTGGTGTTCAATCCTGCCAGCCCAGCCCAGCTCGAACTCCATTACAACCACGCCGGTAACCAGCTGGAAGGCGACTTCAACGGCGACGATCAGGTCGATAGCACGGACAATGAGATCGAGACCATGCTTGATCTATGGGTCCAGGCAAAACCGGGCGATCCTTTCACCCGGCTGAGCGTTCTGGTCGAGCTGACCCTCGATGAAGTCGAGGCGGAGATCCCCCACTTCAGCCGCTTCGCCCTGGCTTACTGACCATCGTGACCACCGAGCAGCCGTTCTCGTCTTCCTCCGATCCGGCAGGCACCATGCGGGACCTGCTGGGCCAGGGCCGCTTCCCCGAGGTGCTGGCGGAATTCCGCCAGCTCGAGGAGACGAACTTGCCTGCCGACGCGCTGCTCTTCGCCGCGACCGCTGCCACCCGCCTGGGCGACTTCGGCCTCGGCGCTTCCTCCGCGACCGCCGCGCTGGATCGATTCCATTCCCGGGCCGACGACGACGGCCGGATGCGGTCGCTCAATCTTCTGGGCGTCATCGCATACGAGCGGGGCCAGCTCGACCAGGCCGAGAAGAGCTTTACCGATTCTCTGGACCTGGCCCGAAAACTGGGCGACAATCTCATGGTTGCTCGAGCCAGCAACAACCTCGCGTCGATCACCTACCTGAGAAACGACACGATGGGTGCGCTCACCCTGTTCCGCTCCGCCCTGCTGAGCTACCAGCGCATGGGGGACCGTCGTGGCATGGCCGAGTCGTATCACAACCTGGGGATCATTTTCCGGGACATGGAGCAGTGGGTGGATGCGAAGGACGCCTCGGAGCGCGCGCTGCGGCATGCGGAACAGGTAGGCGAGCGCGGCCTGCTGGGTCTTGCCGCGACCGGCCGGGCTGAGATCAGCGTAGCCCGCGGTGAGTTGGACATGGCGCAGCAGGAATTGCTCTGGGCGGGACAACTCGCCCGTGAGTCGGGTGATGAGCTGGGTGTCATGGAGGTGGGCCGGGTGCAGGCGCTGTTATTCCTGGCTCGGCACCAGTTTCAGTCAGCGGCCGATGAAGCCGAGCGGGCTCGTGCCGGGGCGGAACAGAACCGGGCTGCGGTGCTTCAGGCAGAGTGCGCCGCGGTCGCTGCCCGGGCATGGAAGGCGCTCAACCGGATGGAAAATGCCGAAGCCCGCCGGCTGGAGGCCATTCGACTCTTCTCCAACCAGGGCGCCCTGCGCCGGCTGGAGGACTTCGGCCGTGCCTGGAACCTCTGATCCGGGAGGCGTTTCGGACCAGCCCAATTGCAAGATCCTGCTGGATCCTGCCACCAGAACCGCTGATTATTTGCCCCCCGAGCCACCAGTTTACTGTCAAATATAGTGTCAATTATAAAGCCATGATGAATAGTGGCTTACAAACAATACTATCAGGTCTTGATACAGTCATTTCGCCCCCATGACGGTACGGCTGTTGCTCCCTCTTGGTCCGCTGGACCCCAATTACCCGGATGGCATCAAATGACTGATCGACAAGCCCGACTACGACCGGATCGGTGGCGCCTCATTACTCTCGCCGGCGCCCTGATGATCCTGGGAGTTTGGGCCTGCTCCGACCCCGCAGGCCTGGGACTGGCTGTGTTCAAGGACCCTTCCGACATCGCGATCATCACTCTCGACTCCTCGGCGCCGGCGCTGGATACCGACAGCGTCAGTTTCTATGCGGTTGAGGGACAGACTCGTAGCGCGGAGCTCTACTTCGACAGCGCGGGAGTGCGGGTCGATCGGCTGCTGCGATTCGAGGTCGGTAAGTCCACGCTGGATCAGCTTCCCAATGGCCGGAGGGTGCGTTCGGGAGACTCGGTGCTGATTACGATTCGGGTCACTAAACCGGGCAGTTTACAGTTTGATTTCTCCCCATCGGGACTGAGATTCGATCATGATAGCCCGGCCATCCTTACGATCGGGTACCGTCGTGCCCTCATGGCGGTGACAGCGCCAGCCGCGATGTTCCGCGATCCGGGGAGCCGTTCCGGCGGGAGCGGTTCCGGGCACGGGGACGAAACCGACCTGGCCATCTGGCTCCAGGAGACTTCTTCGAGCCCGTTCCTCCGGCTCGAATCAGACGTGGACACTCAAGCTAAAGAGATTGAAGCCGCGATCCCCGGCTTCAGCAGATACGCCGTCGCCTACTAACGGTGACAAGTAACAAGTGACAAGTGACAGGGAATTCAGCCTCCTTGTCACTTGTCACTTTTTCACTTGTCACTCTGTTGCTTAGTGCGCGGTCGCCAGCTCTTTCTCCTTCTCATTCTCCGCTGCGACCTTGCTGGCCACTTCGGGCGGCGCCTCCACGTAGCCGTGGAACTTCTGGCGGTAGGTCCCCCGGCCATGGGTGATCGAGTACAGCGTGGTTGAGTACTTGTACAATTCGGCCTCGGGCACGACGGCCTTCACCTTGGTCAGTCGGCCGTCCGCCTCGGTCCCCAGGATCTGGCCCCGGCGCGCGCTCAAGTCGCCCATGACATCTCCCAGCACATCGTCCGGCGTCCACACGTCGATGTCCACAAGCGGCTCCAGCAGGATGGGCCGGCACTTCGGGGCCACGGCCCGGAAGGCCATGATGCCAGCCATCTTGAACGACATCTCGTTGGAGTCAACGTCGTGGTAGGAGCCGTCGAAACATTCCGCCTTGAAATCCACCATCGGGTATCCGGCCACGACGCCCCGTAGCGCGGATTCCTGGATCCCGCGATCCACTGCCGGGATGTACTTGTTCGGGATCACGCCACCGACGATATCATCCACGAATTCGTAGCCGGCTCCCCGTGGCAGCGGGGCCATACGAATCCAGCAATCGCCGTATTGCCCCCGGCCGCCGGATTGTTTTTTGTGCTTGCCCTGGCCCTCGGCCTTTCCCTTGATGGTTTCCCGGTACGCTACCCTGGGACGAACCAACTCGGCGTGGACCCCGAATTTCCGCTGCAGCCGGCCCAGGATCACCTCGAAATGTTTTTCACCCATTCCGTGGATGAGAGTCTGGCTCAGCTCCGAGCTGTATTCGAAGTGGAATGTCGGGTCTTCTTCATGGAGCTTATGGAGCCCGGCGGCGAGCTTGTCTTCCTCGCCCCGCTGCTGCACCAGCACCGCCGAGGTGGCGATGGCTTCGGGGAACGGCACCGGCGGCAGCCGGATCGGGTGGTCCCGGCGGCAAAAGGTATCGTTCGTGTGGGTATCCTTGAGCTTCGCCACCGACCCGATGTCCCCGGCGTTCAACTCCGGAATTTCCGACCGCTCCTTCCCCTGCTGGACCGAGACATGGTTCAGCTTCTCGGCCACGTTGTGCTCGGCGTTCCACACTTCGTCGCCGTTCTTGATGTGGCCGCGGTAAATCCGGAAGTAGCTGACGTCGCCGACGTGCGGTTCGGACACCGTCTTGAAGACCCGGCCCAGGACCGGCGCGCTGCCGTCATCGCCGGGGGAACGCTGGGCTTCCAGCGGAGAAGGAATAAGCTCCACCATCTTCTTGAGCAGGGCCCGAACGCCGTAGGTAAGCTCGGAGCTGCCACAGAACAGAGGGACGATCTCTCCGGCGATCATCGCCTTCTTCATCGCGGCGATCACCTCGGTCCGGGGGATTTCTTCGCCCCCCAGGTACCGCTCCAGCAGGTTGTCGTCCGACGACGCTACCGCTTCGGTCAGCTGTGTCGTGTAGCGGTCAAACCGGTCCTGGTATTCCGGCGGAACCGGCCCGTGCTCGTATTCCCCGTTCTTGGTGCCCTTCTTGTAGTAGTGGCAGCGCCCGGAGAACAGGTTGATGATCCCATGGAATCCGGGGCCGTCGCCGATCGGGATTTCCACCGGCACGACCTTGGGCGAGAGGTGCTCGCGGACATCCTGGAACACCCGTTCAAAGTCGGCGTGCTCCTTGTCCATCTGGGACACGAACAGCATCCGGGGCAGGTGAAGCCGGTCGCAGACCTCCCAGGCCTTTTCGGTCCCCACCTCGACCCCGGCGACCCCCCCGAGCACCACGACCGCCGCATCGGCGGCGTAGAGCCCGGTGATGGTCTCCCCGAAGAAATCGAGAAAACCCGGTGTGTCGATCAGGTTGATCTTGGTGTCCAGCCACTCGGCGTAACCCAGGCCAAGGCTGATGGAGTGCTTGCGTTCGATTTCGTCGGGAGTGTAATCGGTGAGGGCGGTTCCGTCCTTGATCGATCCATGGCGGCGGCTGCTGCCGGATACGTACGCGAGAGCATCAACCAGGGAGCTCTTGCCACTGCCGCCATGCCCTGCGAAGGCGACATTCCTGATTGCGTTCGAGCCATACACCTTCATGGCTCACCTCCTGGAAGCTTATGGGACAAGGATCTTGCAGACCATTCGCCGGCTTGTCAATGTCACCGACGTGATGGGCCTCACCGGCCCCTCCCCTGTGTGGGTCACTTCGCAACTGGGCGTCTTTCCCAATACTTGGTTCGTCAGAGCCCGGTTGCGGAAAATTGATACCGATGTGCGGCAAAGGGGTTACCACATGCAGGCGGTGCTGAGCTACTCTGGGTCCATGCAGTTCGTAGCCGAAGCAATACTCCCGACGTACCTCGAGGCGCTGCAACGCGCGCTCGACAACGCGGTCCAGCGCTTGCCCCAGGGCGCGCCCCGCCGGATCCTCACCCGCCTGCGCCGCCGGCTGACCAAGCCGGACACCGCGCCCCGCTTTGAATCGCTCCATCGCCTCGCCACCCTGGGAGAGGCCCAGGGGTGGCTTTCCACCCACGAGGCCATCACCATCCGGAAACTGGCGTACCGCTGCTCCTTTTATCTGCGCCGAGTTCAAGGTCCTGGTCCGGAGAACCCGTCCTGACCGAGCCCAGGTCCAGCTTACCTTAAAGCCATGCCTGGAGCCGCGCGGTGAGCCTCACGATCAACCTTTGCGTCTGCCGCAACATCAGCTTTTCCGAGTTGCTATCTGATGCCCGGCGCCAGGGCTGGAACCTGGAAGAGCTGGTCCGGCGTACCGGCTGCGGAGCGGGCTGCGGTCTCTGCCGTCCCTACCTTCGCCGCATGCTCGAGACCGGTGAAACCATCTTTCGCGAGATCTTGACCGACTAGTGCACCCCCTCCAGCCTTTCGCGGAGCGCCCAGCCCTCCCAGATTGAGGGTGATGGCCACTTCGTCGGACAGCGTGCCGCCCCGCCCCTTCTGGGAGCGGGCCTACTCCACCCGCAGTCTTCTGGCCGGCTCCCTGATCCTGGGCTGGTTCAGCCTCCTGCTGGTCCACATGGACAGCTGGACCGGGTATGCCCTGGCCCTGATCACCAGCGTGGTCGCCCTCATCACCTTGCGTCGGGGGCGCTTGCTCTCCGAGCGGCAAAACGAGCGGTACCGGATTGCCTACGAGGCGGCGGAGGCGCGGAGCCGCGAGCTGGACCGGCTGGCCAGTCTCGCCTCGACCCTGCTGGCCGGCACCGACATCCAAATCCTGTTCCGCGAAGTTGCCCAGGCCGCGGCCGATCTCCTTGAGGCTGAGGCTGGAACCATCATGCTCATGGTGGAGGAGGGCCGCTTTCTCCGGATCGTTGCCGCCACCGGCCCGCTGGTGCAGGCCACGGGGGCCCTCATTCCGGTCGACCAGTCGCTCGCCGGCTGGGTGGTAACCGAGGACCAGCCGGCGACCACCGACGACCTGGATGCCGATCCCCGGAGCTTCAGTATTCCCGCGATCCAGCTGTCGCTCAAGACCGCCGCGATTGTCCCGCTCCGCTCGGCCGCGGTGGTCATCGGCACGGTCAGCGTCCACAACCGGAAAGACGGGCGCTCCTTCGGGCCCCATGACATTCAGCTGCTCCGGACCCTGGGCGAGCAGGCGGTGATCGGGCTCGACCGGGCCCACGTACTGGAGGAAAGCCGCAAGAACGAGCGAGCCCTCGCGGCCAAGAACACCGAGCTGCAGCGCGCGACCCTGCTGAAGAATGAATTTCTCGCCAACATGTCGCATGAGCTCCGGACTCCGCTCAACTCCATCATTGGTTTCTCCGATCTTATCCTGAGCGGGGCGGTCGGTGAGACCAACGAGCAGCAGCAGGACTTCCTGAGCGCCATTCTCCGGAACGGGCGCCATCTACTCGGTCTCATCAACAGTGTACTGGACCTGTCCAAGATCGAGGCGGGGCGCATGACGCTGGAGCTCGCACCCACCGACTTGCGGGACGCGATCACCCATGCCGTAACCGACACCGCCAGCCTGCGGACCGCGAAGCATCAGACCTGCGGGATCGAAATGGATGGCACCCCGCTCACCGTGCTGGGCGATGCGCAGCGGGTGCGGCAGATCCTGTTCAATCTGCTGTCCAATGCCTCCAAGTTCACCCCCGATGCCGGAACCATCGAGCTACGGGCGGTGCGGACCCGGGCTCCTCTGCCTGCCCCCTCCGATCGCCTGGGTGAGCAACCCAAGCTGCTCTCCCGTGACGCGGTCTGGATCGCGGTGGTCGATAGCGGAGTGGGAATCCTGACGGATGACATGTCCAAGCTCTTCCAGGAATTCAGCCAGGTGGACACGTCGGCCAGTCGCCGCGCCCAGGGCACTGGGCTGGGATTGGTCTTGAGCAAGAAGTTCGTGGAATTGCACGGCGGAACCATCGGTGTTGAATCGATCTATGGCAAAGGCAGCACGTTCTGGTTCATCCTCCCGGTCGACGGCCCCCTCCGGCGCCCCGCGAAATCCTCCGAAGGCTGAAAAAATGTAGGGGTCGATCTAAGATCGACCCCTACAGCTCGTTTCCTGCCGCGTTTACGGGCTAGCGGACCCGCGCCAGGTTGACCGTGTATGCGCCGAGCGCCTTGGCGAACAGCGAGTTAGCCCGGATGACGTACTCACCGTCCTGGTCCAGCGTGATCTCGATCTTGGAATCGGTCCCGCCCGCCCCATCGTCGTTGGTCTCCAGGGAGCTGAACTCTTCGTTCTCCATCCGGCCGACCGCCAGGTAGGTGTCGAACGCGGTGGACTTCATCGTGATCACCAGCTTGTCGCCGTTCTTGCCGGTGAACCGGTACAGGTCGTAGTGTGAATCGTCGTCCAGCGCGGGGTCCGTCTGGGCCAGCTGCCCGTTCACCGTCTGCCCTACCCGGATCTGGGTGAAGGTGAGCGGCACCGGCGGCGGCGCGGCGCCAACCTCGAGTTGTACCGAGTACGCCCCGGTGACGTTCTCAAAGAGCGAGTTGGCCCGGATGGCATACTCGCCGTCGCGAGGAATGTTGAATTCGACCTTCGCGTCCTCACCGCCACCGGAATCGTCGTCACTCTCCAGGGTATTGAAGCTGCTATCCTCGATCCGCCCGAACGCCAGGTAGGAATCGAAGGCGGTCGAGCGCATGGTAATCGTCACCCGCTGTCCCCGCTTGCCCTGGAAGGTGTACAGATCGTAATACGAATTGTCTTCCATCTTGCCATCGTCCTGGGCGAGCTCCCCCTGGACTGTCTGCCCGGCGTGGATCTGCCTCGGCTCCGGCAGCGGCGTCGCCACGGACTCGCTGTCGCTCCCTTCTTCCTCTTCACTGTCCGCGGCGACCTCGCTCGGGTCGCCCTGTTCCACGAGAACGGTGTACGCCCCGGTTTCCCCCGAGGAGAGCGAGTTCACCCGGACCTGGTAATCCCCGTCGTCCGGCAGGGTGACCACGACCTTGGAGTCGGTTCCACCTCCGCCGTCGTCATCGCTGTCGATCTCTGAAAAGTCGCCGCCGTCATCGCGCCCGACCGAGAGATAGGCGTCGAAATCGGAGGACTTGAGGGTCACCTTGATGGTTTCCCCCGCCCGGCCGCTATAGGACCACAGGTCGTAGTAAGACGAATCGCTTTCCAGTTTGGAGTCCGTCTTGTCGAGGGATCCTGTTGCGCTCCGACCCAGTTGGAGCTTGCCCTGGGCTTGGGCTGGCGTGGTCAACCCCGGCACAACGAGGAGGGTGGACAGGAGTATCCCCAACCCATGGAGACGGCGCGGTGAGAAGATCATGGCTGTTCCTGGCCTGGATGGGCCGAAGCGTGGAGGTGAGCATGGAGGCGCTGGATGGGGCGTAATGTCGGCCCGAGGCACCACAATGGCAAGCCGTTCATCCCAGGGCGGCCAGCGCCCGGCGGACGAAGACGGGAACCATGTCTTTGCGCCAGCCGATGGTAAAATCAGTGTTATCAAGCGGTTTCGCCGGGCGCCCGGCGGCCCGCGCCGCTGCGTCAATACGATCCTCGCTCAGCGGACCCCCCCGGATGGCCGCCGCGGCTTCCTCGCTCAGCTTGGGGTAAGACCCTACGGCCCCAAGTACGACCCGGGCCTCCTCCACCACCCCACCGGCCGCGAAACGGGCCCAGGCCGCGACGCCGAGCACCGGAAAATCAAAGGAGCCCCGTCGTCGGAGCTTGGCGTAGTGCGCACGCGCGTTGGTCAGCGCCGGGACCTCGACGAACGTCAGGATTTCGTCCGCCGCCTTGGTGTGAAACTGGATGCCATCGTCGTGGTACAGGGCGGAAGCCGGGATCGCCCGCTCCCCGCCGGGGCCCCGGAGGCCGATGGTCGCGCCGAGCGCCACCATGACCGGCGCCAGGTCGCTCGACTGCACCGCCCAGCAGCGCGGGCTCGAGGGGGCCACCCAGCAGATCTCGCCATCTTTTTTCATGCAGAAGTTGATCGCCTTCCGCCACTCATAGTTCTGGTCGTAGTAATTGCAGCGGGTATCGAGAAGCAGGTTGCCGCCCACGGTCCCCATGTTCTGCAGAATCGGCGTCGAGATGGACGCCGCTGCCTGGGCCAGCACCGGCCACTGCTCCTGGACCACCGGGTGCCGGATCACCCGGGTGAGTGTCACGCCGGCCCCGATCCGGAGTCGGCCTTCCGGGGTCACCCCCATCGCTCCCAGCTCCTGGATGCCGCGCAGATCAATCACGACCCGGGGCGTCTGCTGCCGCCGCTTCATGTTGGGATAGAGGTCGGTTCCGCCCGCGACATACGACGCCGCCGCTCCGTGCTTCGTCTTAAGCTCCAGGGCGCTCTCGACCGTTCCCGGGAATGCGGCGCTGAACACCGGCAGTCTCAACATGCGCTACCTCGCCTTCGCCTTGCCATCGCCACCCTCTGCCGGCGTGGGAACGTACACCGCCTCGGGCCAGGGCACGGTCGGGACCGACTTGGGCCCGAAGCGTGGGTCCTTGCCCGCCGCCTTGGCCTGGATCGCTTTCAATACCTTGGGTGGACTCATCGGGACTTCATCGATTCTAACTCCGACCGCATCGTAGATCGCGTTGGCCACCGCCGGCATGACCGGCAGCAGTGGCCCCTGGCCCGCTTCCTTGCCGCCAAATGGACCGTTGGCATCCGGCTCTTCGATGAGATAGGTGATGACGTCGCACATCTCGTGCGTAGTCGGGCTCTTGTACTCGAGCAGCGACGGCCACTTGTGCACTACGTTCCGGTTCTCCCGGTACGCCATCTCTTCCATCAGCGCTTCGCCCAGGCCCATGTACACGCTGCCTTCCACCTGGCCCATGACCAGCGCCGGGTTGATGCACTGCCCGATGTCGTGCCCGATCCAGATTGTCGGCACCCGAACGATTCCGGTTTCCGGGTCCACTTCGACTTCTGCCACGCACGCCGAATAGCTATAGGCGGCCGACGGGCCTACGCCGGCGCCCCGGTAGCGTCCCGGTGAGCGGGGCGGGGTATAGCTGCCGACGGAGCCGATAGTGCCGACCTTCGATTCCGCCGTGACCACGGCCTCGGCGAAGCTCATCCCCCGTTCCGGGTCGTTCGCGTCGAACACCCGGCCGCCTGCAAAGACGATCCGGTCCACCGGGACATCCAGCTTGGCGGCCACCGGTCCTGACATGGTCACGCGCACCCGTTCCGCTGCCTGGATCGCCGCCTGGCCGGTCATCAGGGTCACCCGGGAGGAATAGCTCCCCAGGTCCACTGGAGTGAGATCGGTATCGGCGGTGACGACCCGGATGTCCACCGGCTCGATGCCGAGCACTTCGGCCACGATGTACGCGAGAATCGAGTCTGACCCCTGTCCGATGTCGGTCGACCCGCAGAAGACCGTCACCCCTCCACCCCGGTCACACTTGAGCTGGACTCCGGAGTGCGGCATGTCGTTCCAGTAGATCGGGAGTCCGGCGCCGGTGATATAGGAAGAACAAGCCAACCCCAGCCCCCGGCCGTACGGCAGTTTCCTGAACCGCTCCCTCCACCTGGAGCCTTCGACCACCTTCTCGATACAGGGTCCCAACCCCATCGACCCGATCTTGAGGTAGTTGGCGGTGACCGTATTCGCCTTTACCAGGTGCCGGAGTCGGATCTCAGCGGGATCGATGTTCAGCTGCTCCGCGATCTTGTCCAGCTGAGTCTCGACCGCGAACCGCGGCTGCGGGGTGCCGTGTCCGCGCTTGGGGCCGCATGGCGGCTTATTGGTAAAGGCTCTCGCACCCCGGAAGCGATACACCGGAACGTCATAGGTGACGGTCTGCAGCGCCCCGGTGTAATAGGTGCTCGCAACGCCGTAGGAACCGTAGGCCCCGCCATCCAGGTAGGATTCGAAATCCATCGCGGTGATCGCGCCGTCCCTGGTGACGCCGGTCCGAATCTTCATCAGAGCCTGGTGGCGTCCCCGGTGACAATAGAAGACCTCCTCGCGGGTGAGGCAGATCTTCACCGGGCGACCGGTGACCTGGGAAAGCTTGGCCACCACCATTTCATGATTGAACGGATCGCTCTTGCCGCCGAAGCCGCCACCGTTGGGGGTCGCGATCACCCGAATCCGGCTGGGCGCCATGCCGAGCACCTTGGAGAGAGCCCGGTGCACGTAGTGCGGCGTCTGGGTGCTGGACCAGAGCGTGAGCTTGCCATCTGACGTCGCGTGGGCGACCGCGGCGTGCTGCTCCATGGGTAGGTGGGTATTTCCCTCGTAGAAGCAGAGATCCTCCCGTACCAGCTCGGCCTTCCGGAACCCGGCATCGAGATCGCCGAACTCGAGGTGCACCAGCTTGTGAAAGTTCCCTGAGTCGGCGTACCCGTGGATCTGCGGGGTCGGATTCTCCGCCGCGTCCTCGACCGAGCGGATCGCCCGGAGCGGCTCATATTCGACTTCGATCAAGTCCATCGCCGCCGTCGCGGTATCCTCGTCCACCGCCGCGATTCCCGCGACCGGATCGCCGATGAAGCGGACGATTTCGGTGCAGAGTGCCTCCTCGTCCTGACTTACCGGAAGGATGCCGAACGGCGTTGGCAGGTCCTTGCCGGTGATCACGCTGAGCACCCCGGGAAGCGCCCTCGCCTTTGCGGTGTCGATGCGCACGATCCGGGCATGGGGATGCGGACTCCGGAGCAGCCTGGCCCAGAGCATCCGGGGAAGCACCAGGTCATCGGCAAACAGCGTCTGCCCGGTGCACTTGGCGTAGGCGTCAACCTTGGGTCGCGCGGTCCCGACCACTGCGCGCTTTTGTGCCTCCCCACGTCCCCGCTTCCCCGCTTCCCTAGTAGCCATACAGGCTCTCCCGGGTCGGCACCGCCGGCTCACCCCGCATCCGCGCCGCGGCCAGCTCGACAGCTTCGTAGATCTTGATGTAGCCGGTGCATCGACAGAGGTTGCCGGCCAGCGCGTTCTTGATATCCTGGCGCGTTGGTTCCGGGTTCTCAGCGAGAAGCGCCTTCGCGGTCAACAGGATTCCCGGAGTGCAGTAGCCACACTGTGCCGCGCCCACCTCGATGAACGCTTCCTGCAGCGGGTGCAGGACCGGCCCGTCCGCCATGCCTTCCACTGTTTGAATCGGGCGATGCTGGCAGGCCTGGGCGAGGACGAGGCAGGAAAGCTGGGGCTCGCCATCGATGAGGACGGCGCAGGTGCCGCACTCGCCCAGCTCGCAGCCGTGCTTGGTACCGGTCAGGTTCAGGTCCTCCCGCAACACCTCGAGCAACGTCTTGTGCTCGGCAAAGAACAAGGCGTGCGGTTCGCCGTTGACGACGAAATGCCCCTCGACCTTGCGGGCGGCCGGACTCAGGGAAATCAGGGCGGTGGGATCCATGGCAGTCAGGAGAATGTGATTACAACGGCTTCAGCTTGGCGAGCACATCTTCTACCACCTCGGCCGGGGCGCGGCCCATGATCGTGGCACTTCGGGCCTTCCAGTCCGCGCTGCGCAGGTGGTCGGCCAGGATCACCCCGCTCACCGCGAGTCCCTCGGGAAGGGCCACCTCAAAAGGATAACCCTTCGCCCGGGGAGCGATCGCGCACATGAGCGCGAGGCCAGACTTCCCGTTGTAGCGTTGCGGCGATACGACCAATGCCGGGGTTCGCTGCGCGACCCCATCCGGTCGCTCGATGGTGATCAGCACAAGGTCGCCGCGATCCGGAGCTACCACGACTCAGCACCCTGGGGCGGGCCCCAGTCAGTTTCGGTATGCTGGTTCTCCGCCGTAATGCCCTGGACCAGCTCTTCCAGCCCGTATTCCTTGAGGACAGGCGAGATGATCAACCTCCCATTTTCGACCAGGATTTCCATGTTGTCGCCTTCGGAGAGCCCCAGCTCGGCGAGCATAGTCCGCGGAACCCTGAAGGCTAAACTATTACCCCATTTGGAGATACGAGTCTTCATATTCCCGGTCGGTAATGTATATACAATGAATATACGCACCGGTACGCCCGGCCGCCAACTTTCCGATTCAACGCGGTGTGATGGCCAGGTCTACTTGTCTGGGAAACATTGACTTAACCGCTCCGTACCAGTGATAATGCTCCCCATGAGGAACCGGC
Organism: Gemmatimonadales bacterium; assembly: GCA_036006525.1. Taxonomy (GTDB): domain Bacteria; phylum Gemmatimonadota; class Gemmatimonadetes; order Gemmatimonadales; family GWC2-71-9; genus DASYPP01. Next base: position 23,636 of record DASYPP010000009.1, read on the forward strand.
TCACCCTGCCGACCAGATTGCTTGGCCTTCTCTCCATCCTGCTGTTTGCGGGGGTGGGAGTCGGCTTTTCCATGCTGGATGCGGTACGCTTTCACGGCCGGGGCCACGAGTCGAGCGGCCGCGATCACTACGATCCGGCCGGTGGCTGTCGCGATCACTCCGAGAACTGCGTCCTGGTGTTCTCCGGCGCGACCGATCGAGCGGCGCCGTTGGCGCCGGCTGAGACGCGGTTTGCTCAGCCGATCACCAACCAAGAACCTAGTTCTGGCGATCCAGCGGTAACCCATGCGGTCCTTCTAGCACCCTCTTCACGCGCGCCCCCCTTCTCCCTCGCTTGAAATAGACCGGCCACTACGGCCGAGTCGCGCCTGCTGTGCATTTTCCTGAGCCGCTCATAAACCAGCGGCCGAATAGCGATGGCACCTGCGAGGAGACCTCAGTGAAACTCAGAATCTGGCTGGTTGGCTGCCTCCTGGCGGCTATCGCAATCCCCGGCATGGCCCAGGTGCCGGTCACTAACTCCGACTCGATTAGGGCCGAGTTGAAACGATTGGAAGCTCGAATCGACTCGCTCGAGTCGGCAGCGACGGCGGGACCCACCCAATCGGCGGCCCCGGCTCGGACCAGTGGTGCCTACATGAATATTGGATTTGACGGACTCTCGGACTTCGGCTGGTCCTCGGAGCCCGATGTCCAGGCCTTGCAGGGTGGGGACCACGACCCTCATGTGCGCGGTTTCACAATTCCCAACGCCGAGATCTCACTCGACGGTGCCGTAGATCCATACTTCAGAGGATTTGCCAATATCGTCTACAAGCTGGATCCGAACGCCGAGACCGGCGTTGAATTGGAAGAGGTGTTCCTGCTGACGACGTCGCTTCCCGCGAATCTCCAGGTCAAGGCTGGGCAATTCTTTGCCGAGTTTGGGCGCCAGAATGCCCAGCACCCCCACGCATGGTCTTTCGTGGATCAGCCGCTGGTCCTCACCAGGATGTTCGGCCCCGATGGATTGCGTAGCCAGGGAATGCGAATCTCATGGCTTCCGCCCATTCCGTTCTATACCGAGGCGATGGTCACCATCATGAACAGCGCGGGTGGCACCGCGTTCAGCTTTCGCTCCGATGAGTCCTCCGAGATTCATGGCGGGCAACCCATCACCCGGGCCGTGGATAAGCTCAATGACCTGCTGATTGCGCCCCGCATCACGTCGTCGGTGGAACTTACCAGTACCCAGACGTTGCTGTTCGGCGCATCAGCGGCATTCGGTCCGAACAATTCCGGGCCTGACTCCCGGACCAGGATTTATGGCGCGGATCTCTACTGGAAGTGGAAATCGGCAACCGCAATGCAGGGATTTCCGTTTGTCTCATTTCAAACCGAAGGGATCATCCGTCGATATGATGCCGCACAGCGGGCATCGATTGAAGATCCCCTGGTCACTCTCCCGGCCGAGCACCTCAAGGACTGGGGGGCGTATGCCCAGCTGTTGTGGGGCGTCAAGCCGCGCTGGGTCCTTGGTCTCCGGGGTGACGTCGCCGATGGAGACAGCGCCGCCTTCGACACGGCACTGCGCTCTCGCCGGTACCGGGTGTCACCGAACCTGACTTTCTATCCCAGTGAATTCTCGAAGATACGGCTGCAGTACAATTACGACGATCGCAGGGATGTTGGCACCGACAATTCGCTGTGGTTGCAGGTCGAGTTCATCCTCGGCGCCCACGCGGCACACAAATTCTAAAGGAATCGATACTCATATGCAGATCACCAACGCACTCAGAGTAGCCGCAATCGCTCTGATTCTGGTACCCGGCCCAGGCACATCGGCCGCGAAAAAACTTAACGTGATCGCCACGACACCTGATCTGGCGGCAATCGCGAGGGAAATCGGCGGTGATGCCATCGATGTGGCCGCGATGGCGAAACCGACGGAAGACCCGCATTTCGTGGATGCCAAACCCAGTTTCCTCGTTGCGCTCAACCGGGCTGACGTATTGATCGAAGGCGGAGCCGAGTTGGAACTCGGATGGTTGCCCCCATTGCTCGACAACGCGCGCAACGCCAAGATCGCCCCGGGCGCTCCGGGCAGGATCGTCGCATCGGAAGGGGTACGGTTGCTCGAGGTACCCACATCGTTTGATCGTTCCAGGGGCGACGTCCACGCGCTTGGAAATCCGCATTACCTGATTGACCCTCTCAACGCGAAGATCGTCGCAGCGAATATTGCCGCCCATCTCGCGCATGTCGATCCGGCATCCGCATCGATCTACCAGGCGAATCTTGCCAGGTTCAATCAGACCCTCGATGCCAGAATGACAGAATGGCGGAAGCAGCTTGAACCGTTTCGCGATGCCAAGATTGTTACCTATCACAAGGACTTCGTCTACTTCGCCCAGCGGTTCGACCTGGACATCGTCGGAGAGCTCGAGCCAAAACCTGGCATTGCGCCTTCTCCTGCGCACCTGGCCGAGGTCATCACCACGATGAAGTCGACCCATGCTCGAGCAATCATCGTCCAGCCATTTCAGAATCGGAGGACTGCCGAGACGGTGGCGCGCCAGACTGACGGCGTGGTCCTCGACATTTCGCAGCAACCTGGCGCCATTCCGAACACCGCAACGTATTTCGACCTCATGGACTACGTCGTGCGAACCCTCGCCACCGCTTTGGGGAACAGCAAATGAACCCGTCCGATCTCGGTGTAGTCTGGGAAGTAATGAAGTGGCCGCTGGCGGCGTGCCTGATCCTGCCACCGCTGCTGGTCTATCTCGGCCTGCACGTGGTGAGACGCGAGGTCATTTTCGTGGATCTCGCCCTTGCCCAGGTGGCGACGTTGGGGACCTGTGTCGCTTTGCTGATGGGTTACCACTTCGACGATCGGCCTACATTCTGGATTTCCCTCGGCGTGACCTTTCTCGGGGCGGCATTCTTCAGCTGGTCGCGCGGCAGTCGCAAGCATCAGGTTCCGCAGGAAGCAGTCATCGGCATCACCTTCGTCGTGGCGGCGGCGGGAGTCATTCTGTTGTTGAGCAGGGTAGCCGGAGGGAAAGAAGAGCTCGAGCACCTGTTGACCGGGGACATCCTTAATGTCACCAGGGGAGAAGTGGGACAGCGGGCCCTGGTGTTTGTGGCGCTGGCTGTATTCTATGGGGTCTTCCACCGTCGCTTCGCGCTGATTTCCTCAGATCCGGACCATGCCGATACCACCGGCATGCGAGTCCGCCTCTGGGATTTTCTGTTTTACGCGGCCTTTGCACTTGTAGTGGTCAGTTTCGTACGCATCGCCGGAGTGCTCCTGACGTTTGCGTATCTGATTGTCCCAGCGGTCTGCGGTGTGATGCTGGCCAAGCAATGGATGAGTCGATTGCTCGTGGGATGGGCAGTCGCCGCGGCTGCAAGCCTTATCGGGCTATGGACATCGTATAAGCTGGATTTGCCTACTGGAGCCGCGATTGTGGTCGCGTGCGGACTGTTGCTGGCGATACTCAGTGGGTTCGCCATGATGCGAAATCGTAACGCGTAGTTCAGACTTCTAAGCCCGCTGAGATTTGAAGAGTCCCCTCAAGTGAGCGAGGGGGCTTTTCTCTTGCCCGTTGCATATACCCCCACCCCCTATTACTCTCACCAGACAGTCGCCAATTCTTCTCCTTGGAAGATGTAGGTTCAACACTATGAAATCAATAACGTTACACATCGAAGCGATGAGCTGTGGCCACTGCCTGAACGCCGTCAACCAGGCCATCGCGAGTGTGCCGGGCGCCAAGCCGATCGCCGTCCGAATGGGGCGGGCAGATATCGAGTACGATGAGAGCCTCACTTCTCCGGCGAACATCGCGGAGACGGTGCGTGCCGCCGGTTACCCCGCGACGCCGATTGGCTCATGATCGCCAAGTCCCTGGTGACCCTGTTCGGCCTGGTCGCGATCGCCTGGGTGAACTGGTACTTCCTGATCGCCGGCCGCCGGCGGCGCGATCCGTGACTGAAGTCGTCACCATTCCCGTCACCGGGATGACATGTGCCGCGTGCAGCGCGCGAGTTGAGCGCACACTGGGCGCCAGTCCCGGCGTTGAAGCCGCCAACGTCAACCTGATGACCGCCGAGGCCACGGTGTCGTTCAATCCGGCGACCACTTCGGCCGAAACGCTGGTCGCCACGATTCGGTCTACCGGCTACGGCGCCGAGCTTCCTGTCGCCGACCAGTCCGGGGAGTCGGGCCAACAGCACCACGCCGAAGATCTCCGCCCCAGGCTGGCGGTGAGCCTGGTCGCCGCGGTTCTGGTGATGCTGTTACCAATGGTGATCGCTCCTTCCGGGACGCAGCGCTTCCTGCTCCTGGGCTTGACCCTTCCGGTGATCGGATGGGCCGGCAAAGCGTTCTTCACCCGGGCCTGGAAGGCGTTCCGTCATCATAGCGCCGACATGAACACCTTGATCGCCGTCGGCACCGGCGCCGCCTTTGGCTACAGCACCGTGGTCACGCTCAAGGCTGATTGGTTCACCAGTCATGGAATCCCGCCCCAGGTCTACTTCGAAGCGGTGGTCTGGATCATCGCATTGATTCTGCTGGGCAACCACCTGGAGGCCCGGGCCCGGGGGAAAGCATCGGAGGCCATTCGGCGACTCATCGGCCTCAGACCGGAGGAGGTCCAGGTACTGCGCGATGGCCGCGAGGTAACCGTCCCGCTGCAAACCGTGCAGGTGGGGGACGAGATCGTGATTCGCCCGGGAGAACGAGTTCCGGTTGACGGGATCCTGCTGAGCGGCAGCTCGGCGGTCGATGAATCGATGTTGACCGGGGAACCGATCCCGGTGGAAAAGGCGCCTGGGGCCTCGGTCACCGGGGGAACGCTCAATCAGCTGGGGACATTCCACCTCGAGGCCACCCGGGTCGGCGAGCGGACCGTGCTGGCGAGGATCATCCGGTTGGTGCGGGAGGCCCAGGGCAGCAAGCCGCCGATTCAAAGGCTGGCGGACCGGATCTCCGCCGTCTTCGTGCCGGTCGTCATATCGATCGCCATTGCGACGTTCGTCATCTGGTTCGACATCGGACCGCAGCCGGCGTACCTGCATGCCATGGTCGCCGGCGTTACGGTGCTGATCATCGCCTGCCCCTGCGCGATGGGGCTCGCGGTGCCGACCGCGGTGATGGTCGCGACCGGACGAGGTGCCGGGATCGGGGTGCTCATCAAAGGCGGTGAAGTGATCGAGCTGGCCAGCAAGGTCGACATGGTCGTCCTCGACAAGACGGGGACCGTAACCGAAGGCCGCCCTCGCGTGGTGGATGTGCACGGACTGGAGGATTCAAACCGGGTACTCCGCCTCGCCGCATCCGTCGAGCAGGGCAGCGAGCATCCCCTGGCCCAGGCAATCGTGGCTGCGGCCGGGGCGGCTGGCCTCACGCTCGAAGCGGTGCAAGGCTTCGCGGCGTCTCCCGGGCGCGGCGCCCATGGAAAGGTCGGCGGCCGGCACGTGCTGGTTGGCAATCGTCAGCTGCTCCTGGACCACGGCCTTCAAGCGGATCCGGCCCTGGCCGGAGCCGACCGCCCCGGCACCGTAGTCTTCGTTGCGATCGATGATCGGCTCGCCGGCTGGCTGCTCATCACTGACCCGATCAAGCCGAATAGCGCGGCCGCCGTGCGGGACCTGCAATCCATGGGGCTCGAGGTGGTCATGATTACCGGCGACAACCAGGCGACCGCCGCATCAGTGGCGGCGGAAACAGGAATCGAGCGGGTGTTTGCCGAGGTGTTGCCGGAACACAAGCGCGATGCGGTCCTCCGGTTTCAACAGGAGGGACACCTGGTGGCCATGGTGGGGGACGGAGTCAACGACGCGCCGGCGCTGGCCCAGGCCGATGTCGGCATCGCGATGAGCGGGGGCAGTGACGTGGCGATCGAAGCCGGCGGCATCACGCTCATGCAGAACGACCTCACCGGCGTCCCCCGGGCGCTGCGGCTCACCCGTCGCACGCTCGGCATCATCCGCCAGAACCTGTTCTGGGCCTTCATCTACAACCTGGTCGGCATTCCCATCGCGGCTGGAATACTCTATCCCGGGTTCGGACTCCGGTTGAGTCCGGCCATGGCGGCTGCGGCCATGGCCGTCAGCTCGATCTCCGTCATCACCAACAGCCTACGGTTACGCCATGCCTGATTCCCCAACATCAGACCCATTTCTCCACAGCGCCTGCGCCTGCGGCAACCGTCCGGGCGACGGCATCCATGCCACCGGGGTGGACCCCGAAGTCAAACAACTCCTGCTGAACCGGCTGCGGCGGATCGAGGGCCAGGCTCGCGGAATTCAGAAGATGGTGGAAGAGGAGCGCTACTGCGCCGATGTCCTGGTCCAGGTCGCGTCGGTGCAGGAGGCGCTGCGCGGAGTGTCGCGGGAACTGCTGCGGAACCACCTGAAACATTGCGCGACCGAGGCGATTCGTTCGGGAGACCCGGCCCAGGTGGAAGCAATGTACGACGAATTGATGGAGCTGGTGGCCCGCAGCAATCGATAGGACTTCCTTCAGGCGGCTGCGCTCGCGGCCTTTCCGGCCACTCGCCGCATGTCGGCCACTACGGTGCGGGTGGCCCCCAGCATCACGGCCCCTCCGATAAACGCCACGACCGGAAGCACGATAATGGCCTTCTGTAGGCCGAAGATCTCGGAGAGTTTTCCGATCAGCGGCAATGCGATCGCATCGCCGGCCAAGTGGATGAAAAGGAGATAGGCGCCGATCACGGTTGAGCCGATCTTGGCCGGAACCACGTCGAAGGTGGCCGCCGCGATCGGACCGTTATACCAGGAAAGGAAGAAAAAGACGGCGCAGGAGACCGGGATGAACAGCGAGAGATCCCGGATGGTCAGCAACCAGACTCCCAGCGGCCCTCCGATCAGGAATCCGAACGCCACGGTAAGGACCCGGCCGGCCGGTGTGTGTTTCCTGAGCCAGTCGGCAAGGAAGCCCCCGAACAGTGTCCCCGCCGTCCCGAAGATCATGCCCCACTTTCCCAGGAGTGTTGCAGCGTCGGCCGAGGGAAGATCGAACTGGCGGGCGATGAAGGTCGGGCCCCAGCCAACAACCCCGTTCACACCGAAGGAAATGAGCGCGCCGCCAATGAAGATGTAGACCAGGGTGGGAGTGCGGAGCACGGCCTTGCCGGCCTTCAGGATGTCCTCGAAGGCATCCGCAATGTGGCCTCCGAACGGCGTCTCATCGATCTGGTCCGCCTGGATCAGCTTGACCCAGCGGTAGATGTTCCACGCCAGGCCCAGTCCCACGAAGGCGGCGAGAGTCGCGGCGTCAACATTGGAATCCGCTCCGTACACCAGGTCGAAGAGCGACGCCAGGAGCGTCCCCAGCGCGGTCAGGATCAATAACGGCGCGAAATGGCGCGCAATCGCGGTGGCACCCAGCCCCAGGCCTTTCAGGTACTTTCGTACCGAGATCCGGCGCGGGGTTCGGGTCGGGTCCCGGAGCCGCGAGGCCAGGATCGCGCAGAGGAACCCCGGAATACCCACCGCCATGAAGGCGAGCCGCCAGCCGTAAGCCCCTTCGATCTTGCCACCGAGATAGATCCCCAGCACCCCGCCGAGCGAGACTCCGGCGGTAAGCATACCCATGGCGATGGCGCGGGAACGACCCGGGAAGGAATCGGCGACAAAAGAAGAGGACGCGGGGCCGTACGCGGCCTCCCCGATCCCGACCGCGGCTCGGCAGGTGAAGAGCTGCCAGAAACTCCGCACCAGCCCGGAGGCCACGGTGAACATGCTCCAGAGCCCAACCCCCCAGGCGATGACGGCGCGCCGGGACCGGAGGTCGCTGAGCAGACCGAACGGAAGGGCGGCGATCGAAAAAACCAGGATGTAGGCCGAACCGAGCCAGCCGAGCTGTGAATCGGTGAGGTGCAGGTCTCGTTTGATGGGCTCGAACAGCGCAAAGATGACGTTGCGGTCGAGGTAATTGAGCAGGTTGATGAAGGCGAGCAGCCCCAGCGCGTACAGGCTGTACGCGCCCGTGACCGGGGCCTTCCCGGTCTCAGCGGCCACCGGCCCCCGCCACGGAATCCGCCTCTCGCGCCCTGGAATCGCGGAAGGCGAGCGCGCTCTGGTATTCGCTCCGCAGCCGCTCCATCATGGTGCCGCGCCGGTCATACAGTCGTTTCAGCGTCCGCGCCGGGTGGCGATTGCGGGCGTAGGCGGTGAGCAGCGGCATGGTCAGCGTGGTGTCACCATAGCAGACCACGGTGCTGGGCAGCATGCTCGGGTCGATTTTGCCCCAGCTCACGGCCTCCGCGGGCGTGGCGCCGGACAGACCCCCGGTATCCGGGCGCGCATCGGTGAGCTGGAGGAAATAATCGTGGCCCTTCTCGTCGATGCCGAGAACTTCCTGGATCTGCGGCTCAGTCTGCAGCATGAAGTTCTTGGGGCTGCCGCCCCCTACGATGAGACAGGCGCTCTTCCCGCCACCCCGCTTGGCATCGAGCACGATCGCCGCCGTTTCGTTGACGTCGGCGCTGACGTCGAACCGGAGCTGGCTTCCCGCGAGGGCCTGCTCCGCCACGTTCATACCGATCGAGCTGTCGCCCGGAGAGCTGGTGTAGATCGGAACCGCAAACTCGTGGGCAACCGAGAGGACCGATCGCCGGGTCAGGCCCAGCGCCTTCTCCCGCTCCGCCACATACCCGCCCAGCAGGTAATGGTACTCGGCGGTGCTCATCGAGCGCTGAAACTCCTCCCGGGCGGAAACCTCCCGGACGAACGCGTCGGTGGAGAGCAACACCGAGTAGTCGAAAAAGATGTCGTAGATCCGGACCACGCCCTTGTCCCGCAGCTCTACATCATCGGCGTGCGGAGTTCCCTGGTGCATGGCCAGGCCCAGGCCGAAGTGCGCATCGTGATAGAGATTGGCGCCGGTGGAGATGATCCAGTCCACGAAGCCCGATTCCATGAGCGGGATGATGGTGCTCATGCCCAGGCCGGCCGGAGTCATAGCGCCGGTGAGGCTCATGCCGACCGTGACGTCCGGCTCCAGCATGCGGGAGGTGAAGAGCAGGCACGCCTCGCGCAGCCGCCCGGCGTTATAGGCCAGGAAGGCATTATCGATCAGGTCGGCAACGGTCTCCTTGCCGCTGATCGGGGCGGGGTTGATCCGCCGGCCCCGCAGGTGCTCAGCCGAAGGTTTTGTCATTTGGCTTTTTTCCGGGCCTGTGAAATGACCCGCACGACTTCACGGGGATCGTCGGTGATCTGGAAGAGCAGCAGATCCTTGTTGTCGATCTTTCCCTCCCGCGCCACCGTGTCCTTGAGCCATTCGATGAGCCCGCTCCAATACGCGGTGCCGAAGAGCACCACGGGGAAGTGCTTGACCTTGCCGGTCTGGATCAGGGTCAGCGCCTCGAACAGCTCATCCATGGTGCCGAAGCCGCCGGGGAAGACCACGAAGGCCATGGAATACTTGGCGAACATCGTCTTGCGCACGAAGAAGAATTTGAAATTGATGCTGCGCTTCACAAACTTGTTGGTTCCCTGTTCGAAGGGCAGCTCGATATTGCACCCGATGGAGAGGCCACCGCCCTCCACCGCTCCCTTGTTGGCCGCCTCCATGATACCGGGACCGCCCCCGGTGATGATGGGAAAGTTCTCCTCGGCCAGAAGCCGCGCGGTCTCGACCGCGTTGGCATAATGGGGGTCGGTGTGCGGAGTGCGGGCCGAGCCGAAAAAGCACACCCCATCGAAGACATCCCCCAGGGTGTCGAAGCCTTCCACGAACTCGCCCATGATACGGAAAACCCGCCAGGGATCGGTCTTGCGCAGGGCATCGGGCCGCTCCAGGGGCCGGGCGGACTCCAGGAGGACTTCGTCCTCGGTGGGGCGCTTCTCTTCGCCGCTGCGGCGCTGCTTGGAATCGGCCACGGAAAGTTCCGGTAAGGGACTCGCTCAGGACAGGGGAGGAATATAGCTTCCCCCCATGCAGCGGCCCTCCTGGAGCGGTCTTCTGGTTCGGCTGACCGGCCGTGCCCTGGTCAATCCGCGTTTGGCCCTCGACCTTCTGCGCACCGCGTGGGCATTTCGCGGTCGCCACTGGTGGGCGTCCGCACCATTTCTTCCCATACCGGATCGCATTTACCTCCGCTGGCGGATGTACACCGCCTATGGCGATGAAAACGCCGTGCCGCCGCTCCGGGATGTCATCGGATTCGCCCGCTGGCGCCGCGAGGTCATGCATCTCTAGGTTTTCGTCCCAATGACCAACTCGCCAGACCAGAGACCCCACGTAGTGATTGTCGGGGCCGGGTTCGCCGGCATCTACGCGGCGAAGGCGTTGGCCCGAGTCCCGGTGCGGGTCACCGTCGTGGACCGGCACAATCACCACCTGTTCCAGCCCATGCTCTACCAGGTGGCAACAGCGGCGCTCGCACCCTCAGACATCGCCTCCCCGATTCGGTCCATTCTCCGTCACAACCGGAACACCGAAGTGCAGTTAGGTGAAGTCATTAGCGTCAATCCGGAATCCCGCATAGTGGCACTTGATGATAAGAGTAGTCTTCACTACGACTATCTCATTCTTGGGATTGGTGCTCTCAATACGTACTTCGGTCATGACGATTGGGCGCCTTCGGCTCCCGGCCTCAAGGACATCAACGATGCGCTCGAGATAAAGCGGCGCGTTCTCCTCGCTTTTGAGCGGGCGGAACGGGAACCGGACAGCATCAAGCGTCAGGCCCACCTGACGTTCGTGGTCGTCGGCGGGGGACCTACGGGGGTAGAGGTGGCCGGCGCCTTGGCGGAGATCCGCCGCTATGCGCTGCTGCGCGATTTCCGGCATATCGACCCTCGAGACGCCACCGTCGTCCTGCTCGAGGGTGGCCCGCGGATCCTGCCCGCGTATCCCGAATCGCTGAGCCGGAAGGCAAAAGAAACTCTGCGCCGGCTCGGGGTGGACGTACGGGAACAGACCATGGTGACGTCGATCGAACCGGACGCTGTGCACGCCGCGGGCTGGCGGATCCCGACTCGCACCGTGGTCTGGGCGGCCGGCAATACGGTGAGTCAGCTGCTGGCCTCACTCGGCGCCGAGCGCGATCGCCAGGGCCGGGTGGTAGTGGACCAGTACTGCAATCCGGCGGGAAGGCCGGAGATCTTCGTCCTCGGCGATGCAGCGCTTTTCACCCAGGACGGGGAGGCACTTCCCGGCATATGCCCGGTCGCGATCCAGGAAGGGAAGTACGCGGCTCGTTCCATCGCGGCGTCAGTGCACGGAAAGCAGCGAACCCCTTTCCGCTACTTCGATAAGGGCCAACTGGCGGTTATCGGCCGGGGGCGCGCCGTCGCCGACATCCGGCGGCTCCATTTCGGTGGCTTCTTCGCGTGGCTGGCGTGGGTTTTCGTCCACATCTTCTTTCTGATCGGTTTTCGCAATCGGGTGATCGTAATGATCGAATGGGCCTGGTCGTACCTCACTTACCAGCGGGGTGCGCGGGTGATCACTGGTGAGGGCCAGACGGGGCAGGTAACTCGGGCATGAGCGTCACCTCGGAGCAGGTCAAAGTCGTCGCCGGGAAGGCCGGGTTTCTCGCCTGCGGCATCACCGCGCCCACTCCCAGCACCCACGCGGTCGAACTGGATGAATGGCTGGCGCGTGGCTATGCGGGGAACATGCGTTACCTCCACCGCCAGGCCGCCCGCCGCAAGGACCCGCAGCGGATCGTCCCCGAGGCCCGGGCGATCGTCGTCGTCCTGGACAATTACTTCAGCGAAGACACCGGGTTTGAAGATCATCCCCGGGTTGCGAAGTATGCCCGGGGGGCGGACTACCACCGGGAGCTGGGCGGCCGGCTCGAGGAAGTAGCCGATTGGTTGCGCGGGAACGGCGCCGGGGTGGCGAAAGTGTATGTCGATGCCGGCCCGGTGCCGGAACGGGAGCTGGCCCAGCGCGCCGGGCTGGGATGGATTGGAAAGAACACGATGCTGATCCGCCCGGGGCACGGCTCGTTCTTTTTTATCGGCTCCATTTTCACCGATCTCCCGCTTCAGCCCGACGAACCTTTCACGACCGACCATTGCGGGAGCTGCACCCGCTGCCTCGATGCCTGTCCCACCGGCGCCCTGGTAGCCCCTCATCTGTTGGACGCCACCCGCTGTATTTCCTATTTCACCATTGAATACCGGGGGACCTTCAGCGCCGAGCAGGCCGCCATGCTCAACGGCTGGGGGTTTGGCTGCGACATCTGCAACGACGTCTGCCCCTGGAATGAGCGCTTTGCCCAGCCGGCGACCCATCCCGGCTACGCCTGCCGACCCGCGCTCCATGACCTGGGTGTGGACGACTGGGACGCCATGACCGAAGCGGAGTTCGCCGCCCGCTTTGGCGATACGCCGCTGGATCGCGCGGGACTCGAGGGAATGCGGAGAAACTGGAGAGCGGCGGTTACTTCCCTAGCATCTCACCGACGGAAGCCAGCGACTTGATGCGGTCGCACACGAGCTTGGTCGTGGCCATTATGGGCACCGCCAGCAGGGCTCCCGCGATGCCCCACATCCATCCCCAGAACAACACCGCGATGAACACGACTACCGGGTTCAACGACAGTCGCTTGCCCAGGATGTAGGGCGTCACGAAGCTTTCGACGTTGGTGAGGACGAAGTAGATGATTCCCGGCAGGAGAGCGGCGCCGGTTCGCTCGAATGTCGCCATGCCCGCCAGGGTCAGGACGATCACCGCGACCAGGCCGCCGATATACGGCACGAAATTCAGCAGCCCGCCCACGATGCCCCAGAGAGTTGGATTGGGCAGCCCGATCAACCACATGGCGACACCGGTCAGGATTCCCAGCACCACGTTGATGGCGGTCGTCGCGACAAGGTAGATGGAAATACTCTGCTCTGTCTCCTGGGCGATGGATAGCGCCAGCTTCTTGTCGCGAAGCCGGGGCAATACCTTCACGATCTTCGCCATGAATACGTCGCCATCGGCGAGGAGAAAGAACAGCAGGGTAAGCACCAGCGCCGCGCCGGTGATGAGCGATTGGGTGCTTCCAAAAATCGCCGCTCGAATCCCACCGCCCTTCACCTGCACCTGGGTCGCGTCGTTGCCGCCGCTCAGGTTGGTGAGGTCCTCGACCCGCTCGGCGGTCTTGTTGATCTGCTCGACCGGACGCTTCAGCAACTTCAGCTTGGTCTCGATCCGGTGCATGCTGGTCGGCGCCTTGGTCACCCACTCCGCCGCGGGCGCAGCCAGGCTGTAGACGGTTCCACCGACCACGACGACGAGCAGCGTAATGATCAGGGCCGCGCTCAGACCATAGGGTAGCTTCAACCGCCTCTTCAGCCACCGGACGAGCGGGCTGAAAAGAAAATTGAGAAGAACTGCGATAACGATGGGAAGGATGACCTGGCGGGCGAAATACAGGGTGTAGAACACCCCCAGGGATACCAGCACGGCAAGCAGAACGACGCGCGGATCGCGCCTTCGTGGTGACTCGGTGGCCGGTTCGGCCATACTGGTGTCCTGGATGAAGGAAAGGACCGCGTCCGCCTAGGAAAACTATCGGATACGGGGAACGCCGCCCGTATCCGTCGTCACCGGCGGCCCGTGATGCAACCGCACTTGTGGCCTCAGGCGAGTGGTCCTATGGTTCCAAACCTGGCACCCAGAAAGGTCTTGTGTGATGAAGCGGCTGTGGCAGACCCTGGTTTCGATCTGGGTGTGGTTCGTTTTCGGCCTGGGAACAATTGCGGCGATTCCCTTCATGCTCCTGGTGTACCTGGTGACCATCCGAGATCCGGGCCGCTACTGGGTCGGCTGGATCCTTCGCCGGGTCGGCTGGTTCACCTGGAAGCTGAATCCCATGTGGAGCGTTCGAGTCTCCGGCTACCGTGTCGAGAACCCGCGCCATCCGTACGTCGTCGTGTCCAACCATGAATCGTTCGCGGACATCCTGCTGCTCTGCAATCTCCCCTGGGAAATGAAGTGGATGAGCAAGGTCGAAATCCTGCGGATTCCGATCATGGGATGGCTCATGCGGCTGGCCGGCGACATCGGGGTCGACCGCGGCTCCCGGGAGAGCGCGGTGCGCGCGCTGGAGCAATCCCGCCAGGCCCTGCGCAACAAGACCTCGGTGATGATCTTCCCCGAAGGTACCCGTTCCACCGGCGACGAAATGTTGCCCTTCAAGGACGGGGCCTTTCGATTGGCCATCAAGTCCGGGACTCCAATCCTTCCCCTGGCCATCACCGGCACCCGCGATGCACTCGCCAAGCACGACTGGCGCTTTGGCCCGGCCGAGGCAGCCATCAGGGTGCTGCCTCCGGTGGATGTGACGGGCCTGACCATCAAGGATGTCGACCGGGTGAAGGAATCGATAAGAGCCGCGATCGCCGTGGCCCGCGAGGAGATGAGGCGGGAACAGCCTTGATTCAGCTCTTCGCCAGCCCGGCGGGCGCCGCGACCCGGCGCCGAACCACGGCCAGCGCGAGCAGGGTCAGGACGTAGGGAAGCATGAGGAACCACTGGTAGGGAATCGCAACTCCGGAAGCCTGGAAGAGGAACTGCAAAGCCGTCAGCAATCCGAAGAGCAGGGCCGCGGCAAAGACCCCGAATGGGTGCCAGCGACCCAGTACCACGATGGCAATCGCTACGAATCCGCGACCTGCAGTCATCCGTTCGGCAAAGGTTCCGACCTGGGCCAGTACCAGCGTCGCTCCGGCCAGCCCGCCCATCGCTCCCCCGAAGAGAATCGCGATCGTTCGACACCACTGGACCGGGACACCGGCAGCTCGTGCCGCGTCGGGCGACTCGCCGGCTGCCCGCAAGGCCAGGCCAAACCTGGTGCGGAACAGCAGGATCCACACGAGAGGCACCGAGAGAAACCCGAGATAGACCGGCACCGGTTGCTGGAACATCGGTCCCAGCACCGACACCCTGGAGAGGACCGGGATCGCCACCGGGGCAAAAGTCGGCAGCGACAGTCCGACGCCACCAGCCCCGTAGATCAGGCGGTAGAGTCCACCGGTCAAGCCAACCGCCGCGAGAGTCATCGCCGTTCCCGCGATGATCTGGTCGGCCCGGAGCCAGATCGTCACGGTCGCGAATACCGTCATCAGGGCCATGCCGGCCGCGGCGCTGAGCAACAGGCCGAACCAGGGACCCTCGACACTGCCTCCGATGGCGCCGGCCAGCGCGCCGGCCAGCATGGCACCCTCGAGACCGAGGTTGATGACCCCGCTTCGCTCGACCACCGTCTCTCCAATGGCAGCGATGAGGAGGGGAGACGAGATGCGTACCGCCGCCGCGGCGAAGCTCCCAACCAGCGCGAGTGCCCCGGGCTCGGACAGCATCATGCCGCGGCAGCCTCAGGTACCGGCGCCCTCCGGCGCAGCCCCGCATCGGCGACCAGGACTACGAGGATGATGACAGCTTCTACCACGTAGACCACGACCGCCGGAACCCCGGCATCGCGCTGCATGCCAGCGGCCCCGGTCTCCAGCGCCGCGAACAATATCCCGGTGACTACGATGGCGCGGGGATCCAGCCGAGCCAGCAGCGCGACCGCGATCGCCGTGAAGCCATAGCCCGGCGACAAGCTTTGGAACAACGCATAGCTGACGCCGCTCACCTCCATCGACCCGGCCAGTCCCGCCAGCATGCCCGACCCGATCAGCGCCGCTGCCGCGACCCCGCCAACATTGATTCGTCCGGTGACTTGAGCGGCTCGCGGATTGGCCCCGGTCGCCCGCAACTGAAATCCCCAGAGAGTTCGCTGAAAAAGGAACCAGAGCAGGCCCGCGAGTAACAAACTCAGGACGAAGCCCCAGTGCAGCCGGGTACCGGGGATCAGCGGAAGCCGCGCCACCTCCGCAATGGAATCACTCTGGGGATAGACACCCCGGGCTTCCTGGAGAGGACCCTGCACCATCAGGCTGGTCAGCGCTTCGGCGACGAAGTTGAGCATCAGCGTGCTGATCACTTCCAGCACCCCGTATCGCCGTTTGAGCCACGCCGGCACCAGGCTCCAGAGACCGCCACCCGCCACGCCGGCCAGGAGCACCATGACGACCGCGGGGAACCGAGGCCAGCCCTGGAGGTGAAGACCGAGCCAGGTCGCCAGGATGGCGCCGGCATAGAACTGCCCCTCAGCGCCGATGTTGAGCGCGCCGGCGCGGAATGCGAGGGCGATGCCGAGTCCGATCGTGATGAGGGGAATCGCCCGGACCAGCGTGGCGGAGGTGAGCGCGTACCAGCTTCCGAAGGCGCCATGCCACATGGCGGCGAGAGCCGCACCGGCATCGTACCCGGCGATGGACAGACCCACGGCGAGGATCGTCAATCCGGCCAGCACGGCAGCGATCGATGCCGCCCAGTCGCCGAGGCCGCGCCGAGTCCCGGGAAGGATCGCCATCAGGACAAACGCGAGCCGGAGCCGAGCATCAGTCTCCCGATGGCATCGCGATCGGTGCCCGGTGGGACGACCTGCAGGTAACCGCCAGCCAGGACCATCAGCCGATCGCACCAGGCCAGGAGTTCGTCGAGGTCGTTCGAGTGCAAAAGCACGGCGGCGCCTGTGTCGGCTGCCTTTCGGAGTCGCTGGTAGATATCGCGGCTCGCCTGGATGTCGAGACCCCGCGCGGGCTGCTCCGCCAGCAGTACTCGTGGCTGCTGAGCCAGCGCCCGGGCCAGCATGAACCGCTGCTGATTGCCCCCGCTCAGGGTGGCCGCCTGCGCGAGGGGACCTGGACTTCGCACCTGGTATTCCTCGATCAACTCGGCGGTCATGCGCTCACAAAGGGCGGGAGCCAGCACACCATGCCGGACCCATGGGGCATGGGCGCCAAATCCCAGCATCAAGTTGTCAGCGAGGGAGAACTCCTGGATCAGTCCCTCGGTCGTCCGGTCCTCGGGTATGAAGCAAACCGGTGCCTGCACCTGGAGAACTCCTGACTTCGGCTCGAGCAGGCCAGCCAGCGCGCGCAGCAGCTCGCGCTGCCCGCTCCCTTCGACGGCGGCCAACCCGACCACTTCACCTGGCGCTATCTGAAAGGTGGCGTCGCGAATGCCGGGGCCCCTGCCGCCGTCGGCGGCGATCGAGAGACGATCGGCCTGGACTGCCGGAGGGCTGCCGACGACCGCGGGTACTGGGGGCGAGACATTCTCCGGCGGGTGTCCCAACATGTGGCTCGCCAGCTCGTTTCCGCCCAGGCCCTGGGCCGGGCCGGTGAACACCATCCTCCCTCTCCTCAGCACTGTCACCCGATCCGCGTGAGCCAGGGCCTCGTCCAGTCGATGGGTAATCAACACCACGGAGCTTCCCTGGCCCGCCAGCTGGCGGATGACTCGCAGGAGGTCCAGCGCATCCGGGGGCGCGAGCGTGCCGGTCGGCTCATCGAAGAGGAGAATGGAGGCATCGGTCGCCAGCGCCTTCAGGATTTCTATCCGCTGCCGAAGGATCACTGAGAGCGACTCGGTCCGGGCATCCGGTTCGATCGCGAGACCGGAGCGACGAGTCAATTCCTCCAGTCTCTGCCGCACCACACGGGGCGACCCCATCGGCCAACGCGCGGCAAGGGCAACGTTCTCCATGGCGGTAAACGCCGGAACCGAACTGAAATGCTGGTGAACCATGCCGACACCGTACCGCGCCGCGTCCCGGGGAGAGCCCAACCGCACCGTTACGCCGTTGACGACCACTTCGCCCTGGTCAGGCTTTACCAGTCCGGCCGCGATGCTCATCAGGGTCGACTTGCCAGCACCGTTCTCACCCAGGAGGGCGTGGACCTCGCCCGGCCGCAGAAGAAAATCGGCCCCCTCAAGTGCCTGGACGGGGCCGAATCGCTTGCTGATGCCACGAAGCTCGAGGGCTGGTATCACAATCCGGTATCGTGGTCGTGGAATTCCCACTCCAGGCCAAATCGCTCACCAAGGTGCTCCGCCAGGTGCTGAACTCCCAGCTTCTCAGTGGCGTAGTGGCCACCGTAGAGCAGGTTCATGTTCCATTCCATCGCGTCGAAGTAGACATGATGAGGTCCCTCGCCGGTGATGAAGGTGTCAATGCCGGCATCGCGGGCCGCGGCCAGAAAGCTGCTCCCGGCTCCCGTGACGATCCCTACTCGGGCCGTCACCTCGGAACCCCCGGGAATCAGCCTCGCCGCGCTGGAGACCACCTGGCCCAGCCGCTCGGTGAGCCTCTCCCGGTCGATCGACAGCCGGCCGCAAATGCCCAGCGGAATTCCCCGGTAGTTGCCGAACCAACCTTCCACCTGGACTCCCAGGCGCTCGGCCAGTGCCGCGTTATTCCCCAGTTCGGGATGGACATCGAGGGGAATATGGGCCGCATAGAGGGCGATGTCGTTCTCCAGGAGCGCCCGCAGCCTGCGATAGCGCCGGTCGACCACGGGAACGTTGCCGTCCCAGAGCAGGCCGTGGTGAACCAGGAGCAGGGTACCTGGGCCGGTTCGCTCGACCACCCCGTCGATGGTCGCCTGAGACGCATCCACCGCCGCCACGATCCGCCGGACGGGGCTGCTGCACTCGACCTGGAGACCATTCACCGCGTTCGGTTCGTCCGGTATTTCCCGGATTCGAAGCAGGGCATCGATGTGGGCCACCAGCACGCTAAGCGGGGCGCCTTCGGGCGTCATGGCTGCCTGGCGAGAATGGGGGCGGCCGCCTGCAGGGGATCCAGGGTGCCTGCGATGATCGAGTCCCTGGCCGCAGCAATCCTTGCGGCCAGCACGTTCGGCACCCGGCCGGCAAGGGCCGGATTATCCTGGTATCGGACCACGCCGCTGGCCAGCCCGAAGGACTCGACTTTGGCGACGAACCGGCCCTCTTTCACTTCCCTCGCGACGGTGAGAAAGGCCCGGGGGAGATCGATGACGGCGGATCCCATCACCCGGTCCGGGGCCAGCGAGGTCTGATCCGAGTTCGCGCCGAACACGTAGACGTGGGGCGATTCCTTGACCGCCTGAAACAGGCCGAGGGCGGCGGCATCGGCATTGTGGTGGAGCATGTCCGCCCCCAGGCTGATCAGCTGGAGGGCGGCCTCGCGACCCGCCGCCACGTCGTCGAACGAATTGAGATAGACCGATCGAGACTGGATCGCAGGGTTGATGGCGCGGGCGCCGTTCGCCCACCCGGTGTATCCCAACTGAATTGGCGGGAGCTCGATTCCGCCCACGAACCCGATGATCCCGCTCCGGCTCATGCCGCCCGCTACCATTCCGGCGAGGTAGGTCGCCTCGTGCAGCCGGAAGATGAGCGGGGTGACGTTGCCGCTCTGCCGCTCTCCTGAGGTGATGACGAAGATGGTGTTGGGGTAGTCCTTCGAGACTCGCTCGGCGGGATCCTGAAACTCAAAACCGTGCCCGAAGATCAACGGATAGCCCTCCGCGGCGAAGCGGCGCAGGTTGTCTTCCTGCTCGCCGGGAGTGTGCGCCTCGACCTGGCTGATCCGGGCGCCGAGTGAATCCTGGATTTGAAGGAGTCCGGCGTAGGCCCCGGAATTCCAGGCTGCGTCAGTGATCGACCCAGGCGTGACCAGTGCGACCCGAAAGTCGTTGGATCCTTGAGAAGACTTACAACCAAACAGGAGCAGTGCTACGACAGCATGGAGACACAAGAGACCCGACATGAATCTCTTGCGTCTCAATTCGGGTCGTAGGGCAGTCTCGAACTTCGCACGAAAAGTCATGATATCCACAGACTTGGGCGACTTTTCAACGATTTGTGGGAAGAAACAGGCAGGATCGGTCGTTTTCGTGTGACATGGATCACTCAGGCGGGCTGAGGTTCTTTGCGTACCGCCGCGGCTCCCATGCGAATTTCTCCGTTTACTTGCCCGCCTTCCTGGATGGCGATGCGGGCCGTAATGATGTCGCCCTGGATGACGGCAGACGCCTGGACTTCGACCCGGTCGTCGGCCCGGACGGTACCCCGAACTTCACCGCCGATCACGGCCTCCTTGGTCTCGAGGTCCCCCTCAACCAGACCTCCGGGGGCCAGCAGTATCTGCTGGGTAGCATGTACCGATCCCTTGACGGTGCCTTCGATCTTGATGACTCCCTCGGTCTCAACATCCCCGGTGATCGTCATGCCGGTTCCGACAATTGAAAGTCCCGCCTCACCCCGCCGGCGCTCATCGCTTCCGGTCTGAGAAAAAATTGCCATGGTCAGTGTCCTTCCTGGATTTGCGAAAGAGGATCGATGCTCTGGCCCTTTTGGCGGATCTCAAAATGGAGATGGGGGGCGCTGGATCGCCCACTGTTGCCGGAGAGACCGATCACCGTCCCGACCGGGACCTCGGTGCCCGCGGCGGTCAGGATCCGCGACAGGTGGGCATACCTGGTCGTGAATCCTCCGGCGTGCCGAATAAGCACGTACATACCGTACTCAGGATCGGTCGCCGCTTCAACCACCGTACCGGACCCCGCGGCGCGCACCGGAGTACCGATAGGAACCGCAATGTCGGTTCCCGCATGGGTGGGATCGTCCGCCGCGCCGAGCTGGCCCCGGGTCACATAGCCCGGTTCATCGAGCGGCCAGCGGATCGGAACCCCGGCATCACTGCTACGCTGCAGCCGGCCGGAGACCGTGATGGTCGGAGCACTGGGCAGCCGTTCATCGGCGTTCTGGCTCGGAATGTCGGCGCCCAGCATGCCGCGCACTTTGGCGTACTGTGACTCCAGGCTATCCACTTCGACCCTCAATCGGTCGATCTGGGCGTTTTCGCCCCGCAGCCTGGCAATCTCGGACTTGAGTCCCGGCACCCGGGCGGCCAGGCCCACGATCGGCAGATATAACGCGAGGACGATGACGAGGAGACAGAAGAGGCCGCTGCCCCCGATCAGGATGGTACGGACCAGCCAGAGCGGAATCCGGATGGAGCGCGAACTGACTGCACCGTCCTTGTGAATCAGGATGGTGACAGCCTGGCGCGGCGGCTTCATCCGTCGAAAGGAGCGCCCAGGATTACCTCCAGCAGCCGCGCCAGGTCATCGTTGGAGTAATAGCTGATCGACAGCAATCCCCTGCCCCTGCGCTTGGCGGTCAGTCGTACGTCAGTCCCCAGGCGCTCACGCAGCGCCTGTTCCACTTTGCGTGCCGCGGCCGACGCCGGCGAGGTGGACTGGGGGGCGGCCTTCGGTCGCCGGGCCGGAGCACCGCCGCGCACCTGGACTTCCATCTCACGCACTGACCAGCCGCCGGTGACGGCGCGCTCGGCCATCCGGGCAATCGCCTTGTTTTCGCCCAGTGACAGGAGGGCGCGGGCGTGGCCCTCGGAGAGCTGCCCGGTGTGCACCATGTCGAGCACGTTTTCAGGAAGCTTGAGCAGACGCAATGCGTTCGCGACGGTCGACCGATCCCGGCCCACCAGGCGCGCCACCTCGCCCTGGCTCACGCCGAATTCCTCGACCAGTCGGCTATAGCTCTGCGCTTCTTCAATCGCGCTGAGCTGGTCCCGCTGGAGATTCTCGATCAGGGCCAGTGTGAGGAGGGTGCGGTCGTCGACATCCTTCACTACCGCCGGAATCTTCTGCCAACCCAGTCGTTGCACGGCCCGCCAGCGCCGTTCCCCGGCGATCAGCTGGTAAGATCCGTTATTGGCCCGCACCACGATCGGCTGCAGCAGACCGGACGCCTGGATCGAGGACGCAAGCTCGTTCAGCGACGGCTCGTCGATCTCGTGCCGGGGCTGATATGGATTGGGACGGATGGAAGCAACGGCCAATTCCTGCAGGTCTCCAGTTCGCTCTGCCTGTTCCCGGCTGATTGGCCCGAGCAACGCCTCCAGCCCACGGCCCAGCCGACGGGTTTCCGTCATGCTTCGACCTCCGGGACAGCCGGTGAGACATCAGCCGGCGGGGCGGCGTCCACCCGGCGGACCAGTTCCTGGGCCACCGAGAGGTAACTGCGGGCACCCACCGATTGGATATCGTAGAGCAGGATTGGCTTGCCGAAACTCGGGGCTTCCGCCAGGCGGATGTTTCTGGGGATGACGGTCTTGAACATCCGCGGCCCGAAATACTCCTTGGCATCTTCCGCCACCTGGCGGCAGAGGTTCAGGCGGGAGTCGTACATCGTAAGCAGGACACCGTCGATCGCGAGAGCCGGATTGAAGTTCTGTTGGACCAGCTTGACGGTGTTGAGCAGCTGCGAAATCCCCTCGAGCGCGTAATACTCGCACTGGATCGGAATGATGATGCCGTCCGCGGCGGTCAATACGTTCAGGGTCAGGAGCCCAAGCGAAGGAGGGCAGTCCACCAGCACAAAGTCGTACTGACCAACCACGTCTTCAAAGGCACGGCGCAAACAACTTTCCCGGTTGGCGCGCTCGACCAGCTCCAACTCGGCACCCACCAGATCCTGGGTGGCGGGGACGATCTGCAGCGCCGGAAGGTGGGAGTCCTGGAGGATGATGTCGCTGAGCCGACGCCCGTCGATGAGAGCGTCATAGAGGGAAAACCGCACCTGGTCTCGAGCGACGCCAACCCCACTGGTCGCATTGCCCTGGGGATCCGCGTCGACCAGCAGCGTTCGTTTTTCAGCAATCGCGAGCGATGCGGCCAGATTTACGGCGGTGGTGGTCTTGCCGACCCCGCCCTTCTGATTGGCTATGGCGATAACACGCGCCATCTGTTACCTAAGTTGTTATATAGTATTGAATTACAAACGGACGCCAAATGAGGCCTTCGAAACAATCCCTCGGGCTAATATAGGAGTTTTCGCGGAATCGGCAAACTTCAATTTGGCGGGGCGTTTCACGTGAAACAGACAGGCTGCAGGAGCTAAATCTCTGCCTTCCAACGAAGAACCTCCAGAACCAAGCCCTGCAGGTCACTGGGGGAGATCCCGGGAATCCGACTGGCGAGTCCCAGGGTCGGCGGCTTCAGCCTATCCAGCTTCTCTCGCCCTTCGTAGGAGATGGACTGGAAAGTTCGGTAGGGGAGTTCCTCCGGCAGTCGGAAGGTGTCCAGCTTCTCGAGCTTCCTGATGTTCGCACGCTCCCGCACGATGTAGCCCTCATACTTGAGTTCAGTTTCCGCCCAGGCGATCGCCGAAGGCGCTGCCTCAAAACCGCACGCCGACATCATGGGGGCGAGCTCAGTTCCGGGACGGCGAATGAGTTCCGCGATGCGTACCGTCTGCTGCACCAGATTCTCGCTCGGGTCCAGAAACTCGTTGGCCTGCTCGACCGAGAGCGAAGTGCGGAGGGCGAAGTCCCTGACCTGATCCTCTTCTTCCAATCTCCGGCTCGCGGTCGATTGCTCAGTCGGATTCAGGAGTCCCAGCCGCTCCGCCGTGGGGAGCAACCGGCGGAGGGCGTTGTCCTGCCGAAGCAGCAACCGATACTCGGCACGCGAGGTAAAGAGGCGATAGGGTTCGTCTACGCCCCGGGAAATCAGGTCGTCGATCAGCACTCCGATGAACGCGTCCCCCCTTCCCAGGACCAGCGGCTCCGCCTCGAGTGCGATAGCCGCAGCGTTGATCCCTGCGACGATGCCCTGGCCCGCAGCCTCCTCATAGCCCGTGGTCCCGTTCACCTGGCCGGCGAGAAAGAGCCCGTCGATCTGCCGGACCTCCAACGTCGGGCGCAGCTGGGTGGGCGGGAAATAATCGTACTCGATTGCGTACCCGGCCCGAGTCATCTTCACCTGCTGCAACCCCGGTACGTGCCGCAGGAAATCGAGCTGAACCTCGGGTGGCAACGAAGTGGACAGGCCGTTCACATACATCTCAGCGGTATCGAGGCCTTCCGGTTCAAGAAAGACCTGGTGCCGAGCAGCGTCCGGGAATTTGACGATCTTGTCCTCGACGGACGGGCAGTACCTCGGACCGCGGCCACTGATGGCTCCGCCATAAAGCGCGGATTCTTTCAGGTGGCGCAGAATGATTTCCTTGACCTCTTCCCCGGCCCAGGTGAGGTAGCACGGCAACTGCCGGGGATGCGAATTCGCTTCAAAGAAGGAGAACCAGTATGGCTCCGGGTCCCCATCCTGTCGCTGTAGCTGAGCTAGATCCACTGACCGACCATCGACCCTTGGCGGCGTTCCAGTCTTGAAGCGTTCTACTGTAAGTCCAGTCTCTGTTATAACTTGCGAGAGTTCAACAGATGGCGCCTCACCAGCTCTCCCGGCTGGGATCTGGGTGTCGAGGCCCATATGAATGCGGCCGCGAAGGAAGGTGCCAGCCGTGATCACTACGGCCGCGGCACTGAACGAAAGGCCCTCCCGGGTGCGCACTCCAAGCACGCGGGTGCCTGACATCAGCAGGCCCGCGACCGTGCCCTGAGCAAAGCAGAGCCCCGGCTGGCGCTCGAGCAGCGACCGGACCGCCCGACGATACAGCCCTCGATCGCATTGGGCGCGTGGTGACCACACGGCGGGACCCTTGGAGCGGTTGAGCATGCGAAACTGGATCCGGGCGAGGTCGGTTGCCTTACCCATGATCCCGCCCATCGCGTCCACTTCGCGCACGACGGTGCCCTTGGCAATCCCGCCGATGGCGGGATTGCAGGACATCTGGCCGATGGTTTCGAGATTCTGGGTAAGCAGGAGGGTCCTGGCCCCGCGGCGGGCCGCCGCCGATGCGGCCTCCGCACCGGCGTGCCCACCCCCCACTACGATGACGTCATAACGATCCATCCGGGAAAACTACACCGCGGGAACCACTTTCGTCATGAAGTGCGGACCCAGTGGAAGACTTCCTTGAGCGAGGGCTTCTTGCCGTACATGAGGATGCCCACCCGGTAGATTCGGCCGGCAATCCAGGCCACCCCGAGCAGACCGAGCACCGTGATGGCGAAGGAGAGCGCGACCTCATAGAGCGGGATAGAGGTCAACGAATACCGCACCGGCATCACAATCGGAGCGAAGAACGGGATCAGGCTGAACACTCTGGCCAGGGACCCGTTGGGATCGTTCAGCAATGAGAAAATACTGAAGAAGGAGACGGCCACCAGCAGAGTCACCGCCGTGCTGTACTGCTGGGCTTCCTGCATCGTGTTACACATGGCGCCGACCGCCGCATACGCGGCGGCGAACAGGAAGAACCCCACGGTGAAGAACGAAAGGAAGACGATCAGCAGGTCGACGCTGATCGCCGGCAGCGGCATTTGAGCGGCTGACTCGGGTGGCATATGAAAGAACCCGGCGATGGCCACCGCATTGTGGGACAGGAACATCGCGGTGCCCACCCAGATTCCCAGCTGCAGCAACCCAACCGCGCCCACCCCGACGACTTTCCCTGCCATCAGCTGAAATGGTGTAAGGCTCGAGGCCAGGACCTCCATGATCCGATTGCTCTTTTCCTCCAGCACCGAGGTCATCACCTGGATACCGTAGATCAGCAGGGCAAGATAGAGAATGAAGGCCATGGCATAGGCGAGCGCAAATGACGCGGCTCCGCTTTCCCCGGTCAGCCGGCCTTCACTGATTTTAGAAGTCACGAGGTTGATCCGCCCGCTTGCCTCCCGCACGACCACGGGATCTACCCCCCGGCGCTGCAGCCGCTCGGTGAGGATCACGTTCTGGGTAAAGTTCTCCAGCATGCCCATGTCGCTCGGGCTGCCGACATTGTCGCCCAGGTATTTCACGACGCCGGTTTCGACGGCGGAGTCGGTTGCAATCAGCAGCCCGTCAAGACGGTGGACGGTGTCCCGGGCTAGACCGGTCAGAGGAACCAGGGAATCCTGCACCGCCTTCACCCGGCCCTGGGCAGGGATCCGGATGACTTCATAGCGAGGCTGGGCATCGGGACCGTTGCCCCGGCGGGCCTCCGAAAGCTCCCGCTCCAGGGACTGCCCGAAGTTGCCGCCAGCGCCGTCAATCACGACGACCCGCTTCGACCTGGTCTCTCTACTCGCCATGAGGATGGGCATCACCATTAGAAAGCCCATGAGCAACGGGCCCAGAATAGTGCTGATGACGAAGGCCTTCGATTGCACCCGGGTCTGGAATTCCCGCCGGATAACCGCCCAGAGCTTATGCATTGCGTGCCTCGCTCGCGACCGGAGTGGCTGCCTCGGCGCCGACCTTGGCGATGAAGATGGACCGAAGAGAAGGATTGACTACTTCAAACCGAAGAAGCTCCACGCCGGCGTCCACCAGGGACCGCAGCAACTTTTGGCTGCTAGCCCCGGGGGCGAGCTCGAGCTCGGCTGAGGACCCGGAATCGTTGAGAGTGGATACCAGGGTCCGGTCCTGAAGTACGCGTGCAGCTTTTCCTCCGCCGCCACTCCCAAACGTCAGGGCAATATTGCGTTTGCCATAACCCTCCTTCACCTCGGACAGGGAGCCATCGAGCGCCTTGGTTCCGCGGGCGATGATGACGACCCGATCACACATCTTCTCGGCCTGCTCCATGTTATGGGTGGAGAACATCACGGTTCGGCCCGACCTGGCAATCTCGACGACGACGCCCTCCATGACCTCGCTATTCACGGGGTCAAGACCGCTGAACGGTTCGTCCAGGATCACCAGCTCGGGATCGTGGAGCAGGGTACCGATGAACTGCACCTTCTGCTGCATTCCCTTGGAGAGGTCTTCGACCTTCTTGGCGGTCCAGTCGTGAAGCCCGAGGCGCTCCAGCCATTCCTTGGCCTTGTGGACAGCCACCTTCCGTTTCATTCCCTTGGTCTCCCCCAGGAAGGCCAGGTGGTCGACCACCTTCATCTTCTTGTACAACCCCCGCTCCTCGGGAAGGAACCCGATCCGGTCCGAATACCCCCTGCCGGACTTTCGGCCCTCGAAGAGCACCACCTTCCCTTCGTCGGGGACGATGATGTTCATGATCATGCGAAGGGTCGTGGTCTTGCCCGCACCGTTCGGCCCGAGCAGCCCGAAGATGCCACCCTTCGGTACCTCCAGAGAAAGCTCTCGAACGGCGACGTGACCGGAGAAACGCTTGGTCACCCGATCAAGCTTGAGGATGGGTTCGTTCATGTGGGGGTTGGGGCTCGATTATTGGAGTCCAGATTCTTCGCTCAGAGGAGTAATCGAGGCTACTACGGCATTGTCTATGGTAGCATGCGGCCGATCGACCCGGATCCCGAATTTGTGAGTCCGGGCCAGGAACTCCGGAGGCGAGCCATCCCGCTCTGCGTTGAAAGAACTCACACCCAGCATTCGCACTCCCCCCGCGTCCACCGAATCGAATCGGCCGACCAGAATCTGGTGGTCGGTGGTGCGTAGTACAACCGTAATCCCGTGGAGCTGGTGGTGGCCCGGGTGAAATACGTGGCCACTCACGGTTTCGTTCCGGCCTGCACGGACTCCCCGCAGTAGCGATCGAACGCGGCTACCAGGTCGGCGGCCACGGCCTGGGGCGTGCGCCCTTCGATCATGTGGCGATGGACCATGTACACCGGCTCGCCGTCTCGAAGCAGAGCGAACGAAGGTGAACTCGGCTGGTATTCGGAGAAATACTGGCGGGCCCGGCTGGTGGCATCGGTGTCCTGGCCCGCGAATACTGTTACCGTGGCCTGGGGCAGGACCGGATGTTTAAGCGCGGCCCGGAGCGCCGGCCGGGCATTCCCCGCGGCGCAGCCACAGACCGAGTTCACGAACACCAGCGTCGTACCCTTGGCGTCGCCCAACGCCCGATCGACCTCGGGTACGGTCTTGAGTTCCGTCACGCCCATGCTGCGGACTTCCTCGCGCATCGGCGCGACCAATCGTTCATCATACGGCATTTGAAGACTCTCCATCAGGGTTGAGGTCGGTTTCCTTGTTGCTGGCCTTGAGCGCGCTCTGCAGCGCATGCCAGGCCATGCTGGCACACTTGACCCGACTGGGAAACTCCGCGACGCCGGAGAAGACCTTCAGTTTTCCGAGCTGCTCCCGAGGCACCTCGGCGCCAAGCTCTCCGGTGACTAGCTCGTGAAAGAGGCTATAGAGCTGCTCGATCTCCGAGCGGGTCTTGCCCTTGATCGCCGTCGTCATGAGCGAAGCCGAAGCCTTGGACAGCGCGCAGCCTTCTCCCTTGAAACACACGTCCGCGATCTGGTCACCATCCAGCTTTACCCAAACGGTGACTTTGTCGCCGCACAGGGGATTGTACCCGTCCGCCCGGCCATCGGCTTCTTCCAGCGAACGGAAGTTCCGCGGATTCCGGTTGTGGTCGAGGATGACGCTCTGATACAACTGTGAGAGGTCTGACACTCAGCCGAGCACTTCCCGCACCCGGGCAATCCCCCGCACCAGTGCGTGAATCTCTTCCGGGAGATTGTAAAACGAGAAGGAAGCCCGGACGGTTCCTGGAATTCCGAAGTGATCCATCAGCGGCTGGGTGCAATGATGGCCCGCCCGGACCGCAATGCCTTCCTGGTCCAGGATCGTGGCGACATCGTGCGGGTGGGCCCCGTCTATCGTGAAGGACACGACGGCCAGCCGTTCCCGGGGCGTCCCGACCAGGCGGACGCCTGGAATGGCACCCAGCGCTTCAACGGCAAGCCCGACCAACTGGTGCTCATGGGCCGCCACCGCCTCCTGCCCCAGGTCCTCAAGGTAGTCCGCTGCGGCAGCCAGCCCGATCGCCTGGGCAATCGGTGGGGTGCCGGCCTCGAACCGCCCCGGCGGCGGAGCGAAAGTAGTGCGCGCCGCGGTCACCCGCTCGATCATCCCGCCGCCGGCCTGGTAGGGCGGCATCGATTCCAGCAAATCCCGGCGACCATAGACCACACCGATACCGGTGGGCCCCAACATTTTGTGGCCCGAGCAGGCCAGGAAATCGCAGCCCAGCGCGCGAACGTCCACCCTGGTATGTGGCACCGACTGAGCGGCGTCCAGCACCACGACGGCCCCGGCCTGGTGCGCCAGGTCCGCGATCCGACGCACCGGGTTCACCGTGCCCAAAGCATTGGAGACGTGGGTCAAGGCGACTACCCGGGTGCGAGATGTGACCATCCGGGAGAGGCGTTCGAGATCGAGATCGCCGGAGTTGTCTACCGGCGCCACCCGAAAACTGGCCCCCGTCTGCTCGGCCACCAGCTGCCAGGGGACAAAATTGGAATGATGCTCCATGACGGTGACCAGCACCTCGTCACCCGGGCTGAGCCGGGGGCGAGCAAAGGCCTGGGCGACCAGGTTCACGCCATCGGTGGTCCCGCGAACGAAGACGATCTCTTCGGGGGACTCGGCGCCCAGAAAGCGTTGCAGCCGCCGGCGGGCAGCCTCGTAGGCCTCGGTCGCCCGCTCGCTCAGCTGGTGAACGCCGCGATGGATGTTGGCGTTGTCCCCGGTGTAGAACCGCGTCATGGCCTCGAGAACGGCGCGAGGTTTTTGCGAGGTAGCGGCGTTGTCGAGATAGACCAGCGGCCGGCCGTGTACCATCGACGCCAAGATGGGAAAGTCCCCCCGGACCCGCGCAACATCGAGCGCGGGAGCGAGGGGACCGGTGCGAACTGCCGTGGTAGTAGACACGTTACGCGACGGGGAAATCCAGCCGGCTGAAGACCAGCCGTTCCAGGCGTTGCCGTATTTCTTCGTGGGGAATGGTTCCCAGCACGTCGGCCGCGAAGCCGTAGGTCAAAAGCTTGCGCGCGAGACTCTTCCGGATGCCCCGGCTTTCGAGATAGAACACCGCCAGATCATCGAGCCGGCCGACGGTAGCGCCATGGGTGCACTTTACGTCGTCGGCAAAGATCTCGAGTTGGGGCTTGGTATCTACTTTGGCCCCGTCGCTCAGCAGCAGGTTGTTGTTGGTCTGCTTGCCGTCGGTCTTCTGGGCCTCGGGACGCACGTACACCTTGCCATTGAATACTCCGTGCGAGGTGCCGTCCAGCACTCCTTTGTAGATCTCCCGGCTGGTGCAGTTGGGCTGGGCATGCTCGATCCGGGTCTGATGATCGATGTGCTGGGTTCCGTGCAGGAGATAGAGGCCGTTCATGCTGCAGTCGGATCCGGAGCCATCCATGATGGAATAGATGTTGGCCCGGGCCAGGGCGCCGCCCATGGCGAGCGAGAACGAGCGGAACCGGGAGTCGCGGCCCTGCCGGACCTCGACCGTCGCGATGTGAAAGGCCTTCTCGCTCTCCCGCTGAATCCGGATATGCTCCACCGCCGCGTTGTCCCCCACGGCAATCTCGGTCACCGCGTTGGTGAAGTACTGCTCGCCGGGCGGCCCGGAATGGGTCTCAATGACCGTCGCCGTGGAGGAAGGCTCGGCGATGATCAGGACCCGGGGGTACGACACGCTGGGCTCTGCTCCCGGCAGGGAAAGGTAGACCAGGTGGAGCGGCTTCAGTGCCTGCTGCCCCGACCGGACCCGGATCAGGGTTCCGTCGGTGAACAGGGCGGTGTTGAGTGCCGTGAACCCGTTCTGGGTGAAGGCCGCAACCTGCCCCAGCGTCTTCGCCAGGTCCGGGTCATTGCGGCGGAGCGCCGGTGCCAGCGTCGTGACGCTGAGGCCGGAACTGCTCACCACCGACAACTCGGGCACCAGGAATCCATTCACAAACACCAGCTCGGTGGTGTTGGGGAGCCTGAGTCCCTCCAGCAGGTCGAGCGGGATCGTCCGGCTGCCATGGCTCGGCGCCCGACCGAAGGTAGCCTGGGTAATCGGCGCGACCGAGGTGAAGCGCCAGTCTTCGTTCCGAGTGGTGGGAAAGCCAATAGCGTTGAACCGCTCCCACGCCAGCCGCCGGAGCGCGACCAGCCACTCCGGTTCGTTGCCGGCGCGAACCGGCTTGGTGGCTTCCAGTTCCTCGAGGAAAGTCGCGGTCACGCGGCGGTTTCCTCCAGCCACTCATAGCCTCGTGCTTCGAGCTCGAGCGCCAGTTCCTTCCCACCGGATTTCACGATGCGGCCCTGGGACAGGACGTGAACGAAGTCGGGGACGATGTAATTGAGCAGCCGCTGATAGTGGGTGACCACGATGGTGGCGTTTTCGGGGCGGCGCAGCCGGTTGACGCCCCCGGCAACGATGCGCAGGGCGTCGATATCGAGGCCGGAATCGGTCTCGTCGAGGATCGCCAGCCTGGGCTCGAGCACGGCGAGCTGGAGAATCTCGTTCCGCTTCTTCTCGCCGCCCGAGAACCCTTGATTCACCGGTCGGCGCAGGACGTCCTGGTCCCACTCGACCAGCTTGAGCTTTTCGTCCATGAGGTCAGCGAAATCGAGCGGATCCAGTTCTTCCTCGCCTCGCGCCTTCCTGATCTCGTTATAGGCCGAGCGCAGGAAATACCCGTTAGTGACCCCGGGGATCTCGACTGGATACTGGAAGGCGAGGAACACCCCGTTCTGGGCCCGCACCTCGGGTTCCATGTCCAGCAGATCCTTGCCGTCATAGACCACACTGCCACCGGTCACCTGGTAGCCGGGGTGGCCGGCCAGGACCTGGGCCAGGGTGCTCTTGCCGGAGCCGTTGGGACCCATGACCGCGTGAACTTCACCGGTCTTCACCGTGAGGTTGATCCCCCGAAGAATCTCTTTGTCGCCTGCATTCGCCCGCAAATCCTTGATTTCTAGCACACAATCTCCGTGAGAAACGTATGGCGTATCGCGTATGGCACCTAGCCTACGCTGCCTTCCAGACTTACCCCAAGGAGTTTCTGCGCTTCAACCGCAAACTCGGTGGGAAGATTCAAGAACACTTCCTTGCAGAATCCGTTCACGATCATCGAGATCGCGTTTTCGGTATTGAGGCCTCGCTGCTTGCAATAGAAAATCTGATCCTCGCCGATCTTGCTGGTGGAGGCTTCGTGCTCCACGGAGGCGGTGGAGTTCTGGACGTCGATGTAGGGGAAAGTGTGAGCCCCGCACCGGTTGCCGATCAGCATGGAATCGCACTGGGTGTAGTTGCGGGCTCCGCTCGCCCGGGGCAGCACTTTCACCTGCCCCCGGTAGCTGTTGTTCCCCTGCCCGGCGGAAATCCCCTTGGACACGATGGTACTGCGGGTGTTCTTGCCAATGTGGATCATCTTGGTGCCGGTGTCGGCCTGCTGGTGCTTGTTCACCACCGCCACCGAGTAGAACTCGCCGACAGAATCGTCGCCCTGGAGGATCACGCTGGGATACTTCCAGGTGATCGCCGAACCGGTCTCCACCTGAGTCCAGGAGATCTTGGCCCGGGCGCCGGCGCATTTTCCCCGCTTGGTGACGAAGTTGTAAATCCCGCCCCGGCCCTGGTCGTCGCCGGCATACCAGTTCTGCACCGTGGAGTACTTGATGGTCGCGCCTTCGAGGGCGATCAGCTCGACGACGGCGGCGTGCAGCTGGTTGGTGTCTCGCTTGGGAGCGGTGCACCCTTCCAGGTAGCTCACGTAGGCACCTTCATCGGCGATGATCAGGGTGCGCTCGAACTGGCCGGTATCCGCGGTGTTGATCCGGAAGTAGGTCGAGAGCTCCATGGGGCAGCGCACACCCTTCGGCACGTACACAAACGACCCGTCGCTGAACACGGCGGAATTGAGCGCAGCGAAGAAGTTGTCGTTATAGGGAACCACCGAGCCGAGGTACTTCTCGATCAGTTCGGGATGTTCCCGTACCGCCTCCGCGAAAGAGCAGAAGATGATCCCGTGCTCGGCCAGCTTCGCCTTGAACGTGGTCGCCACCGAGACACTGTCGAAAATCGCGTCCACTGCGACCCCGGCCAGCATTTTCTGCTCGGTCAGCGGAATCCCCAACTTCTCATAGGTCCGGAGCAGCTCGGGATCCACTTCCTCGAGGCTCCCCAGCGGCTTCCGGTTCTTGGGGGCCGAGTAATAGATCATGTCCTGGTAGTCGATCGCCGGGTAGGTGATGTTAGCCCAGTGGTGGGGCTCTACCATCGTAAGCCAGCGGCGATAGGCCTTGAGCCTCCATTCCAGCATGAACGGGGGCTCGCCCTTGAGGGCGGAGATGCGGCCAATGATGTCTTCGTTGAGACCGCGCGGAAGCGAATCGGATTCGATATCGGTCACGAATCCGTATTGATACTCCCGGCCGACCAGCGATTCGACTGAATCGGCGGTGGAGAGTTCGTCAGCCATGCTCAAGCTACCTCCGATTTTCCGTCAGGCCCGGAACCGGGAAACTGCACCGTGTACTCGCAGGACCGGCAACCTGTCAGGATATGGCTTTGCCGTTCGACCGTCGCCGACAGTACATCGCGAAGGAAGCGCGCCTCGGCATCGCAGATCTCTGGGAAGCGCTCGGCCAGCGCCTTGATGGCGCAATTGTGCTCGATGAGGCGCACGGTCCCGTCGGTATCGTCCCAAGCCGCCATGTAACCTTCTTCACCCAGGATCCGGGAGACGGTTTCCAGGCGCTGGTGAACCGGGGCATCCTGGAGCTCGGACTGCATCCGCTCCGAAAGCGCCCGATAGCGGTCTTCCATCGCCTCCACCACTGCCCCTCGGCCGTTACGTTCGGCGATCCGCCCCAGGAGCTGGGTCAGCACGATGTCGTACCGGTGGGGAAACAGATTCTCGCCGGCGCTCGTCAACCCGTACACATGCACCGGTGCCCCCACCCCGCGCTGCTCCCGGATGGAAGCGATCAACCCATCGGTCGACAGTTCCTTCAAGTGGTGCCGCACCGCGTTCAACGACAGGCCTCGCAACTGAGCGAGATCTCTGGCGGTCCGCCCGGGCGTCTGCTTCAGCTCGACCAAAATCTCCCCCTTAGTCCCTCTATAGCCGGGGGGGAGACCCGCCTGCTCGGTGAGATGGTTGGTCTCGGTCATGGGTGAATGGTAGAATTCCAAGTCGGGATTGTCAACTTAAAAACTAAGAAATTGGTGCGAATTCCTAAGTTGCTGTATCACATAACTGAATTCGATAGAATTAGCCCTGGTTTCCAGCGTTGTTGATAAACAGTAGTATATACAACTACGTCAATGTGGCTGGTATGGGGTATTGTACGACCGGGGATCACCCGCAAGATTAGGTCGGAAGGAGGACTTTGACATGAGCGTACATCCGGTTCGCCTCCTGGGCGACCCTATTCTCCGTGCCAGCTGCGAGCCGATCACGAAACCCGGCTCAATGGCGGCCCGTGTGGTGGTCGATGACCTCAAGGAAACCCTGAGGGAATTGAAGACAGCCCAAGGATTTGGGCGGGGACTGTCCGCGCCCCAGATCGGGGCACCGGTGCGGATCGTCTATATCGAGATGGACAAGCCGTGGGTCCTGATCAATCCCGAGATTATCGACGTGGGGAACGAGGACTTCTCGGTTTGGGATGACTGCTTTTCCATCCCCGATCTGCTGGTACGGGTCTCACGGGCCTACCGGGTCCGGCTCCGCTACCAGGACGTGAAGGGCGAGCATCATACCGCAGACCTGGAAGGCGAGGTGGCCGAGCTGGTGCAGCATGAGGTCGACCATCTCGACGGAGTGCTCATTGTGGATCGCCCCCACGGCCTCGATCCGTTCTGCCTGAGGAAGGAATGGAATCGACGCTATGCCCGGGCCGGCCGTTATGGAGCGCCAGAACCGCGGACCGCCACGTACGCGACAGCACTAAGCTCCCTGTTATAGAAGCGGGCGCTAGAACCAGCGCCCGAGCCGGACCAGCAGGGCGTTCCGCTTCCCATCGCTGACCCCGTATTCCACGCGAATCGGACCCAGGCTGGTAGCGAGGTTGAGACCAACCCGCACCCCGGCGACCGGGTCCCCCCTCGGCAGCAGGCGACTCGCATCACCCACGGCCCCCACCATCGGTTCGATTCTCAGGTTCACGGCGCCAATCAACGGCTGCAGGATGACCAGGCCGGCTGAAGCTTCCTGGAGGGAGCGATCCTCACCGATATGCCGACCGGCAAATCCTTCGACCTCCCCACCGAGCGGGAATCCGAGTTGGACCGGCAGCGATTCACCGACGCCGTAGTGAATCCTCGGGCGTAGCTTGAGCCGGCCCAGGGTAATCGTTGCGATGCCGGCAAGTTCAAGGCGCCGGTACTGATCATTGGCTGCGGCATCCAGGTAGAGCAGGGCCTCGGCGGCGTTGCCGGTCTTACTCAGCTGAAATCGGCCGCCCACAGCGTGTTGGCCCCGCCGGCCTGGCGCACTCCAAACCAGTGCCTCGAGTCCTGCGACTCCTCGCCAACCGCCGTGCCATTCTCGCTCGGCGCCGACCAACCCAGCGGCCTCGTGGAGCTCGATCGATGACTGCGCCGAGCCGCTCAGAAACTGCCGAATCAACCTCCGGCCGCCGCCGATCTGGAGCATGGGGGTGACAACCTGCCCCAGAAAGGATCGCCGCCGAAAACTGACCTTTGCTTCCTGCCCCAATTCTCCGAGAAACGCGGTCGCCGACGTCTCGATGACCTCAGCTCCGCCGCCGCGGTCAACCGCGCCGAGCCAGACTTTTCCGCCAAGATCATTGTCGTACACAGCACCAATTCCCAGCACTTTTACCGGAGTACGACGAGGCGTCAGCGTGAAGGACACTGTATCTCCGG
This sequence comes from Gemmatimonadales bacterium, assembly GCA_036006525.1. Classification (GTDB taxonomy): domain Bacteria; phylum Gemmatimonadota; class Gemmatimonadetes; order Gemmatimonadales; family GWC2-71-9; genus DASYPP01. The sequence goes on from DASYPP010000009.1 coordinate 59,001, forward strand.
CGCCGGCCGGGTAGAGCCAGAGAGCATCATAATGGCCCAGACGTCCCAGGCCGCGAAGCCGGATTCGGAGGTCGGTCAAATCCAGCGGGGCCCCGGGAACCAGGCCGACCTTGCGAGCGACATATGCACTGTCGCCGGCGCGACGGTCGGCGAACGAGATCCGGCCCACAAAACCGGGTAGCGGAGGCAGATCAAGCGGACGGGTGGGCGGTTTGCACCCGGCAGCGCTGAGCGCGATCCCGGCCGCCTGATAGCCCTTATCGATCAACGCAGCCACGGCACCGGTGGCGAAATTGAGGCTGCGGAATCCTTCGACGTCGGGCTGAATGGCCACATCCCAATCGTTCAGCGCATCAGGTGATTGACGGAAGAGATTCCCCACCAGGAGATCGATGACGGCGAGGGGTGACCTGAGATCGAGGGAGTCTGGGCGTCGTTCGGTGGTATTGGACACGATGAGTCGAACCGCGCCGGCCGCCCGCGCGATACCCACCGGCACGTTGGCCGAAAGACCTCCATCACCCAGGTACCGGCCATTGATCCGCTCAGGCTCAAAAAGGAGGGGAATCGCCGCGCTGACGCGAACGGCCCGCGCCAGGTCGCCCGATCGGAAGATGACGGAAGTTCCCGAGAGAAGGTCGGTGGCGACGGCCCGGAAGGGGATGGGGAGCGAGTCGAAATTCCCCCGGGCCATGAGGTTGCCGCGCAACATCCCGGCGTTGAGCAACGCATTGACATCGGGCTCCAACACCGACGACCGCTGCACAACGAAGCCGCCGCCGGGGCGCTGTTCCCAGACGATGATCGGCTGCAGATCACCGAGCGAGGGCGGCATCTGCGGCGAGTAGGTGCGGAAAAGCTGGCTCAGTGGCAATGAGCGGGAGAGCGAGTCGATTTGTTTTCCGGTGTAGCCGCTGGCGTACATCGCCCCGACAATGGCTCCCATGCTGGTCCCGACTACCAGGTCCGGCCTGATGCCCAGGCTGTCCAACACGCGGATTACCCCGATGTGGGCCAGGCCTTTGGCGCCACCACCCGAGAGGACCAGCGCGGTCGGTCCCGGGGGGCACGACTGTCCCGACCCGCGGGCCGGGAGACCGATCGCCAGGAGGGCGAGCAAGGCGGTGAAACGCATCGGGGAAACATACTCGCCCCCTGCGGAGATACCCCCTTGCGCCTCATCGCACTGCTTCGTATACATCCCGGCAGTTGAAAACGCCCGCTTCTCAGCGGGTGGCCCCCTCCAGACCTCGAGGAGTTGCTTTCCAATGGCTTATGTGATCACGGAACCCTGTATTGGTCTGAAGGACCGGGCCTGCGTTGATGTCTGCCCGGTGGACTGCATTTATGAAGGAGAGGACCAGCTCTACATTCACCCGGACGAGTGCATCGACTGCGGAGCCTGCGAGCCGGAGTGCCCGGTGACGGCCATCTTTCCGGAAGAGGACGTACCGCCGCAGTGGACGTCGTTTACCGCACTGAACCGCGACATTTTTAATAGCGACACTCCGCCGGGGCGTCCTAAGAAATAGGACTCGATCCTAGATCGACCGGTACAACACATCGGCCTCCCAGACGGGAGGCCATTTTGTTCGGGGTAACAAAAAGAGAAGTCGATCACGGGGTCGTACTGCCTGGCCGCGACCCCGGATCGAATCTCAAGAGGAAGGAACCTGCATGGTGCGTTGGCGGCGGGAGGCCCGTCGCCATCACCCAGTACGGCCGGCCCGGTGCCGTGGTTTCACTTCACCGATACCAAGAAATCCTGTAACGCCCTGGTAAACTGTTCCGGTTGTTCCATTGTGACGAGGTGGCCAGCCTTGGGTATGACTCGCAAGGCCGCGCCCGGAATCGCGTCTCGCATCCGGGTGATGTCCGGGAGCGGAATGACCTGGTCGTGCTCTCCGGCCACCACCAGGACCGGGATGTCGCCGAGGGCTGCCAGGAGCGGGGTGCTATCGGGCCGGTCGCGCATGGCGGCAAGCGCCCCCACAATTCCGGCCACCGGGGTTCGCTCGATCATATCCCGGACCGACTGCAGGAGCCCGGCTTTGGCATAGGATTCCGGCGCCAGCAACTTGGGCAGCATCGCTTCGACCACGGCACTGACCCCGCGCTCGCGGGCGGAGGCGGCGGCGGCGTCGCGATTCCGCCGAGTCTCGGGTGAGTCCGGCTCCGCGCGAGTCGCGACGAGGACGAGCCCTTTGACCCTGGCGCGATAGTGTCGAACAAACTCGAATGCGACATACCCGCCCATCGACAGACCACAGAGGACGACCTGTTCCACGCCCAGGGTGTCCAGCAGTGCCGACAGGTCAGCCGCGTAGGTGGCCATGCTGTAGCCCAGGTCCGGCGCGTCGGATGCGCCGAAGCCGCGAAGATCGGGCGCGATGCGCCGGGCGCTCCGCAGGTTCTCCAGGGGATGCCGCCAGATGCTGCGATCCAGCGGATACCCGTGGACCATGAGCAGGACGCTACCCTCTCCAGCGAGTTCGACGGCGAGGTTTACACCATTGACGGTGTAGCGCCGCGCGTTGTCCGACCCGCTCGCCCCGCGGGATTCCATGAAGCGACTGAGTGCCTCCGGAACCGGGACCGGCTGCCCATCCCGGTTGATGCAAACCAGAACGAACTCGCCGGTGGCCATGAGCGTGTCGTCGCGCAGGCGACGGGCCGTCTGCCGCATGGTAAAGCTGGTGCGACCGTGATGCAGGAGCGTCTGATTGAAGCGCAGGACGTCGCCCGGGAGGGCGGAGGCGAGATAGTCTACGACCGTCTTGCGGACCACGGGCCAGGAGCCGGTCCGGGTGAACAGGTCCATCCCCGGGCCCCGGGCGAGCATCTCCCAGCGCGCCCGTTCGAAGAGACTGAGGAACGACGCCTGGTTCAGGTGGCCAAAGGTGTCGCACTCGTCGGGATAGACGGTGAAATCAACCTCGGGGGGAGTCATGGGTTTCCCTTGCCCAGGGGTCTTCACAATCTAGTAGATTACCCCTGTGACTACCCCATCGGCTTCGCAGGACATCGAGTTCCTGCAGGACAACGACCTCGCACACCGGTTTCTGGAAGGCATCGAGCGTGAACCGCTGATCGCCGTGGATACCGAAGCGGCCAGTTTTCATCGCTATCACGACCGGGTGTACCTGTTGCAGATGAGCACCCGGGAGCGAACCGCGGTGATCGATCCTCTCGTGGTGACCCAACTCGACACCCTGGGACTGAGGCTGGCCGATCCCGGGACCGAGGTGGTGTTCCACGACGCCGACTACGACTTGCGGATGCTGGACCGGGACTACGGTTTTCGAGCCCGGAACATTTTCGACACCCGCATCGCGGCCCAACTACTGAACGAACCCGGCATCGGGTTGGCGGCACTACTGGAGAAGTACCTGGGGATAACACTCGACAAGCGGTTTCAGCGAGCCGATTGGTCGCGGCGCCCGCTGCTTCCCGGCATGCTCGAGTACGCCGCGATGGACACCCGGTACCTGCCGCAGCTGAGAGACATCCTGCAGGACAAGCTGGCGCAGATGGGCCGCCTGGCCTGGGCCAAGGAGGAGTTCGCCGCGCTGGAAGAGTTGCGATGGTCTCCGGGGACGGCGGAAGAAAGTTTCTGGAAGATCAAAGGAGCCAAGCAGTTGCGGGGTCCTTCAGTGGCCATCCTTCGCGAGTTGTACCAGTGGCGGGACCAGGTCGCCCGGCAGCTGGACCGGGCCCCGTTCCGGGTCCTCAACAATGAAACCCTGATCGAGTTGGCCAACGCGCAGCCGCGAACACCAGCCGCCCTCAAGCTCGTGCGCGGCATCAGCTCCGAGGTCATGCAGCGGCGGGGGACCGACATCCTGGCGGCCGTGGAGCGGGGGCTGGCCGTTCCGGTTTCCGACATCCCCCGCCCGGAACGGGGGCTCAGGACCAGGCCGGATCCGGAATTCCTGGAACGCGTCGAGCGGCTCAAGCTGGTGCGCAACGCCGAAGCTACCAGGGTCGACCTGCCTCCGGGCGTCCTCTGCCCCAACGGCACGCTGGAAGCGGTGGCACGGCGGGAACCAAAGACAATGGAAGAGATGAGCGGGGTTGAAGAACTGCGGCAGTGGCAATGCGAGGTGATCGGCCCGGCGCTGATCGAGGCGTTGCGCCGCCCGGCCTAGTTACCCGCCGAGAAACGCGCGCACCCGGGGATCGATCTTTTCCGGGGTCCAGTACGGCTCCCACACAATTTCGACGTCTACCGATTTCACTCCTTCGAGATCCTGCAGAGTCTGGGTGACGTCAGTTACGATTTCCGGGCCAGCCGGGCATCCCGGAGAAGTCAGAGTCATCTTGACCTTCACCTCGCCCTCGGGGTTGACGTCTACCTCGTAGACCAGCCCAAGGTCAACGATGTTCAGGTTGAGCTCGGGATCCTTCACCGCGCGCAACGCCTTCTTGAGATAATCAGGAGTAAGTGACGGGTTCAACATGCCGGGCCTCGGGTGCCGATTCTCCGGAAAGATAACCCGGGATGGGCAAAGCACTGCGGCTCAATCGCGATCACGGCCTCGTCCGCCACGCGGGCACGAATCGCCCGGAGATCCCGAAGGGAGCGGTAAACGTCGGGATTCATGCTGCGGTTGGTGAGCAGGATAACGAAGAGATCCTGTTCCGGATCGACCCAGATCTGGGTGCCGGTCCACCCGGTATGTCCATACGCTCCCTCGGAGAGCAGGGTTCCGAACAGAGTCGGCTCCTCAGCCGCCGGATCCGGCGAGTCCCATCCCAGCAGACGGGTACCCGCACCGGGCTGATGCTCCAGGAAGCGCGCCATGGTCCCGGGAGCGACGAGCTGGTTTCCATCCGGCCCGCGGCCCCCAGCCAACCACCACTCGGCAAAACGCGCCAGATCCGCCCCGGTGGCGAAGAGGCCCGCATGTCCGGCAATGCCGCCCAGGACCCGGGCATTCATATCCTGAACCGTGCCGGACACCGGGTGGCCGCGCCGCTCAAAGCTCGCGGCGATGTGGCCGCGCCAGGCGGCCGGCGGCAGAAACCGGGTTGCCCCCATACCGAGCGGAGTGAAGAGCTCATCCCGGGTGAACGTGTTGAGTGTTTTGCCGGAGATTCGCTCTACCACCAGCCCCATCAGGATCGCGTTGATGTCGCTGTAAACGGCGGACGTCCCGGGCGCACGTTCCGGTTTTTCCTGCAGCACCAGCGCGATCGCCCGCTTGCGGCTGGAAGCCCGGCGAAAATACGCGCCGGAGGGGCGGAGTCCGCTGGTGTGGTTCAGCAGCATGCGGATCGTGATGGCCCGTTGCTCCGGGCGACGGAATTCGGGGAGATAACGACGCACCGGCGCATCCAGGTTCAGTCGACCCCGGTCCACCAGCAGCATGGCGGCGCTCGTGGTCGCCACCACTTTGGTGAGCGACGCCAGGTCAAAGAGGGTGGAATCCGGATTGGGAACCGAAGAACTGCTGCCCGGTGCCAGGTGTCCGAACCCCCTGGAATGAAGGATCCCGGTGGAGCGACCGATGATGACCACCGCTCCCGGGTACACCCCCTGGATTACCCCACTCGCGACGGCAGAGTCAACGGTCTGAAATGAATACTCCGGGCGCCCGGGCGGGGAATCGATCGGACTCAGTGAGCCCAAGGGCATGAGAAGCCCCAGCGCAATCCAGCGCCAGAAACCAGCGATCATCATGGGGTGGGGATTTCCTTGACGGATCCAGTCGGCAACTGGTACAACATCAGGGCGGTCCGGCGATCTCTGATCGAAAGTTCGGACACGCGGGGTTCGGGGAACATCACATCCTGGGGGTTGGCCGAATGGGGCAGGCCCAGCGCGTGCCCGATCTCGTGCAGGGCGACCGCGGCGAGGGCGGCCGGCGGCAGCGCGGTCCCTCGACCGTCACTCACCGCCAGCGTAATCGACGCATGGCGCACCCGGCCCATTTGATCCCAGGTGAGGTCGGTCTGGCCGGTGCGATCGATGCTGAAGCGGTCGATCCAGCGAACCGTGATGTCCGCGTCGAGGGTGTCGGAGACTGCGTCGAACCTGAGTCCCGGAATCAGGTTTTCCCATACCCGGAGTGCATCGCGCACCCGGTCGGGCATCGTCGGGCTGAACCAGGAGGCGGGATTGAGCAACAGCGCCACGTGGACTGAGCGACGCTCCTCGGTGGCCCAGCGGCGAAGCACGGAATCGCTGGTGAGAAGCAGGGAGTCAAGATAGGTCTCCCGGCCCTCGTTGCTCAGGGTGCGGCGCACGGAAAGCCGGGCAAGTTGTTCCAGGGTGGTGGAGGGGGGAACCGGTGTTACCGGAGCCTCGACCGGACGGGTTCGGGCCGGAAGATCCGACCGCGCAATAGGGGCGGTGGCGACACTTTCGGGCACGGCCGCAGGGGCCGTTCCTGGCCGGTGTATCCGATCCGCCAGGATTAGCACCAGGACCAGCATGGTCAGTGCAGGAAGCAGGAAGCGTCGCATTGCCGCCGCGGAATATGATGGGAAATCAGGGCTTAGTGCCAGCGCTGGGCGCCGGAGTAACCGAATGCAATTTTCGGGCTGATCGTCTCCCGCGCCGGCCCCACGGGTTGTCATCCGCCCTGCTGCCACTAGAATTTGGCCGTCCCGTGCCTGCCCTGCTCCTACCTCCGCCTGGCGGGAGGCCCTGAAAGTGTTGCGACTTCTGGCCCGCTTGCTGGTGCGCTGGCGTTGGCCCTGCGTGGCGATCTGGGCCGTGGTCGGAACCGTGGCGGTGACCCTGGCACCGCGCACCCAGCACCGGCTCAAGACCCATGGGGGCAGCGGGACCCCGACCGAAGCGTCGGCGGTGGACGACTTGCTGCGCACCCGGTTCGCCGCACCGCTGAGCGAGTACCTCGCCGTCACCCTCGAGGGCCCGGCCCAGCTGGGAGACGGCGCGGGCGGCCGGGCAGTGGACAGCCTGAGCCAGGCGCTCACTGTCCTGCCGTACGTGCGCGGAGTTCTCTCGTTCCATTCCACCGGGGACAGCACGTTCATCGGGCGCGATGGCCACGCCACTTTCCTGATCATCGCGCTCCGGGTGCCGACCGGGGACAGCGCGGGCGGATTGGTCGCCCCGATTCGCCGGCTGGTCGGCGAAAAAGCGAAGACCCTGCCGGTACGACTCACCGCCCATGTCACCGGCCGTTCCGCGCTCGACATCGATGTCCGAACCATCAGCGGCGAGGACAGCGTCCGGGGGGAGCTGATCTCCATGCCCCTCACGTTGACGGTCCTGATCTTCGCCTTCGGGGCGCTGGTGGCCGGGCTCCTGCCCCTGGTCATCGGCTTCCTTGCGATCAGCGTGAGCCTGACCCTGATCGGGGTGGTCGCCCGGTTCACGCCAATGTCGATCTACGTGCTGAACCTGACCACGATGATCGGGTTGGGAGTCGGCATCGACTACTCGCTGCTCATCGTCACCCGGTTTCGAGAAGAGTTGAATCGCGGACTGCCTCGCCGGAACGCAGCCATCCGGACGGTGGCCACGGCCGGCGGTGCGGTGATCACCTCGGGCCTGACTGTCATGGTGGGATTTGCGGCGTTGCTGCTGACGCCGCTGGTCGACACTCGCAGCATCGGGATCGGCGGGCTGATCGTGGTGACCGTGGCCATGGCGCTGTCGATCACCCTGATGCCGGCCATGCTCGCGGTGCTGGGCCGTGCGATCGATGGACCGAAATGGCTGGCTCGCCGCCTGGCCTGGTATCACGCGCCGATGGTCTGGGAAAAATGGGCCCGCAGCCTGAGCCGGCACCCGATCCGGGCGCTCACCATGGGCGGCGCGGCCGTGGCCATCCTCACCTTTCCCCTGATTTTCATCCGGATTGGCCTGCCCGCCAGGAACTGGTGGACGCCAGGAACCGAGGCGGGCCAGGGCGTCGAGATCCTGAATCGGATGGGGGTATCGGGCGTCATGACCCCGGTGCGCCTGCTGGTCGAGGCACCGCCGGGAGAGCGGGTGGTGAGCGCGGCCTGGCTCCGGAAATTGCGGGCGCTATCCGATTCGCTCAAAGCTGACCCCCGGATCCGGACGGTGCGAAGCGTGGTAGACCTCCGGGCCAAGAGCTCGATCCTGGGCTACTCGCTGCTCTACAGCGATATCGGGTCGGCCCGTTCCCAGTATCCCGAGTTCCTGGACGCGTATCTCAGCAGCGACAGCAGGATGACCCTCCTGGACATCATGCTGTCCGATTCAACGTCCCTCACCTCGGCCATGGCGGTGGTTCACCGGGCCCGGATGGTGGGTCGGGAGATCATGCCGGACAGCAGCGGCGCCAAGGTCTGGGCGGGCGGGTTTGTGGCTTCCAACCTCGACCTGCAGGAACACCTGCTCAAGCGGTTTCCGCTCATCGTGCTGCTGATCCTGCTCACCACGGCGGCGATGCTGGCGGTCTCGTTCAAGTCGGTGCTGGTGCCGATCAAGGCGATCGTAATGAACACCCTGTCGGTGGGCGCCACCTTCGGACTCATCGTCCTGGTATTTCAGTATGGCTGGGGGAGCAGCTTGCTCGGCCTGGACGGGCCGACCGAGGCGATCTATGTCCTGGTACCGGTGCTGGTGTTCGCCGTGGTCTTCGGGCTCAGCATGGATTACGAGGTATTCCTGCTCAGCCGGATCAAGGAGGCCTTCGACAAGACCGGCAAGAACGACGAGGCCACAATGGAAGGATTGAGCGCCACGGCTCCGGTCATCACCTCCGCGGCGCTGATCATGATCCTGGTATTCGGGGTGTTCGCTTTCGCCCGGGTCCTGGCCATGCAGTTCCTGGCCTTCGGGCTGGCGGTCGCGGTGCTGCTGGACGCCACGCTGATCCGGATGGTGCTGGTGCCGGCCTTCATGCACCTGGCGGGAGAGTGGAACTGGTGGCCGGGCATCCAGCCCAGAGGAAAATCAACTACAGTCGGCCAATCCCTCGACCGTCGCTGAACCCACCGGCGTAGCGTTCCCGTGAAACAGGTAACAGCTCTGGGGGACGATGGGCGCGTGGCTGATCGTGGCCGACCACCCGGCCGCCGTCGCTTCATTGATGACCAGGACGTTCCCCGCGGTCAGGGTGACGTTGAGGGCGACCTGGTCGACGCTGTAGGTCGCATTGGTGTAGTAATAGCCTTCTTCGGCGTTGGCGAGGTTGCGCAGGTCGGACTGCATCGAGGCCAGGATGGCCTTTTCCTTGTTGCGGGTAAGCCGGGGGATCGCGAAGACCGTCAACAGCCCGATGATCACGACCACGGTCAGCAGCTCGATGAACGTCACGCCGCGCGAATTCCGCACCACTCGCCCTCCATCGATTGACCCGGGTTGGACCTGGCAGGATACAGATTTCAATGCTTGGCGTCCAGCCAGTTGGATCCGGTACCTATGTCCACGACCAGGGGAACCTTCAGGCTGACCGCGGTCGTCATGTGGTGCCGCACGAGATCGGCCAGCCGGTCGCGTTCTTCGGGCGGCGTCTCGAAGACGAGTTCATCGTGCACCTGCAGCAACATGCGCGACTCCAGCCGCTCGGCCGCCAGGGCGTCGTGGATCCGGCGCATCGCGATCTTGATGAGATCGGCGGCCGAGCCCTGGACCGGCGAGTTGGCGGCCGTGCGCTCCCCGAAAGAGCGGATATTGAAGCTCCGGTCCCGGATCTCCGGAATGTAACGCCGGCGGCCGAAGATGGTCTCGACGTACCCCCGGTCCCTTGCCAGCTGGACCATGCGGTCGAGATAGGCCCGCACCCCGGCGAACCGCGTGAAATACTGGGAGATGAACGCCTTGGCCTCATCCTGGCTGATTCCCAGCTGGCGGGCCAGGGCAAACGGACCCTGGCCGTAGATCGTCGCGAAGTTGATAGTCTTGGCGCGGGCCCGCATGTCGGGGCTGACCTGGTCGACTGGAACATCGAAGATGATCGCAGCCGTCTGGCGATGAATGTCGCCTCCCTGCTGGAAGGCGTGGATGAATGCCGTGTCCTCGGCGAGATGGGCAATCAACCGGAGCTCGACCTGGGAATAGTCGGCGACCAGGAACTGCCAGCCGGGCGCAGGCACGAAGCCGCGGCGAATCTCCTCTCCCCGAGCGGTCCGCACCGGGATGTTCTGGAGATTGGGCTCCGAAGAAGAAAGCCGGCCCGTGGCCGCCCCGGCCTGGTTGTACCGGGTGTGAATCCGGCCGGTGCGCGGGTTCACCCGCTGCGGCAGAACGTCGACGTATGTGGAGCGCAGCTTTTCCAGCTCGCGGTATTCCATGATCAGGCGGGGCACTTCATGGCCCAGTTCCGCGAGCTGCTCCAGGACGTCCGCGTCGGTCGAAGGTCCGGTCTTGGTCTTCTTGAGAATCGGCAACTGGAGCTTATCGAACAGGAGTTGGGCCAGTTGGCGGGGAGAGTTCAGGTTGAGATCGGTGCCGGAAGCCTGAGCGATACGCGATTCCAGCGAGCGGAGGTCGCTGGTAAGCTGGCGGGAAAGCTGGGTGAAGACGGCAGGATCGACCGCGACCCCGGTCCACTCCATGTCGGCCAGCACCCTTACCAGCGGCAGCTCGATATCATGCAGCAGCGGTTCCAAAGCCTGACTCTTGAGCGGCTCGGCGAAGAGCCGCTCCAACGTCAGCACCGTGGTGGTTCCTGCGGAGCCCCACGCGGCGGCGTCGGCAAGGGCAACCTCCTCGAAGGGAATCTGGGCTTTCCCCTTGCCCACCAGGTCCGCGAACCCCTTGAGCGGACGACCCAGGTGTTCGAGACTCAGCGTCTCCAGGGCATGAGAGCGGCGGCCGGGATCCAGTACGAAACTGGCAAGCATCGAGTCGTACACCACCCCGGCCAGGTGGACTCCCTCCTGGCGCAGGGTCTGCAAGTCGTCCTTGATGTCGTGACCCGCCTTGGGAACCGAGGGATCTTCCAATAGGGCGCGGAGCGGCGCCATGGCGGGATCGGACAGGCCGGGAAGATTCTTGACCGCCTCGGTCTCCATGAGGCCGCCCGAAGATCGATGGCCGAAAGGCAGATACCACCGTTCCTGTTCGCCGGCCGCGATCGCCAGTCCCACCAGACGACTATCACGCGGATCACCGCCGCTGGAGACACTATCAAGCGCCACCAGGCGCGCGGCGCGCAGTCCTGCGACTATCCCGGACAGCTCGGCAGAATCCGAGACGATGGTAACGGCCGTCGCAGGCGCCGGCGTCGACGGTTGAACCGGCGCGCCGGGGACCACCGACACTGGCAGAATCGGCTGCGAAGCATTCTGCAGCCCGAGCCGGCTGGCCAGGGCAAAGAACTCCAGTTCGGCCAGGACTCGGCCCAGCGCCTCGCGATCGGGCTCTCTCTCCTGGAGCAGGTCGAAGGCCACGTCAATGGGGACATCACGCCGGATGGTGACCAGTCGACGAGAGAGCAGGGCCTGCTCGGACTGCGACAACAGCGCCTCGCGGCTCCGCTTCGCTTTCACTTCCGAGGCGCGGGCCAGCAGGGTGTCGAGGTCGCGATACTCCGTGAGCAGGGCGACCGCCCCCTTTTCTCCGATGCCCTTGACGCCAGGAATGTTATCGGAGCTGTCACCGACCAGCGCGAGGTAGTCCACCACCTGGCCCGGCATCACGCCGAGCCGCTCCGTGGCATTGGTGAGATCAATCCATTGTTCCTCGACCTGAGCGGACCCTCCCCGACCCGGGTTCAGGATGGAGACCCCGGGCCGGATGAGCTGATAGAAATCCTTGTCGGCCGACACGATGACCGCGTGGAAGCCGCGTTCGACGGCCTGGTCCGCCAGGGTTCCGATGACGTCATCGGCCTCATACCCGTCAAGGGAGACAAGAGGAATCCGAAATGCTTCGAGCAATTGGCCGATGCGTTCCACGCCACGGTTGAAGTCAACCTGGAGCTCTTCGTCCAACTTGGTGCGGGTGGACTTGTACTCGGGATACACCTCGGTCCGAAAGGAATCTCCCGCATCGTTGATCCAGGCGAGGTAATCCGGCCGGTATTTCTCCCGAAGGCGTACGAGGAAGTTGGCCACGCCCAGGGCGGCGGACGTGTTTTCACCTTTGCTGGTCCGAAGCGGGCGCGCCATCATGGCGTAAAACGCCCGATAGATCAGGCCATAGCCATCTACGAGGAATAGCTGGGGAGGGCTGTGAGGCATCAAGAATTGAAGATTGAAGATTGAAGATTGAGGATTGAAACTAACTGGTTGCAATCCTCAATCTTCAATCCTCGTCCTTCAATTTGGGAATCAGTGGCCTTGCCTGCGGTGCCGATCTACCACCCGGTCAAATTCGGCCCGGGAGCTGGTTGTGAGGCGGAATCGGCCGAACCCGGTCTCGTCCAGAAAGGTGAGCTGGAGCCGGTCCTGCACGTACACCCAGCGAATGATGCGGCCCTGGCTCAGCGGGCTGGAGTCATAGACCTCGTCGGGCTCGCCCAGCATGATATAGACCTCGCCCCGGTCGGTCCGCCAGCCGGGCGTTCCCTCGTCGCGAAAGCGGACGTTGGCGATGGCCAGCCGCTGGAAATACTGATCCAGGGCCTCGTTTTCCGGGGTGGTCGGAATCGGATCGGTCGCGACATAGAAGGCGCGCCACAGGCGGGACCGGTCTGACGGAGGTGCCTTGCGGAGGGAATCGAGCTGGTCCTGGTATCCGAAATAGCGGAGCAGGATGACCATCTCCTCGTAGTTGGTCACCACCCAGGCCGTCGACAGTGACACAATGGCCGATGCTTTCTTGCTGGCGGCCCCGCTCCCCACTGTCAGCCGGAGCTCGCCCAGGGGCGCGCTGTCGGGCGTCAGGCGAATGACCTGCCCTTCAACGTCCTGGTTCCCCGTGAAACGCAGTGAGTCCTGGTAGACGATGCTGTCTGTCGCATCCTGGATCTCGAAGGGAACCGCAGTCGGTCCGCTGAAATGGTATCCCTCGATGTAGGCCAGAAGGGTGTCGCTTCCGTAGGCGACGGTTCCCCTCGGGTTGAGCACCAGGTTGAGAGCATCCGACTGGTGAGCCCGGCCGGTTACCTCGTACGCCACGAGCGGCGCGCTGAAACTGTTGGCGGGGAAGCTGGGAACCTCGACCGAGCTTTCCGCCCGGCTCTGCTCCGACGATCCGCGATCCTTGATCGCTACCGATACCTTGTAACTGCCCGGCAACAAGTGGAACACCTGCTGGAACAGGACGCTCTCTTCGTTCCGCATGGTCTCGCGGAACGAGGCGACCTGCACGACCTCATCCCGGCTCACCGTGATCGCGGGGCCGCCGCTCGGCTCAAAGCGGATGTCGATGTGGTAGCGGGCGACAAAACGGTTGTCTTCCCGCTGGAACGAGAAAACCCGGTTTTCAAAGGAGAGCCCCAGCATCACGATGGAAGAGTCTCCGGGCCCCGCCGCGTAGACCAGGTTGCCAATGAACGGGACAGGGGCGGGCGCTACCAGCCGGCCCAGCTGGCGGTAAACCGCGCCCATATCGAGGACCCCGGCAATCTCATTCTCCGGCGTGGTGCCGGTGCTTGACCCGACCCGTTGCCAGCTGCCGCAGGCAGCCAACACCAAGCCCGCGAAAACGACACCCGCATGCCGACCCATCACATGTCCCCCGATCACCCGTTTGACAGCGTGTTCCATTGCGGCGAAGGTTACCGTCCCCGACTTCGAAGCGTCAAGTCGAACGTCTTGCTGCATCGTCAGATAGCGAGTACCTTGCCACGCTTATGTCGCAAGAGAATCTGGCCGGCCGAAACGTCGCGGGCTATCGCCTTCTCCACCACGTTGGAGAGGGTGGAACCGCCGCGGTCTACCGCGCGGAGCACCCCGAAAAAGGGGTCGCCGCCATCAAGGTCCTGCGAGCCCGAATGGGCCAGGACCCGGTTGCCGTCAAGCGATTCCTGCGCGAAGCCGAGTACGGTTCCCGGGTCAATCATCCCAATATCGTCCAAACGTATGCCTTCGGCGAGGAAGAGGGATTGTATTACCTCGCCCTCGAGTGGGCCGATGGCGAGCCGCTCGCCACTTTCGCCACCCGCTCGGGCCAATTGGCTCCCGACCTGGTCGCCACTATCATCGAGCAACTGGGCGCGGCGCTCAGTGCCGCCCATCACGAGGGCATTATTCACCGGGACTTGAAGCCGGCGAACATCATGTACAACCCGGCCAACAAGATGCTCAAGCTGCTCGACTTCGGCATCGCCCGTGACTCGGAGCTGGTCGCCGAGGAGCGGCTCACCCGCACCGGGTTTTTCGTGGGTACCCTGCAGTACGTGGCTCCGGAAGCGCTGAGCGGCGAGCTGGTTAACGAACAGGCCGATGTCTACAGCCTCGCCACGATCACCTACTACCTTTTGGCCGGGACGCTGCCCTATAACGGGCGATCGCCGCGGGAACTCTTTCAGCAGTTGCTGTCGCAACCACCAATTCCGCTCAACCAGGCCAAGAAGGGTCTTCGCTTCCCCCAGGAGGTCGAGGAAGCCGTAATGAGAGGCTTGGAACGAGACCGGGAGAAGCGTTGCAAGACGGTGGACGAATTTGTCGCCGGTGTGACCACGGCAATTCGATCCGAGGGTGGAAAGAAGGGAGGGCTTCTGTCGGGGCTTTTCCGCCGCAAACCCGGGTAATCGTGTCCGCTTCAGATCTGCGCCAGCTACTGCTCGACCGGTCGGTACGGCGCGGGGATTTTGTTCTCGCCTCCGGTGCCCGCTCCTCCTATTACATCGATGCCCGGCTTACTACCATGTCCGCCCAGGGCCTGGTCCTGATCGGACGGCTTGGCCTCACGGCAATCCGGGACACCGGGTGGGAACCGGCCGCGGTGGGAGGCCTGACCATGGGCGCCGACCCGGTCGCGTACGCGATCGCCGCGGCCAGTGTAGCGGCGGGTCGCCTTATCGAGGCATTCAGCGTGCGCAAGGCGCCCAAGGACCACGGCACCGGTCGAAGGATCGAAGGGAATTTTCGCGGGGGCGATTCCGTAGTGGTCGTCGAGGATGTGATTACCTCGGGTGGCTCCGCCCGACAGGCCATCCAGGCTGTCGAAGCCGAGGGCGGCAAGGTCCTCGGCATCCTGGCGGTGGTGGACCGGGAAGAGGGCGGCCGCCAGTCACTGGAGCAGGCGGGCTACCCGGTGCGAACCCTCACGACCGCAGGTGAGTTGGGACTCAGGGAATAGGGGTCCCCCCGACCGGAAAACGCTGCGCCGTGTCCGTCGTCCCATTCCCTGCTGCCAGGGGATGAAAACTCCGCAGCGCCTCCCGATACGGGGTGACCATTATTCCCAGGAACCGATCCAGCGCCGCCGCCAGCGGGAGCCGGCGACGGAACTCGGAAGAGGTAATGCCCAACAGCGCGCGCACGTGGCGTCCAAAGCTTTGGGGCGAAGAGTACTCCAACCGATACGCGACGTCCGCAACCGAGAGACCCTGCCCTTCGAACAGCGCCGCCGCATGAAGCAGCCGGATCATGGCGAGGTAGCTCTTGGGAGACGGAAGCCCGGCCCGCTGGAAGCGCGACATCAGGGTACTGGGCCGCACATGCAGCCGCACCGCCAGCCGCCGGACCGTCACGGTCTCCGGCGCCAGCCGGATCATGACCTCAAAGAACAACCGGGTGTCTGCCGGGACCTCCCCCAAAACGTCAAATAGAGGGCCCTGAATGCGGGCCGAGGATCGGCTGGCGGGGCCGGAAACCAGTTCCCGCAGCCGTTGCCATCCGCTGGGGGCGGTTACGTCCACCACCTGCCGGATCCCGGTGGCTCCCAGATTGAGCAACGCCTGGCTCGCTTCGGGATCGTGCCGGGAGACCAGGGCGACCGTCGGGATTTCGGGAAAATCGCGCACCAGGTGCTCGACCGCGTCGATCTGGGCGGTGGGACAGCGGTGCACCGAAAGAATGACAGCATCCACTGCCCGTTCTCGTACTACCCTTATGGCCTCCGGTATTGAGTCCCGGTGGACGACCGCGAAACATCCGTTGCCGGCAGCGTCTACCCGGGGACGCTCGTCGGGTTGCAGGACCGTGGCCACGGTGTGGGCCAGCGGGCCAGGCTGGAATTCGACCTTCTGCATTGGCCGGCTTTCGAGGAGACGAGCCAACGGTAGTCCGGCACCGTCAACGCTGGCTCAAACCACCAGCTGTGCGGGAAGTCGCGGACTGGATTGTTCTTAGGCAACCTTTTGAACGACTATCGCATCTATGGGAGGACCACTTTCGGCTCACTCCCCAAGCCTGAACCGCCCATATAGACTTGAATCGACCCCGGTAGCCCCGGCGGAGCCCCATGCACTGCGTCCCACTCGGATTGGTGCGATGACCATAGAAGCCGATGAGCTGGTAGCCAGGCTTCAGGCCGCGCTCGGCACCCACTACCGGATTGAACGGGAGTTGGGCCGAGGGGGCATGGGCATGGTCTTCCTCGCCACCGACACGACCCTGGATCGCCCGGTCGCGGTGAAGGTCATGCACCCCGACCTCTCGGTGCACGGCTCCATCATCCAGCGTTTCCTGGCTGAAGCCAGAATGATCGCGAAGCTTCGCCATCCCAATATCGTTGCCGTCCACGCCGCCGGTGAAGCCACCGGAATTTTCTACTACGTCATGGATCACGTGCCCGGCGACAGCCTCCGGGAACGATTGAACCGGGTCGGGAAACTCGGGCCCGATGAAGCCGGGCGCATCATGGCCGACATGGCCGAAGCTCTGGCCGCCGCGGGCCGGGCGGGCCTGGTGCACCGGGACATCAAGCCGGAAAACATCCTGCTCGACGAAGCGACCGGGCGGGCACTGCTGGCCGATTTCGGTATCGCGCGGGTAGCCGCAGCGGAAACTTCACTTCAGCTGACCGGGCAGGGTATCGCGGTCGGTACCCCGACGTACATGAGCCCGGAGCAGGCGGCCGGCGAAACGGTGGATACCCGGAGCGATCTCTACGGGCTGGGGATCGTGGGCTACGAGATGCTGGCGGGTCATCCTCCATTCCGCGGTGCAAATGGGGCCGCGGTCATTTCGATGCAACTCTCGGAAAAACCGGTTCCGATCGACCGGATCCGCCCGGAAACTCCGGCGGCCCTGGTCATCGCGGTCATGCGAGCGCTGGAGAAATCGCCGGACCGGCGCTGGCAGACCGGCACCGAGATGAGTCGTGCCCTCCGCGGGGACCCGGGCCGGCGGCTTCACAGCCGGCGCAAGCTCATGCCGATGCTGATCGGGGCTGGCGCCCTGGTGTTGACCCTGGCGGGCGTGGCGCTGGCGCTCACCAGTGGCAACGGCCCGCCCGACGGTATCAACCCCCGGCATTCGATCCTGATCCTGCCGTTCGACAATTTGCGGGAGGACCAGGCCGTCGATTGGTTGCGCGAGGGCAGCGTCAACATGCTCTCACTCAACATGTCCCAATGGGACGACTTGTCGGTGGTCGATCACGAACGGCTGCACGACCTGCTGGGCCACCACAAGCTGGCGGTTGACGCTCCGATTGGCCTCGAGATGGCCCGCCAACTGGCCCGTGATGCGGGAGTCTGGACCGTCGTCCTGGGCGACTACACCCGGTCCGGAGATTCTCTCCACCTCTCGGCCCGAGTCTACGACGTGGCTTCCGGTGAGCGAATCGACGTGGCGCAGGTGAACGGAGTAAGCGGCGAGGATCCCCGTCCCCTGTATGACGAGTTGGCGGCCCGGCTGCTCGACCTCTCGGGTGCTCCGGGAGCCGCCCGCGCCAACCTGTCCGCGCTGACCACTCGATCGCTGGAGGCGTACCGCGCCTACCTTCGAGGTATCGACCTGCTGAACCAGTGGGAGCTGACCAGCGCGGAGCAGGAATTCCGTCATGCCCTGGATGAAGACAGCACGTTCGGGCTGGCCTATTACAAGCTGGCGCTCACCCGGGGTTGGCTGGTCGGCGCGAACGACAGTTTGAGCTTCCAGGCCATCGGAGCGGCCACTCGATTCTCCGGCGGCCTGCCCCAGCATGAACGCACAGTGATCAACGCGTATCGCGCCTTCCTGAACGGCGATTACGTCACTTCGCAGTCGCTCTATCGCTCGCTCCTGGCGCGCGATTCCAACGACGCCGATGCCTGGTATGGCCTGGGCGACGCGCTGTTCCATGACACCAGCAGCGTCAACGTCGCGGCCAACAAGACCACTTCGCTGCGATCCTTCAATCGCACCCTGGCGCTCGACCCGGCCTATACGCTGGCCTACGAACACATCATGAACATGCTGACGGAGGCGTCGAACGAGCGTCCGTTCCTGGCACTGGTATCGCGAGACTCCTTCCGACTCGCCACGTCAAAAACCGGTCAGCCCATTCTCGATAGCGCGCGGGTCAGACAGGCGGTCGCCCTGGCTCGCTCCGAGGCACTGGCGGCGGGGCACCAGTGGGTCACCAATCAGCCGGATGCGATCCGGGCCCATACCAACCTGATCGAAGTGATGATCGCCAGCCGGGATTTCAACGGCGCTCTGGCGGAGTTGCAGCGGACCCGGACGATGCCGGCCGGGGTGAACCGCCCCGATCTGGTCTTCACCGAGGGCAGGATCCGGTTTGCGTCGGGCGATATCGACGGCGCGGTAGATGCCTTCCGGCATGCGATGGACACGTTGGAGGCGGGGGACTTCTCGCTCGCCCCGGCCTTGAGCTATGTCGAGGTGAACACCGCGGCGGGCGTGTTTTCCTATATAGGCGATCTCGACGGGGCGACCCGGGCGATCGAACTGGGCGACTCGGTGCGCCGACTGATCCGGCCCGGCATGATCGACGAACGCTCCTACGAGCATTTTCAGCGGGTGGCGCTGGGAATGCTCTATGCCGGTTCCGGCGGGCCGGTGCCCGAGCTGCGCCGCCTGTGGGAGAGCGCCGCCGAGGAGGCGCGGACCGCCCCGCAATCGCGGCGGCCTGACTTGGCGCGGTCCGGCACGCCGGCGGCGGTCGGCCTGTTTGGCGAAGGCGACACCACCGCACTCACCGAGCTGAAAGCACTGACGCGGGAGCCGCTGCCCAAGGAATTCCGGGCGCTCATCGCGGTCAAGCGCGGCGAGTCGGCCGAGGCGCGGCGAATTCTCGGTGAGCAGGATTCACCGGAGATGCGGGCCGGATGGAGCGGCGACATCAGCGACCGGCGTCCGTACGAGGCCCAAGCCTGGTATCTCCTAGGCGACTATCAGCGGGCGATCGACATCCTGGACGGATTCGATCCCGAGCACCTGTACAAGCGAGGCTTCGACTATCGCTGGAGCATGGTCGGACGGGTCCGGCTGCTCCGGGCCGCCGCGCTGGAGAAGCTGGGGCGACGAGAGGCGGCCGCGACCGAGTACCGGGCAGTGCTGGCCCAGTGGAAGGAGTCGACCTCCCCGGTGCTGGAGCCGTACCTCCGCCAGGCCCAGCAGGGGCTGGCCCGAACCACCGGCGAAGGCTGACCGGTGCGGTTCGGGCCGGTTATCTTTGCCGGACGGGCAGGGTGCGATGGTCGCGGTGGCCTTCGGGTCATCGAGGAAAGTCCGAGCTCCGCCGGGTAGACTGCCAGGTAACGCCTGGGCGCCGAAGGGCGACGGAAAGGGCCACAGAAAACAGACCGCCCCAAGCAAGCGCAAGCAAGCGAAGGGTAAGGGTGAAACGGTGGGGTAAGAGCCCACCGCGCTCCTGGTAACAGGAGTGGCACGGTAACCCCCAGTCGGAGCAAGGCCAAATAGGCGGCGAGGTGTGACCCACACCGCCCTTCCGGAGCAATCCGGTTGGACAGCCGCGGGTAGGCTGCTAGAGGTGTCTGGTGACAGGCATCCCAGAGAGATGACCATCCTTCCAGCGCCACTCACGTGGCGTAAAGGAAGAACAGAACTCGGCTTACGGCCCTGCCCCCGGGGCCCCGGCGTCGCGACGGCGTCGGGGCCTCATTGTTGCTCAGGGAGGGCCACCTTGCTCGGTAGTGACCGGCTGGCGAACTTTATCCGCCCCGCGGCACATTCTGTCATCCACTGAGAGCAGCTGTGAAGAATGACGGCCCGGACCGGCCTTATCCGGCCAAGTGGGAAAGCGTGGCCCATCTGCGGGTATTTCGCGCCTCGCCCGGTGATTGGGCCAAGGTGGTGAGTTGGCGCGCGGATATGATGAAACGCGGATGGCGATTGCTGCGGGTGAGTTCCGACGCGGAAGAAATCGTCGCCGTTTTTGGGAAAACGAAAATTGGCCAAAGTACCTGACCCTCAACCAAGGCAAGATTCAATGTACGCATTACGCTCCAGCACGTTCGCGGCGCTGGCCCTGGCGGGCCTGGCCGGCGGGATTGTGCTCGCGCCTCCACAGACGACCCACTACAAGATCGAGACTCGCTCGGAGCAGATCGTCGATCTCTCCGCGGTGGGCCAGGGCGAGCAGCACAATAACATCGCCCTCGTGAACTTCCTCACGGTGACTCTCAGCGACACCGCCGGGGGCCGGACGGTCCATGCCGTCCTGGACTCGATGCTCAAGGCCGACACCAATCCGCTCCCGGCGCAGAGCACCCTGGACAGCGCCAAGGGGCGGACCTGGCATGGCTTGATGGACGCCGATGGACGGCTCTCCGGCGTGAAACGGATGGATAGCACCGAGGGCGGCGGCGGTGACCTGCTCACCAACTTCTTCCCCCGGGTGAAACGGGGCGCGAAGGTGGGCGACAACTGGACCGATACTTCCGAAACCGCGACCAATGAGGCGGGACAGTCCATCACGACCCGCACCGTGACCAACTACCGGGTGGCCGGGGCGGAGAACCACAACGGCACTCATGCCCTCCGCATCGAGACCGCCTTCAGCCTTTCCCAGACCGGTGAGATCAACAATGCCGGCGGCTCGCTCGGGGTGGACGGCACCGGCACCGGCACGGCGACCTATTTCGTTTCGGACGATGGCCGCTACCTCGGCGGCAACTCGACGGTGAACTCCGATCTCCAGATCACCACGGCCCAGCTGCCGGAGCCGATTCCGATCAAGGCCACCAACACGGCGACGATTACGATAGTCAACTGAGGAACATGTCTCTCCGGAGTTGGTCACGGCTCCCGGCGTTGCTGGTGCTGGCGGCATGCGCGTCGACGCGAACCCCCGCCAGCCCCGCCGGGGGCGCTCCTGCCCCCGCCGACGGCACGGTCCCTGAGAAGCGGGACAACGCGACCCTGTACAGCGCAGTGCCCGTCGCGCGCTACCTGCTCGAATCCCGCGACAGCCTGGCGATGGAGATGCCGGACGGATCCTTCGGGAACTTCAATGAAAAATCGTCCTACCTGACGATTTCCCTGGCGCCGGCCGGGGCCGGCTTCGCCGTGACCATGGTGCTGGATTCCATGCGGTTGAACTTCCCCGACAACCTGGCCCAGGCCCTGGTCGACAGCGCGGTCGGTACCCGGTGGCAGGGAAGCATCGGGGCGAATGGCCGGGTGGAATCGCTCGAGCCGGACCATCCATCGGTGTTCGGCGAGCAGGTGCGGACCAGTTTCCGCCGGCTCTTCCCGGTCCTTCCGGTGACCGGGGCCAAGCCGGGCGACCAGTGGGCCGATAGCTCGTCCATGACGCTCACGATCGTCAACGGGCTGAGCGTCCAGGAGCACCGCACGACAGAGTACCGGGCCGAGAAGCTGGAAAACATGCGCGGGGTCCGGGTGCTGGTGCTGCAGAGCACGACGGCGTACCGGGTGGAAGGCGCCGGCACCAGTTTTGGCCAGGAGCTGAGCATCACCGGCCGCGGCACCGCGACCGGCACTCACCGCATCAGCACTGACGGGCGCCTGCTCGAGGCCAGCGTGAGCGATTCTGTGGGGATGTCGATCACGGTGCCCGCGGTCGGACAGACGGTGCCAACCGTTGCCACCTCGCGGTACACGCTCCGCTTGCTGCCGTGAGCCTCTGGCGCAAAGCCGGCCGAGTCATCGTATGGGGCGTAGTGCTGTTCCTCCTCTGGATCTTCGCGGTCTGGCCTCCTCCCGTCTGGTTCCGCTCCCACTATCCCAATGAGTCGGCGTTCATGCGGATGCGACGCGGCCAGGCCGACTCCAGCACGCCCGAGCGCCGCTACCGCCCCATCCCGCTCGATTCGATCGCCAAGGCGGTTCCCCGGGCGGTCACCATCGGCGAGGACGACGATTTCTGGAATCACGACGGAATCGACTACCGGTCGCTGCGCCACGCCCTGGGCTACAAGCGCGATTCATTTTCCTGGAGCTCACCGAGGGACCGGAAGGACCTGATGGCCGTTCTGGGACGGGCCTGGGAACGCAGAGAGGCTCTCCGGGGCGCCAGTACCATCACCCAGCAACTGGCCAAGAATCTCTACCTGTCTCCTTCCCGTAATCCGCTCCGCAAGTTGAAGGAAGCCGTGACGGCCTATCGGCTGGAGACCGCCTTGGGCAAGGAGCGAATCCTGGAGCTCTATCTCAACCTGGTGGAGCTGGGCGACGAGGTATGGGGAGTGGAGGCGGCCAGCCAGAAGTATTTCCATCGTCCGGCGCGGCAGCTGTCTATCGAGCAGGCCGCAGCCCTGGCCGGCGCGCTGCCGTTCCCGTTGTCATCCAATCCGGGCTACCGGCCGGGCCGGATGCGGTGGCGGCAGAACCTGATTCTTCGCAGGATGCGGGGAGAGAACGTCGAGGTGCCGAAGGTGGAAACCGAGGTAGTCTTGCCGGTGGTTCCGGATACCGGCGCCCTGATACCCGAAGAGCCGGTTCCGCTCGACACGGTACCGGCTCCCTTGCCATTCGATAGCGTGATTACTCCGCCGGACTCGTCAATCCACCAGCCGTAGCGGCATCACCAGCGTCAGGTAGCTCGCCGAATCGTCCCACCCCACCGGCTCGCAGGTCGCTGCGCGCTCGGGGCCTTTGAAAGTCATCCGGACCTCGTCGGTCGGGATGTATTTCAGGATCTCGAGCAGGTAGGCGGCGTTGAAGCCGATCTCCAGCGGGTCCCCCTCGTAGGTGACGGTGACTTCTTCCTGGGCTTCGCCCAGGTCGGGGGTCTGTACCGAGAGCTTGCAGGATCCGTTGGCGAACTGCATCCGGATCCGGTGAGTCTGGTCGCTGGCCACGATGCTCATCCGGCGGAGCGCCGAGGTCAGGGCCGACTTGTCCGCGGTCGCCGCCTTGTCGTTCTCCCGGGGAATCACCTGCTCGTAGTTGGGATAGGGGCCTTCGATCAGCCGGGTGTAGACATGAGTTGTCGCGGACCGGAAGCCCAGGTGGTTCTCGCTCCGGGCAATTTCCAGCTCCTCCTCGGCGCCGAACAGCCGGCGAATCTGCTCCAGGGCCTTGGGCGGGACGATCAGGTCGGCCTGGTTCTTGGCATTGCCGCCCTTGGTTGGAATATCCATCCGGGCCAGCCGGTGCCCATTGGTCGCCACCATTCGCATCCGCTCGGGACGAAGCTCCCAGAGCACGCCGTTCAGGATCGGGCGGCTCTCCTCGGTGCTCGCCGCAAAGGCGACGTGCCCGATCAGCTTCTGCAGGTCAGTGGCCGAGCTTTTCCAGGCCCCGTCGAACTTCACGGAGGGGAACGCGGGGAATTCCTCCCGGGGCAGGCCGAGCAGCCGGAACTTGGTCCGGCCGCACTCGATGGTCATACGTTGCTCGCCCGACCCGGTGAAGCGAATGGCGGCACTGGGCAGTTCGCGGACGATTTCCACCAGCTTCTTGGCGGGGAGGGTGATCGCTCCCTCCTGGTCCACCGAGGCCGGGATGCTGGTTGAAACCCCGATGTCCAGGTCGGTTCCCGAGAGCCGGAGGGAATCCTTGCCCGCTTCCACCAGGATGTTGGAAAGCACCGGAAGCGTGGTCTTCGTGGGCACGCTCGCCGCAACCGCCAGCAATCCTTCCTGAAGTTGTTCCCGCGCGATCGTAAACTTCATCTCACTCCCCGGTGAGGCTGATAAAGACTGTAACTACCCGAATATATAGAACTAGTAGCAGTAGTAGAGGGTCTGGATATGTGGACGCAATGGGTACCGGCAATCTCCGTAACGACTTCACCCCGGTTCGCCATGTTGGTACCGTGTGGGCGACGGGGATGAGACTGCAGTTTTCCCGGCCTTCTCCGCATTACCCACACCGCTACATTCGGCGCGGCGACTATTGTGCGAACAATTCTTGACGAGCCATTTCGATCCGTTCGCGCAGGCTGCGATCGCGGGCGATCTGGCGCTGCACCTTGTCCACGCTGTGGATGACGGTGGAGTGATCGCGGCCGCCGAAGGCCTGGCCGATTTCCACCAGCTGCATCTGCAACAGGTCGCGCGCGAGGTACATGGCGATCTGGCGCGGGACCGTGAGAGTCTTGATCCGGGCCTTGGAGCGCAGACCCTCGGGGGTCACGCCCCATCGCCGGGCGATGACTTCCTGGACCTTGTCGATGGTCGGGAGGGCGCGGGCCGCCGGGGCGCCGGCCTCCTCGCCCAGCTTGATCTTGTCCGACAGGGCGTCGCGCGCCAGCTCGATCGACACCTCGCGGTGCTTGAGCGAGGCGAAAAGCAGCAGTTTGATGATGCAGCCCTCGAGCTCCCGGACATTGGAACGCACGTGCTCGGCGATGAAGCGCAGCACGTCGTCCGGGATGGTCAGCTCCAGGTGGTCCTGCTCCTGTTTCTTGCGCAGGATAGCGATCCGGTGCTCCAGGTCGGGCTGGCCAATGTCGGCCACCATGCCCCATTCGAACCGGCTCACCAGCCGGGCCTCGAGTCCCGGGATCTCCTTGGGAGGCCGGTCCGAGGTCAGGACGATCTGTTTCTTCCCCTCGTAGAGCGCGTTAAAGGTGTGGAAGAACTCTTCCTGGGTCATTTCCTTACCTTCCAGGAAGTGCACGTCGTCCACCAGGAAGAGGTCCACGTCGCTGCGATAGCGGCGACGGAACTCCGGCATGGTCCGGCTGTGGATGCTTTCGATCACCTCGTTGATGAACTGCTCGGCGCCGACGTAGAGCACCTGGGTGTCGGGGGAGCGCTCGCACACGGCGTGGGCGATGGCCTGCATGAGGTGGGTCTTGCCCAGCCCGGTCGCCCCATAGATGAAGAGCGGGTTATAGGTCTTGCCCGGCGCCTCGGCGACCGCATGTGCCGCGGCGGCGGCCAGTTCGTTCGACTTGCCGATGACGAAGGTGTCGAAGGTGTAGCGCTCGTTCAGCGGTTGGGCGCTGGGATTGGCGCTGGGCGCGGCCGGGGTGGCGGCGGCCTGGGGGGCGACGAAAAAGTCCATCTGGGGTCGGCGCTGCCGGTCTTCCTGGACCTGGAAGACGACGGACGTGGGACGCCCAATGACCGGCTCCGCCAGGCGAGACAACAGGCTGGCGTGCTTGGACTCGTTCCACTCCGCTGCGAAGTGGTCCGGGGCGCCAACGATCAGACGCCCATCATCGAGGGCGATCGCCTCCGCCGGCTCCAACCAGGTGCGGACGGTATGTTCAGGTAATTCGCGATGCGCTTCTTCGAGTATGCGTTTCCAGGCTTCTTTGGCAGACAGCTGCATCGTGACTCGATCAACGGTGGGGAGCTTGCAAGGGCCCACGATTGTACGGGCTGGATGTGGAAAAGTCAACCTTGACCGGGGCTCTCAGCGCCACCACTCGTCAGGCTGGCGAATTCCGCCTCGGTGGCGCACTTGGGCCGAGCCAACTCACTGAGCCCGCGCCCAGGCCTCGAGCGCAGCAATCGCCGTTCCGATAGCGCCCGCGGCTCCCTTGAACCGCTCAGAACCGGCGGCCGTTCCTGAAGGCGTGTACCACTCGTTCAGATCGCTGTCCCTCACGAAGAGCTTGAGCATCGGCTGGAGCTCGTCATAAGCCTCCTGGACAAAGCCAAGCCGCACCATCTGTTGAACCAGCCGACCGCCGAACCAGGGCCAATCGCCCCCGTTCTGGTAGGTGTAGGGGGCGGTTTGCACCGGGTTCACGAAGAACCCATTCGGATAGGGTGGATACTGATTGAGCCCGATGGTCCTGGCGCCGGCCTTGACCACGTCGTCCCGCATTCTCCGGATCGTCCAGATCACCTCGGGCCGGCTCAGGAGGTCGGCCTCCATCGCGACAGCCGTTCCGCCGTGGTATAAGACCTTCGACTCGTCGAACCAGCCCGGAAAGGGCGATCCGCTGTCGAGATACAAATGGGCCTTGAATTTGTGGCCGTCCCACAAGTGCTGCCGCACGTTGGCCCGGGTGCGGTCCAGGATCGGGTGCCATTTGCCGGCAGGGTCGCCAACGAGGTGGATGTAGTCGCGCAGCGCGATGATGAACATCGCATTGTCATATATGTCGATGGCTGGATGCGTTTTGTCGTCGAGCCACGCGCCGGGGGAATCTTCGGGCTGGTTGTCGCCCCAGTCGGCCGTGGTCGCTCCCCAAAGGAGTCCATAGCGAGCCGACAATCGATTGGTCATCAGGTAGTCGAGAGCATCGCCCATTCGAAGGCTCACGGACCGGCCGTTGACGATCTCGGTGAGAATCGTGCGATCTCCGGTCTTATCCACGTACTTGCGCACGGCCTGAATCAGTGACGTCTCCTGGTCGGTTTCGGCGGTGTTCTTGAATTGCCTGCCGCTGGACGGGTAGTAGCCGTCTAGAATGTTGCCGGCGATGGTGCCGAAGTGCGGATAGGGGCGCGATGGTGGCGGCGGATTGGTTACATCGGTACCCTGGTACTGGAAGAACTTGAGGAGCTCGTCCCGTACGGGTCCCGAGGGCTGGGTTTCGAGAAGCAGCTCGATGAACGTATTGAAATCGCGGATCCAGACCGAGGGATAGCCCGACCCCGCGTCGAACCCATTGGCGAGAATGGCCTGGCAGATCGTCTTGGTCCTCGCAATGTCGGCGTTGTTGAGGATGCTGGCGGCGAGCGCCTTCGGATCGCCGACCTGCCCAGTCCCACCATGCGGCGGGATTTGGGTGGCGCATCCCAGGACCACAATTGCCGGGGCGCAAATGCCGGCAAGCCAGGCAGCGGCTTTGGTGCGGTTCTTCATGATGTCTGGCTCCGGGCTGGGTTGTGGGATGCAAACCTTGACCCGAAGGCACCGGGCTAGGTAGCTTCTCGGGCTCATTGGAGGGACATAAGGAACAATGAAACCGTCATATCGGCCGCGCAATCGCCGGCGCATCAATAAGCATGGTTTTCGGGCCCGGATGGCAACCCGATGGGGCCGTGCCGTGCTTTCCCGGCGCCGGAAAAAGGGCCGGAAACGGCTTACGGTGTCGTTGCCGACGAAGCACGGGGGTTCCTGACGGGATCAGAGCGCCTGGCACGGGCCAACCGGCTCGGGCGAGCCTCTGAAATCCGCCGCTGCCTGAACGACGGGCGCCGCCATCGAGGCGCGCACCTCGAAATAATCTGGACCGAGAACGCAACGGGCCACCCGAGAATGGGACTGATTGTACCCCGGTTCCAGGCATCCGCGGTGGCCCGTAACCGTTTGCGGCGCCGGCTCAAGGAGATATGGCGCCGGGAAATCCAGTCGCGACAACCCGCGTGGGACGTGCTGGTGCGGGCCCGGGCCGCGGCGTACCAGGCTGATTTCGGGTTGCTGCGGGACGAATTGCTGGCCTGGCGCGACTTGACCTGTCCGGCGGGTTGATGCTGAAGTGGTTGCTGTTGGTACCACGCCGATTGCTGGCTGCCCTGATCAGGGCTTATCAGCTGACCATCTCGCCACTGTTGCCTGCGAGTTGCCGCTTCCATCCATCCTGCTCGCAGTACGCACTGGAGGCCGTTCGGAAGTATGGTGCTGCACGCGGTGGGTGGCTGGGCATCCGGCGGCTGGTCCGCTGCCATCCGTGGAATCCTGGCGGCTTTGACCCTGTTCCCTGAAGCCAAGTAATCATGGATCGACGAGTTCTCTGGGCAGTCGCGTTGATGATCGTGATCGCGGTCGTGCCCTCGGTTTTCATAAAGAGGCCTCCCCGGCCGGTTCCTGCCCAGCAGGCGCCGGCGTCTGATTCGGCCACCCGCTCCACCGACAGCATTCCCCGCCTGAGCGGCGAGTCGATCGCTCCGGACAGTTCCCTTCAGGGCCACGTCGTCCAGGTTACGTCTCCCTTATACAGCTACGGCATTTCCACTCAGGGCGGGCGCCTGGTGGACATCACGTTGCCCCGGTACAAGTCCTTCGCCAAGACGGACCCCGGCAAGACGGTCCAGGTGCTGCTGCCGGAGAGTGACCTCCTCGGCCTCAAGCTCCTGGTCGGCAGCGATACCCTCCGGCTCAATCGCTGGGTCTTTACCCCGTCCGCCGAAACGCTGACCGCTTCGCCCGCGACCCCGCTGACGCTGACGGCGTCCCGGGGCGGCGTCGACGTGAACCTGACGTATCGTTTCGATCCCGCGAGCTATCTCTTCACCGTCGAGGGACAGGTAAACGGCCTGGGTCCGAATGGCGCGGTGCTGCTGGTGGGCATGGGGCCGGGGATCCGCAACACCGAGGCCGATTCGATCGACAACCTGCGCCAGCTTGCCGTCGTGACCAAGTCCAACGGTGCCACGGCGACCCATTTCTCCAAGCTCAACGCGGGACAGACGACCGCCTTCCCCGGCCCGTTCGACTGGGTGGCTGTCAAGTCCAAGTACTTCGTCAACGCGATCTTCACGCTCGACACGACTCGAGCCCGGATCAGCGGGGCGACGGCAACCCCGCCGGCCACCGCGGGGAAGGCCCCCACCAGGGCGGACATCGAGGTGAGCATGCCGCTCACCGCCGACGGCAAGTTTGGCTACCAGGTGTACGCCGGGGCGATGGAATACCGCCGCTTGAGCCAGATCGGGCACGACTTCGACGACGTCAACCCCTACGGCTGGCCCGGGTTGCGCACCGTCATTCGCCCGGTCGCCGTCGCGGTGCGTTCGCTGCTGCTCTGGATGCACGACCATCTCCATCTCGCCTATGGCGTGGTGCTGGTCTGCTTCGGCATCATGATCCGCCTCATTCTCTGGCCGCTCAACCAGAAGGCCATGCGCTCCAGCATGGCGATGCAGGCGATTCAGCCGATGCTGAAGGAGATCCAGGAGAAGTACAAGAACGAGCCCCAGAAGCTGCAGCAGGAGATGTTCAAGATCTACAAGGAGCATGGGGTCAATCCGTTCGGCGGCTGCTGGCCGCTGCTGATCCCGATGCCGGTGCTTTTTGCCCTCTTCTTCGTGTTCGGGAACACAATCGAACTTCGGGGCGAGTCATTTCTCTGGCTTCCTGACCTGTCCCGGCCGGATCCGCACTACATCGTGCCGGTGCTGATGGGCCTGTCAATGTTCGTGCTGAGCAAGGTGGGATCCCGGGGGATGCCGCCCAGCCCGCAGACCAAGATGATGATGTACGTCATGCCGGTCATGATGACCCTGCTGTTCCTCAACTTCGCGTCGGGCCTGAACTTGTACTATGCGGTACAGAACACGGCCAGCATTCCGCAGCAATGGCTGCTGTCGAACGAGCGGCTGCGCCGCAACATCCAGCCTCCGCCGGCACCTCCGAAGCTGAAAAAGTAGGCGCGCACAGCGTGCGCGCTTAGAATTTCCCTCATGCTTTCCGACCCAATCGCAGCCCTGGCGACCCCTCCGGGACGCTCGGCGCTCGCCGTCATTCGTCTCTCCGGTGAGGACGCCTTCGCCGTGGCGGCACGGGTGATCGAGGGGTTTGGCACCGCCCAGCCCCGCACGCTCCGACTCGCCCGCTTCCTGGATCGTGAAGGATCCGCGATCGACGAGGGACTGTATGCCGCGTTCCCCGCACCGGCGAGCTACACGGGAGAGGACCTGGTCGAGCTGACCTGCCACGGGGGCGTGCTGACCCCGTCGGCGGTCCTGGCCTCGTTGTTCGCGGCCGGCGCGCGCCAGGCGGCCCCCGGCGAATTCACCCGGCGCGCCGTGCTCAATGGAAAACTGGACCTGATCCAGGCCGAGGCGGTGGGAGACCTGGTGGATGCCACTGCGCCCAACCAGGCCCGGGCCGCCCTCGACCAGCTGGACGGTGCACTCTCCCGGCGGGTGGAGCAGCTGCGCGGCGCCCTGCTCGAGCTGCAGGCCCTGCTCAGCTACGACGTGGACTTCCCCGAGGAGGATGAGGGCCCGGTGTCGCCCGAGCGCATTGCCAAGGCGCTGGGAGACGCGACAGCCATCACCGAGCGAATGCTACGCACCGCCCCAGTCGGTCAGCGGCTCCGGGAAGGCGCCCTCGTGGTCATCGCCGGTCGTCCCAACGCCGGCAAGTCTTCACTCTTCAATGCGTTGCTCGGCAGCAGTCGCACCCTGGTGAGCGAGGTTCCCGGCACCACCCGCGACACGGTCGAGGCCTTCACCGAGTTCGAAGGATGGCCGATCCGGCTGGCAGACACGGCCGGGATCGGCGAATTCGAAAACCCGGTCGACCGGCTCGGCGTCGAGGTGAGCCATCGCTACCTCGAAGCCGCCGACCTGGTTCTGCTCTGTGTGGAGGCTGGGGGCGCGCTGGATCCACGCGAGCGGGAGTGGGTCAACCGGGGAGCAGTCCTGCTCGGCACCAAGTGCGACCTGGGCGGTGGGAACGGGGGGATCCCGGTCTCTGTGATGACGGGGGAGGGATTGGACCTGATTCGTCGGGAAGTCGCCAGCCGGGTCTTCCAGCAGGGAGCAGCGCTGGCGGAGCTCGAACCGGCGCTTACCCGCGAGCGGCACCGGGACCGGCTGGGCGTTGCCCACGAACAACTGCTCGCCGCGGCGGAGCAGTTGCCACCTCGGGGTGACCCGGTGCTGGTTTCGCACCACGTCCAGGCAGCGACCGAGGCTTTAGACGAACTGATCGGTGTAGTGGATGTGGAAGTGGTGCTGGATCGGGTCTTTGCGAACTTTTGTATTGGGAAGTAGGGGCGCGATGCAGTAGGGTGCGCTGCAGCGCACCCCTACTCTTTTTTGTGGCTGCCATCGCAAAATGGCTTGTTGGCCGAGCGGCCGCAGCCGCACAGCTTGATGACGCCGGGCTGCTTGAATGTCGGAATGATCAGTGGATTGCCTTCAACATCCTCGATCCGGGCCGCGCCATGGATCACGATGGTTCCCTTGGGCTTGACCGTGATCAGGATGGGGCCTGGGATCTGTTCGGGAGGGGAGTCGCTCATGGTTCCAATGTAACCGCCGGGCGGTCTGAGACCGCCCCTATGCGGTCTGGATACCGCTGGCGGCTTCTTCTGCTACCTGGAAGTCCCTGGCTGGAGCCCGCACCGCCTCCGCAATACCACGCTCTCCCACTAATGCTTCCGTCATCCGGAATCCCAGGTAGTATCCCGACCGTTCCGGGAGGACCCGTCCATTGACCAGGCGCGCGCCCGGACTCATGCCGCCGGACAGGTAGCGGAGCCGGAGACCCAGCCCACTTCGTTCCAGGTCAGGCCGGGCCGACCGGCGGAGGAACGCTTCCAGCTCCCGCAACCGGTTGTACTGCCGCTTGGGATAGCCGAAATAGTTGGCGGGAATGAATCCCGGAGCGATGGCCTGCGAGGCATGGATGGCCACGCCTTCATTCACCAGC
Source organism: Gemmatimonadales bacterium (assembly GCA_036006525.1). GTDB lineage: Bacteria > Gemmatimonadota > Gemmatimonadetes > Gemmatimonadales > GWC2-71-9 > DASYPP01. Next base: position 90,459 of record DASYPP010000009.1, read on the forward strand.
AGCTCGCGGAGAGTGGCGCGGCTACCGGTGACCCAGTAATCGTAGGACATCCCGGCTTCGGCCACCAGACGACGCATTTCGCTGCTGCTGGTTGGCGAGGTATAGCGCACCAGGTGGGCGCACTCGTGCGCGATCCATATGGGGATCTGGTCCGCCGTGAGGCCCAGGCCGTAGGTCTGCGGATTGGCCCGGCCGGTAAAGTGTTCCAGGCAAATGAACAGGACGCCCCGCCCGTTGACGACAAGCTCGCCGGCGTTGGCGGCGCCCATACCCACCATGACGTAACAGTCTACCGGCCGGTCCATCCCCAGGACTTCCTGGGAGCGCGCCAGCGCCTCTTCCACGATCTCCACCACGTCGACCGAGGCAATCAGCGCCCACAGGTCGCTCCGGTCGGCGCGAAGCGATTGCGCAATAATCTCGGCAGCCGGGGGACTGTCGAGATCCATGACATAGTTATGCCAGTAGGCTTGGAGGACTGCGCGGTGATTGTCGAGGTAGCGGGTGTAAGCCTTCTCGCGATCGGAGGCCTCGAGGACTGCAAGAAATTCCGGGAGGAGATTGATCAGCACGGGGGACAATATCGAAACTTCTGAAGCCGGCGCAAGACGGCTTGACAACGCGGTGTTTTCGTTAGCGGCTAGAAATCAGAATTCTTCTGTCGATTGCGGGCAAAGTCGTCGAGGAAGCGGCGCTCCTCCGGCGTGAGACTGGTGAGGCCCTTGGCGTTGATCTTGTCCAGCACGCGGTCCAGTTCTACGGCGAGAGGATTCTCGGGGGGACGGACCGGCGGCCGGGCGTGGGGCAACTGGTGCTCGGCCTCCCCGGTCGAAGATTGCACCATCACCACGCGCTCCGCCTCCCGTTGTGGCTGGATCGGCGCCCGCTGGGAAAGGGCCTGGATCCTGAAAAAGAGGTAGCCCGAGAGCATACCGCCCAGGTGGGCCAGGTGGGCGACCTGTCCCCACCGGCTGTTCCACAGCACCAGGCTGGCAAAGGCCGCCACGCCGGCCATGATGATGACCACGGTACGGGCCCGGATGGGGACCGGGAAAATCATCACCTCGGCATCGGGCCAGTACATCGCAAAGGCGAGAGCGACACCGAGCACGGCGCCGGACGCTCCCAGGAAGGGCGGCACGGTGCCGGGCAGGAGGGCGGAGAGGCCGAGCGAGAAGACCGCCGCGCCCAGGCCGCAGTAGAGGTAGTAGAACAGGAAGGCCTTGCTCCCCATTCGCTGCTCTACCGCGCCGCCGAAGAAGTAGAGCACCAGCATGTTCACGGCGAGGTGGATCATCCCGCCGTGGACAAACATGTAGGTCAGCAGGGTCCAGGGACGACTCACCACCGCATCGGGCAAGGGGGTGAACCTGAGCGCACCCGTGACCTTCGCCGACGTGAGCACCGTCGCCAGCAGCAGCGCGATGATCACGTTGGCCGCCATGAGACGGCCTACCCAGCGAGTCATTCGGGGAAACACGACGCTCATCCTGCCTCCGGCAAAGCCGCCATACAGATCCGATGACACAACTCCGGGAACCCGATGCCCGCTGCCCGGCCCGCCTGAGGCAACAAGCTGGTGGCCGTCATCCCGGGCAGGGTATTGGCCTCGAGACAGAGCAGCCGGCCGTCCGGATGCAGGCGAAAATCGACCCGGCTGTACCCGCCCAGCTTCAGCACCCGGTGGGCTGAAAGCCCCAACTGTTGACACCGTACCGCCACATCCGGGGACAGTTTTGCGGGGAACAGTTCCTCAGACATGCCTGGCGTGTACTTACACTCATAATCGAAAATCTCGTGCCGGGGAATAATCTCCCCCACCGGAAGTGCCTCGTCCCCCAGGATACCCACGGTAAGCTCCCGCCCGGGGATGAAGGATTCCAGCATCACCTCGTCATCATACCGGTAGGCAAGTTCCACGGCGGCGTCGAACCCGGAGGGCTCCTTGACCAGGGTGAGGCCGACTGTGGAACCCTGCTTCGAAGGTTTCACCACCAGGGGCCAGCCCAGTTTGGCACCGGCTTCGGAAGCTCCTGCCGGCGCCATCAGCCAGTCGGCCGTCTCCACACCGGACGCCCGGAACAATTGCTTCGACACATCCTTGTCCATCGCGAGGCCGCTGCCGAGCGGACCGCTGCCGGTGTAGGGAACCCCCAGGACATTGAGGATGGTCTGGACCGTTCCGTCCTCGCCGCGGCCGCCGTGCAGGGCCAGAAAAAGCACGTCGGCGTCGCGGACCACCGCCAGGTCCCTGAGGCCGGAGAGCAGGAATCCCTGCTCCAGGATGGCGAGATCCTCCAGCGAGGGCGGTGCGCTCCCGACCCGGGCCGGCAACAGCGAGCGCTCGTCCTTCTCCGGAATGTATCCCCGCGCCGTGTCGACCGCCGCGACCTGGTGCCCATACTCCCGCAATGCCCCGATCACCTGCACCGCCGTCGCCAGCGCGACGTCGCGCTCCGTCGAAGTGCCACCGGTGAGGACGGTAACGTGCAAGATGGCCCCCTGCTTACCGCGTGGAGATCATGTGCCGGAGGACATCGTACCGGCTGACGATACCAACAATCTTCCCCTTGCTCTCGACCAGCGCCGCGGGACTCTCCCTGGTCAGCATCGCGGCCAGCCGGTCGGTCGTCTGGGAGACTTCCACCACCGGGAACGGCGGATCCATGACCTCGCGGACCGGGTGGTCGAGCAGGGCGGGCTGATCCAGCGCCCGGGTCATGAGCGTTGCCTCGGTAAGTCCGCCGACGCAGTTATCGCCGTCCATGACCGGGATCTGGCTCACCTCATAGGTAGACATGAGATTCAACGCCTGGCGCACCATGGCAGACGGTGCCAGGCTCACCAGCGCCGGCGCTCCGGCTTCGCGGCGGGCCAGCAGGTCGGCGACGGTGGGCCGGGGCAGGTCCATCATCTGGTTTTCCCGCATCCACTCGTCGTTGAAGACCTTGGAGAGATAGCGCTCGCCGCGGTCGCAGATCAGGGTCACGATGAGGGCGTTGGGATCGTTCAGCTCGCGCCCGACCTGGCAGGCGAGCGCGATGTTCAATCCGGATGACCCGCCGCCCAGGATCCCTTCCTCCCGGGCCAGCCGCCGGGTCATGGCGAACGCATCGCGATCGGCCAACTGGCGGAACTCGTCGATGTAGTCGAACCACAGGGTGGATGGAATCTTGTCGCCGCCGATTCCCTCCACCTTGTAAGGATGCCCGTCGCCCATGGTCTTGGTGCGGGAATAACCGGTGTAGAGCGACCCGACCGGGTCGCCGGCGATGACCCTGATGGACGGCTTCTTTTCCTTCAGGTACTTCCCCGCCCCGCTGATGGTGCCGCCGGTGCCCGCGCCCAGCACAAAATGGGTAATCCTGCCGCCGGTCTGTTCCCAGATTTCGGGCCCGGTGGACGCGTAGTGGGCTTCGGGGTTGACCTGGTTGTAGAACTGGTTGGCGAGGACGGCGCCCGGCGTGTCGTGCACGATCTGCTTCGCCTTCATCACGTAGTAATCGGGGTGGTCGGGCGGCACCGCGGTCGGGACGATTACGACTTCGGCGCCGAACGCCTTCAGCAGCCGGACCTTCTCCTGCGACATCTTGTCGGGCATGGTGAAAATGCAACGATAGCCCTTGATCACCGCGGCCATCGCGAGCCCGATGCCGGTGTTGCCGGAGGTGCCCTCGACGATGGTTCCTCCCGGCTTCAACTCGCCCGATCTCTCGGCCGCTTCCACGATCGCCAGTCCGATCCGGTCCTTGAGCGAGCCGCCCGGGTTGACGGTCTCATCCTTGGCGTAGATCGGAGTCTTGATTCCCGCCCCGATCCGGGCCAGCCGGATCAGCGGGGTTCCGCCGATGGTCTGGAGAATCGAATCCACCGGGGGCGGGACGTTCTTCATGGAGTGCTGGCTCCGCCGGCGGGTGGCTTCCTGAAGTGCACTGGCTGGGTGAACGTCATGGCGACCGGGCGGCCGTCCCGCTGGGCGGGAGAGAAGTGCATCTTCGGTACCCCGGCCACCGCGGCCGAATCGAACGCCGGGTAGCCGCTCGACTCCGCGACCTGGGTCGATTCTCTCGCCACCGTGCCCTTCTCGTCCACGAACAACCGCAACGTAACGGTGCCCTCGATCCCCTGCTGGTAGAGCGCCGGCGGATACTCCACCAGCGGTTCCGGATCCAGCGCTACCGGCGCGTCGTCCCGGTTGGCGCTCGGCGTGGCGGGGTCCTGGCTCTGCCGATCCCGCCCGCAGGCGGCCACGAAGCCGCAGAGGATAAGACCGATCCACAGATTCCGCAGATTCCACGGCATCACGTTTCCTCCGCGTGCTGGGGTGCGGCCTTCCGCTGCTGTTCTACCAGCCAGTTGAGGGCCTGAAGCGGCGTCATGTCGTCCAGGTCCAGCGTCCGCAACTCCTCCATCACGGGATGCGGCACTGGCGAGGCAAACAGCTGAAGCTGGGTGGGGTCGCTGGCCGGGGGTGCGCCGGGGACGACCCGGTGACCGGCTTCCAGGGTCAGCAGCATCGCCTTGGCGCGGTTCACTACATCAGCGGGAAGCCCGGCCAGCTGAGCGACATGAATTCCGTAGGAGCGGTCGGTGCCGCCGGGCTCGAGTCGATGCAGAAAGATGACCCGGTCCCCATGCTCCCGCACCGCCACGTTGAGGTTCCGGGCGTGCTGAAGTTTCTCGGGCAGCTGCATCAGCTCATGATAGTGCGTGGCGAACATCGTCTTGCATCCGATCCGATCGTGCAGGTGTTCGGTCACCGCCCAGGCGATGGCGACGCCGTCGTACGTCGAAGTCCCCCGGCCGATCTCGTCCAGCAACACCAGGCTCTGCGCCGTAGCGTTGTGGAGAATCGCGCTGGTTTCGCTCATTTCCACCATGAAGGTGGACTGGCCCTGGGCCAGGTTGTCGCTGGCACCCACCCGGGTGAAGAGCCGGTCCGCGACGCCGATCGTGGCCGCCGTCGCGGGGACGAAGGATCCCATCTGGGCCATGACGACGCACAGCCCGATCTGGCGGAGGATGGTGGACTTGCCGGCCATGTTGGGGCCGGTCACCAGGAGCACCCGCGCCGCGAGCTCGAAATGCACGTCGTTGGGAATGAACGTCTCGCGCGGCATCAGCCGCTCGATCACCGGGTGGCGGCAGCCGGTGAGCGTCAGTTCGAAGGCATCCTGGATGACAGGCCGGACGTAGCGGTGGCGGACCGCGGCATCGGCGAAAGTCGCAGTGACGTCGAGAAGACTGAGCACCTTGGCGGTGTGCTGGATTCGCAGCGTGGCCGCGGCCACCGTGGACCGGAGCGCGGTGAACAACTCACCCTCGCGTATCCCGATCCGCTCTTCCGCGCCCAGTACCTTCGACTCGTACTCCTTCAACTCGGGGGTGACGAACCGCTCCGCGTTGGAGAGAGTCTGCCGCCGCTCGTAATCGGCGGGGACCCGGGCCGCGTGGGCGTTAGTGATTTCCAGGTAATACCCGAACACCTTGTTGTAGCCGACCTTGAGCGAAGTAATTCCGGTGCGGTCCCGTTCCCGTTGCTGGAGGCTCGCGATGTACTGCTTACCGCCATCACGCAGGTCGCGAAGCTCATCCAGTTCGTTGTCGTAGCCGCGCCGGATCACGTCCCCGTCGGCCAGGGAGACCGGCAACCGGTCGCTCAAGGCCGAGCCGAGCAGAGTCGCGAGGTCGGCGAGCAGCTCGAACCGCTGCGACAATTCGGACAGCAGTGAGCTCCGCTCCCGCCCGGAGATCCCGTTCAGCGCGGCCAGCACGTCGGGGAGCCGGAGGAAGGAGTCGCGGAGCGCGCCCATGTCGCGCGGGGTGGCCCGCCCGGACGATACCCGGCCGGCCAGTCGCTCGAGGTCGCGGACGCCATCCAGCGCCTCACGCAGCCGTTCCCTGCCCCGGTTGTCCTGCACCGACACTTCCACTGCATCGAGCCGGGTGTTGATCTCGCCCGGATTCCGAAGCGGCGAAAGGACCCAGCGACGCAGCAGCCGGGCGCCCATGGGCGTCACCGTGCTGTCGAGCGCTTCGATCAGGGTCGAGTTGCGGGCGCCGGCCCGGAGCGGGTCCACCAGCTCCAGGTTGCGCCGGGTCATCTCGTCGAGCCAGAGATGCCCCTCGTGGCGCCGTACCGTGGGTCGCGCGAGGTGGGTGAGCCCGGCCGGCTGTAACTCGCTGATGTAGCGGAGCAGCGCTCCAGCCGCTCCGATCGCGGGCCAGTCCTCGCTCAGGAGACCCAGGCCGTCAAGCGAGGCCAGGCCAAAACGCTGGGCCAACTCGGGGCGGCCCAGCTCGGCGTCGAACTCCCACCGTTCCCGTACGGTGCGAAGCGCGCCTTCCAGCGAAGTCTCCAATTCTTCGGGGACCACGATTTCCGCGGGGGCCAGGCGGGTCAGCGCCTCCTCGAGGGTCGACCGCTCCAGCGTCTCCAGGGTGAACTCGCCGGTGCTCATGTCGACCGCCGCGAGGCCGATCCGATCGCCGGCCGGCGCCAGCGCCACCAGGAAATTGTTGCGGCTGCCCGGCAGGAAGGATTCGTCCAGCACCGAACCCGGCGTAAGGGTTTCCACGACTTCACGCTTGACGATTCCGCGGGAGAGTCGAGGATCCTCCACCTGCTCGCAGATGGCGACGCGATGGCCGTGCGCGATCAGCTGGCGGAGATACTCGGTGGCGGCCTTGACGGGGACGCCGGCGAGCGGGACTCCGTCGCCGCGCGAAGTGAGGGTGATGTTGAGGACCCGCGAGGCCAGCTCGGCGTCCTCGAAGAACATCTCGTAGAAATCACCCATCCGGAAGAAGAGAATCGCGCTCTGGTGCCGCGACTTGATCTCCCGGTACTGCTGGAGCAGCGGTGAGCCGGCCGGTTCAACGGCGCGACCGGTCATCGCTCCTCGACGACGAAGGCGCTGCCACCCAGCCGGGTGCGAATCTGAGAGGCCGCCGCCGCCGCCTGGACGCGATCGGCGTAGCGGCCGACCCTGATCTTCACGAACCCGCCTTCGTGCACGACGTGGGGATCGTATCCGGCGTCCCGCAACTGGCGCAGCGTGCCCTCGGCCGCCGCGTCGCTCGCCACCGCCGCGATCTGGACGCTGAAAGCCGGGCCGACGGATGGCTGGGCAGCGGGAGGCTCGGTCGGCACCGTGGCGGGCGTGGTTGCGGGCGTTCTTGCGGGCGGATTCGCCGTCATCATCGTATCGGAGCGCTGAGGCTCAGCCGTCGTGGCCGCCGGCACTCCGGCGCAGCGGGGTTGATAGAAGCTGAACTGGTTTTGCAGCTCAACGTCTTCCCCCGCCATGGCCACTCCCTCGTTCAGCCAGCGGCATGCCTCGGCGGTATGCCGGAGTTCGAAATTGGCCCGGGCGGCCCAATAGGCCACGACCGGCAACAGTGGAGTGCTGGGATAGTCGGCGCGGATCCGCTCCAGGCTGTGCAGGCTCTCCCCTGCCCTGCCGGCGGCAAAATCCTCTTCGGCCAATCCGAGCAGCGCATCGTCCGCCCAGTTGGAGCCGGCGAATTCGATCGCGACCCGGCGGAGGTTACGGCTCCGATCCAACGGGTCCCGGGCCACCACGCCCATGGTGTAGACGATCTGAGGATAGAGCGTGTCGCTCTGTGGAGTCTGGTTCATCAGGGCGAGCACGATGGCGCGGGCCGAGTCTCCCTGGCCGTCCTGGGCCAACCGGACCGCCGCTACCAGCCTGCTGTCGTCCTGGGCGCTCAAGGACGTCGTCAGGAGCCCAAGTGCTGTCGCCGCTACCAGCAGCCGTTTCATGCCGCTTCCCCCTTGCGCAGCTCGGTCAATTGCAGAACCAGGTCCAGCAGGATGCCGCGGTCTTCGGACACACGGGTGTTCTTGAGCATGCGGTCGGCGGCGAGCACCGCCTTCAGCGCGGAATGAATCCGGCGCATCGGCCAGCGGGGCGCCCACTGGGCCCACCGGTCCGCTTCCTGTCTCCAGTCGCCGATGCCGTAAGGCCGCACCGAGAAGAGCGTGCTCATGACCTTGGGCGCCAGGGCGCGATCCCGGATTCCCTTGTCATGAAGCGAACGGGCCAGGCCAACGCCGACCAGGGAACTGCCGAGTGTCGTCACGATTTTCACGCCCGTCATCCCGGATTGCTCCAGCAGGCCGCCCAGCATGGTGACCGCCTTGGCACCCTCGCCCGCCATCACGTGATCGCGGAGAGCGGGCAGGGTTTCGCCCCGCCGCACACCGACCAACCCCACGACGGCGTCGATATCGAGCGGCTTATCGCCGGCCAGACCGGACATCTTGGCCAGCTCGGTCCGGATGATCCCCAGGTCCTGTCCCACCGCGTCCACCAGGTGCTGGGTGGCCTCGGGCGTCAGCGAGAGGTTCATCTGTTTGCCCTGGTGCGCGATCCACTTCAGCACCCGCTCAGCGGGGAGCGGCGTGAACTCGACGGATGTGCTCCCCCGGAGCAGCGCGGGCTCCGGCTTCTCCTCGCCGGCGTTCTGCAGCATCACCAGGACCGTGTCCGGCGAAGGCCGCTCGAGGTATTTCTCGAGCACCGTCCGCACCTTCGCCTTGCGCTTCAACTGTTCCATGTCTTTCAGCACGACCACCCGCCGCTCCGCCATCATGGGGAGCGTTTCCAGCAGGGAATGCAGACCCTCGGGGTCGAGCTGGCCGATGGAACGCTGGTCGAAGTTGAAGTCCCGGAGCGACTGATCGAGGGCGCGGTCGATGAGGTTGGTGACCGCCTCTTCCTTGAGAACATCCTCCGGGCCATGCAGGTAATACACCGGTTGCAGCTCACCGTTCTTGAGTGCGCGGATCAAAGCATCGTGACTGAGCGGGGGCATGAGGAAGTTTATCGCGCGAGTGGAAGTCTCGAAAGCTTTAAGGTGGGTCGGTGTAAGAAGGTGGGTCAGTGGCAGGTGACAATGAGGCGCGATTTCCTACCCACTTGCCCACCTTCCCACTAACCCACCTATTGACAATATAATCCGTAGAGACAATAAATACTGTCATGGACCTGCCTGATCTTGAATATGTGGATGAATTAGCTAGAGTTAGGGTGTTACTCCACCCCCTCCGACTGGCAATCATGGAATTGGCCGTGGAGAGCACCTCCGCTACCGATGCCGCCAGGCGCCTGAATCTTCCACGTCAGGCCATTCACTATCATGTCGTCGCGCTCGAACGCGCGAAGTTCCTCGTCTCCGCCGGCGAGATCCGCCGCCGCAACATGGCGGAGCGACGAGTGCGCGCGAGCGCGCGAAGTTATCTCATCGCACCCGAAATCCTGGGCGGGCTGAGTCCCGGTCGCCGCCGGGCGACGCGACCAGACAGCCCCCAGGGCCTGCTGTCTCTCACCGCCCGAATGCAGACCGACGTCTCCGCCATCCTCGCCGCTCCCGCCGCTCCGGTACTCTCCTTCACCTCCAAACTCCGCTTCTCCAACGCCGCCGGGCGCGAGGCATTCTCCCGCGCGTTGGGCCACGCAGTTGCCCAGCTGATCAAGGAGCATGGGTTGCTGGGCAATGCTTTCCGCGAAGCCGCGGAGGAGAGCACGCTGGCACTCGCGCTCTATCCCCTGCCCCGTGTCGGGCCCGGAAGCCCGACCTACATCCCGGAGGATTCGCCGTGATCCCGATGACCGACGCCAAGGCCGATCACACCGGTCGCGCGGTGGATGTTGAGATCGTCACCCAGGCCTCCCCGGCCAAGGCATGGGAGGCCTGGGCCGATCCTGCGCGTCTGACCGAATGGTTTACCGACCGGGCGACCGGATTTGCGCTGCCGAACCAGACCCTGCGCTGGTCCAACGACCGGCTCAAGGCCGAGACGACGTACACCGTGCTGAGCGCCACGCCACCGACCCGGCTTTTGCTCGAGGGGACCGGCGGGCCGGAGGCAAGCCGGCTGGAGGTGGCCATCAGCGGAACCCGGGACGGTACCCGGGTCCGGCTGATCCACTCCGGCTTCCCGCTGACGCCCGACTTCGACGAACACTATGCGGCCGTCGCTTCGGGCTGGCGCATGTCTATGGCGATCCTGCGCTACTACCTCGAGTTCCAGTTCGGCCGCAGCCGGCAGAGTTTCTTCGTCAGCCGGCCCATGAGGTACAGCACCTCCCGCCTGGCCTGGCTCTATCGGGACCCGGCCGGTCTTCAGGAGTGGCTCGCAGAGGCGGGAAGCCTGGGAACCCCGGGCGGCCGGGTGCACCTGGTGCTCCGGGGCGGACGGATTCTTCGGGGCGACATGCTGGAGGACACCGGGAGCGAAATCGCGATGGGCTGGGACGAGATCAATGGGGTGCTGGAACTCAAGTCATTTCCGTGGGACCGGGAGAACGGAATGCGGGCGATCTGCGTGCGCGGCTGGGGGTGGGAATTGTCGGCCGACCTGGCCCATCAGATCGAGCAGGAGCTGCAGGCAGCGGTGGACCGCCTCGAGAGCGCGCTGGAACAGGCGCCGGCCTCAGCCACCGGCCTTCGGGTCTGAAGTTCGCAGGCACTGCACAAAGGTGAGAGCCACCAGGCTCTTGCCGTCGATGATCTCGCCTCGCCGGATCCAGTCCAGCGCGTCGTGCCAGCGCACCTCGTGGGTCTCCATGAATTCGTCATGCTCCCGGCCGGACTCTCCCAGCGTGAGCTGAGTGGCCAGGAACAGGTGGATCCGTTCGTCGGTGAATCCCGGCGTGGTGTAGATCGTGGTCAGGCTCTGCAGTTTCTCGGCACGATAGCCGGTCTCCTCCTTGAGCTCGCGGCGGGCGCAGGTCTCCGGGGTCTCGCCCGGGTCGAGCCGCCCGGCCGGAATCTCCCAGACAAATCCATCGGTCGCGTGGCGAAACTGTTTGATCAGGATGATCCTCGGGTTGGCAGACCAGGGGTCATCGAGGAAGGGAAGCACCGCGGACGCGCCGGGGTGGCGGATCATTTCCAGCTGGCCGGTGGAGCCGTCGGGGAACTCCACCGTGTCGAGATCGAGGTTGAGGACTTTGCCGGTGTATAGCCGTTTTGTGGATTTGAGGGTCATGCCTGCAATGTAGGACGGTAAGACGGTAAGACGGTAGGACGGTAAACAGCGCAGGGCTGTCATCCCGAGTGTAACGAGGGATCTTCTCAAATCCAGCAAGATTCCTCACGTCGCTCGGAATGACAGCCCTTCGAATACTTACCGTCCTGCCGTCCTACCGTCCTACCGTCTTACCGTCCTACTTAATCTCATTCCCATTGAGATCCCTTACGGAAATCGGCCCCAGATTCAATGCCTCGATGCCGGGTCGGATCGTCGCCAGATCGCCGACCACCACGATGGTGAACCGGTCGGGCTGGAGATACTGCCGAGCGACCCGCTGCACATCCTGGGTGGTGACCGCCATGACACGGGTGACGTAATCGTCGTAGTAGGTCATCGGGAGCCCGAAGCGCAGCAGCCCCACGACCTGGCCCGCCATCTGGCTGGTGGTCTCGAAGTCCGCCGCCAGTCCCAGGGCCAGGTAGGACTTGGCTCGCTCCAGTTCCACCGCGTCGACCGCGGTGTCTCGAATCCGGCGGAACTCCTTGAAGAACTCGATCAGCGAGCTGTCGGTCACGTTGGTGCGGACCGCGGAACGGGCGGTGAAGGGGCCGGGAAGGGGACGGTATGCGAAGCCGGACCCCGCGCCATAGGTATAGCCCCTGGTCTCCCGCAGATTCTGGTTCAGCCGCGAAGAGAACGAGCCACCCAGCAGGTTGTTCATCACCTCAATCGCGGCGTAGTCCGGATTGCTGCGCTCCACGCCGGGCCGCCCGATGAAGATCACCGACTGCGCCGCGCCCGGTTTGTCCACCAGGTACACCGTGGTCGGCCGATCGACCGGAGCCACGGTGGTGCTCGGCGCAGCTCCCGACGCGGGAGCCCGCCAGCTGCCAAAGCGCTGCGCCACCGCGGCACGGGCCTCGGCGAGGGTGATGTCGCCCGCGATCACCAGCACCGCGTTGCCCGGGCTGTAGTGCATATTGTAAAAGGCGCGCACCTTGGCCGAATCGAGGCCCGACGTGGTGATCGAGTCGCCACCGATGGGCTGGTGATAGGGATGACCGGCAGGGAAGACCAGCGAGTTGAACGCGAGGGCGGCCATGGTATTGGGCTGGTCCCGCTGCTGGAGAATGCTGGCCAGCCGGAGATCGCGCTGCCGGTTCACCTCGGCGGACTTGAACGTCGGCCGCAACACCACGTCGGCCATGAGGTCCAGGGCCTCGCCCATGGTCCGTCGCGGGGTCTTCAGGTTGACGTAGCTCGCATCCCAGTCGGAGCTGGTCGAAAGACTGGCACCCAGGAACTCGGCCTGCGACGCGATGCCGATCGCATCGCGAGTGCCGGCGCCTTCATCCAGCATGTCGGCTGTGAAGCTGGTCATGCCGGGCGAGGCCTGGTCCAGCCGGCCGCCGCCGGTGAAGGCCAGGCTGAACTGGACCAGCGGGACCTCGTGCATCTCGATCACGTAGAGCTTCATCCCGTTGGGGAGTTGCTCGGAGCGAACCGGCGGAATTTTGAGCCGGGACGGCGGACGCAGGGCAGGGGGCTTGGTGCGGTCGAACGCCGAGCCCTGCGCGAAGGCGGTCGAGGCGGACAAGGCGGTCAGCCCGGTCAACAGCCCGAGAGAAAGGCGATTCATGGCGTGGCCTCCGCGGCCGTAACGGCCATTTCAGTCTTGCCCTGGGGGACGACGCTCAATATCACGCGGTGTGCGCCGAGGTACTGGCGGGCCACCCGCTGGATGTCCTGGGCGGTGACGGCGTGATATCGCGCCAGATCCTGCTGGAAGTAGTTGGGCGTTCCCGTGAAGTAGAAATACGAATCGAGCCGGTCGGCCTTGGAGCTGATCTGTTCCAGTCCATTGAGGAAGTCCGACTCGATGGAGTTCTGGGCCTGCTCCATCTCCCGCGCGGTGGGCCCCTCGGTCATGAGGCGGTGCAGCTCGGCATCGATGGACCGCTGCAACTCGGGGAGCGAATGCCCCGGTTTTGCCGTGGCAAAGATGGTGAAATCGCCATCCAGCCGCTTGCCATCATTGTACGACACGACGCCGGTCGCGATCTGCTGATTGTAGACCAGGGCCTGGGTGAGCCGGCTGTTCTTGGCGCCGGTCAGGAGGTAGGACAGCACGTCGAGCGCCGCGTCATCCGCCGAGTAGAGCTTCACCGTGTGCCAGTGATTGTAGACCCGGGGCAGCTGCACCCGGTCCTCGATCGTGGCGACCGTGTCTTTGGCCAGGGTAAAGGCGGGCGCAACGGGGCGGGTGACGGCCGGCCCCCGGGGAATTTCCCCGAAGTATTGCTGCACCAGCGCCTTCACATCCGACGCCGTCACGTCCCCGGCCACCGCAAGCACCGAGTTATTCGGTGAGTAGTATTGCCGGAAGAAATCCTTGGTATCCTCGAGTGACGCGGCGGACAGGTCGTCCATGGACCCGATCACCGCCCAGGAGTAGGGATGGCCCGCCGGATACAGCATGCGGGCGAGATTCTCCCAGGCCAGGCCATAGGGCTGATTTTCATAGCTCTGGCGCCGCTCGTTTTTCACCACGTCCCGCTGCAGGTCCACCTTCTCGGTCGTCATGGTCGGCAGGAACCAACCCATGCGGTCCGCCTCCAGCCAGAGCATGAGGGGCAGGGCATTGGCCGGCCCTTCCTCGTAATAGTTGGTGCGATCGTTGGTGGTCGAGCCGTTGTTATCGGCCCCTGCCGCCTCGAGCAGCCGGTCGAACGCGGGATACTCGGCGTTCTGGGAGCCCATGAACATCAGGTGCTCGAACAGGTGGGCGAACCCGGTGTGCCCCGGTTTCTCGTCGCCGGAGCCGACCAGGTGCCAGATGTCGACCGTCACGTTGGGGATCGAATGATCCTCGTGGACAATCAGGACCAGGCCGTTCGGCAGAGTGTCTACGGTGATCGGCACCGACAAGCGTGTCGCCTGAGCCGCTAGCGAAGAAGTCAGCAGAGGCATTAGCCCAAAACTGAAGAGCCAGCGTTTCATACACTTGTCCTTTATGGAGTTTTCATCCCGGCGTGCGTCCCGTTGGAGGACCTTTGCGCGGTACCGTTTTCAACTCAGAGTCTCAGAGGTACTCCCTGGCGACGGTTCTTTCGGTGAAAACTATCAATGTTTGTTATGGACTCGATCAGTTTGGAATGAAATTGTTGGTTGTTCTCTGAGCCTTTGAGTCGCTGAGTTGAAAACGGTCGTCTCCCAGAGGTACCCGGACTACCCCACCCCCGCGAACCTCCTTACCAACTTCGAACCCAACTCACCGGCATCTTCAGAGCTTCCGCGGCGAAGTATCCGAGCTCGCGGCGGTAGCTGCCGGAGATCGGGCTGGTTCTCGTGGGCGACGAGTAAGGTATCAGGTCCATTCGCCGGGCTTCGAACCGGAGCCGGCACATGTGAAATGGATCGCTCACCAGCAGGACGGAGTGGAGGTCCCGCTGTTTCAGCCAGAGCCCGACCGCCTCCATGGAGGCGTCGGTCGACCGCCCTTCGGGTCTCACTATGATGACCGAATCGGGAATACCGTTGCTCAATACGTAGCGGCGGCTCACCATGGCCTCGCTCTCGGTGTCCCCGCTGGCGGTGCCTCCGGTCACCATCAACAGGGGAGCCAGACCCGCTTTGTACAGCGTGATCCCGTGGTCCAGCCGGGCCTTGAGGACAGGAGAGGGGTGGCCGTTGTACTGGGCGGCGCCCAGGACGACGATCGCATCGGCCTTCTGGCGCTGGTCGCGCCGACTCACCACCACGACGATAAGAAATGAAACGACGTACGCGAGGGCGACGCCTACCAGGAGGAAGAGACAGCCCGTTCTGCGGAGAGACACAGGGGGAAATTAGTGGAGGTCGAAGGACTCTCCAAGTTTGGGAATCACCACCTCTTTCACGCCCTCTTCGCGGAGGATCTCCGCCATCGCGGCCAGCGCTTCGGCTTCGCCATGCACCGCGAAGGCGCGCTTGATGGGCCCGCCCAACGAGCGGACCCAGGCCCTGAGCTCATCCCGATCGGCGTGGGCCGAATAGCCGTCGATCCGCTCTACTTCGGCCTGCAGGGTGACCGGCTCGCCATAGAGCTTCACGTCCTTCACTCCGTCTTCGATTCGGCGGCCCAGGGTTCCTTCGGCCTGGTACCCCACGAAGAGAATGATGTTCCGGTGATCCTCACCGTGGTTCCGGATATGGTGGAGAATCCGGCCGGATTCGACCATACCCGAGGCCGCGATGATCACCGCGGGTCCGTGCAGGCGATTCAGGGCCTTGCTGTCGTTGACATCGCGGATGTAGTGGACCAGGGGGAAGTCGAAGAGCTCGCCGGCCCGGTCCATCAGGTTCTCGCGGCGGTCGAAGATTTCCGGGTGCATCCGGAAGACCTGGGTGGCGTCCACCCCGAGCGGGCTGTCGATGTAGACCGGGATGCCGGGGATCTTGTCACTGCGGTAAAGCTGGTGCAGGGCGTACACGATCTCCTGGATCCGGCCCAGGGCAAAGGCGGGAATGAGGATTTTGCCGCCCCGAGCGGCGGCGCGGCGCACCACCTCGCCCAGGCGGTCCTCGGCGCCCTGGACGCTCTCGTGCACCCGGTTGGCGTAGGTGGACTCAATGATCAGGGTGTCGATCGGGCCGCTCGGCGCTTCCGGGTCGCGAATGATGGGCAGTCCCTTGCGGCCGATGTCGCCGGAGAACACCAGCCGGTGACCGCTCTCTTCGGTGATCCGCATGTCGATGCAGGCGGAACCCAGGATGTGGCCCGCGTCGAGATACTCGAAGCTCAGATTCTTGCGGAGGTGGTGCACCCGCCTGTAGGGAATCGCCTCCATCAGGTCCTGCACCGCGATCGCGTCTACCAGGCGGTAGAGCGGCTGGCTTTCTTCGCTCGCCCTGCCGTGCCGGGTCAGCAGCTCGAAATCCTTTTCCTGGATATTCGCCGCATCGGGCAGCATGACCGCGCAGAGATCGCGGGTGGCGGGGGTAGAAAAGATGGGGCCATGGTAACCGCGGTTCACCAGCAGGGGGAGCCGGCCGATGTGATCGATGTGGGCATGGCTCACCACCACGAAATCGATGCGGCGGGGATCGAAAGCGAGATTCTGGTTCAGGTCGTGGACTTCCTTGCGGTGGCCCTGGAAGAGACCGGAGTCGAGGAGAATCCGGGCGCCGGCGGCCTCCAGCATGTGCATGCTGCCGGTGACCTGGCCGGCGGCCCCATGGAAACTGAGCTTCAGCGGCATATTAACTCGTTCTTGGTTGTCATTTTCGGCAAGCGGGCTGGAGCATTTCTTCAGGGTTGGTTTCGAGGCGCTTTACCGCCGAGAGCGAGCAACCGCGAGAACGCCGAAGACACGACAGAGTCAGTCCTCCGCGACCTCGCGGTTGTTTTGCGTCCTCGGCGGTAAGGGGCCTCGAAGCTCGAATGCACTGGATGGGGACGCACGTACACCGCTGGGAATCATCCAGTTCCAAACAGCCTGTCCCCGGCATCCCCCAACCCGGGAAGAATGAACCCGTGCTCGTTCAATTCCCGGTCCAGGGCGGCGGCATAGATCGGCACGTCGGGGTGATGGTCGAGCATGCGCTTCACGCCCACCGGCGCCGCCACCAGGCAGAGGAACCGAATATGCTGGGCGCCGGCCTGCTTCAGCGCGTCCATGGCCGCGACCGCGGAGCCGCCGGTAGCGAGCATGGGATCGAGGACCAGGAAGTCGCGGACGCCTTCGGCGCCGGGGATCTTGAAATAATAGTCGTGGGGGCGGAGGGTTTCCTCGTCGCGATAGAGACCGATGTGACCCACCCGGGCCGAGGGAATCAGCGAGGCGATGCCGTCCACCATGCCAAGCCCGGCGCGGAGAATGGGCACCAGGGCCAGCTTGCGGCCGGAGACCTGGCGGCCGGTCGTGATTTCCAGCGGAGTCTCCACCTGGACCGGGTCGGTCGGGAGATCGCGGGTGACTTCGTAGGCCATCAGGGTGGCGATCTCGGAGACCAGCTGCTTGAAGTCCCGGGTGCCGGTCTTCCGGTCCCGGAGCAGGGTCATCTTGTGAAGAATGAGGGGATGGTCGATGACGGTGAGGTTGGGGAAGGGCGGGGGAGGCATGGGCAGGAATATGCCGCCGTGCCGGGGGCTGGGGCAAATTCGAGTGACGAGAAGCGGGTGACGAGTAGCGGGTGACGAGTAGCGAGCCGCTGAGGGGGGTGGGGAAGAGGTTTGCTGTTCGCTACCCGCTACTCGCTACAGGCAGTGTTTCAGATTGATTCAGAAGCTTGGAAGGGGCGGGGGAGCCACCAAGGCACAACAACGTAAAGGGTGCGTGGGTTTAACTTTACGCTACCATACCTTGGTGGTCCTTACCCTTCTGGCCGTACGGTGAGGCCGGCGAGACGGGACCGAAAACCCGTTCGCCAGCTATGAGGACGAGGGAGTTGGAGGGCGGTGCACAGGGGGGTGGGGCTGCTTATATTGTTTGCCCTTCGGGCCAGGTAGCTCAGTTGGTAGAGCACGTGACTGAAAATCACGGTGTCGGGGGTTCAATTCCCTCCCTGGCCACTGGGGGTGCCCTGAACCGGGGCACCTCTTTTTTCTTCATCCGAACCGGCACCCTCCCCTTGGAGTTTCCCATGAGATCTTCAGCGCTGCTGCTCGGTTTCCTGCTGCTTGGCACTTCGGCTCACGCGCAGGCGACCACCGCCAACAACCCCGCCGTCACCACCGCCCGCCAGCTCTGGGAGCAACTGACCAACTACATCACCACCGCCGCCCAGGACACCCCCGAATCGCTTTACGCCTATCGCCCCACCCCCCAGGTACGGAGCTTTGGGCAGCTTATCGGCCACCTGGCAGGGTCGCAGAACCTGATCTGCGGAACGGCGCTGGGTGAACCCACGCGGGAGGAGGACGCGATCGAGAAGAACGTCACCGGCAAGGCGGAACTGGTCGCGGCGCTGAAAGCTTCGACCGCGAACTGCGTACGCGCCTATGCCCAGACCGATCAAGCCGCGCTGGCACCCGTCAAGCTCTTCGGCCAGGATCACACCCGACTCTACGCCCTGATGATGAATGCGACGCACAATGGCGAGCACTACGGCAACATCGTGACCTACCTGCGTCTGAACGGCATCGTGCCGCCGTCCAGCCGGCCGCGACCCTGAACAAGAACGGCAACCCTGTAGTCGGTCGAGATATCCAAGCCCGGGTCCACACGACCTTCCCAGACCCCGAGCCGACCATGCAAATCCCCCATCTAACCCGGGCGGCGCGCCTTGCCGCCCTTTTCATCATCTGTGCTTCCCCCGCCGGGGCCCAGCGGCCGGTCACTCACAACACCCTCACCTCCGACACGTTACCCAGAGTCACCCTCCATCTCGATTCCACTTTCACCTACCTGGGCACCCAGAGTTTTGTCCTCTACAACGTCGCGAACGCCGAGCAGCACTTCTTCGCCGAGCTGGACGGGAAACGGATCAAGCGGTTTGTCTGGATTCAGTTCGAAGGGTACCTGCCCGACAAACCCCACACCTACAATTACTCGCGCGACACCACGATGACCCTGTGGGGCCGGACCATCTATCGGAACAGCGCGCTGTGGCAAATCCCGACCACCGAGCAGAATCCCGCCTCCGACGGCGCGCACATGCGGCAGTTTCTGCGGGATCGCGGGCTGACGATGGCGCCCGCGATGCTGTACCACCGCCTGGTCTGGCTGCCGGAAACGCCGGCCCGCTACGAGCTGATGATCATCTACATGGAGGACCCGGCCGACCAGGGCGCGCTGGCCGGTCCGTTGACCGGCGACCGGGTGACCGAACTGCTCCGGGCATCGCTGGCGCGCGCGGGGAGGAGTATCGAGTACCACTGACAGAGCCGGAGAGGCCTCCGCCCCCTATAGAGGGAATATCGCGCTATAGTTCGGCTGACAGGTAACCCGGAATACGCAGGCTGGTGCGGAAAGACGGTTCACCACCTGGTCAGGCAATGCCGCCCATCGTGATCCCGAAACACCTGGTTGCTTTGTGCCAGAGGAAACCAGAGCGCGCCGCCTGGCTCGAGAGCCTGCCTCGCGTCGTGTCCGAGCTGGTCGCCCGGTGGTCTCTCACTTTCAACAATTCCCCAAACTACGAAGGCGGTTGCGCGTGGGTCGTACCGGCCCTGCGCGCCGATGGCACACCCGCCGTCCTGAAACTCGGCATGCCGCACATGGAAGCCGAACACGAGATTCTGGGATTGAGGTTCTGGGACGGCAATCCCACTGTGCGAGTCCTTGAATCGGACAAGGTCGCGGGTGCAATGCTTCTCGAGCGCTGTTCGCCTGGCACTTCACTTCGCGAGTTGCCCGAACCGGAGCAGGACGGCATCATCGCAGGCCTGCTCCGCCGGCTCTGGCGCAGGGTTCCCTCTCCCCATCCTTTTCGCCCGCTCTCGGTGATGGTCGAGCATTGGGTGCAGGCAACGTTAGCCGACGCCAAGCGGTGGACGGATCCCGGTTTGGTGATGGAAGGGTTGGCAACCTTTGCCGAGTTGAGCCCGCCACGATCGGGTGACGTGTTACTGGCGACCGACCTGCATGCGGGCAATGTCCTTCGCGCCGAGCGGGAACCCTGGCTGGCGATCGATCCCAAGCCGTTCGTCGGCGATCCCTGCTACGACGCGACCCAGCACCTGTTCAATTGCCAGGGGCGGGTGCTGGCCGACCCGGCGGGGACGGTCCGTCGCATCGCCGATCTGCTGGAGGTGGACAGCGAGCGGGTGCGACTCTGGGCCTTCGCGCGGGCGGCGGCGGAACCGAGGGATGACTGGGAACCCACGAACCCGCTTGCCCGGGCGCTCAGGGTGTAAGCGAGGAGTAGATTTCCGGCATGCTGCTCCGCCGCCATCTCCAGGCCATCGCCGCGCTGCCGTTCGTCGTCACGGTGGTGATTCCCGTCTGGCTGGCTCGGCGAAACCGGATTTCCATCGGGTTGGGGCACGGTTGGCAGGCGTTGCTGGCGCAATCGGCCGGTCTCGTGCTGCTTGGCATTGGTGTCTGGATGTTCATCAAGACCGTACGCCAGTTCGGTTCGGAGGGCAGGGGTACCCTCGCACCGTGGGATCCGCCGCGCCAGCTGGTGATCAACGGATTGTATCGCTACGTACGGAACCCCATGATCTCCGGGGTCTGTTTCATCCTGCTCGGCGAGGGCTTGCTGCTGCGGTCCCATTCCCACCTCCGGTGGGCGCTGCTCTTCATCGTGATCAACGCCATCTACATCCCCTTGCTGGAGGAACCTCTTCTCCTGCGCCGGTTCGGGGCGGACTACCGGGAGTATTGCCGCCACGTGCCCCGGCTGATTCCGCGGCTCAGGCCATGGTCGGGCGGAAATGAATCCCGGTCCTGAGCTGGCGGCCTATATGCTCTCAAACCGTCTCTTGAGGGCATCGATGGGGCCTCCGCCCCCTATAGAGGGAATATCGCGCCGGGGCCGGAGGCCCTGGTAACCAGGAAAACGCGAGCTGGCTCCTTTTTCCGCGGAGTTGCGGTCCGCGTGGCAAAGGCGCTAGGCTTTCGCCTATGGCCGACTACCTCCCCAATCCCGCCCGCTACGACTCCATGACCTACCGCCGCTCCGGCCGGAGCGGCATCCAGCTTCCCGCAATTTCCCTGGGGCTCTGGCACAATTTCGGGGGCGTAGACCGATTCGAAGACGCCCAGGCGATGGTGCGCCGCGCCTTCGA
>DASYPP010000010.1:0-11256 GCA_036006525.1 Gemmatimonadales bacterium
GCGGTGCAGTTCACTGAGCTTCGAACGCCATGGTGATCGTAGCTCAACTGGTTAGAGCACCGGATTGTGATTCCGGGGGTTGCGGGTTCAAGTCCCGTCGGTCACCCTGACACAGGTTGGTGGACATCGCAGGCAGCGGTGGGCATTCGCTCACTGCTCCGGAGGTCCGTAGCTCAATTGGTAGAGCACCGGTCTCCAAAACCGGGGGTTGCAGGTTCGATTCCTGCCGGGCCTGCTCGAAACGTACTGGGGTACTGGGTACTGGGTACTGGGTCAAACGGGTAGACGCGGTACCCAGTACTTTTCACCCAGTGCTCTTGCGGTTCTGGCGCTATCGTCTAGGGGACTAGGACGGGGCCCTCTCAAGGCCCAAACACGGGTTCGAATCCCGTTAGCGCTATCAGGCAGAGGGTACTGGGTGACGGGTACTGAGTGCTGCGGAGTTTCGAACGCGATTGGCCATACTGACGCAGCACCCAGTACGCGGTACCCAGTACCAGTCAGTGCTGGCCCCATCGTCTAACGGTTAGGACACCACTCTTTCAAGGTGGTAACACGGGTTCGATTCCCGTTGGGGCTATTTCCCGGTTACTGGGTGACGGGTACTGGGTACAGCGTTAACCTTGCGAGTTTCACCCAGTACCCAGTACCCAGTACCCAGTACCCAGTACTCAGTACCCCAGTACTCAGTACCACAGTACCCGTAACGTTTTTGCGTTTCGAGCGCCGCTAGCTCAATTGGCAGAGCAAGTGACTCTTAATCACTAGGTTGTAGGTTCGATTCCTACGCGGCGCATTTAGCGGGGCGGATGGGAAGCGAGGGAGCGGGGAAGCGCATCGCGCCGAACCCGATTTCCCTCGCCTTTGTTCTTTCTGCCAGCGATGAAGTTAAATCGAGGATACTCCCATGAAGACGGCCCTGATTACCGGAGCCACCGAGGGGATCGGCCGTGCGATTGCCTTTGCCCTGGCACGCGCAGGCCACCAGGTCGGTGTGTGTGCTCGCAACGAGACCAGGGTGGCGGCCACCGTGGCTGACTTGAGAGCGGAGGGCTGGACGGCGGCGGGTGCTGCCGCCGACGTTGGGGATGAGTCGCAGGTCCATGCAGCGGTGGAGACGTTGACCGGCCAGCTCGGTCCCTTCGATACCCTGGTCAACAACGCCGGGATCGCGATCCTCAAGCCGTTCGATCAGTTGAGCGTAGAAGATTGGGACCGCACAATCGGCACTAACCTTCGCGGCATGATGCTGGTCACCCGGGAGATCCTTCCCGGCATGCGGCAGCGGAAGGCGGGCGACATCGTCAATGTCGCGAGTCTCGCCGGGCGGAACGGATTCGTGGGCGGCACCGCGTACACCGCCTCCAAGCACGCGGTGCTGGGATTCAGCAAGTCACTGATGCTGGAGGTAAGAAAAGACAACGTGCGGGTCATCGCCATCTGTCCGGGCTCGGTCGACACCGCCATGCTCCGCAACCAGGACATGATCGCGCGGGAGCCTTCCCGTATTCTGAGGGCGGAAGACGTCGCGGATACCGTCCTGGCGGCGCTCCGGCTGCCCGCCGGGGCTATGGTCAGCGAATTAGACATCCGGCCGACCAATCCGTGAGTTCGTAGCCGCCTACGGAACCCAGCCGGGCAACGCGGCGGCCTGCTTCACCCACCGCGTCATCTGCGCCTCGTCGAGCTGGTCGTCCTCATGGATATCGAAGTAGCGCACTTCCTTGTGCTTGCTGGCGCCCGGCGGGACCGGTCGCAGCGACATGCCGCGGAAGAAGGTTACCTTCACGTAGCGCGTGAAGGTGTGGAAGCTCAGGAACCAACCCTGGCCCTCGATGCCGTAGAACGGCGAGTTCCACTTCACGGCTTTGCGAACGTTGGGCACTTGCCGCGCGATGAGCCGGTCGAGGCGCTTCCCGACCTCGCGCTTCCAGCCCGGCATCGCGGCGAGGTACGCCTGCACCGGGGCGTCGCCGTCGCCCTTCGCGATCTGCGGATTGCCGCCGGAAAGGAGTTTCACCGGCGTGGCTTTCGGCTTCGCCCTGGTCATTCGGGTCAGCGTTTCTTCGCAGAGGCGGTGTTGAGTCCTACCGCGGCCTTCACCAGCGCCTTGAACGCGCGCGCGTTGACCTGGGTCCCTTCGAGGATGTCGATGGCCCTGCGGGTGCCGCCTCCCAATCCTGAATTGAAGAGACCGGCGGGATCATCAAGCGATGCCCCCTGGGCGAAGGTGAGTTTCACCTTGTCCTTGTAGGTCTCGCCGGTGCAGATGATCCCGTCATGCGACCACACCGGGACCCCCACCATCTTATTCGACGGCTTCTTCCACTTTTGCTCCTCGGTCATCTCGGGATCGGCCTCCAGGATCAGCGCCCGCATGCGGGCCAGGGTTTCTTCCCGCCAGTTCCCCAGGCCGCGGTCGCGATTCGACTTGGTGGCCGACTTGGTTGGTCTTTTCGCCACGGTTCACTCTCCAGCTTGTGGTGATTGGATGCGTCGCCCGCCGCGCCACCTGGTGGCATATGGCTGCACGAACAAATACAGACCGCTGAACAGGAGCAAGGCGAGCGGGAGCAACGGCGAGTAGGTCACCCAGGCCGGAGGCTGCCCCTGCGTCAGTGCCACGAAGTTGGCGATGACAGTCACCGTAAAGGCCAGGGAAAGCCAGCGGTGGGTCTGCCGCACCCAGGCGTTCCGGCTCATGGGAGCCTCGCGAGCAAGTCGACGAGCTTCCCGCCCACCATCTTCCAGCCGTAGCGGGCGCCGCCGAAGTTCTGCTTCTGGTCCGGCTTGAAGCCCGACTGCACCAGGGACAGCCGCGTGCCCGACGCGGTGGGCACGAGCGTGAAGGTCACGACGGTGTCCAGCATGTCGCCGACGACCCAGGTGTAGCTGAGTTTCCTCTGTGCTTCGATCTCGAGCATCCGGCAGTTCACGGTCCCGTCCCACCCGGGGTACGGCTGAGTCTTGAAGGTGAATGCGGCACCCGGCTCGAGCTTGAGCTCGAAGGTGGGCAGCAGCCACTCCGCGAGGAGGTCGGGATCGGTGAGCGCACGCCACACCTTCTCCGGCCCGTGCTGCAAATCGAATTCGAAAGTAATGGCTTCCGTTTGCGATCGAACGGTCGTGTCGGTGAGAGTCATGGGTCCATTTTCTCCAGTAGTTGTTCCAGGCGACCAACGTGCTGCGTCCAGAATGCGCGGTAGTGCGCGATCCAGTCGATGAGCGGCTTCATCCCCCGCGGCTCCACCCGGTAGTAGACCAGGCGCCCCTCGCGCCGGCCATTGACCAGGCCGGCGTCCTTCAGCGCGGCGAGGTGCTGGGAGACCGCCGGCTGGGAGATGTCGAAGCGCGCCGTGAGGTCCTTCACCGCCGCTTCGCCCCGGGTCAGCGACTCGAAGATCGCCCGGCGGCTGGGATCGGCCAGCGCCTGGAATACCTTGCCTTCGATCACGGCCGCGCTCTGCATGGCTATATATAAGTACAGACTTATGGATTGTCAAGGCCACCGCCGGACCGGATCGTCGGACTCGAGGATCGCGGCGTGCCCGCGCGGGGACCACGACCGCGCCCTGGCGTACCTGGGCCAGCAGACCCTGCTTGATGGTGGCCGGGCTCATACCGGGGAAGGTCTGCGCGAGGTCGTTCACGATCACTTGAAGTGTGATGCTGGGCCTCTGACCGGCCCAGGTGTACTGGCAGGCCACGCCGCCGAGCGGCTGGGTGCTCGCGACGCCGGCGGGGACCGGGCTGCCCGGCACCAGGGCCTGAATTTCGGCGGTCTTGAGGAGAGAGCAGGGAGACACTCCGGTGACCAGTGTTACCGCCCTGAACGGTCCCCCTCCTCATATTCGCCGTTGGACCAGAGTGGACGCTAACAAACGTATTCAGAGGGCACGGGACCATGACGAGTCATGCTGGTGGGAAGCCGGGCGCCGGCGGCGATGAGAAGCCGGGAGATCCGGCTGAGCACGATCATCCCGGGCATGGTCCGGGGAAGGGGGGGCACGGCGAACCGCTTGAGAACCATCCCAGTGGGCCGGGAAAGGGTGAGCCGGGAGGCCGGCCGGGCCAGGGCGGCGAGAAGAAACCGGCGCCGGGCAGCCGGCCGGGCCAGGGCACACGATAATGTCATCGATGCATCGCACGCTCGAGGGTGAGGTTCTCGCCCATCACCTGACCGAGGACGAACGGTTGATCGACCAGTCGCTGCTCGCCCGGCACGGACGTTCCTCCCGCACCCTGGTCAAGGACGGGGTGCTTCGGCTGACCATTATCGCTATTGCCGCGGGCGGGGATATGCCGGCGCACCGGGCTCCGGGGCCGGTGACGCTGCATGGGCTCGAGGGAGAGATCGTCTTCATTGCCCTGGATCGCGAGTATACCGTCAAGGTCGGTGACATCCTGGTCCTGGCGCCCGGCGTCGAGCACGCGGCCCGTTCCGCGGATGGCGGCGTATTCCTGCTCACCCTGGTGCACCCCACTGCTGCGAGCGGTTGAGCATGGCGTAGGCTTAGTGAGTTCTTGCGGATTTGGATTCCGGCAGCCATCCTAGGGCTCCGTGTCCCCTCCCCGTTCTCGCTTCGCCCTCTATCTCGACCTCTGGCTGCTCGCCACGGTGCTCCTGCTCTTTGCCCCGCGACTCACTGGCTTGCCCGTGCACGAGTGGGTCGGGATCTCCCTGGTCCCCATCCTGGTTCTGCACCTGGAGTTCTCATGGGACTGGATCACTTCCACGACGAAGGCCTTCCCGACCCATCCCAATCGTCGGGCGAGAATCAATTACCTGCTCAATTGGCTCCTGTTCATCCTGATCGTCCTGGAAATCACGTCAGGCCTCATGACCTCCCAGGTCGCCCTTCCGCCCTTCGGTCTTGCGACTCTCGATGACCGATCGTGGCGGGCTCTCCACAACCAGGCGCTGAACTGGACTCACCTTGTCCTGGGAATCCACGTGGCAATGAATTGGCAACCGCTCGTCCTGCTCGTCCGCCGTTACATCACTTCCGGGGCGCGGATCCATGAATGAAGGGTCCGGTCGCCGTTCTCTGACCCTCCTGTCGCTGGGGCGAGCTTTCGCGATCGTGCTAGCCGGGGTCATCGTGGCACTGCCCGCCTTCCTATGGCTCGGGCCACCCACCAGCGAACGACTCTACAAGGGGAATGAACTCACCCGGTTTGCACCAACCTGGGGGCATGGCCTGGTCCAGCTGGGCGGTGAAACGCTGATCTCTATCCTGGTGGTCTACGCCGCACGTCGATGGTTTCGCGTCCGCCTGTAATGCAGGAGCCATTTTTCCTCCCTTGCATTTAGACGTTTACCTAATTATCTCACTATCATCATGGACAAGACCTACAAGGCCCTGGCCGACCCCACCCGGCGGGAGATCCTCTCCCTGCTCAAGGACGGTGACCGGACCGCGGGCGAGATCGCCGAGGGGTTCCCCATGGCCTGGGCCTCGGTCTCCCATCACCTGGCGGCGCTTAAGGACGCCGGGTTGATCCTGGCGACGCGGGAAGGGCAGCACATCCGCTACTCGCTGAACACCACGGTCTTCCAGGAGCTGGTGCAGCATCTGATCGGCCTGGCCCAGAAGAAACGCGGGCGACCCCGGAAGGAGGCATAGAGTGCGTAAGCTGATTCCCGGCCTGCTGGCCATCGCAGCCGCGACTGGCTTCTCGGTGTGGGCCTATCCCCATCTGCCGGCCCAGGTTGCTACCCATTTCGATCTCCAGGGTGACCCCAACGGATGGTCTTCCCGGCTCCTGGCGGTGGCGCTGGCGCCGGCCATCGGCGTCTTCATGGCGCTCATGTTCACGTTCCTGCCACGGATCGATCCCAAGCGCGCGAATTACGAGAAGTTCGGCGCCACCTGGTGGACCGTGGCCAACGCCGCGCTCATCCTGCTCGCCCTGGTCCACGTCGCGATGCTGGGCAAGGCGCTCGGCTGGGCCGTCGACATCAGCCGCATCGTGGGGGTGGGCGTCGGCGGGATGTTCATTCTGATCGGGAACCTGATGACCCGGATCCGCCCCAACTGGTTCATGGGGATTCGGACACCCTGGACCCTGAGCAGCGACACGGTGTGGCGGAAGACCCACCGCTTTGGCGGTGTCGCCTTCGTGATCGCGGGAGTCTGCATCGCCGTGACCGGCCTCCTGGGCTCGGGCTGGGCACTCTATGCGGCGATTGGAACGGCGGTGGTCGCGGGGCTCGGGTCGGTGGTGTACTCGTATGTGGTATGGAAAGGTGAGCAAGCGGGGCAGATGGGAAGCGGGGCAGCAGGGAAGTAGGGCAGATCCCCCATTTTCCCCGCTAGATTCGATTCCATGCTTCGATCGGGTCATTGGAAGTGAGCAGATCGACGGGCGGGATTGCTGGGTCATCTCGGCCAGAATGGGTGACACCCCCGAGATGTATCGGATTGACAAGCGCAGCAGGCAATTAATGAGCTTGTACGTGGAGTCCAGCCCCGGAGAGGGCGCGCTCCTGACTGCCATTCCTTGACGAGGATGACGTCCCAACGATCGTCAAAATGAGGATCGAGCCGGCGCAGTGAGCGGGGAAAGCGGGGGAAGCGAGGGAAGCCTCACTTCCCCCGATTCGCGTACGCGGCAACGGCAGCCAGTTGCTCGGCGGTCTCAATAGCGCCCGGCCGGGCCGCTCGAATGTTCTCGACCGCGGTGGACCAGTCCAGGCCCAGCTCGACGAGGTAGCATGCCGCCACGGTGCCCGAGCGGCCCAGCCCGGCGGCGCAATGAATCGCGACCCGCTCGCCGGCTGAGACCGACGATACGACCGCCGCCACGCCGATCGCCAGCTGCTGGGGCGTCGGCGCGTGAAAGTCCGGGACCGGCAAGTGACATTCGGTGAGGCCGTATTGCGCCAGGAGCGGGGCCGAGTGGGGCCTCTCATCGAGGTTGACGAGGAGACTGATACCACGTCGCTGGAGACTGGCCAAGTCACGGCTCCGGGGCCAGGCGCACAGCAGCACCTGGCCAGCGGTGTCGATCCACGCCCCGGGATCCCGGAGGATTCCGAATTTGCGAAGCGCATTCCGGAGCCGGATGGACCATGGGACTCTTGGTGAGTCTGGCCTGGGTTCACCCATCATCTTCTATCTTCCCCCGCTTCCCCCCGGCTACAACGCAAACCGGTGGACCGCCTTGACCACCAACGCGCCGTTCAGCGGGGTCTGCAATGCTCGCGAGCTGGGAAACCGGTGCGCCACGCTGGGATCCGTCGTATACCCTGAATTCCACACGATGTAGATATCGTCGCCGATGGCCGGAATCCAGTGAAACCGCAAGTTGAAATCGATCCGCTGCTCCTCGTTGCCGTATTGGACAAACCCGAGAAACGAGGTTCGGGTGTTGAAGGCATATTCGATCCTGCCGGTAACCAGCGAGGCGGTGAACGCGGCATTGGAAAGCGTCACCCGGTTGGACTCGAGCGAAGCCGCCAGGACCAGGTGGCCGCCTCGACGCCAGGTTCCCTGCACCTCGATGGTGCGATTCCGGCCGCTGTAGAAATCCCCCCAGCTCAGCAGCGCTTCGGCGCTCAACGCATGGGCGCTCGAGGTCTCGTATTGCAGCTCGCCCCGGGTCCACCAGTATCGGCCCGGTCCAATAGCGATGTTGGGAAAGACCTCAAATGAATCCGGCGGGGCGTCGAAGAATCGCTGCACGTTCACCTCGAATCGCGCGCCCGATTGAAAATCCCCGCCCAGTGGACGCCATTCAAAGGTCGCGGTCTGCCAGTCCCTGGTATGAAATAACGACCCTGACTGGTCGGCAATGATATCCCAGCTCGGGATCAGCATGAGATCCAGCTGGCGAATGCCCAGCACGTGGGGGCGAGGCGTAAAGTTGACGTGGCCGGTGGTCTCCCAGATGCCGGTGCGGGTGACGAATCCCAGGGCAGGAGAGAATCCCGAATCGACCCGGTACAACGACACAAAGTTGTCGAAGAGGTCATTGGGATAGTCGGTGCCGTAACGCCAGGCGAGCGGGAAGCCCTGCACTCCCGGAGTTTCGCTACCCATGATCCAGAGCGACGGCTCCAGGTTGCGGCCTCCGACGACGAGGGGGAGATCGACATCCAACCCGGCGGTCCGCTCCGGCCGGCCATCTTCGCTCACCCGCTGGACGGCGATGGCCCCGATATACGATCGCTGAAAGAGATCGTGCCGGGCCCGCACCACGAGATCGTTCGCCCGGTCGCCGTGGCCGGTCTGTACGTCGAGCAATCCCAGGGTCCAGGGCCCGATCTTGCCGTACACCCGCCCTCCGGCGACGATGGGCACCACCTCGCCATCGTCCCGGAGACCGATCCGGCGGGAATAAAACGGCTGAATCCGGCCCGGGGTACCAAAGTCGAAAATTCCGCTGGACTCAAGAAAGAACTCCCGCTTCTCGGGGAAGAAGGTCGGCAACCGGGTGAGATTGATCACCTGCTCGTCGACTTCGACCTGGGCGAAATCGGTGTTGAGCGTCAAATCGGAGGTCACGGTCGGCGCCAAAGCCAGCTTGGCATCCAGGCCAGCCTTGGCCGTGGCATTCGCTCCCCCAAGTGAGTTGCCCGATGCATCGTGATCATCGGCGGTCGCCTCGCCCAGGACGTAGGGCTTGATCTCGATGTCATGACCCCGTCTGAGGTCGCCGAAGCCGAGGAGATCGCCGGCATAGATCAGGCGATAGATCCCCTCGGCTCTGCCCCAGCCACGCCAGAGCGCGGTTTCGTTTTTCCTCCGGATGAATCGCTGAACGTTGAAGCCGAACACTCCCGCTCCCCCCGCACGGAACCTGAGCGTCCGAAACGGAATCCGGAACTCGGCGGTCCAGCCGGCCGAATCCCGGCTGGTCGCGACATCCCAGATCCCATTCCAGTTCTCGTTAGCATCATCTACCCCGGTGAACTGGGCATCCCACCGGGCCCCGTTCGGATTGGTGCGGAAGTAGAATCCACTCCGGCGGTCATGAAAGCTGTCGATCAGGAGGGTGACGTTGTCGTCCACTTCGAGGTCGGCGTCCCGGCGGAGCTGGGTCGCGCGGATACCACCCGGCTCGCCGTCCCAGGCGCGCACACTGACGTACATCGCGGCGTCGTCCCGGACCACCCGCACCACGGTGCGCTCGCTGGAGGGGGACCCGGACGAAGGTTCTCGCTGGCGAAAATCGGTGATGGAGTCCGCCAGAGCCCAGAACGATTCGTCCAGGCGGCCGTCAAGGGTAACCGGCGCATGAATCCTGAGAGCGGAAAGGACGCCTGGCGGGGGACTCTCGCTGGCAGGTGGCTGCTGCGGGTACCCGTTGAGCGGGAGCCCGAGGGCTGGGGCCGCGAGGAGGCCGAGTAGCCGGATGACCCGCATTAGCCCGGTGAAGTGGTGGACTTGGTTATTCGAGGACCGCATGACTCTATTTCGGGGGAAGCAGGAACCACTTGGCCTCGGTTGGTTCGAACTGATCAAGGAGAAGATATCATGCGCTTCCACCGTGCTCTTTATTCGGTCGCCTGTGCGGCCGCGCTGGTCTTCGCACCCGTACAAGCCGGATCTCGCTCGCCGATCGATTGGGAGGCCGTCGGACGCGCGCTAGGCAAGGCGGGGACCATGCAGCCGGGCGACGTCTACAAGGTCGGGCTCCCCCGGGGCGACCTGCAAGTTACGATTGGCGCTGTCACGATCAAGCCGGCGCTGGCGCTCGGCTCCTGGGTGGCCTTCAAGGCGACCGGACCCGACCGGGCTATGGCCATGGGAGACCTGGTGCTCCTGGATGCCGAGGCGGGCCCGGTGACCGCGGCGCTCCAGGAAGGCGGCATCGAGCAGACCGCCATTCACAATCACCTGCTCAACGAGTCGCCCCACATTGTCTACATGCACTTTCGCGGGCAGGGGAACCCCATCACCGTCGCCACGGCCATTCACGGGGCGTTGGTGTTGACCGGGACACCGCTGGGTGTACCGGCTGCGGCCACCAATCCCCCGGCAGCGTTGGACCTGGACAGCGCGCAAGTCGCGCGGGCACTGGGACGAAGCGGGAAGGTGAATGCCGGGGTATACCAGGTGAGTATCGCGCGGGCCGAGACCATTACGGCGCATGGCATGGAGGTCCCGCCGGCCATGGGAGTCGCCACGGCCATCAATTTCCAGCCAGTTGGAGGGGGAAGGGCCGCGGTGGCGGGGGATTTCGTCCTGGTGGCTGCCGAGGTCAACCCGGTGATTCAGGCGCTGCGCCAGAGCGGGATAATGGTGACTGCCCTGCACAGCCACATGCTCGACGAGTCGCCCCGGTTGTTATTCATGCATTTCTGGGCGGTTGACGATGCGGTGAAGCTGGCCGCTGGTCTCCGGGCCGCGTTGGACAAGGCGAACGTCACCTAGCGAGGGAAGGGGGGAACCGAGGGACGTAGAGGCTACACGTTCGTCTGAATAAACCGCGGGCTGATGTGGATATCCAGTTGCACCAGCGGCTCGTCTCCCACCGCGCGGAAACTGTGAATCTCTCCCGCCTTCACCACCAGGATGTCGCCCGCGCCCGCATCGTGTTCCTCCCCGTTCACCGTCCACCGCGCCCGCCCGGACTGGACGAAGGCCACTTTGTCATAGGGATGGTGGTGCGGCACCGGTCCTTTCCCAGGCGCGGCGTTCACCAGGTACGCGGAAACCCCAACATCCCCTCGTTCCGCGCCCACGAAGACACGCGAGAGTGGAGAAGTGGGCAGTTCGTCTACACGAATACGATACATGTCTGGCGTCTCTCAGTGGGAAGACTCGAAAGTGGTAAAGACTCGCCCGAGTTCGGACGTGAGCAGGTTATCCGGCCCAAAACCGACGGCCCGGAGCCACAAGCCTGGGCTAACCGTCCAATATGCCGCCACGTAGTACTCCGTCGCGCGAGCGGAATCGACGACCGCGAAGGAGATCAGCTGCCCGGAATAGCCCGGAAGCCGGCACTCCTTCGTAGCCTCCTGGTGGCTCGTGGCCGACAACGCCAGAGTCGGAAAGCCGAGGTCATGACCGCTCCACACCGCGATGGAGGGGCTGGGTGGCTGAGAAGGTGAGAGAGCCTCCATCGGATACGTCCAGGATGCCAGGAGAACCTCACCCCGGTCATAATCCTCCCCGCTGAGCTCCCTTTTCCGAAGTGAGTAGCGGGACGGCACTCGCAGGCTGAAGTGGTTGTGACGATCAGCCTTGATCCGGGTGCGAACCCAACCGGTGGTATCCGCATCCATCGCAGGGCAGGGAGCGGCAG
>DASYPP010000011.1:0-14349 GCA_036006525.1 Gemmatimonadales bacterium
CGGGCTGGGGATCCAGCAGGTCGGGACCAGCGGCAGCGCGCAGGTAAAGGGACACGTGGAAGGAAAGGTGGGACGCAATTGGAGCGGGGAGAATACCGTGGATCTGTTCGCGGGTTTCTCGACCAGCGCGGAAAGCTCGACCACTGGGGCGTTTCGCTTTTACACAGCGGGCGTGATTGTGAAGCTGGTATTCTGATTTGAGTCTTGCAACATCTTCCTCGCGAAGGACTCGAAGTAGCGCGAAGGCCGCGAAGAACAACAACCAACTACAATGAACCACCCCGGTCTTACCGATCAGGGTGGTTCATTGTCATTTAGTTTAAGGCTTTTCTTCGCGGTCATCGCGCTCCTTCGCGTTCTTCGCGAGGAGATGTTGCGAAACTAGAAAACCGCTACCAGCTCAACAAATTACGACGCAGCCTCGCCGTATTGCGCTTGAACCCTTCCTTTTTACACAGCGGGCGTGATTGTGAAGCTGGTATTCTGATTTGAGCCTTGCAACATCGCCTCGCGAAGGACGCGAAGCAGCGCGAAGGCCGCGAACAACAACAACCACCACTTACAATGAACCACCCCGGCCTTACAGATCAGGGTGGTTCGTTCATTTTAAGGCTTTTCTTCGCGGTCTTCGCGCTCCTTCGCGTTCTTCGCGAGGAGCTTTGGCAAAGCTGGAAAGCGGTACCAGCTCAACAAATTACGACGCAGGCTCGCCCGTATTGCGCTTAAGCCCTTCCTTCTTACACAGCGGGCGTGATTGGGAAGCTGGTATTCTGATTTGAGTCTTGCAACATCGCCTCGCGAAGGCCGCGAAGTAGCGCGAAGGCCGCGAAGAACAACAACAACCAACTACAATGAACCACCCCGGTCTTACCGATCAGGGTGGTTCATTTTCATTCAGTTTATGGCTTTTCTTCGCGGTCTTCGCGCTGCTTCGCGTTCTTCGCGAGGAGCTTTGGCAAAGCTGGAAAGCGGTACCAGCTGCAGGTGCGCACGGCCGTGCGCCGCTACGACGCCGGTTCCCCGGTGGTGCGCTTGAGCCCTTCTCTGGCCTCATCCGTCAGCGACTGCACGGTAGAATCAGCCTTGGTCCAGAGCTTGAGGAAATGGCTGTACGCGGCCGCCGCGCCGGGCCGGTCACCCTGGGCTTCCAGCGCCCTGCCCAGGGCGAGGGAAGCAACCGAAGTGTACAGCATGTCGCTTCCGGACTTGAATCCGTAGCGGAGCAGCGCGATACCCTCCGCCCGGGTCGCGGGCCGGGCCGCGAGGATCTCCGCCAGCCGGAACCGGAGATGCGAGGTCTGGAAATCGTAGGCCTGGATCCCGCTGGCGCGGAGCCCGGCCTTCATCTCACTCACCCCACCCGCCGTGTCCCCCGCCACCACCTTCATCCATCCCCTGTAGGCGCCCATCAGGGCGCGCTGCTGCGGAGTGAAGTTGGTGTTGGATGGCGCCATGACCAGGTCCAGAATATGCCGGGCCTCCGTCGTCTCGCCGGCCGAGATCAGATAAGCCAGGGCGAACGATGCCGGGAAGTAATTCTGGGGGGCGGCGGCTTCCAGCGCGGCCTTCATCTGGGGAGACATGGCTGGATTCGGCGGTGGGCGTATTCCCACTTGTACCGGAAGCAGGTTCATGCCCCGCCCCATTTGAGGATTCACGACTAAAAGGCTGTCCGCGAGCCGGGCCGACTCCGCCAGCCGGCCCAGCGATACCAGCGTCGCGATCCGGAAGCTCAGCCACTGAGCGACACCCGGGCTTCCTGGGGGCTGAGCCGCGGAGATCCCGGCCATGCCCCGGACAAAACCGTCCGCATCCGGCTTCTCATCGCTCAGCCGCGAGAAGAGTGCGGCGAAGGTGGCCCCGCTCAGGTGGTGTTTGACCATCTCGAGCAGAGCGGAATCCGCTCCGGCTCCCCAGACCGCCGCCCCCATGTGCTCGTAGTCCTGGACTTCATTGGAATCGGCGACCGAATCGAGACCGCCGAGATATCCATTGAACGCCACGCTGTCCCGCTCCATCGCCGACAATTCCATCGGGTGGAAGTAAGCCGCCACCAGGCTGGGGTCGCGCTTGATCACCGAGTCGAACGGCGCCCGCGCGGCCCGCGGATCGGTGGGCAGCAGGTCGCGCATGTGGTACTGCGCATCGCCCAGCATGAACCAGCCGTCCACGTCCTTGGGATACTGCGCCACGTAGTGCCGGAAGCTGTCCACCGCCTCGACCTTGCCCTGGGTGAACAGCCGGTAGCCGCTGATCAGCGCCCGGTCCCGCTCCGGAAGCCGGTTGAGGTAGCGATAGGCGGCCTCGGTGGCCTTGATGGAATTGGGCGCCTGCCACCCGCCGGTCCACCCGATCGAGAGCGCCAGCCGAAAGTTGGCCAGCGCGAACGTCGAGTCCGCTTCCACGGCCCTGGTAAAGGCCGCGATCGCGGAATCCCACTTGGCCTGGCGATAGAACTGCTCGCCCTGCATGTAGGCCCGAATCGCGTCGACCGAATTGCTGGTGATGGCGCCGACTCGAAGCGACGGGATCGGCTCATTGGCCGTCCAGATACTGCGCAGCAGGGCGAGGCTGAGGCTGTCCACCAGCGCGATCACGTTATTTGCCTTCCCGTTCACCTGCGCGCGCGCCAGCGACTGCCCGGTCACCGAAGTCAGTTCGGCGTTGATCCGCACATCTTCCCCCGCCGCGACCACACTCCCGGTCAGCACCGAGCCGGCCTCCAGGTCTCGCCCCACCTTGAGGGCATTCTCCGCATCCCGGCTGCCGCTATCACGGTGCCAACGGCTCAGCACCGTGCGGGGATCCACGGTGGTGATCCCGCCGACCGCGTTCAGGTTGGTGGACAGCAGGTCCACCATGCCTTCGCCCAGGAGATCCACCCCGGCTCCCGCGGTGCTGAAGGGAAGCACCGCGATCAGCTCGGCGCCTTTGCGCACCGGGCTCCGCTCGGCCCAGGCCCGGTAGCCGAGAAACCCGGCGATCAGCAGGACCGCGGTCAATATCCCGGCGGCGACCGGCAACCACTTCCTGCGCCCGCCCGTCATCTCGCCCATCAGGGCGCGCCCCAGCGAGTCGGAAAACTCCGCCGCGGTCTGGTAACGCTGGGCCGGGTCCTGGGCCAATGACCTGGTGACCACCTGGTCGATGGCCTCGGGCACCTGCTTCTGCAGCGTGCGGACGTGGGGCCGCGGACCGGAGATGCTCTTGGTGATGACCGACTGGACATTGGGACCCGAGAACGCCGGCTGACCGGACAGCGTCTCGAACAGCACCGAGCCCAGCGAGTAGATGTCGCTCCGGCCATCGACCTCGTCGCTGGCGGTCGCCTGCTCCGGGCTCATGTACGCCGGGGTGCCGATGGAGAGACCCACGCCGGTCAGTCGTTCGCCACCCGAGGCTGCGTCGACCGCCCGTGCGATGCCAAAATCGGCCACCACCGCGTGGCCGCCGGAGATCAGGATGTTTTCCGGCTTGATGTCGCGATGGACCACGCCGTGGGAGTGGGCATAGGCCAGCGCGCTCGCCACCTCGCGAGTCAGTTGCACCGCCGTCTCCACCGGCAGGCTGGTCTCCCGGTTGAGCAGGTCCCGAAGGGACTCGCCCTCGACGAACGGCATCACGTAATAGAGGAAGCCGCCGGCTGAGCCGGAGTCGTAGAGCGGGAGGATGTGGGGATGCTGCAGGCGCGCGGCCAGCTCGATCTCGCGGAGGAACCGGTCGGTCCCCAGCGACGCGGCAAGCTCAGGCCGGAGCAGCTTGATCGCCACCGCGCGGTGATGCTTCAGGTCCTCCGCGCGATACACCGTCGCCATGCCACCGGCGCCGATCTCCCGCTCAACCTTGTACCGCTCGGCAAGCGCCGCCTGAAGTTGGTCGAGAGTCGCCATATACTGGGGAAAGGGGGAATCGGACCGCCATGGAGTATCGACGCAAAAGCCCGGCAACGCAACCACTTGAGTGCGGATGTCCAGCCATGAGGCTGATCGGCCTTCAAATCGCGAAAGCGCGAAAAACATGCGAAAGCGCGAACCCGCTACTGCCACGAAAACAGCAGGGACAAAAGCACGACAACTGCTGCTGCCACATCACGTCTTCCACTTGGCAATCTGCCTCATGCGCTTAGGAATGGATGGTTCGCGTTTTCGCTCCTTTCGCGCTTTCGCGCTCCTGATCCTTGAGGGGCCCTGAGCCGTCCCCATCATGGAGAAGGCAGAATCCAACTATTGGGCCTATCTTTCACCCGTTTCCGACCGAGGGATTCGAAATGGGCGAGGTTGAAGAGCTGGTCACGTTGTTGCGAGAAACCCGGGACGCTTTTGATCATGCCCTGGTCGGCCTGATGCCGGCGCAGTGGACCTTCAAACCTGGCCCCACCCGCTGGTCTATCTTCGAAGTCGTGGAACACGTCGCCACGGTGGAGACCGGCGCCGCCCAATTGGTGTCGGGCCGGCTGATCTCCCGCCCGGCGACCGAGCAGCAGAAGGCGGAAGCCAGGGGCAAGGACCTGGTCATCGTGCAGACCATGAAGGACCGCGGCCGGCCGATGGAGGCGCCAGAGTTCGTGCGTCCCTCGGGTCGCTGGCCCTCGCCGGCCGCCGCGGTGGCCGCCTTCCAGGAGAGTCGGGAGCGGATGATCGCCCTGCTGGGCCGGCTCGCCGGCAACCTGCGCGACTACTGCGCCCCCCACGCGAGCCTCGGCATCCTGGACGGATACCAGTGGATGCTGTTTGTCGGGACCCACCTCGCCCGCCACACCGAGCAGATCGCGGAGATCAAAGTCACCCCCGGCTTCCCGCGCTGAAAAGGTGGCACCGCTGTGACTTATACGTTATCGTAGCCTCATGCCGGATCTTGTTCCACCCAGAGTCGCAGTACTAGGAGCCGGTGACATCGGCTGCGGCTGGGCGGCGCTCGCCGCCTCCCGGGGCTGGAACGTCGCCATCTACGATACCGATACGTCCGCGCTGTTGCGCGCCCAGGAGAACATCGCCGACCGGACCCAGACCCTGGTCTCCCTGGGCCATGCCGACCACGGCGCCGCCGAAACCGGCATGACCCAGCTCCGCATGGGCCGGAGCCTGCTCCAGGCGGTCACCGACGCCGACTGGATCATCGAAGCCACCCCCGAAGATCTCGCGTCCAAGCAGCGAGTGCTGGAACAGGTCGAGCAGGTTTCCCGCCTCAAGTCGGTGTTGACCAGTTGCAGCGGCCTGCTGCCCAGCATGCTGTGCGGCCGGCTCCGGCGGCCCGAACGCATGCTGGTTATCCACCCGCTGAATCCGGTCGAATTGCTCCCCGCGGTCGAGGTCATTCCCAGCTCCCTCAGCGACTCTGCCTGCGTCGAAGACGTCCGGTTCTGGCTCACCGGACTGGGCCGGGTGGTCATCGTCCTCCGGAAGGAAATCCCCGGCGGGGTCCTCGGCCGGATCTCCGCGGCGGTCTGGCGCGAGGCGATCTATCTGGTGCTGGAGGGCGTGGTGGACGTGGTGGATGTGGACACCGCGATCGAGATGGGCCCCAGCCTGGGATGGGCTGCCGCCGGTCCCCATCTGACCTGCCACCTCAATGCGCGTGAACGCGGCGTCAGTGTGTTCCTCGCGAGCCTGATGCCGACCTATGAAAGCTGGTGGCAGAACCTCGCCAGCTGGCACCAACTGAGCGGGGAAGACCAGCTCAAACTGGCCAAAGCCATCGAAAAGGCGTACAGCTCCCAGTTGCCCCAGCTGCGCGCGGCCCGCGACATCCGGCTGGCCCGCCTGCTGAATGCGCTGAGCGAGGAGGAGGTTTCCAGCGACGGCACTCCATAGTCCTCTCGACCAGGGGCCGCGATGATCGCCCGTGCTGTTGCGTTTGCCCTCCTGGTCGCCGGCGTTCAGTTCCCCCTCCAGGCCCGGCAAATCCCGACTGACTCGATATCGCACGACGCCCTCAGGGTCTTCGTGGACTGCAACACCGACTGTGATTTCGACTACTTCCACGAGCAGATCAAATTCGTCGACTATGTGCGGGACCGGCAGGTCGCCCAGGTGCACGTGCTCATCACCAGCCGGAATACCGGCAGCGGTGGCGACGAGTTCACCCTCAAGTTCGTCGGGCTGCGCGAATTCGCCGGGCTGGATGACGAATTGAAGTATGCCAGCCAGGGAACCAGCACGGAGGACGAGATTCGCGGCGGGGTCACCAGCACGCTCCGGCTCGGACTCATCCGGTATGTCGCGCGGATGCCGCTGGCGAAGAACCTGACGATTGAATTCGAAGCGCCGACCACGCGAGCTCAACTGGCCCACGATCCGTGGAACTACTGGGTGTTCCGGCTGCGCGTCAACGGGTTCTTTTCCAGCGAGAGCAGCACCCGGGAGCGCGAGTTGTCCGGCGCGGTGTCGGCCAACCGGGTGACCGACGCATCGAAGGCCTCGTTCTCTGCCCGGGCGAACGGTTCCCGGAGCACATTCATCTTCCCGGTCGATACCCTGGGTACCCTCGACACCGTGATCGGCAGGTCCAGCAGCTATTCGCTCTTCGGGCTTTACGTCCGGAGCCTTTCGGCCCACTGGTCGGCCGGGGCCAGCGTCTCGGGCGAATCATCGGAGAACGACAACCTCGACCGCTTCATCAAGCTGGGCCCCGCCCTCGAATTCGACATCTATCCGTACTCGGAATCCACCCGGCGCCAGTTCACCCTGCTCTACCGGGTGAGCTATTCCCACGCGAATTACGCCGAGACCACCATCTTCGGGAAACGGGAGGAGGGAAGATTCAGCAACAGCCTGAACGTCTCGGTGGACGCGACCCAGCCCTGGGGCCAGGTAAACGTCTCGGCCGAAGCATTCGCCTATCTCGACGATTGGTCGAAGAACCACCTCGAATTGTTCGGCGGACTGGAACTGCGGGTGTTCCGGGGACTTTCGATGAATCTGTTCGCCAGCTACACCCGGGTTCGCGACCAGCTGAGTCTCTCGGCCGCGGGCATAGACCCCAATGACATCCTGCTCCGGCTCAGGGAATTGAAGACGTCATATCGTTACCACATTTCCCTGGGGCTGAGCTATACCTTCGGCTCGATTCACAACAACGTGGTGAATCCGCGGTTCGACGTGCTGGATTAGTTGAAAGGGTGCTCGAAACTCAGGTACAGGAAGGCCCCGCTCTCTCCGTCACTTGGCCCGACTCCAATGGTGTAAGCCAGTCCCGGAACGATCTGCAGCCCGCCCCTGGTGTTGATGGCGTACCGAATGCCCGGATTGATGAAGGCCGATTCCGACCGGCCGGTCCGGCCCGGACCCACCACGGCTTCCTCCCTGCCCCAGGTGGCTTCCAGCATCACGTTGAAGGTGGGTGACAGCAGCAGGATCGCGCTGGCCCCGAGATTGAAACCGGTGGTGCCGGCGCGATCGCCGGC
Source organism: Gemmatimonadales bacterium (assembly GCA_036006525.1). Classification (GTDB taxonomy): domain Bacteria; phylum Gemmatimonadota; class Gemmatimonadetes; order Gemmatimonadales; family GWC2-71-9; genus DASYPP01. The sequence goes on from DASYPP010000011.1 coordinate 7,403, forward strand.
CGCGTCGTGGGCCCGGGGGACCCGGGTCATTCCGGCGTTGTAGTGCGTCACCAGCCAGCGGGTGACCTGCAGGCTCACCGGCAGGTTCACCTGCACCCCTGCCCCGCCCGCCCCATGGCCGGTCTTCTCGTCTCCCGTCGGAAGCAGCAGCGAGAGCCGGGGGCTGAAGGCGATCCCATCGGGCTGGTTCACTACCTGCAACCGGTAATTCAGCGCGATGTCGCCCAGCCTGGTCGTGGCGCCGGTCGGAGCCCCGATCCGCTCCAGCAGCAGGGTGTAGCTCAACTGGTTGCGCTGACCCCGGAAGGGCCACTCCTGGGTGAAGCTGTACCCCCAGTCTCCTCCCTCTCCGAACGACAGCGTGTTGATGTGCTGCACCACGCCGGCTTCCTGGTTGTAGGCCTCTTCGATCAGAAAGCTATTATCGGATATTCGGGCCGGCTCCTGGGCCGCAAGGACAAACCACCCACCTTGAAAGCACGAAAACAGGAAAACACGAAGTAGAGCAAGAACATGCTTCTTCATTCGTGTCTTCGCCGATTCGTGTTTCGTGGCAAGGCGTTTTCTAGCTCAACCAGGCCCGGAAGGTCCCGAATAGCAGCCACCCATTGAGCCCGACGATCACTACGGTGACCACCCACGCCGCCGCCTGGAGTACCGGGCCGTTGACGAAGCCACCCATTTTCTTCCGGTCGCCGGTGAACAGCACCAGCGGAACCACCGCGAAAGAAAGCTGGAGGCTCAGAATCACCTGGCTCAGAATCAGCAGCGCGCCGACACCCTTCTCGCCGTACAAAGCCGTCACGATGATAGCCGGGATAATGGCGATGAGCCGGGTAATGAGCCGGCGCAGCCAGGGCTGCAGCCGGATATCCAGGAATCCTTCCATCACGATCTGGCCCGCCAGGGTCCCGGTAATCGTGGAGTTCTGCCCCGAGGCCAGCAACGCCAGGGCGAATAGCGTGCTGGCCATGGTGGTGCCGAGAAGCGGGGTCAACAGCCGGTAGGCGTCGCCGATATCGGCTACGGCGACATTCCCGCTGGAGTGAAACGCCGCGGCGGAAAGAACCAGGATGGCGCCGTTGATGAAAAACGCGATCAGCAGGGCCAGGGTGGAGTCGATCGTGGCATACTTGATCGCTTCGCGCTTGGAGGTCGCGTCCGTCTCGACCTCCCGGGTCTGCACGATCGAGGAGTGCAGATAGAGGTTGTGCGGCATCACCGTCGCGCCCAGGATCGCGATCGCGATATAGAGCATGGTGGGATTGGTCACGATCTGTGAGGTGGGCACCAGCCCCCGGAGCATGTCCCCGATCGCCGGCTGCGCCATGAGGATTTCAGCCCCGAAGCAGACGCCGACGGTAACGACCAGCGTGATCACCAGCGCTTCGAGATAACGGAATCCCTTGTTCTGCAGCAGCAGGATGAGCAGCACGTCGAGAGCCGTAAGACAGACCCCCCAGATCAGCGGGATCCCGAATAGCAGGTTCAGGGCAATGGCCGAGCCGATGACCTCGGCCAGGTCGCACGCCGCGATTGCGATCTCGCACATGACCCAGAGGATGAAACTGACAGGCCGCGAATAGTGATCACGACAGGCCTGGGCCAGGTCGCGCCCAGTGACGATGCCGAGCTTGACGGTGAGGGCCTGCAGCAGGATCGCCATCAGGTTGGATAAGAGGATGACGCTGAGCAGGGTGTACCCGAACTGGGAGCCACCAGCCAGGTCGCTCGCCCAGTTCCCCGGATCCATATAGCCCACCGCCACCATGTAACCGGGTCCCGCGAACGCCAGCATCTTCCGGACAATACTCGGCCCTCGGGGCACCTTTACCGAGCGATAGACTTCGGGGAGCGACGGCATCCGGCGGGGATGCCTCCAGCCCGACTCTCCCTCCGGGACAACGACGGGACTCGGGGCGACCAGTTCAGGAGTGCTCATAAACCTGGATTAAAGGGTAGGGCCGCAGAGCAGCGTGCTGGCCAGCTCGTGCCCGATGGTGTGGGTTTGTTCTCCGACTCGGACGGTGGTCGGTCCCCGGAAAGGCTGCCGGTCCACCACGGTGACCCGGGTGCCCGGCTTGAGGCCCAGGCTCGCCAGGTAGCGCAAGCGCTCAGGATCGTCCGCCGAGACTCGGCGGATCTCGGCCTCGGTGCCGATGCTTACTTCGACCAAAGGGGGGAAGACCAGGTCCTCAACCCAGCCATCGGCGGTCGGAATCGGGTCACCGTGGGGGTCCACCTGGGGATCGCCCAGGGCGGCCGCCATCCGGTTGATCAGCGCGTCCGAGACCGCGTGTTCCAGCCGCTCGGCCTCCTCGTGTACGCCGTCCCAGTCGTATCCGAGCCGGGCCACGAGATACGCCTCCAGCACCCGGTGGCGGCGCACCATTCGAATCGCCAGTCGCCGGCCCTCCCGGGTGAGCTCGACTCCTTTATATGGCTCGTGTTCGACCAATCCCTGCTCCGCCAGCCGCTTGATCATCCCGCTCACCGACGGCGCCGACAACTCGAGTTGATGCGCGATGTCGTTGGTAGCCGCAGGCTCCCCCCGCTGAGAGAGGAGATAGATGGTCTTGAGGTAATCCTCGACGGATCGCGTCAGGGGTTCTTGTCCGAGTGCGGCGGCGGCCATGGGCGCTGACTTGAATTAGTTGAGCCTAATTTTGATATGCAACAAAACTAATGTCAAGTTTGGAGGCAGCTAATTACCATGACTCTATCGAGTCAGTGTCATGACAGCATGTGGTAAGTTATTGTATTACAGGATGTTCAGGATGGAAGTGATGACCCTCTCGGTCATCCCCCAAATGGTGCCTTCGCCGGGGTGGTAGGCGGGAAAGGTGCGGGAGACTCCGGCTATTTCGAGGTCTACCGGGCGATAGTTCGCCGGATCCCGGAGCCGCGAGAGCGGGACCCAGAATGCGGCCGACACTTCAGGGTTGGGAACCAGGGTGGGATTGCCGGCGACGGCGAAGACGAAGGGCCGAGCGAAGATCTGGGCGCGGGTTCGAGTGCGCGGGGCAACATCGTCGAGCTGGCCGAGCAGTTCGTAAGGTTCGAGAACCAGCCCGACCTCCTCCCGGGTCTCCCGGATCGCGGTAGCCAGCAGGTCGGGGTCGGCGCTGGCCCGATGCCCTCCAGGCAAACCCATGTGCCCTGACCACGGGTCGCCATCCCGCTCCGCGCGCCGGATGATGAGCATGGCGTCAGGCTGGTCTCCCAGCACTACCGCGACCGCCGCCTGATTGCTCTCGGGATCCGTGATGATCGAGGGGGCCCTGCTGGCAAGCCTGGACTGGACCAGCCGGTGAAGGGGGCTCAGTGACACCCGCAGTTACCGCCTCCGCAGCCACCGCCTCCGGGCGGTCCCAACTTCCCGAAATCGACCGATCGGCCCCCGCCCGGCCGGGCCGGAACCGAGAATTTCCGGTCCAACCGGGTGCTGTCGCACTCGGGGCAGGCCGGCCGATCGGAGTTGCGGACCAGCATCTCGAAGTCATGCCCGCAGACAGCGCAGCGGTATTCGTAAATCGGCATGGAATGAACTTAGCAGGGACGCCCGAATGTGCCCGGTTACGCGTTGGTCGGCGCCGACTTCTTCTTGCCCATGCGGGCCTTGAACCACGCGCCCACCCCCACGACCGCCGCGACCAGCAGCTTCTTGGCGGCGAGGATTCCGGCGATGAGCACCTTGAAGAGGCCCGCTTTCGCCGCGATCCCCCCGGCTACCAGGGCGCCGATGCCATAGGCCGCGACCTTGTCGGCCTCGGGTTTGAAGTCAGCGTAGCGGTGACCTTCATTGAAATCCACGAAACCCAGGACCTGGCCCATGCTGGATTTCACGGTCTCCAGCTGGTCCATCCCGGCGACGGCATTCAGGACCAGCACCCCGCGGCGGCCCAGCACCCGGATATTGTAGTTCAGGGTGTGCGCGGGATTGGCGCCGAATTCCAGCTCCTGGGCCCAGTACAGCTTGTGGCTGGCCTGGTCGTAGTGGGGCTGCTCTCCCCATCCCACGAGCCGAATCGCGTCGTAGCCATCCTTCACCCGCTTCTGGCTTTCCTCCGCGGTTCCTTCCTGCATGTCCTTGAGCAGCTTGGCATAGTCGATCTTCTCGGCGTCGTCGTCCTTGACGTACCCGTCTTCATCGAACGTGATGACGACCCCCCAGCCTTCCCGGGTAAACGGGCTCACATCGGACGGGAACAGCATGCCCAGGGTCTTGTCCCGCGGCGGGTTGCCCCAGGCTTTGACGATGATGAATTCCGACTGGTCTGGATCCAGGTAGCGAAAGCCCTCGGGCACATTGAGCGTGGCCAGGCCGTCCTTCAGCACCACCGGTCCCTGCTGGTAGTGCATCATGCGGTCCATCTGTTCGGCCGTCACGTTCGAATCGGCCAGCATGGATTCCGGGGTCTGCTGGGCCGCGAGCGAAAGGGGCAGCAGGAACAGGCCGAAGGCAGCGAGTCGCACTGGTGTCTCCTGGAAAACCGGTTTTTGTGGGGGGGACGGTGAGAAGGTACCGCGCGGAACCGGGGGGCGCTAGGTGAGGTGCCGGCTGAACCACCCCACGGTTTCTCCCATGACGCGGTCCAGCGTTTCGGGCATGCCGGTGAGCGGATGAGTGGCGCCGAAGGTATGGCCGGAAGGGACGAGGAGCAGCCGGGTACTGCTCCGGCGTGACGCATCGGCGAGCATCCTCGCGTCATCGACCGGAACGCTCTCATCGCTCTCCCCGTGGAGGATGAGCCACGGAGTTTCGATCCTGCCCGCGGCTGCCAGGATGTCCAGGGCACCACCGGCATGTTCGGCGATGTCGTCCAGGATTGCGGTACCCATCGGGAGGACCTGCCCGGTGCGGGTATTCTGGATGTTGAGGTGGCCGCGCCTGCGCCAGGAGGCCTTGGCCTCGTCGGACCAGCGGTCGATCGTACCGATCGCGGCCCAGGTGACCAGGGCGCCAATCCCCGGATCCCGGGCGGCGGCGAGGATCGCCATCCCGCCACCACGGGAGTGACCCAGGAGACCGATGGAGGGGGGAGGCGCGATGCCCAGGGGCGTGCCGGCTCGAAGCGCGGCAACCATCCTGGTGACATCATCCAGCTCGGCGCTGTAGGTGTTGCGAGCGAAGTTGTCTGCTAAAGAGAAGTCGCCGCCGTCGTCCACCCCGCTGCCGCTCAGATTAAAGGAAGCGGCGGTAAAGCCGGCCCGGGCCAGCCGCTCGGCCACGACCGGGAACATCCCCCAGTCCTTGAACCCCTTGAAGCCATGGATGATGAGGACCGCGGGCCGGGGGTTGTGGCGATCACCGGTGCGCACATCCACCAGGAGGTCACCTAAGGCACCCGCCAGCCTGTGTTTGGAGAGTATCGGCGTAGACATAAAGGACTAAGGACTAAGGACTTGCCTGCCGTGAATTTAGCACCGTAGCTCCTCCAATCAGCGGTAGGTTAGTCCTTAGTCCCCAGTCCTTAGTCCTTTCGGGTTGGGGGTGGCCCTAGCCGTGGAAGGAACCGGACGGCATCTTATGTGCGGTTCAATCCGGCACCCGTACCCAACTGGCCCCTCTTTCCCTGGAGATGCACCATGCGTCGTGTTTTCCCTATCATTGGGCTGCTCGCCCTTGTACTCCCTGCCGGCCTCGCCGCGCAGTCAGACCGGGACGTCGTCATGCGCCAGCTCGACGCGGTGCGGGACCGGAACTCGTCCTCCGGCTGGCATGTCGCGTCGGGTAGCCTGGGCGGCGGCACGGTTATCGGGCAGCTATCGAACGCCGGTACGGTGGTGCTGGAGCTGAACCTGAAGGGCGGGCGTGATCACCTCATCCCGGCCGGCTGCGACCACGATTGCAGCGACCTCGATCTCCGGGTCTACACCGGGGACGGCAATACGCTGCTCACCGAAGACGTGGGTGATGACGATGTGCCGGTCGTGGCCTTTACGCCCAGCGAGTCCGGGCGCTACCTGCTCCTCATCAGCATGCCCAAGTGCTCGACGCCGGTCTGCTGGTTCGGATTTAGAGTCTTTGAGAAGTAAGGATCAGAGAAAAGGACTAAGGACTGGGGACTAAGGACTTTGTGCTTCAATTCCGGAGTCCTTAGCACTTAGCACTTAGTCCGTTCGCAGATCTGGAGCTTCGCATGGAGATCTGTCGCACGCTGGTTGATATCTCCAACGACGCCCGGGGCTGGCTCAAGGCCTGGGCCGGAGATTTCACTGAAGCAGAGGCCACTCGGACCGTCCCGGGTGGCCCCAATCCGCTGGCCTGGCAGCTCGGTCACCTGGCCAGCGTCGAGGACGATGTCGTAGCGCTCTTCTCCGGCGCCGCACTCGAGGTCCCGCCCGCGCTCCGCGCCGTGGTCGCCAGTGGCTGCCCCGGTCCCACAGCCGAGACCCGATACCCGTCACTGAGCGAGTTGTGGGTCATGCTGGAAAGCAGCCATGCCCGCCTCGTAGGCCTTGCGGAAAAGGCCACCCCCGCCGATCTGGACCGCGAGCCACTCACCCCCAACCGCTTCTTTCGCAGCCTGGGGCAGGCTATCTATGAAGCAGCGCTGCATGAGAACTATCATGTCGGGGAGATCGGTGCGTTACGCAAGGCGCTCGGCAAACAGAAAATGGGATAGCGGTAGGACGGTACCTACCGGGAACCAGAGGATTCAGATGAATAAGCAGGAATTACATCGTGAGCTGGAACGGCTCCACCGCGAGATCAGCGCTACCGATTCGAGCGACCCCCGGCTGGGGAAGCTGAAGGCGGACCTTGAGGCCCTGCTCGAGCGCGAGGACGCCGAGTCCAGCCACTATGGCGACCTCGGAGATCAGCTGAAGGACGGCATCTACCACTTCGACGCCAATTACCCGCAGCTGGCCAAGACCATGGCCCAGGTCATCGACTCGCTGGCACTCTTTAATCTCTAGGCAGGTCCGGGTACTGGGTACTG
>DASYPP010000012.1:0-11392 GCA_036006525.1 Gemmatimonadales bacterium
CACGATGATCCCCGGCGCCTTGTCTTTCCGTTCCGGGTACGCGACGTATGCGCGGACCGAGTCGCTGCCCCGCTTGATGTAGACCCACTCGCCATGAGTGGTCACCGCGTCCAGCGGGTGCTTCTGGATGGCCCAGGTCCCCGCAGCGCCAACCGCAGCGGCAATCAAACCGATCAAGACATACGAGACGGTACCCCTGATTCCAATTTGCTTTCTCGGCATGGAGAACTCCTCAGCAGTCGCTATTTGAAATTGTCGTGGTTGAACATTTCAACGCGAAGGCGCGAAGCCGCGAAGTACGGCATTAAATACAAGAATACGATCTTTGCGACTCCGCGCCTTCGCGTTTGCAGTTGATGTTTTCGGTTGACGTGTCATCTTACTCGGAATACACGCCCTCCAGGGCACTCTCCGGCTTCGGCAACTTCTCCCGGTCAGCCAGCGCCTCCAGCGCCGCGGTGTCCACCTCGGTCTCCACCTCGGCCTCGATCGCCGCCAGCTGCTCGGCCTTCACCCCCAAACCCTTCAGGTACTCCTCGTACAACCCGATCGGGTCTCGCTTGCCCCAGGTCTGGAACAGCTCGGCCGGGAATGTCTCCCGCGCTTCCCGCTCGTCATGCGTGGCATGGCCGCCCATGCGGAAGGTCTCCGCGATCAGGATGACCGGGCCCTCGCCAGACAGGCAGCGGTCCACCGCCTGTTTCGTCGCGGCGTAGGCGTCCAGCACGTTATTGCCATCGAAGCTCCAACCTTCAACACCATATGCCTCGGGCCACTCGTCGAAGTCCGGCGCCAGGTGGTGCTGACCCAGCCGGGTGCCCAGGGCTACCTGGTTGTTCTGGATGATGTAGATGACTGGCGCCTTGCGGACGGCCGCGAAGTTCAGTCCTTCATGGGCAACCCCGGCCTTGGCCGACCCGTCCCCCACCCAGGTCATGGCGACCAGCGGCCGCCGGGTAATCTGGCCATAGAGCGCGATGCCGAGGCAGACCGGCACCATGGTGCCCACCGGCGAGACCGGGGAGATCACATGGTGATGCGGCGCGCCGATATGGAGATCGCGGCCCCTGGAAGGGGAGTTGGCGGTGCCGAGGTAGCCGCGGAACATGTCGGAGAGCGGCATCCCCATATCGCAGCAGGCGGACGCGTTCCGGATCATGGGCGCGACGAAATCGCGCGCGGGGTCGAGCGCAAACACCGGCCCCACCGTGGTCGCTTCTTCCCCCGTCCCCAGCCACGCCTTGGAGATCACCCCCTGGCGCACCCAGCGTTTCAGCCCGATGTCGTGGAGCCGCGCCCGGAGCAGGCGACGGTAGAGGTCCACCAGCTGGTCGCCGGAGAGGGCCGCGATGATTTTGGCGCGGGCGGGATCGGAACCCAGGGTCTCCTTGAACTGGCGAACCAGCGCGGGATCGGGAGTCCAGTTGAGATATTCGGGGGGATCGAATGCGGGGTAGCGTTTCATATGATTTGTGTAGGGGTCGATCTTAGATCGACCCCTACAGATCGGCCGTCACCGTTTGAACAGTTTATTGAACAACGTCACCCCGCCCACACCCGACAGCGCCTCGGCGAACGCGGTCATGCTCTCCCAGCGCCGCTCCGGCTCGGTCTCCAGCGACTTGGCGATGATGCTCTCCAGCTTGGCCGGCAAGTCGGGCTTGGCCTGGCGGAGCGGCAGCGCGTTGCCCCGGAGCCGGGCGATCATCATCTCCTGGGCCGAGCGGCCCTGGAAGGGCAGCTGCCCGGTGAACATCTCGAAGGCGAGGATGCCGAGCGCGTAGATGTCGCTCCGTCCATCGAGGGGCTTGCCGCGAATCTGCTCCGGGCTCATGAACTCGGGGGTGCCCAGCACGATGCCGGTCGCGGTGAGCTTGGCGACCTCCGGCTCGGCCCGGCGCTCCTTGGCCAGCCCGAAGTCCATCACGATGGCCCGCAACCCACCGGCGGCGACCTCGGGGTCCTTCACCAGCATCACGTTCTCCGGCTTCAGATCGCGATGGATGATGTGGAGGTCGTGCGCGTGGGCCAGCCCGCGGCACATCTGGATCAGGAGCGACATGCCCTGGTCCAGCGGGATCGGGCCGCCCTTGATCTCCCGGTCGCTCAGCAGGTCGCCCTCGAGATACGGCATCACCAGGTAGATCAGGCCGTCTTCGGTCTCACCCAGCCGGAGGATCTTGCAGACATTGGGGTGGTCCAGCCGCATGGCCAGGCCGGCCTCGCGGCGGAGCCGCTCCACCGAGCTTTGTTCGTTGCTGAGCTTGGGCGACAGCACCTTGATGGCCACGGTTTCGCCGGAGGCGATTTCCCGGGCGAGATACACGTACGACATTCCGCCTTCGCCCAGTTTCTTCTTCACCTCGTAGCGGCCGTCCAGGACCTGCCCGGTCAGCGTGCTCGCCCGGTCGGTTCCCCGGTTCGGCGTAACGTGGGCCTTGCGCACCTCGGTGCGCGACCCACTGGCCTGGGGCGCCGCCGGGTCCGAGGACTGCACGTCGATCAGCGGCGACCCATCGTTCTGACAGAAACGGGCCGGTGCCGGGTAAGTGGCCCCGCACCTGGGGCAACGGCGAGAGCTCAATCGCGGAACCGGTTGCGGCCGTCGTTCTTGGCCTTGTAGAGATTGGTATCGGCGAGCCGGAGCAGCGACTCGCCGTCGTGGACCCGCTCGTCGGGATGGGTCGCGATCCCGATGCTGACGGTCACCCGCACCGACTTGCCGCTTTCGCCAAAATCATGGTTGGCGACCCGGCGCAGAATCCGCTCCGCAAAGATACGGGCGCCGGAGATTCCCGTCTCGGGCAGCAGGACCACGAACTCCTCGCCGCCGTAGCGTGCCACCACGTCCACCGAGCGCTGCTCCCGGCGCAGGATCCCCGCGATCATCCGGAGCACCCGGTCTCCCATGAGGTGACCGAAGGTGTCGTTCACCTGCTTGAAGTTGTCGATGTCCAGCATCAGGCAGGTGAGCACCGTGCCATAGCGGGTGGTGCGGTCCAGCTCCGAGGCCAGCTTCTCGACCAGCGCCCGCCGGTTGTAAGTGTCGGTGAGGGGATCGGTCTCGGCCAGGTGCTTGAACTCCTCCTGCCCGGCCACCGCGCTCTCCAGATCGTAAGCCTTCTCCAGCGCCGCCACCGCCGCCTTGGTCACCTGGTCGGCAAACGCCACGTCCTGCTGGTTGAGTGGCGGGTCCTCGGCCGTGGTACGCAGAAAGAACACCCCGGTCGGCTCATTCCTCAAGAAGAAGGGGAGGGCGATGGCGGAGCGGGTCGGAACGTAGGTCCCGTCCTCCCCCCACTCGCTCCGGGCCGAATCGTAGAGCGGGTCGGTCAGCACGTCCTGCACCAGGATCATCTCGCCGGTCTTGAGCGCCTGCGCGATTTCGGGATACTTGCGCAGCTCGATCCGCATGTTCCGGAGCATCGGGTTCTCATAGGCGGCGACCACGGTGCCGAACTCGTCGTCGGCCTTGGCGAGAATGATGGAGCACTTGGAGATCCGGAGACCCCGGGCCACCCGGCGAACCAGGATCTGGTAGATCTCGTCCGCCTTGAGGGAGGCGGTCACCTCCTGGAGGATCTCCACCATCTCGGTCCGGGAGCGGGCCTCGGCCCGGGCCTGGTTGAGCTCGCGCCCCACCCGGAGGTGGGCTTTCACCCGCGCCAGCAGCTCCCGGACCCGGAACGGCTTGGAGATGAAATCCGCGGCACCCAGACCCAGGGACCGGACCGTCGCCTCCTCGGGTGGCATGGAGCTGATCATCAGGACCGGGAGGTCCTTGAACCGGCCATCTCCCTTGACCCGCTCCAGCAGCTGGAGCCCGTCCACCTTGGGCATCATGATGTCGAGCAGCAGGAGATCGTACTGATCGGCCGCGAGCCGCTCGATCAGGTTCTCGCCGTTGGGGACCGTGCTGACCTCGTACCCGTTTTCCTTGAGAATCCAGGAAAGGGTGCGGGAGAGAGCCTGGTCGTCGTCGGCGACGATGATCTTGGGGGAGGTGCTCATCAGGGAACCAGTCGGCCAAACAGTTCGGCGTCCACGTTCCCACCGCTTACCACGGCGACCACCGGACCCTCGAGATCGGGGATCAGCCGGGCAATCAATGCCGCGGTAGTCGCCGCGCCGGACGGCTCCACCCGCATGTGGATGTCCTGGTGGATGTACTTCATCGCCTTTACGATGTCGTCATCAGTCACCTGGACCGACTCGTGGACCTGGTCCCGCATCTGGGCGAACGGCAGGGTGCCGATGGTCAGGGGAAGCAGCCCGTCGGCGATGCTGCCGGTCTTGTCCAGGGTGACCGGACGGTTCGCGGCGAGAGCGGCGGCGAGCTTGGCGGCGCCGGCCGGTTCCACCCCGATCACCCGGACCGACGGCTTGAGGGCGGCAATCGCGGTGGCGATGCCGGCGAGGAGGCCACCGCCGCCTACCGGCACCAGGATGGTCGCCACCTCGGGGAGCTGGTCCAGGATTTCGAGACCGCAGGTGCCCTGCCCCGCGATCACGTCGGCATGCTCGAACGGCGGGATCATGACGTACCCCTGCTCGGCCACGATCTCTTCGGCCTTCTTCTTTCGGTGCACACTGGTGGTTCCGGCCAGCACCACCTCGCCGCCCCGTTTCTTCACCCCTTCGACCTTGATCCGGGGCGCGGTCTCCGGCATGACGATGACCGCCTTGATGCCGAGCAGGTCGGCCGAATAGGTGACGGCCAGGCCATGGTTCCCGCTGGAATAGGTGATGACGCCGCGGGACCGGACGTCTTTGGGCAAACGAGCGATGGCGGTGTAGGCGCCGCGGAGCTTGAAGGCCCCGACCGGCTGGAGATTCTCGCACTTGAGCAGGACACGAACCCCCAGCTCGCGGGAAAGCTGGGGGGTTTCCTTGAGCGGGGTCCGCACCGCGACGCCCTCGATGAGGGCCGCCGCATCGCGGATCGATTCCAGGGACACTGCCGTGCTGACTTCGGCCATCACACCTCCGCCGCCAACCTATCCCCCCCATTGAAGAGGGGCAAGATTGGAACAAAGGTAAGCGGTGAGAAGTAAGCAGTAAGCGGGACTGGCTTCGAGACGACAAGGTTCACGCCATCTCGTTGCGTCCGGTCCCGCTTACTGGTTTCCGCTTACTGCTTACTCTGTTTTACTCCTCTGTTTCTTCCTCGACCTCGCCCTCCGCCGCCGGGGCCTCCACTCCGTTGCCTTCGCCCACGGCCTCCACCGCCTCGTCCTCCTTCACCACCCGGGCGACATCCACCACCGCGTCGCCCGAATCCAGGTTCATCACCCGGACTCCCTGGGTGTTCCGCCCGATGACCCGGATGCCGTCCACCGGTGAGCGAATGATGACCCCGTTCCGGGTGATCATCATCAGCTCGTCGTCCGGCTGCACTTCCTTGAGGGCCACGATGGACCCGGTCTTATCGGTCTTCTTGAGGGTGATGATGCCCTTGCCGCCCCGGCGCTGGACCCGGTAATCGGCCAGCTCGGAGCGCTTGCCGTAGCCTTTCTCGCTCACCACCAGCAGGGTCGCGTCCCGGCGGACCACCACCATGCCGATCACCGCGTCGCCCTTTTCCAGCTCGATGCCTTTGACGCCGGCGGTGGCCCGGCCCATTTCGCGCACGTCGCTCTGGTGGAACCGGATGCTCATGCCGTCCTGGGTGGCCAGCACCACGTCGCTGGTCTGGTCGGTGATCTGCACGTCGATCAGCTCGTCGCCCTCGTCGATATTGATCGCGTTGATGCCGTTGGAGCGGACGTTGCCGTAGGCGGAGAGCAGGGTCTTCTTCACCGTCCCCAGCCGGGTGGCGAACATCAGCCACTTGTCCTCGCTGAATTCCCGCACCGCTACCACCGACGCTACCATCTCGTCCGGGCTGATCGCGATGCAGTTCACCACCGGCTTGCCCCGCGCCGCGCGGCCGCCCTGGGGGATCTCGTGCACCTTGAGCCAGTAGAGCTGGCCGGTATTGGTGAAGAACATGACGTAGTCGTGGGTGCTGGCGATGAAGAGGTGCTCGACCCAATCCTCCTCTTTCGTCTGCATCCCGGTCAGGCCCCGGCCGCCCCGGCGCTGCCGCCGGTAGGTGGTGACCGGGATCCGCTTGATGTACCCGGCGTGCGAGATGGTGATCACCATGTCTTCTTCGGCGATCAGGTCCTCTACCGAGAAGTCGTCCTGGTCGGCCAGGATCTCGGTCCGGCGCTCGTCGCCGAACTTCTTCATGATGTCGTCCATCTCGCCCTTGAGAATGCTCATCCGCTTCTCCAGGGAGGCCAGGATGCCCTTCAGCTCCTTGATGGTGCCCCGCACTTCCTTCAGCTCTTCCTCCAGCCGGTCGATCTCCAGGCCGGTGAGTTTGGCGAGCCGCATGTTGAGGATCGCCTCGGTCTGCTTCTCGGAGAGCTTGAACCGCTTGCGCAGCTTCTCGTCCGCCGTCTGGGTGTCCTTGGACCCCCGGATGATCTTGATCACCTCGTCGATGTGGTCGACGGCGATCTTGAGGCCTTCCAGGATATGCTCCCGGGCCTGGGCCTGGTCCAGGTCGAACTGGGTACGGCGGATGATGACGGTATGGCGGTGGGCGATGAACTTCTCGAGCAGCTCCTTCAGGTTCATCACTTTGGGCGCGCCGTTGTCCAGCGCGAGCATGATGACGCCGAAGGTGGACTGCATCGTGGTGTGCTTGTACAGCTGGTTCAGCACCACGTTGGGGATGCAGTCCCGCTTGAGCTCGACCACCAGGCGCATCCCGTCCCGGTCCGACTCGTCCCTGACGTCGGTGATCCCCTCGATCCGCTTCTCCAGCGCGAGCTGGATGATGCTGTTCTTGAGGGTCTCCTTGTTGACCTGGTAGGGGATCTCGGTGATGACGATCTGGGACTTGCCCTTGGACTCCCGCTCCTCGATCTGGGCCTTGGCCCGCATCACCACCCGGCCGCGGCCACCCTCGTAGGCTTCCTTGATCCCGGCCCGGCCGTAGATGTACGCCCCGGTCGGGAAATCAGGCCCTTTCACGTGGACCCGGAGATCGTCGATGGTCGCTTCGGGATGGTCCACCAGGTGCTGCACCGCCTTGGCGATTTCCCGGAGGTTGTGGGGCGGGATGTTGGTCGCCATGCCGACCGCGATGCCGCTCGACCCGTTTACCAGCAGGTTGGGGATCTTGGACGGCAGGACCGTCGGTTCCTTGAGCCGGTCGTCGAAATTGGGCTGGAAATCGACCGTGTTCTTGTCGATATCCTCCAGCATCGCTACGGCGATCGGGGTGAGCCGCGCTTCAGTGTACCGGTAGGCCGCCGCGGGGTCGCCATCCACCGAGCCGAAGTTCCCCTGCCCGTCCACCAGTGGATAGCGAAGGGAGAAGTCCTGGACCATCCGGACCATCGCGTCGTACACTGACGAGTCGCCGTGCGGGTGGTACTTGCCCAGCACATCGCCTACCACGGTCGCGGATTTCTTGAACGGCCGCCCCGGAACCAGGCCCAGCTCGCTCATCGAGAAGAGAATGCGGCGGTGCACCGGCTTCAGCCCGTCGCGCACGTCGGGCAGCGCACGGGAGACGATGACACTCATCGAGTAGTTGATAAACGATTGCTGCAGCTCTTCTTCGATCAGGCGAGGAAGGATCCGTTCGCGGCTGTCGGGTCCGGTCATTCAGGGTCCAGGTTTGGGGCAGGGGTACTGACGGACTGGGTAACCCTCAAATGTAGTCTTGGCCGGGGGTTTTTACAACTGCGGTGGGAGAGGCTAAGCGGTTGATTTACAAAGGGTTCAGGCGGGCTTGTTGCGCTGGTTCGACGGGGTGCAAGGTCTTTCTTCAGAGGACAGGCTGATAGCCTGCCGTCTATCTCCTACCTGAGGGGCCGCATCCGGTACACCCACCACATCCTCCGGAGCGTGTTGCCCACCTTCCCGCCCAGCCCTAGGGTCTTCGCCAGAACCACGAATAGCTGTGCTGAGAGCAGGGAGACACCGCTCTCGGCAACGCGCCAGGTCAACATCCACCCTTTCAGAGAACCTACTTGAGGGCCGGCCTGAACCGGCCCCCTAGAGAAAGAACAACCAGCTAATTCGCTTCGGCCGATACCATTCGATTCAGTTGTGTGGGACTTACGGCTCCGTATACCATCTGGCCTCCGCCCAAAATGGCAGGCGTCCCTTGAATACCCAAGGAGTCCCCCGCTGTCTTGTCTGCTCGAACACGATTCTCGAATTGCCGAGTCGCAAAACAATGTCTGAATCCATCGAGGTCAGGTATACTGGCGAGAGAAGCGAACCTGTCCCACGGTATGTGACCAATAGAATCCTGATTCGCGAAGAGGATGTTTTGATAGGCTTGGTACCCTCCTTGGGCAGCGGCACACTCGGACGCCAGGGCCGCTTCAAATGCAGCAGGATGCAGGGTAGTTAGGGGATAGTGACGGTAGATAACTGCAACCTGTTTGTGAAATCGACTCTCAAATGCCGCCAAGCTGTCCTGAAATTTCGCGCAGTATGGACATTGAAAATCAGAAAACACGACAAGCTTGAACGACGTAGAATCTGAACCGACCCTATGTCCTGCATTAGCAAATCGTTCCCACATAGGTACAAGCTGTACCTCGTCAGCCAGCCGGCTCATGTCATCAGCAGGCCGTCGATCGGAATTTGGACGCAGCTTTGAGTATGCGATGGCGACGGCCGCGAGGGCAACGATGATCGCAGAGCTATTTGAGATGATTGACTCGAATCGCGACATAATTGAGAAATGTTAGCTAGTCAAGAATCGATCAACATGAGACCGTCAGCAGTTGCTGTGCGAGCCATTGCAATAGCTCGGGACGTAGCTAGTGTGACACGCATAGGGTGAGCACTGATAGCACACTCCCGGATGAATCGGACTGTCGAAGGCATGGAGGATACCGTAGTCATCGTCGTTCCACTCACCACAGTTGTGGCCTTGCGCGGCCATAATCGAGTTGCTGCGGCCGGGAACCAGAACGGCTACGATCAGCAGGATGACGCTGAGAATGAGGCGAGTCGAGTTTTTCATTGTTCCTCCCTGACAGGTGGTGGAAAACCTCGGACGACTATTCTATAGATTCGGATTTGGACTCCGCTGTCCCGATTGACCTCTGCCAAGAGACTCTGGCCGATGAAACGACAGCTAGCTGCGCACAGGTCTTTGGAAACCAATCGAGTCCCGTGGTCAGCATCAAATACTTCAAGGACCGAGCGATACGGTGAGCCAAGTCTCGCAAGTGCGCCTGGATCCAGCTCCTCTCCGTTGGGGGAAACACTGGCTGGAAGCTCAACTTTGGGAACTAACCCAATCACCCAAAGCCGGTTGAATTCATCGAAGCTCAAAGACGCCACCTTGGGGTTCAGAGAAAACCGGTCAGTCCGCCACGGCTTGAGCCAACCTGACGATGAACTCCAACGCCGTTCGAGGTTTCCAGTTTTGGCCCCCCACTGGGACACCTCGTATCGATCCATCCTGCTTGAAAGGATGCGATCACCATCAGGCGACACAGACATGATCACTTGAAGCTGATTCGGGTCGCCGCTACTGCTCGCAACAGGGCCAAGCTCCATTGCCAGATTCAGATCGCGAGTCAGGATTGCGAGACGCGGCCTGTCTCGTGCGGTGTTGTTAAGCAGAATGCTACCATTTGGCAGTCCAATGGCTCGAAAGGCCGTAAGTCCCGCCGGCAGCGTTTTCTCTCGGACAAAATCGAGATTTGGTGCAAGAATCACGATCTTTCCAGCATCCAGTACACCAAGTGTGTCTCCGGGGAGGGCAAAGACGCAGCGAATATCGTGGAACTCTCCCGGTCCACCACCCCTACGCGAAATGATCCGGATGAGATTGCCTGCCGCCCCGAACTGGGCGAGTTCCCCGAGTTGCGCCGTCGGTGCGACAACGAAGCCTTCCAGGTGGGAGGCTATCGTTGAGGATCCTGTGAGAAAGCCAGCCGTGTCTGCTTCGGTGCCGATAGTAGCAGTCTGCTCGAGAGTGACGTCGCAGGATTGACAATCCAGCTCGGAGCCTAGCGGGGTCGGCTTGCCGAAAAGAGTGTCGTTAACATCGCGGTTGTCTCTGCCAGAAAGACTGCCTTCCTTTGCTTCCGACGAACCACCACAAGCCGTGAGAAGGCAAGTGGCAGAAAGCAGGAGGATTCTTGTCGCCAAGATGAGCTGTAACGTGCTGTCATGGAAGAATTTAATGGCCCGAAGTCTGGTCATCATCGAATTGCCATTGCACTGGTTTGGATGTCGGTCGGGCGTGTTGAGGAATTCCAATCTGCATGTTATGCAGATGATTTCGAATCTTCCCACTCAGACCGTAAAGTGCTATGCTTTTTTGCCCGGGTCAGGATACAGCATGCAAAACCAACTCGACAGTAAGTTCGAAGTATGGCTAGAGGCATTTCAGGCACTGGGCTGTGACATTGCAGATTCTTTGCCTCCTTCACGCAGGAAGACGGTTCTAGCGTTGGTGACATCCCGGGCGTTTCTAGGCAGCGCCACGACCTTCGCACATCTGGTCGGGCTTCGAAACAGGCAGGCCCTACAACGCCATCTTGTGGCAATGGGGTTGCCACCATGGCAGATTCTCAAAGGATGGCTCAAGGCTCTTTACTGGTGTGTGGCGTGGGAGAGTACTCAGAGCTCCATTTGTGAGCGGGCGCTCCTGGATGGGCACAATCCCTCGGGATATTACCGGTCCATTGAGCACGCCACAGGCCTGCCTTGGAGCGAGATTAAGCAACGCGGATCAATCTGGATTATGGGAGAACTCCGTCAGCAACTGGTGGGCAGTGGGCAACAGGACGGCTGTCAGACTGGATGATCCGTTGAGAGAGAAGTCGCTCTCTACCTGAGCGGCCGCATCCGGTACAGCCACCACATCCTCCGGCGCGGGTGGCCCATCTTCCCGCCCAGCCCCAGGATCATCGCCGGCACCACGAACAGCGCGCCCAGCGTTCCGGCGATC
Source organism: Gemmatimonadales bacterium (assembly GCA_036006525.1). Taxonomy (GTDB): domain Bacteria; phylum Gemmatimonadota; class Gemmatimonadetes; order Gemmatimonadales; family GWC2-71-9; genus DASYPP01. The sequence continues at coordinate 10,988 of DASYPP010000012.1, forward strand.
GTCCCGCCCACCGTCGCCAGCGCGATGCTGCCGAACAGCTCGTCTGCCTTGGTCCCCACCGCCAGCGGAATCAGGCTGGCCAAAGTCGTCAGCGTGGTAAGGACAATGATCCCAGCGCGGTCGCGGCAGGCGTACAGTACATCGGAACCCGACAACCGCTGGGAGCTACTTACCGCCTTACCGCCATACCGCCTTACCGCCCTACGTTGGAGAGCCGCGTCCACCAGCAGAATCACGTGATTCACCGCCAGCCCGATCACCAGGATCACCCCGACCGCCGCTTCTCGGCTGAATGACGCCTTGTCGATCCAGAAGGCTGCCGCCGAGCCGCCCAGCGCCAGCGGCACGCTGAAGAACACGATCCGGGCGGCCCACACCGAGTCGAACACCATCATCACCGCCAGC
>DASYPP010000013.1:0-29897 GCA_036006525.1 Gemmatimonadales bacterium
TCCTCCACGAACTTGACCAGGGGAGCGCCGTTGAAGGTGACGCCGCCGGTCCCGTAGCTGTTCGGGGTCGGGAAATAGCTGTACTCGCCGAAGGTCGAGTGGCTGGCCACCGTGTCGAGCACGAAGGGCCGGGACGCGCGGGAATGGTAGTAGTCATACCGCAGCCCGCCCACCACCACGACGTCACCCAGGTCAAGCCGGTCTTCCAGGAACATGTCGTAGGAGATCGGCTTCTCGATGAAGGCATCCGAGAAGATCAGGGTGTTCAGCCCGGTCGCGTAACTGCTGATGTCGAACTTGGTGAAGTCGCCACCCAGCTTGAGCCGGTTGTACCGGTCAAACTGCCAGTCCAGGGTCGCCTTGCCCCGGGTCCGGTTTTCCCGGTACATGGTGAACGCGCCACTCGGCCCGCCGCTCTCCGACCCGCCCTGCAACCCGTAGGGGCTGTTGCGGTACTGGTCGATCAGGTTGTACTGGTCAACGTTGTCGAGGTCCAGCGGCGAACGCCGGCTGCCCGGGGTGTTGTTCCGGTAGTTCTTGATCAGCTGCTCATCGAGCGGGAAGTTGTCGAAGTCGAACAGGAAGTCGATGCTGCCCACGATGAAGCCGCCAAACGGGTCCCGGGTATCCAGCTCGGCCTGCCGGGTGAGGATGCTGTTCACCTGCCGGTCGCTCTGGTACGACAGCGCGACGTCCAGCGCGAGGGCGCGCTCGGCCGACTTGCTGAGGTTCTGGTTCCAGCCCAGCGTGAAATTCTGGTTCTTGATCCGGTAGCCGCCGACGTTCTGGGGATTGTTGAAGTTGTCGCCGGCATTCGTCACGCCGCTGCCATTCCGGCCGTGGTTCCGACTGGCCTGCCAGGACAGGAACACCCGGCTCCCGGTGCCGAACGTGTAGTTCAGCTTGGCCGTGGTCTGATAGACCGAGGAGGCCGTCCCCGGAACCCGCACGCCGTGGCAGTCCTGGCCGTAATTATTGGCGATATCGGAGTTGCTGCTGCCGCTGAAGGTATCGCACTTGCCGGAGAACAGGGCGAACTCCTGCACCGCCGCGAACGTGGTGTCCGCCAGCGGATCGTTCACCGCGCTCGGCACCGCGACCACCGTGTCGATGCCGATCGGAACGAACTCCGGATTGTTGATGGCATTGAACCCGGATTCCTGCGAGGCCCGGCCTTCCAGCACGCCGGACACGAAGAAGGAAAGGTTCTTGAGAAGCGCCGGGCCACCCGCGCTCACCCCGATCCGGTTGAACCCGCGGCCATGGGCCTGGCCGAAGGGCTCGTCGGTCTCGTAGTCGAAGCTGCCCTTGAAGGCGGGCCCACCGGTCCGGGTTTCGATCGCAATGATACCGGACTGCGCGTTCCCGAACTCGGCCGAAGAGGCGCCAGTCGTCACCGAGGCTTCTTCGAAGCCATTGGTGCCGATCTGAATGCCGGCGTTCGCCCCAACCCCTCCGCCGCTCATCATGCTGGCGTTCCCGGCATTGGTGGCTCGGAACCCGGTGCCCCGGTAGCCCGGCGTCACCGGCACGCCGTCGATGTAGGTGTTGGCCTGGTCGGTCCGGCCGCCGCGAATCGACAGCTCCCCACCGCCCGGACTGGCCACCACGCCCGGCTGCAAGGCCAGGATGTTGTTGATCCGGTCGGCCGGCAGGGCCTCGACGTAGTCACCGTTCAACCGCTGCTTGGTGGTGACCTCGTCCCGGGGCACCAGCGGCGTGGACGTCGCCACGATGGTGATTGCGTCCACCTGGAACGCCACCTGCTCGAGCTGGATGTCCTGGGTCACCGTTTGACCGGCGAGCACCCGGACGCCCTGCGCTTCCGCCGACTTGTAGCCGACGAAAATCGCCCGCACCGTCGCGGGACCCACGGGCACGTTGTTGAAGAAGTAGTACCCCTGGTTGTTCGTGAGGGCGCCGAAGGCGCTCCCGACGATCAAAACCTGGGCATTGGCGATCGGCGCGCCGGCCTGATCGCGCACCTTGCCCTCGATCTTACCAGTCGCCTGGGCGTGGAGCGCTCCCGCGCTCAACCCCATCGCGACTGCCGCGAGCGCAAACCACCGCGCAACGCGTGCGAAGGCGCTGACACAACTTTGTTTCATGTGAACGGTCCTCCAAAGGCGTGATCCCACGCACCCACTTTGAAGCTCGGACTGCAAGCACACGCGTCCCAGCCGAGCATCTGGCGACGCACTGCGACAGGATAACCCACGGCAATTGAGGAATGGACGACGGCCCAGAGGCAACGGACTCCGGCTGCGGCCAGCCGGACGTTTGCTCAGCCCAAACCCTGGTATTCCTGCGCCACCTCCTGAACTGAGAGACACTCTGTTGAACTTCATCGAGCCGGACCTGGAATCAATGACCAATTGGTTCGAATGGTTCCAAGCCACTTGTGCGCAGCGCCTCGGCGAGTCGACGCATCCCGCCGTCGATCTCGCGGGGCCGGAGCCCGCCGTACCCGAGCACCAGGCCAGGGCGGGGACACTGGTTCGCGTAATAACTCGACAGCGCGCCGGCCTCGATGCCGTGCTCCGCCGCCCGGGAGCTGGCCAGCACATCGTCCGCACCGGGGGGCAACCAGCCGACGGCGTGAAGCCCAGTCTCCGCGCTGGAAATGTCGAGCAGACCAGGCAGGTGCCGCCCGACGGCGTCCAGCAGGGCGTCCCGCCGTTCCCGGCAGACGATCCGCAAGCGGCGAAGGTGCCTGGCGTAGTGTCCCTCGCTGATAAAGTCGGCCAGGATCGCCTGATGGATGGTGGGGGCGTGTTGCCCGCCGAGGCGCCGCACCGCAATGAAGTCCCGGGCAAGATTCTCCGGCACCACCACGTAGCCGATCCTCAAGGACGGGAAAAGAATCTTGTTGAAAGTGCCGATGTAGAGCACCCGCCCGGCCGTATCCAGGCCCTGAAGCGCGGCGAGGGGTCGCCCGGTGTAGCGGAACTCGCTGTCGTAGTCATCCTCCAGGATCCAGGCACCGCTCTGGGCGGCCCAGTCCAGCAATGCCAGGCGCCGTTCCAGGCTCATCGTGACACCCGAGGGGAACTGATGAGAAGGCGACACGTACGCCAGGCGGGCGTGCGGCGCGCCCGCGATTCCCTCCTCCACCACCAGGCCGTCGGCGTCCACCGGAACATGCTGGACACTGGCACCAGCGGAAATCATCGCCCCATGCACGCCGGTCCAGCTGGGATCCTCGAGCCAGGCGACATCACCCGGATCCAGCAATACCCGGCAGGCCAGCTCGAGAGCCTCCTGCGCCGACGACAGCACGATGACCTGCTCCGGAGTACACCGGGTGCCGCGTGCCGCGGTCAGGTACTCGGCAATGGCGGTCCGCAGCGGCGGGTGACCCGCAGCGGGACCGTGATACAGCTGGGAGACCGGCAGATCCCGGTAGCAGCGAGTGGCCAGTCGGGACCAGAGAGCCAGGGGGAACTGGTCCACGGGCGGCACCCCCGGCCAGAAGGCCCCGGGGTAGAATCGCCGGGGTGGACGCAAGATGCCCTGGAGCTTGACGGCGCGAGCCGCCACTCGCCCCGGAACCTGCCTGGTCGGACCGGTGGTGCGGGTCTCAGGCCGAACCCGGCTGAGATGATCCGGAATCTGGTGGGCCACATAGCTGCCCGAACCAACGGCACCCACGGTGTAGCCTTCAGCGACGAGCTGATCAAAGGCAAGGAGGACGGTGGAACGGGAGACGTCGAGCTCTGCCGCCAGACGCCGGGTGGACGGAAGCCGAACTCCCGCGGGTACCCGACCGGACAGAATCGCCTCGCGAATTCCCCGATAGACCTGGCGGTAGAGCGGCTCCGCCAGGCGTGAGTCGATAGGAATCAGCAGCGCGGGTACCTCGGCGAAAGCTGTCATGGTATTGGTAGAGGAGGACCGCGAATCTGGCTATGATAGACGACCGGTGTCAGAGCGGGAACACAGACTCGAAACGAAGTGGCTTGGTCGGCTACACCGGTTCGGAGCAAAGTGGCTTGGTGGGTGCCGCTCGAACTGGCTCTTCTCTGGTCCGCGGCGCGGTCGATATTCTCTCAACCATGCAAAGATCCCGAAGCTTCTTCAGCGCAATTGTCTTCACCGGCTTTCTGACGCTGGTTCACCCTGCAACCCATGGCTCACGATCCGAGCGGATCTATCTGGCCGGCGGCTGTTACTGGGGAGTGGAAGCCGTGTTCGAACACGTCCGCGGCGTGCGATCGGTAGTATCGGGATTTGCGGTTCCCGTGAACGATACCGCCGGACCGGGACCCCGGTTGCGCCACGCCAGCTACGCCGAGACGGTCCGGATCGATTACGATCCCGAGAAAATCAGCTACGCCCAGCTGCTCGAAATATTCTTCCTGGTGGCCCACGACCCGACCCAACTGGACCAGCAGGGCCCGGATGTCGGTCCCCAGTATCGATCGCTGGTTTTCGTGAGCAACGCCGATCAGCGCAAAGCGGTGGAAGACTACCTTAGTGAGCTCCGCGCGAAGCGGACATTCCCCGGTCCGATCGTCACGGAAATCGCTGGCTTGCAGAAATTCGTTGCCGCCCCGGAGGATCAGCAGGACTACGTGGTCCACAACAACGATACGCAGTATGTTCGCGCTCACGACATCCCCAAGCTGGTGGATCTGCAGCGGCGGTATCCTACCCTCTATCATTGACCCACCGAGACCATAAATGACGAAGGTTATATCGCCGGCGGACCCGCAATGGACGCCGGCTCGAGCCACCCGGCTGGGCCGGGTCCTGCTTGCGACCGGGGTGGCAGCTCTCGGTATCCAGAGTCTGATCCACGCTGACCTCGTGTCGTCACTGGAGCCCGTCCCTGCGTGGCTGCCCATGCGCCGCGTCTGGGCCTGCCTCATCGCCGGCTTCCTGGTCATTGCAGCCGTCGGTCACTTGTCAAAGCGCCACGTCCGTTCAGCGGCGATCGGATTGGGGGGAATGTTTCTACTCTGGCTGATCGTCTTCCACTTGCCGAGGCTGCTGGCGAGTCCCACAAGCATGAGCGCGTGGGTCGTGGCGTGTGAAACCGCGGCACTCACCGGCACCGCCTGGGTGCTGGTTGGGGCGCTGACGGCTGGTCAGAAGGGCGGCTTTACGACCGGGGCCGCGGTGGCGGGCCGGATCCTGTTCGGGCTTTCGCTACTGCTGTTCGGCCTTTCACACTTCATGTATCACGACTTTGTCGCCACCCTGGTGCCGGCCTGGATTCCCGGACGACTTTTCTGGGCGTATTTCACCGGGGCCGCCCACATCGCCGCCGGCCTGAGTATCCTGATCAATGTGATGTCGCGGCTGGCCGCGGCGCTGTACGGTGTCATGATTGGGATTTTCGGGCTGCTGGTCAACGCTCCACGGGCGGTGAATTTTGACAAGCCCGCCGAGTGGGATAGTCTCTTCGTGGCAGTAGCCCTGTCGGGCGCTGCCTGGATTATTGCAGGCTGCCTCCAGAAACCCGATCACTCCCTGCCCGCGGCCTCCTAGGACCTCCCGACACTACCCCGCCTGCCAGCCGGATATTGAAGATTGTAGATTGGAGAACTTCCCTCCAACCGGGGCTTGAGCCATGCGCCGTCGTCTCTTCCTCCTTCGTTCCGCTCAAACTGCTGCCGGCTTCGGAGTACTCCGCACCCTGGGCGCCTGCCGCAAGCCGGCCCCGGTAACCAGCAACCCGGCCGAGCCCCAATTTCTCGAGCTCCGCGACAAGTACTTTCTCCGGGCGCTGGAGTACAACCCGGTAACCTCCACCTACCTGGGTGGCGACGGGTACGATCCCAGCCTCGCGGGTATCAACGCCAAGCTCCGGGACTACAGCAGCGCCGCGCTGGCGGCCGAAGCCGCGTTCTACCGGGAAATCGAGGCCCAGCGCAAGGCGATCGATCCGGCCGGGTTGGGCTCCACCTCGCGGATCGACCACGCCGTTATGGGGGCCCAGATCGGGTTCATGCTGCACCAGTACGAGCGCAAGTATCACGAGCGGGCGATCGACACCTACGTGGCCGAGCCGTTCCGCGGCGTGGACTGGCAGATCCAGCAGATGCAGTCATTCGACGGAGGGACCCTGGGCAGCCTGGAGGAATGGCAGCTGGTCACCCGCCGGCTGCAGGCGATTCCGGAATACCTGGAGCGGGCCCGTACCAACCTGCTGGCGGGCAAGGCGGCCGGCAACCTGCCCGATCATCGCATGATCCAGCGGGACGGTATCGGTGGCAGCGAGTCCAACGACACCTACTTCCGCAAGACCCTGGTTGACCTGGCCCAGGGCTACCTCGGCGCCCGGCCCTTTGCTCCCTCTGCGCTGGGAGCGTTGCGCACGGCCGGTGCGGCCGCGGCCGATGCCTGCACCGGCTTCGCCAATTTCCTTCGCGACAGCTACGACGCCAACGACTCGGTGGACCGCTTCGCCGCGGGCGAAGAAGAGTACCAGTGGCGGCTCAGCAACAACCTGCAGGTGCGGAAGACGCCGGCCGAGCTGTTCGATTACGGCGCCCAGCAGGTGGCCATGTACGAGAGCAAGATGTTCGAAGTGGCGGCGGAGGTGGCCCGGCAGTCCCAGCTCAATCTCTCCTTCGCGACCGACGCCGACCGGCGTACCTCGGTCCGCGCGGTGATGGACTTCCTGTCCAAGGATTCTCCCGCCAACGACGACGAGTTGTTCCGCTGGTACCGGGAGGCCGGGGAGCGAGCCGTGGCCTACGGGCGCGAACATGACATGTTCGCCATCCCGGCCGACTACAAGCTGGACGTCATCCCCACACCGCCGGTGCTGCGCAGCACCATCGACGCCGCGTATTATCCGGCGCCCCCACTCAAGAAGACCGGGGTCGGCCGCTTCTACCTGACCCCGACCGGCAACGATCCCGGCGCGCTCAAGCTGAACAACCGGTCTTCGGTCGCCGACACCGCGGTGCACGAGGGCTTTCCCGGCCACGACTGGCACTACAAGTACATGACCCAGCACGCCGCCGAGATCTCCAACCTGCGCTGGCTCACGCCCGGCGCCGTGGAGGATTCATCCTCGGCCTGGCAGGACTCCATGACCACCGAAGGCTGGGGACTCTATTGCGAGGAGATGATGGGGGAACCGGCGGACGGCCGCCCCACCGGGTTCTACACTCCGGCCGAGCTGATGTACGAGATCCAGGGCCAGCTGCTGCGCGCGGCCCGGGTGCGGATCGACGTCGGCCTCCACACCGGACGCATGGGATTCAACGAGGCGATGGATTACTTCACCGAACACGTCCTCTTCCGCCCCGGCGCCTGCGCCGCGGGCATGGAAGATGGCGACGCCCATGCCGCCTGCGACAGCGCGCTCCGCGCGATCTACCGCTACAGCAAGTGGCCGACCCAGGCCATCACCTACAACCTCGGCAAGAACGAGATCCTCGCCCTCCGGCAGGAAGCAGTGAGCCGCCGCCCCGGCGAGGGGGTACGCGGTTTCCATGAGCGGTTCATGCGGATGGGGACGATTCCCCCGGGATTCTTCCGGAATGCGCTGCTGGAGGGAGACAGTACGGCTTCGACTGTGTGAAGGGGAATCAAGAGAGCCACCGGTCGGATTTGAACCGACGACCGCTCGATTACGAATCGAGAGCTCTACCCCTGAGCTACGGTGGCCGAAAGAAATACGGGAATGAGGGAATATGGGAATGTGGGAACGTACCGATCTGTTCCCTCATTCTGGTGTTCCCACATTCCCGGCGTTTAGCATGCCCTGGCGCGGACTCGAACCGCGACGCCTTACGGCACTACCCCCTCAAGATAGCGTGTCTACCAATTTCACCACCAGGGCGTAAGTGGCTAAAGTAACTGGGTTTGAGGCACCGCAAAAGTGGGCAGCCGGGTCACACGCCCACCGACCCACCTATCTGACGGTGCTCTTGAACGGGCTCCCCTGGATCGCCACCCCATTGAGCGTGATGTCGATCTGGTCGGTCCCCTTGAAGAAGGGCAGATAGTTCGCGGTGTAAGTCCCGTCGCCCTTGTCGGTGAGGCTCGGCGTCGCATGGTTGGCCCCGCTTACGGTGATGACGAACTGGCCGGCAAACCCGCCCTGAGTGAGTTTGTTCCCGAATGCGTCCACGGTGGTGATTGTTATGGTCGTGATCCGGAGCGTTTTCCCGTTCGGAACATGGGCGGTGGTGTTGACCGGTGAAGGCGGACCCGCCGTCACGACCACGGTTGCGGTCTGCTGCACGTTCACACTGCCAATCCGCGCCGTAATGGTCTTGGATTCCGCCTTGGTCGACGTAAGGGTGGCCGTAGCGACACCGTTGGCGTCGGTGGGGGCAGCCGGTTGGTTGACCGTGTTGCCGCCCCCGCTGACCGACACGGTCACGGTCTGACCAAACACCGGGAAACCCGCGGCATCCAGCGCGGTCACCGTAACCGTCACCGGGGCGCCGGCGACAACGGTGGTTGGAGCGGCGCCCACGGTCGACCGCTGCCCACTGGGTACCAGGCCACTAATCGTGATCGGATCGGAGGTTGTCGCGGTGTGACCGGTCGCGGCGAAGATGAGGGTCCGGTCGCCTGCGGCCCCGGTGATCATGAGATCGGTGAATTGGGCGACCCCGTTGCTGTTGGTCGCGACCGTCGTTGTCCCACCCAGTATCCCGCCGCCACTGGCGATTGCGGCCGTCACCTGGACGCCACCCTGCGCAATGGGGTTGCCCAGGTTGTCTTCCAGCTGGATCACCGGCTGGATGGGGAATACCTGACCAGTTTGGGCCGCGCTGGAAGGCTGGGTCACAATGGCCAGCTGCGGCGGCGGTCCCTGGGTTGCGGTGGCGGAGAAGGTGACCGGGGATCCGGTGACGCCGCCGAACGTCGCGGTGGCCGACTGGGTTCCGACCGTGGCACCCAGCGTCCAAAGCACTGCCGCCTGGCCATCCTGCCCCGTAGTCACGGTTCCGCCGCTCAGCGAACCCGCACCAGCCTGCCACACGACGTCCTGGCCGCTCACCGGATTGCCATAGCTATCCACCAGGCGCACGACGAGCGAATCGGCCAGCGCGTGGCCCTCTTGCGCGGTCTGGCCGTCACCCCGGACCAGCTCGATCTGATCGACCGGGCCGGGATCGGCCAGGGCGTTGAACAGGATCTTGGGAGCAAGTTGTCCCGCGGCACTGACCCCGACTTCCAGGACCTGGGCGCCGGAAACGGTACCCAGCTGCCAGGCAAATTGGGCCTTGCCCTCGTGATCGGTGATAACGGCGGCAGGCGTCACCATGCCGCCCACCGTTACCACGAACGACACCGCCTGGCCGACCACCGGCCGGTCGTGTCCGTCGCTCACCCGAACGATCAGGGAATCATTCAGTGGCTGGCCTACGACGCCCTGCTGGTCATTGCCGTTCAGGATGGAAACCACCGCGGGCGCGCCCTCACTGGGGAGGGTCAGGCTGTCGGAGGCGCAACCGATGAGCGTGACCAGGCTCAGCGAGATCAGGAACCGCGAGCTCGAGGACCGTGTCATCACGGCAGGCCTTGGGACTGAGATTGGGAATTGTGGCTCAGGCGCAACATCACAACTATCACCAATTAATGGGAAAGGCCGGAAGCGCTAAATGACGGGGATCACACTCCCGCCTGGGAAAAGGACGGCAACCGGCGGGCCATGTTAAGGAAGGCGCAGAAGTTGGCACGAAACGATGCGCGTCGATCCAGGGATCGACACCCTACGAGATGGTGCTGCTGAACGGACTCCCCTGGATCGGCGTGCCGTTGATGGTGATGACGATCGAGTCGGTTCCGGTGTTGCTCGGCGTGTAGGTCGCGCTGTAGGTCCCGTCCCCATTATCGGTCACCACGGCTGTGTCGGAATTCGCTCCCGAGATAGTGACAACCACCGTCTCCCCGCCGCTGCTGATGGCATTGCCGAACTGATCCCGCGCCTGGATGGTGATGCTGGTCTGTTGTCCGGTCTGTCCGGCAGGCACTACGGCGGTCGAAGAGCCAGGGTCCACGGGGCCGAACGGATCCACGTCGTGCTTGCTGACATTATCCGAGTCGGGCAGATAGTCGGCGCTGCCCACGTAGGAGGCGGTGATCGTCTTGTTGCCGGGGGTGGTCAGGACCAGGTTGCAGGTGCCCGCGGCCAGGGTGCCGGTACAGGTATCACCGCTGCCGTCATTCACCGTAACCACCACGTTGCCGGTCGGCGTTCCACCGCCATTGCCGGTGACCACGATGGTGAAGTCAACCGCAACCGGCTGCCCGACGACGGAAGGATTCGGGTTGTCCCCGGTAATCGTGAGCTTGGTATGGGCCTGGTTCACCGTCTGGGAAACGCCGATGGAGTTGCTCCCGGCATGGAGGGCATCGCCGCCATAAGAAGCGACCAGGGTTTGGGTGCCCGCACTGCTCAGAGCGACACTGCAGGTACCGGATCCTCCGACCAAAGTCGCCACGCAGCTGTCAGTGCCATCGCTCACCGTGACCGAGCCCGTGGGGGTGAGGCCACCGCTCACCGTGACGTTCACGTCCACCGGCTCGCCCACGAGCGAGGGCGAAGGAGTGTGCGACGTAATGGTGGTGGTCGTACCGAGGAGGTTGACCGTGTGAGCGGCCGGGCTGGACGTGCTTCCGGTGAAATTGCCGTCACCAGCGTAGGAGGCGGTCAGGGGACGGGACCCGGGAGTAAGCAGGGCGACGTTACACGTTCCCGCCGCCACCGAGGCAACACAGCTATTCACTCCGTCGCTCACCGTGACGTTCCCGCCGGGAGTTCCGCTGCCGGGGGCCGACACGGCGACCGAGAAACCCACCGTGACCGCCTGGCCGATCGCCGACGGGTCCGGAGTGTCAGCAGTGATCGTGGTGACGGTCGCTCCCGGAGTCGCGGTGGCAGAAAACACAACAGGGCTCCCCTGGAGCCCTGTTGACGTGGCGGTCAGCGTATTGGCTCCGGCAGTAGCTCCCAGGATCCATCCGACGTCGGCGATCCCGCTTGAGTTGGTGGTCGCGCTACCCGCGGTAACGCTCCCTCCGCCGGATCCGACGATGAAGCTGACCACAACGCCGGACACCGGGTTGTTGCCGAGGTCCTGCACTACCACGGCAGGATCCACCGGCAGCCGGCTGCCGACCGGCGCCGATTGGTTGTCGCCTGCGAACATCTGCATCTTGAACGCCGGCCCGACAGCGACCGTGGTGTTGAACGGACTCCCGCTGATCGGGGTGCCGTTCATGGTGATGTCGACCTGGTCGGGCCCCGAGTTGGCCGGTGTGTAGCTGGCCGAGTACGTCCCGTCACCGTTGTCCGTCGCGGTGATCGGCCCCGCGGTGTTGGAGCCGCTCACGGTGACCACCACGTTCTCCCCTCCGACGGTCACGTTGTTGCCGAACTGGTCCTTGGCCTGAACCGTGATAACCGTCGCGACACCCGGGGTGCCGTTGGGCACGTTGCCGGTGGACGAGGCGGGATCGGCCGGGCCGAACGCGTTCACCTGGTGGCCGGTATTGTCTGAGCTGGCCGGGAAGGTCCCATCGCCGGGATAGTTCGCCGTCAGCGTCTTGGCCCCGGACGTCGAAGGAGTCAGCACACAGCTCCCGGTCCCGCCGCTCAGGTTTCCGTTACAGCTATCGGTCCCGTCGCTCACCGTCACGGCGCCGGTGGGAGTGCCACCGCCGCTGGTGACCGAGAAATTCACCGTGATACCCTGGCCGATCACCGATGGATCCGGGTTGTCCGAGGTAATCGTGGTCGTGCTCCCCGCGGAGTTGACCGTGTGGGAAACGCCGGGAGAGGCACTGCCGGTAAAGTCGCCATCGCCCTGGTAGGTGGCGACCAGGCTCTTGGTACCGGTCGTACTGGACGTCAGGCTGCAGCTTCCGGCCGCGACGGTCCCGCTGCAGGTGTCGAGGCCATCACTCACGATCACGCTGCCGGTCGGAGTTCCGGCGCCCGGCGCGGTTACGCTGACCGTGTAATCGACGGTGTAGGCCTGGCCCTGGGTGGATGGATCGGGGGAATCAGCGGTGATCGCCGTCGTGGTTGCCGCGGTATTCACCTGTTGTCCGAATCCGGCCGAGGTGCTCCCGCCGAAGTTGGCGTCGCCGCTGTACGTCGCGACCAGGGTGCGCGCACCCGCGCTGCTGAACGCGATGCTGCACTGGCCGGCGGCCACGGTCGCGTTGCAGCTCTGGGTCCCGTCCGTCACCGACACCGTGCCGGTCGGCGTCCCGCCGCTGGTCGGCGTCACGCTGTAGTGGATCGCCACGGTCTGACCCACCACCGAGGCGCTCGGCGTGGTCGAGGTGATCGTGGTCGTCGTGCCGCCGGCATTGACGTCGTGCAGCTCGGTGTCGCTCCCGGTCAGGAAGTTCGCATCGCCCGCGTAGGTCGCGGTAATGGTCTTGTTTGCCCCCACCGTCGTGATGACCAGGGAACAGGAGCCGGCCGCCACGGTCCCGGTGCAGGTATCGCCGCTGCCGCTCACCGTCACCACCACGTTGCCGGTGGGCGTCCCCGCCCCCGGAGCGCTCGCGACCACGGTGAAGCCCACCGTGACCGCCTCGCCGGAACCGGAGGGATCCGGCAGGTCCGACGTGATGGTGACCGTCGACGCCGCCTTGTTGACGGTGTGCGCCTCGGTATCCTGGCTGGGGTTGAAGTTGCCGTCGCCCGGGTAGCTGGCCGTGATGGTCTTGGCGCCCGGCGAGGTGAACGTCAGGCTGCAGGAGCCGGCGCTCACCGGGACGACGCAGGAATCAGCGCCCGCAGTGAACGTCACGTTGCCGGTCGGCGTCCCATCTCCCGGAGCATTGACCGTGACTACGAAATTCAGCGTGGTCGGCTGGCCCACGACCGACGGATCAGGAGTGTCTGAAGTGACGAGGGTCGTGGTTCCCGCCGGGTTCACCTGGTGGCTGGTCCCCGCCGACGTGCTCGCGGTGTAGTTGCCGTCGCCCGGGTAACTCGCGGTGATGGTCTTGGCGCCCGCGGTGGTGGGGAACAGCTGGCAGGTGCCGGCCGCCACGCTGGCCTGGCAGCTCACCGACCCGTCGCTCACCGTCACGTTGCCGGTCGGGGTACCGGCGCCGGGGGCGACCGCCACCACGCTGAAGACCACGTTGATCGCCTGGCCCACCCGGGATGGATCAGGAAGGTCCGACGTGATCGTCGTCGTGGTTCCCGCGGGGCTGATGTCGAAGCTGCCGCTGTTGGCGCTCAACAGGCCCGAGCTCAGCGCGGTGAGCGTGTAGCCCGAACCGGCCGCGTCGAGTCTCGCATTACTGAAGGTGGCGATCCCGTTCACGGCGCTCACCGGACCGCCGCCCAGGAGGTTCGCGCTGCCGGGATTGTTGCCGATCACCAGCGTTATCGGATTGGTGCCCCCCACCGGGTTTCCTCCGGCATCCTGGATCTGCACCTGGATGGCGGGGCTGATGGGCTGGCCCACCTGGGAATTGCTTGGGTCGACGATGAATGCCAGCTTGTTGCCGCTGCCTACCGAGATGTCGAAACTCGCGCTGGTCCTGGTGGGCAGTCCGCCGCCATTCGCGGTCAGGGTATAACCGGTGCCCGGCTTGTCGATCTTCAGAGTGCTGAAGGTCGCGATTCCATTGACGGCGCTCACCGGACCGCCGCCAGTGAGCACACCGTTGCCGGGCGGATTGTTGCCGATGGCGAGCGTGATCGAGGTGGTGGCGGTGGTCAGGATATTCCCCAGCGCGTCCTCAACCGCCACCTGCACTGGTGGCGCAATGCTGGAACCCGCCACGCTGTTGCTGGGCTGCTGGACGAAGACCAGCTGGTTCGCCGCTCCCGGTGACACGTTGAACGCGGTACTGATCTGGTTCAAAGTTCCCGAGCTCGCCACCAGCGTGTAGCCGGCGCCGGTACGGTTGATACTGAGCCCGCTGAATGTGGCGACCCCGCTTACCGGCGTCACCGGGGCTCCACCGGTGAGGGTGCCGGAACCGGGATTGTTACCCAGTGCCAGACCAATCGCCGTGCTGTAGCTGGTGACGGTGTTGTTCTGGGCATCCTTCGCGGTCACCGTCACCGCCGGAGTTATGCTCGCGCCGGCCACTCCGTTCGACGGCTGCTGGGTGAATACCAGCTGGGTAGCCGTGCCCGGCGTGATGTTGAAGCCGTTGCTGGCCGCTCCTGACAGGCCGCTCGCGGTCGCGGCCAGAGTGTACGCCGATCCGACCTTGTCCACGCTCAGATCGGAGAACGTGGCCACGCCGTTCACCGCATTGACGGTGAGGGTGCCCGACAGGACCCCGCTCGAAGGATTGTTCCCCAGCGCTAGGGAGACAGCGTTGGTGGCTCCGGAGACCGTGTTGCCCGAAGCATCCTGGATCAGCACGGTGACCGCAGGCGAGATCGCAGAACCGGCCTGGGTGTTGGTGGGTTGGACGCCGAAGCCGAGCTTGGTGGCGCCGCCGGCACCGATGGTCACAACGGTCGATGTGGCCTTGGTGAGACCCGTGGCGTTGAAGTCCAGCGTCCGACCGCCGGCCGCGCCGGTGATGGCGAGGTTGGTGAAGGTGGCGACTCCGCTGCTGTTAGTGGTGACCGGGTTGATTCCGCCGAGGGTGCCGCCCCCCGTCGCGATCGACGCGGTGACCGAGACGCCGCTCTGACTCACCGGATTGCCGGCGGCGTCCTGGATCTGCAGCACCGGCTGCTGCGCAAAGGCAACGCCATTCTGGGCCGAGCTGGAGGGCTGAACGGTGAGAATCAGCTTGGTCGCGGCGCCGGCGGTCAGATTGATCGTGGCCGAGGTCGCGCCTGTGAGGGAGCCGCTGTTGAAGTCGAGGGTATAGGGCCCAACCAGGCCGCTGATCGAGAGGCCACTGAACGTTGCCTGGCCACTTGAATTGGTTGGCTGGGTCTTGGTGCCGTTCAGGGTTCCACTGCCCGAGGCCAGCGACACCGTCACATTGATATTGGCCTGGTTGACCGGATTGCCGCCCGCATCCCGCACCTGGATCACCGGCGCCGTGCCGAACACCGAGCCACTGGCGACGGTAGCCGGCGGCTGGGTGGTGATGGTGAGGTGATCTGGGGGACCGGCGGTACCGGTCGCGGTGAACAGGAGCGGACTGCCGGTGAGCGGACCGCTGGGCCCGCTCGCGGTCGCGCTCATGGTGTTGGCACCGGCGGTACCGCCCAGAGTCCACGAGGTGAGGGTCGCGAGGCCACCGGCATCCGTCGAGACAATCGTCGAGGTCCCGGAACCCGATGGACCAGTGACCGTACCGCCACCCCCGGTGACGGTAAAGGTGACCGAGACGTTGGGCACATTGTTGCCGCCCACGTCCCGGACCCGCACCGTTGGATCTACGGGAACCGCGGTCCCCGCCGTTGCTGTCTGGTTGTTCCCGGCCGTGATCGCCATCTGGGTCGGCACATCGGAGGTCGCCACGGCGTTGAAGGTGACCGAGAACCCGACGCCGGACGCAATGAGCGACTGGGCGCCCGCGGCCGCGCCCAGGGTCCAGCGCGAAGACGCCATACCGTTGACGTCGGTCACGACCGAGGTCGGTGCCGCGCTACCGTTGTTGGGCGAAGGAGTAAACGCGATCTGCCGCCCGGCGACGCCGTTGCCCGAGCCATCCACCAGCTGGACATCGAGCGACTCGGCGAGGAAGGTCCCGGCCGGCGCGGTCTGATTGTCGCCGTCGATCTTGAGCAAGGCGGTGGGACCGCCGGCGACGGCATTGTGAGTGAAGCCCACCGGCGAGCCACTCACCCCGGGCACGGTCGCGGCGGCACTCTGTGACCCGGCGTTCGGCCCGAGAACACGTTGCACGGCCGCCTGCCCGTTGGCCCCGGTCGCCACGGTAGCCGCGCTGACGGTTCCCCCGCCACTCACGCTCCAGCCGACCGAGATGGCACTGACCGGATTGCCGAATTGATCGTTGACCCGTACCACCAGCGACTCGGCGAGCGCCACACCGACCGTCCCGGTTTGTCCGTCACCGCTGAGCGCGAAAACGGTGTCGGCGACATCGGCCAGAGCGGTCGCGCTGAAGCTGGTGGACACGCTGCTGAAACCAACGACCCGGGCAGTCGCCAGCTGGACCCCCGCCCTGGTACCAAGCACCCAGCGGGCCCGCGCCCGCCCATCCGCGTCGGTGACCGCGGTGTCGGGAATCAGGTCGCCACCGGTGCCGTTGGTCCCCAGGTTGAATTGTACCCGGGCATCGACCACCGGCCGCGCTTTGCTGTCGGTCACCCGGACCACGACCGAGTCGGTGACCACCAGGCCGACGGTGCCGTTCTGGTTGTTACCGGAAACAACGGTGATTGCGGCGGGATCCCCTTCATCGGGCAGGACCAGCTTGTCGCCACTACAGGTGACCGACCCCGCGGCGATCAGGATGCACGAAAGGACCTGCAGGACTCGGGCGCTACGGGTCACCAGGGATCCGGTCGTTACGGATATAACCTATTGAACAATATGATCTTAACTGTCCAGACAAGTTCGGAACCGTGCGCCAGGTAGCTGGGGCGCATCGGTTCCGGGGATGGGCAATTTAAGTCATCCGAAGGATGGATGTTAGGATGCACCTCACAACCCGACATGTCCAGCCATCGGGTACGCGGCTGCGCGCTTCGCCCGGATGGCCAGCCTCTTATGTTTGGCCGGATGCTGACTCGCTCCCGAGCGCTCCCGGTCATCGTTGGATTGCTCTCCGCCGCACTCTTCGTGAGGCTCGGGTTCTGGCAGCTGAGCCGGCTGCACCAGCGTCGCGCCGCCAACGCCGTGGCCTCGCAAGCGCGCCAGGGCAGCCCGGTGGACCTCAACGCTCCCGGCGCCCCCCGCGACTCCAGCCTGGCTGATCGCCCGGTCGTCGTGCGCGGTGAATACGACCGGTCCCGCGAAATCGTGTTGCGGAATCACGTCTATCGCGACTCGCCGGGGGTCTGGCTGGTCACTCCGCTTCGCATCGCGGGGAGCGACTCGGTGGTCCTCGTCAACCGGGGATTCGTTCCTGCTCCCGATGCCGTCACCGCGGATCTCGACAGCCTGAATGAGCCCGGTGACATCACGGTGCGCGGGTTGGCGGTGCCTCTCCCGGTTACCGCCGACAGCGGCGAACCGCTTTCCCGGCTGGGGCAGTGGAGCTGGAAGCGGCTGGACCTCGCGGCGCTCCGCCGGAGACTCCCCTACCCGATCCTGGCCGTGTCCATCCTCCAGGCTCCGGACAGCGCGCTGCCTGCCCGCCCCATCAGGCTGGAACCCTTACCCCTGGACGACGGCCCCCACCTGAGCTATGCGATCCAGTGGTTCGCCTTCGCCACGATCGGACTGGTGGGAGGGATCCTGCTGGCGCGGAAGGCCACATGAAAGCGCCGGCCTGGCTCCGCGGCGCGCACGCGCAGACGATCGCGGGCCGCCTGCTCCGGCGGAAACGCGGCGTAAGTTTTCGCGGCGAACGCATCGACACGCCGGACGGCGACTTCCTGGACCTCGAATGGTCGAGCGTGGATGGGATGCCGTTGCCCCCGGATGCACCGCTGGTCTTGAAGCTGCACGGCCTGGAGGGCAGCGCGCATTCGGGCTATTCGGTCGAACTGGCCCGCGCCCTGGCGGGCCTCGGGGTCCGATCCGTCGGCCTCAACTTTCGGTCCTGCGGGGCCGAGATGAACCGGACCGCCCGGTTCTACCACTCGGGAGAGACCGCCGACCTCGCGACCGTGCTGGAACACCTCGACACGACGCATCCCGGCACCAGGCTCGGCGTTCTGGGGTTCTCGCTGGGTGGCAACGTGTTGCTCAAGTACCTGGGGGAGCGCGGCGGGAGCGCCGGCATTCGGGCGGCGGTTGCGGTATCGGTTCCCTACGATCTTGCCGCCTGCGCCGCGGCGATGAGCCGGGGAACCGAGCAGATCTACGCCCGGTTCTTTCTGCGTTCACTCCGGGAAAAGGCGCGGGCCAAGCGGGAACTCCTGGAAGGGCGCTGCAACCTGGCGGGTGCACTCGCGGCGAAGACGTTTCGGGAATTCGATGATGCGCTCACCGCGCCGCTTCACGGTTTCGCCGACGCGCCGGCCTATTACCGGGAGTCGAGCGCCGGCCCTTATCTGTCGCGGATTCGGGTTCCTACCCTGCTGATCCATGCCCTGGATGACCCGATCGCGCCGGCCGGCTCGATTCCGCGGGACCTGATCGCCGCCAACCCGATGCTGAGCACGGCATTCACCGAGCGGGGCGGGCACGTCGGGTTTGTTACCGGGGCCGTGCCGTGGAAGGTGCGATTCTGGGCGGAGGAGACCGCGGCGGAGTTTCTTGCGCTACATTTGCGTTGAGAATCAAACTCTTTTGAGTGTCACTGTTTTCAACACGTAGTCACGTAGGACACAGGTCACGTAGAAGAGCAACAACTGATGTGTTACCCCGCGTACAGGTGATCCCTTTGCAATTCAGGCGTACCGCCCCTCAAGTAGTACGCTGCGACGAGGGCTTTTCCGTGGTCATAGACTTCCCCCGCTCGGTCGAGTACCGGGAGGGCGACCGGCGCTTAAGCTTCTACATGGAAACCACTGGAATTGTTGGGCCAACTGCGTTCACTCTCTTTGACGACTTAGGAAGCAGCAGTTGGCTGCCACCTCATAGTGAGGAGCCGCTCACGTTGGGTTACAGGCGGGAGATATTGATACGGGTAACTGCGGCATTGGCGTTTCTTGGCGCGACTCCTGGCTGGTCGTCCAAAAGCATAGATGAGAATGCCAAATGGCGAGATATCTATCAGGAAGCCCTCGCTCGCGTTGCGGAAGCTCTAGAGACTCTTTCTAAGGGCGCGGGCTAACACGCGCTTGGAGCGGTCACCCGCGCCGGATCGACCACAAGAAAACCGATTCGTGTAGCAGTTGTTCTACGTGGCCTATGTGTCCTACGTGCTACGTGTTGAAAACGGTAGCCCTTGAGGTAGCCAACGGGACACTCACGGCGTCGGCGCGCGATCCAGCTGATCAATCGTTTTCGTCGACGGCGCCCGCTCTTTCTGTAACCGCGCGGCCACTTGTTCGGCCTCTCTGAGGGTCCGCAGGATGTTCCCGTTCGCCAGCTTCTTCAGGTCCTCATCGCTCCACCCGCGGCGGATCAACTCGGCAAAGAGATAGGGAAACCTGGAAACGTCCTCCAGCCCTGCCGGCAGGTCGTCCGTCCCGTCATAGTCGCCCCCGATGCCCACGTGATCGATCCCCGCCACGTCCCGCACGTGCTCCACGTGATCGGCCACATCCTGGATGGTCGCCTTGGGCAGCGGGTGGGCCGCGGTGAAATCGCGCCGGACCTGGGCCCGGGTGGCACTGTCGGTAACACCCTGGAGCCGGGCAGCCAGCAGGGGACGCCAAGTGGCCATCGAGTCATTTTGCGCCCGAGACACGAAATTGGGCACGAATGTCACCATGACGACGCCGCCGTTCTGCTTCATGCGAACGAGAATCGAGTCGGGGACATTGCGCGGCACATCGGTGACGGCCCGGGCGGACGAGTGCGAAAACATCACCGGCGCTTCGCTGACCCGGATCGCGTCGCTCATGGTGCCGGGCGACACGTGAGAGAGATCCACCAGCATGCCGAGCCGGTTCATCTCGTGCACCACTTCTTCGCCGAAGCGGGTGAGCCCGCCGTGCCGCGCGCTGTCCAGCGCGGCGTCCCCCCAGTCCAGCGTCACGTTGTGGGTCAGCGTCATGTAGCGGACACCGAGGGCATAGTAGGCCCGGAGCGCGCCCAGCGAGTTCTCGATCGCGTGGCCGCCCTCCATCCCGATGAAGGACGCGATCCGCCCGGTCTTCATGATTCGCTCGGCATCGTCCGCGGTGAGCGCCAGCTCCAAATCGCGCGGGTAGCGCTCGATGGTGCGCCGCGCGATGTCGATCTGTTCCAGCTGGATCCGGGCAAACCCGCTGTCCTTCACTTCGCCCGGGATGTACACCGACCAGAACTGGCCGCCGACGTGGCCGGCACGAAGCCGGGGCAGATCGGTCTGGCCCGGCCGCGTGGTGGTGAGGTCGTAGGCCTCGACATCGCGCGGCGCGTCCTTCGCTTCGCGGATCGCCCAGGGCAGGTCATTGTGTCCGTCAATTACCGGCGAGGCGCGGAGCAGCCGGTTGGCGTGCTCCAGCGCGGGATCAGCTTGGGCTGACAGACCGGTGGAAGAAACCAAGAGCAGGGCGAACAGCACCTGGATCAACTTTGACATCGAGATCGTGAGGTGAAAGGTTACCTGCGTAAGGTGGGCTTCCTTTGCGCACCACCGTTTACAACACGTAGCCACGTAGAGCACGTAGGTCACGTAGAAAAACAACAAGTGATGTGATGAAGTCAAAAGATAAGCGAATTGGGCGGTCGTTGTCCTACGTGGCCCTATGTGTCCTACGTGGCTACGTGTTGGAAACGGTAGCGAGGTTGGAAGCTAGCGGGCCCCATTCCGACGAGTTGAACCCAGTTGCACCAGCTCGGGGCGCGCCAGGAACTCGGGGCAGATGGTCTGGTCAAATTCATACGGTCCGCCGGACTCGGCATCGATGAAGGGGAATCCACGGCACACGGCAGGATATTCCGGCGTGTCATAGATGCTGCAGGAGTTGTCCTTCCACATCACGCAGCGCCCCTTCGCCACCCGGGTCCGCCACTCGCCCCAGCGGGTCAGGTAGACCTTGTCCTTCCCGTATTTCCTGGTGATCCCCCTGGCCTCCTTCGGGCTCAACGTCGTGCCGAAGCCACAACAGGCCGAGTGGTGAGGGCAGGGATAACAGGGAAGGCTGGGGTGGGGAGACTGGGCCAAGGGTCGCAAATGCCTCGTTAATGGGTGCTTGGAACGGAAACCACTTCCCGGAGCACCGCGCCGTCGACGGGTTCTGTAGGAGTTACGCCGACCAGGGCTGCAAGGGTGGGACCAATGTCCACCGAATTGACCGGACGGGCATATCTCCCGGGCCGGATGCCCGGCCCCCAGAACGCGATGGGGATGGTCGTGTCGAGCCGGTTGGTGGTCCCATGCGACGTGGATCCGCCCGAGCTCTGCCAGGTGTATCCGGGCCCGACCACGGCCGCGAACAGCCACTCGACATTTGGCGGCAAGGTGTGGCGCCACAGCCGGGCCTCGCGATCCCCGGGGCTCGCCGAGCGCAGGGTGGCCGGAGTAAAGACCCGGGTCACGCCGGCACGGCTCCGCGCTTTTTCGGCGAGCGCTTTGGCGAGACTATCCACGTCGATGCCGTGAGCCCGGAGCAGGGGCAGGTCGGCGGTCAGCAAGCCGTCATCAAACTCGAATCGAAAGTCGGTGCGGAAGCGTCGCCGCAATGGGGCCGCGGCTTCGCGGGCCAGGTCAGCCATCCAGACCCGGCCGGCGGCCTCATGCCTGACGTCCGTGGTCCACTCGGGAAATGACTGCACCCCGTGGTCGGCGGTGAGGACAAAGTCGGTTCGGCTGGATGGCACCAGCACGGCGAGGGAATCCATGAACCAGCCCAGCCAGTGGTCGAGCCGAAGCAACATGTCGTGCAGCTCCCGCGAATCGGGTCCGAAGTCGTGGCCCACCGCGTCGGTTGCCGAGAGCGAGATGGTGAGCAAGTCGGTGTCTTCCCGCTGCCCCAACTGGATCGCGGACACACCTTCCAGGGCCAGGTCAAGGGTCAACGAGTCGATCCAGGGATATTTCGGCAGGTCCCGCGCCACTTCTTCAGGCGAGGTGGGCAACCGGTGCGGGAAGACGAAATCGGCGCCGTTGTTCTCGAACGGCATCGAGTCAACTTCGGGGTAGCGATCGGCGGCAAGCAGCGGAGTCCAGCTGGCGCCAGCCAGGCGCTGGGCGCCCTGCCGCGCATTGTACCGAGTGACCCAGTCGGGCAGGGCGTCGGTGTAGTATCGGCTGGTGGTGAAGGTTCCATCCACGTACCAGTACACCTGCCCCCGGGCCCGGCCCACCGGAAGAATCGCGCTCCTGTCCTTGCGGGATACGCCAAGAACCCTGGCGCCGCTATCTCGCACCAGGATCCAGTCATAGAGCTCGGTGCCCTGGAAACGGCGCGGTGAGGCGCCAGTCCCGGTCACCCCAAGAAGCGCGGCCGAAGCATCCTCCACGCCGAGGGCATTCGACGGAATCCCATTGTGCGAGGGGAAGCGGCCGGACAGCATCGTGGAGTGTCCCGGGGCGGTCTGGGTCAGCGCGTGATCCTGCTGGCCATCGGGGAAGTAAGCGGCCTGGTCGAGGAGACGGCGGAATCCGCCGGTCCACTGGTCCCGGTAGCGATCCAGGTAGTCCGGCCGCAACTGGTCCACCGCGATCAGGACGACCAGGCGGGGCCGGGCTGGAACCGGGTGGAATACGGCCAGAGCTGCCAGCCCGGCCGAACAGATGCAAGGGAGCATGGCTGTAATGTACCCGGCGCTTTCAATATTCCCAGCATGGACAAGCCGACCCATAGACCCGATACTACGGCATCACGCAACCAGAACGAGTTCGTTACCGTGGAGGCAAAATGCCGGACGCCGAGCTGGCCAAGCTGATCGGGAACATCAAGGCGGTTCTCGAGTCGATGGAGACCCAGGTCGAGCGGGGCCGGGTCTCCAACGAGACCCTGGCGGCGATGAAGAGCTCGGTGGACGAGGTCCGGCTCCGGCTGTGGGCCATCATGTCGGCTGCCAGTTCCGGCGAGTACGAGAGCTTCCTGGAGCGTTTCCGGCTGCGCCGGGCGACGGAGATCTGCCGGGGGTTGGCGGAGGACATCGGAGCGGGAAAGGTGGGCTCCCGGCACACCGAGCTCAAGACGCTGGGCGAAGCCGCGGGGGCGTTGGTCTGGGCACTCAATCCGGGAGCGTAGACATGGGCAAGGATTTCAAGGAGTTCATCCTTCGGGGCAACGTGGTCGACCTGGCGGTGGGCGTCATCATCGGCGCCGCGTTCGGCACCATCGTCACCTCGCTGGTCAACGACCTGATCATGCCGCCCATCGGGCTGCTGCTGGGCAACGTGGACTTCACCAACCTGTTCGTCGTGCTGAAGGAGGGAACCAAGGCCGCGGCGCCCTATGCGAACCTCGCCGACGCCCAGGCTGCCGGCGCGGTGACCCTCAACTACGGAATGTTCATCACCCGGATCGTGTCTTTCCTGATCCTGGCGTTCTGTGTCTTCCTGATGGTGCGGGGGATCGCCCGGCTCAAACGCAAAGAGCAGGTCCCGGCTGCGCCGAACACCCGCCCCTGCCCGTACTGCGCAACCGACATTCCGATCAAGGCCATGCGGTGCCCCAATTGCACATCTGAGATCAAGGCCGCTTGAACAATGTGGGAATGAGGGAATAAAAGAATGTGGGAACGGATTGGATCTGTTCCCACATTCTAATGTTCCCGGATTCCCCCATTTATTTCTTTCGGGCCCGTCGCGCCAGGACTACTGCCCCGGCCACTGCCGCCGCGATTCCGACGGCTTTGGCGGCGGTCTTCATCCGGCTCTTCGGTTTGTGCCGAGCCTCGAGGGCATCGGCTTTCTTGAGCGCAGCCTTCCCCGCCTTGCGAACGCCCGTCACTATGGCGCTCACCGCGGCCGCCTTGGCCACCTGGGCCAGCGCCCGCTTGGCCCGGCGGACCTTGCCCGGGCTGCTGAAGCGTTCCGACGTGTCGGACACCCGGTCCAGCTTGTTGGTCAGATTCCACGTGGCTTCGGCCGCCGCCTTGCTGCCCTTCCTGATTCCATTGGCGATCCGGCTCGTCGCTCGTTCAGTACGGGTTGCCATTGTCGCTTCCTCCTGATTGCGTGGGTTGTCCCTCGCAGTATCGCCCCGGCACCACACCCGCGCCGTGCGGTGGCGCACAACCGCCGGACTCGCCGGGCAACCGCCTGCCGTTACTCGGCTTTGGAGAACCCGTCAGTGGCATTACTATTGCGCCACACCGGGGGCCGGATTCCGGCGCGGATACCCTGGCTGGACACCTGAAAGGCACATGAGGATCGCGCGAACGCAGGCGGGAGGGCTGCTGGCGGTGTTGCTGGTCTCGGGACTGCTCGCCGGGTGCGGGCGGCCGCTCGACGAGCGCGACGTACGCTTTGCCCTGGTCCGGGCGGTGGATTCCAGCGCCACTCCTGCCGGAATGACTCCCGCGCGCTGGGCCATGGTTCGGGGCCTGTACCAGGAGCGGAAGTTCGAGCCACTCTGGACCGGGCTGGACCAGCCGACCGCACGGGGACGCGAGTTCGTTAACGCGCTGGTGAATGCCGAGGCCCAGGGACTCCGGCCCTCCGACTACGACTTGCGCGGCATCCGCGATGCGATGGTCCGCGCCTACCAGGGCAACCTCAAGAAGGATTCGATCCCCTCGGCCGTCGTCGCACTCGAGCTTCGGCTGACCCGGACATTCCTCGACTACGGCACCAATCTCTTCTCCGGCCGGCTGGATCCCATCGCGGTGGACAGCGGCTGGTTCATCAGCGTCCGGCGGAGCGGAGTGGATAGCGCGCTCGGCCGGGCCCTCCGAGCCAAGGAATTCTCCGGGATGGTCGCACCGTTGCTGCCCCACCAGCAGCAATACGGAGAGCTGGTGCAGGCGCTGGCCACCTACCGCCAGCTCGCCGCCAGGGGCGGATGGGCGCCTATTCCGGTGCCCGCCCGGATCAAACTCCGGCCCGGCGAGGTGAACTCGATCATCCCGTTCATCCGGCATCGGCTGGCGGAGAGCGGCCAGCTTGCCGACAGCCTCTCCCCGACTCCCTTTCTCTACGACTCCGTGCTGGCCGGGGCCGTGGCGCGCTTCCAGGACCTGCACGGCCTGGAGACCGACAGCACCATCGGCAAGGGCACGATCGAAGCGATGAACATCCCGGTCGATACCCGGATCGCGCAGATCGAGCTCAACATGGAGCGCTACCGTTGGCTACCCGACGACCTGGGGCAGCGTTACGTGCTGGTCAACATCCCCGACTACCAGCTCCACGCGTACGACGAAGGGCGCGAGGCGTTCACCATGCGGGTGGTGGTGGGGAAAGACTTCGAGAATCCCACGCCGGTGTTCGCCGATTCAATGAGCTACATCGTGTTCCGGCCCTACTGGAACGTGCCGCCCCGCATCATCAAGGAAGAGCTGGTCCCGGCGGCGCGGAAGGATTCCAGTTACATCGGGAAGCATGAGTACGAGCTGCTTCGCGGCAACGAGGTCATCGACCCCGCGACCATCAACTGGGCCAAGGTCGATACTGCCCACATCAACTTCCGGGTCCGCCAGAAGCCCGGCCCAGCCAATTCGCTCGGCCTGATCAAGTTCATGTTCCCCAACCAGTTCGACGTGTACCTCCATGACACGCCCGCCCGCGGCCTGTTCCGCCGGGCCGGGCGCGCCGCCAGCCACGGTTGCATCCGGGTCGAGCGGCCGGAGCAGCTGGCGCAGTTCGCGCTCGCCAGGAACACCGATTGGAACTTGAAGAAGATCCGGGATGCGCTGCACAGCGAGGACCCGCCGGAACAGGTGGGGCTCCGGCAGAAAGTGCCGGTATACATCGTGTACTTCACCAGCTTCGTGCGGGATGGCACCGTCCGCTTTCGCACCGACCTCTACGGCACCGACAGCCGCGCGATCTCCCGACTCCAGCAGGGCCTGGACCGCGGCGCGTCGCGCGCGATCTTCGACAGCCTGCTCCAGCTGAGTCAGGTCAGCCGGCGCCAGGGATCGTGAGTTCCTGCCGGATTCGAGCCCGGCAAAATCTCCTCGCGAAGGACGCGATGTAGCGCGAAGGGCGCGAAGAACAGCAACCAATAATTCAACCACCCCGGTCTTACGATCAGGGTGGTTCATTGTTTGTACTAACTGTGAGTCCTTCGCGGTCTTCGCGCTACTTCGCGCTCTTCGCGAGGAGCTGTTCTCAGCGAGCTCTGTTACCTCAACTGAGGTAGAAACACCTCGAGGATCTCCCCCGCGAGGTCATCCGGCGAGATGTCCGTCCGGTTGGCCAGCACGAAGATCGAGAAATGACGGTCCGGCACCCGGATCATGTGCGAGAGATAGCCTTCCCACGACCCGCCGTGCTCCACGAAACTGATTCCGCCCTTCTCCGCCCGCCGCCAGCCGAACCCGTAGGGCACCACGCTCCCGTCCTTGAGCTGAATCGGCTGGTACATCTCCAGCAGCTCCGGCTGCTTCACCAGCCCGTCGCCATAGAGGGCCTGGTCGTAGCGATACAGGTCTTCCACCGAGGAATAGACCGAGCCGGACCCGACCAGCCGGTCCAACGGGTCGAGATCGTTGGCCACCCAGCGTCCCTCGGTCCGGTCGTAGCCGCGGGAGCGGCTGGAGTCGGCGAACCGCGCGGCGTTGGGCAGCGAGAAGCTGGAGCTCATCCCGGCCGGCCCGAATACCCTGAGCCGAAGGAACTGATCGAGCGACGTTCCTGAGAGCTTCTCGACCAGTGAGCCCAGCAGGTCATAACCGGCGTTGCTGTAGCTGAATTCGGTCCCCGCCGGTTTCGCGTCGCCCCAGGCGGCCAGCAGTTTCACGATACTGACGTTGTCCGGTTCGGGAGCGATCTCCAGCAACCGGCGGTAGCCGGTGCTGTCGTCGTAGTAGTCGGGAATGCCCGAGGTGTGATGCAGGATCTGCCGGACGGTGAGCTCCGGCCCGAACCGGGCCAGCTCGGGAAAGTGCTTCCCGATCGGATCGTCCAGCGAAAGCTTTCCTTCGTCCCGGAGCATCAGCAGGGCGAGCGCGGTGAACTGCTTGCCCATCGACGCCATGTGGAAGGTGCTCGAGGTGCGATTGGGCCGGCCGGTCGCGACGTCCGCCAGGCCGTACGCGGCGCCATGCACCACCCGCCCGTTCCAGATCACCACCACCGACGCCCCTGGCTCGTCGGCGTTGATCGCCCGGGTCATGATGGCATCCACCCGGGGATCCCGGGGCCAGGCGCCCTGCCGGGCAACGGCCAGGCTGGGAACGAGGAGAAGCACTGCGGCAAGCTTGAGCCGCTCGAGATTCGATCGCATGGCGTTCCCGGAAGGCGGAAGGGGGAATCTAGTCTGGGCCGCGGCTCCCGTATGCGATGAACCACCCTGACGCGTGAGACCAGGGTGGTTCATCATGCGGAACAAAGTGTAGGCTAGTGCTGCGTGCTGTCGTGCACCACGTGCACCGTCGGGTGGCTGATGATCACGGTATCCTTCTTGGTCCCGACTTCAACCGTCGGCCGGTGAATGGTGTCCTTCACGGTCCCGACGACCGGCTTGTCCACGATGATCGTATCCTTCTGCGTGCTCACCACCGGACGGTCGACCTCGACATCCCCGTTGCTCGTTTTGCGGCAGGAAACGACGGCCACCATCGCGAGCGATGCGATCAGAAACTGGGTACGCACGACCCACCTCTCGGTTGGAGGT
Source organism: Gemmatimonadales bacterium (assembly GCA_036006525.1). Taxonomy (GTDB): domain Bacteria; phylum Gemmatimonadota; class Gemmatimonadetes; order Gemmatimonadales; family GWC2-71-9; genus DASYPP01. The sequence continues at coordinate 27,341 of DASYPP010000013.1, forward strand.
TCCGCGCCGGGATCCCAATCGACCTGGCGCAACCCCAATTTGAAACGAGACGCGGCGGTCAAACTGTGGCGGGGATCACGCTGTGGAATGGCCATTCAGAAAGGGGTTGGCATCACGGCGCCCTGGTGATTTCGAACCGGCGCACATACCTCACGCAACGGTCTGGGGTCATAATGGTTGAAACATTTCACCCTGTCCTGCTGGTAAGGTCTGGGCCACCATCTCATGGCCCTGTCCCGAGGTTTTATGCTGGCACCCTTGCTCGCGCTTCTTGCCCTGGCTTCCATCCCCACCCCGGCCGACACCGTGGCAATCCGGGCCGGCCGAGTGCTTGATGTCCGTACCGGCCAGATGGAGCGGGGCGTGATCTTCCTGATTCAGGATGGGAGAATCGCCGCCCGGGGCCGTGACCTGGTTATCCCGGCCGGCGTGCGAGTGATCGACGCGTCGAGTTACACCATCCTGCCGGGACTCATTGACGCCCATGTTCACCTGACGATCAACGGACTACCCCGCGAGAACGCGGCGCGCACCCTGCTCGCCGGCTTTACGACGGTCGCCGATCTTGGCTCTGCCAACGGGGCCGGGGTTCGGCTCAAGAGGTTGATTGACTCCGATAGTATCATCGGCCCCACCATGCTTGCGGCGGGATCCTGGATCGGAGGTCGTGGTGGGGTCTGCGAGTTCGGAGGCGCCACGATCAGAGGCGCCGAGGAAGCCGGAGCCCGGGCCGGAAGCGACCTTGCCGGCGGGGCGGATCTCCTCAAGGTGTGCGTCAGCGGATGGATCAATGATGCCGCGGCATATCCCGATTCGGTCGAGATGACGGCCGAGGAGATTGGGGCGGTGGTCGCCCGGGCGCGCGCGGCGGGCGTAGCGGTCGCGGCCCACGCGACCAGCCGCGCCGCGGTGGCGGCGGCGCTGAACGGCAAGATCCGCCTCCTGGCTCACACCCCCATTGTTGATGAAGCCGGAGCGGCGGCGATTGCGAACAGCGGGGCCTGCGTCGTCACCACCATGACGACACTGCTGGCGGCGGATTCCGCCGCTGCACTGCGCCAATCGTTTGCCCGACTACGTCGGGCCGGGGTTACCCTGGCCCTGGGAACCGACGCCGGCGTCCTCACCCACGGGAGCAACGCCGACGAATTGCTGACACTGGCCGCGCTCGGCATGTCGCCCCTCGAAGTATTGCGCGCGGGAACCACCGTCGCCGCCAGGTGCCTCGGACTCCCCGAATACGGGGTGCTCGAGCGGGGCGCGGTCGCCGACCTTGTCGCGGTCAGCGGCGATCCGCTCCTCGACCTTTCCGTCCTGAAGACGCCGGTCTTCGTGATGCACCGGGGCAAGATCTTCCAGTCCCCGGAACAGTAGACCGACGCTATTCCCAGCTTTCCGGGGGACCCGCCGAGTCGGTCCCGATGGTGTCATGGAGCCAGTTCAGTTCATCGATTTTCGCCGGGATTCCGAGTCCATGACCCAGGTCGTACCATTTGATGGTCTTCGGGTCCGGGGCTGCCCGTTGATACGCGAGCGCATCGTCTTCGGTCACCAGGCGGTCGATTCTGCCGGACAGAAACAGAATACTCCCCCGGGCGCATGGGATGTATCGTATCGGCTCGATCGGACGCATCGCCGCGAGCCAGCGATCCGCCTGCTCCGGAATCGCGACCATCTGATTGAAGTTCCGCAGTAGTTTCCCCTCGTTGTCGGTGAAGTGAGCCACCAGCCCGCCATCTCCAACGATCAATACGTAAGTGACCGGCCGGTGCTCGACCCCGGCCAGCAGCCCTCCCATCGCGCCGCCATAACTCCGCCCGGTGTAGGCCAACCGTGTGGAGTCAACGTCGCCGCGCGCCGAGAGGACGTCGAAGGCCCGGCGCAGATTAACGATCAGCTGCACTTGCTCGACGCTGTCCCGCTTTGTGAAATCAATGACCCCGCCGGAACGACTATTCCAGGGGGCATTGAGCCCGATCGCCACCGCACCGTGCCGCGCGATGTTGATGGCGTCGCGATACACGTCGCGGGCGCTGCCCGGCATGCCGTGCTGGACCACGACGCCGGGGATCCGGCCTCCCGCTCTGCGCTGGGGAACGAACATGAAGCCCGTCGCCCGGCCTCCCGCGGGGCTCGCGAAGGTGATCGCGTGCACTTCGATCCCTCTCTGAATGGCAATGGTCGAATCGAAGAGATCGAGCGAAGCATGGCGATCATACCCAAACGTTTCCATCGGCAGCCTGGCGCACGCGGAATCGGCCTGGGCATTGCGCTGCTGCGCGGCAGGCTCCGGTGAGCAGGCGGCCGCGAGCAGCAGGGCGAGAAGAGCGCTGGTATTCCGTTTTCTCACGCTACCTCGAGGATCTTCCATGACCATCAATCTACTACTCGCAGCTGGCCGTCGCTCTCAAGCCGGACATTGATCTCGCGGATGGACGTGGTTAGGCTGAGTCCATGGAGGCGGAACCACCACCAACAACGATCGAATTCCCCACTGAAGCAGCCGGCGACAACCGACGCCTGCTCCGGATTTCGGGACTCGCAGTGGCCATTGCCT
>DASYPP010000014.1:0-7881 GCA_036006525.1 Gemmatimonadales bacterium
GCGTACTGCGTGAACTTAGTACACGCTACCCGGTCCCCAGTCCCCAGTCCCCAGTTCCCAGCACCCAGTCCCCAGCACCCAGTACCCAGTACCCAGTACCCAGTACCTAGTACCCAGTACCCTGTCCCCCTGACCATGGCCCTATGGCACTCCATGTAGCGCTCCTCGAACCTCAAATCCCTCCGAATACGGGGAACATCGCCCGGCTCTGTGCCGCGACCGAGTCGTCGCTGCACCTGGTCGAACCGCTCGGTTTCTCGGTGAGCGATGCGGACCTGAAACGTGCCGGCCTGGACTACTGGGAATCCGTCGATCTCTGGATCCATCCCCACTGGCGCGCCTTCCGCGAGGCGATGTCCCGGGAGCGCTGTCTGTATTTCTCCGCCAACGCCACGATGTCCTACTGGAACGCACCCTACCAGCCCAACAGCTGCCTGGTTTTCGGGAACGAAACCATGGGTATGCCGGACCGTATTCTCGAGAAGTATCCCGACCGCTGTTACACCATCCCGATGAGCGGAAAGGTCCGGAGTCTCAACCTCTCCACCGCCGCCGGCATCGTGCTGTACGAGGCGATCCGCCAGACAGGCGGTAAGGCGGCAGGGCGGTAAGGCGGCAACAAACCATGATTCGACCATCCCTTTCGACAGCGAAGTTCCGTCTTCGTGCAAGCTGGAAGAGCGTCGCCCTCATGGTGGCGCTTGGCGGCGGCGCGCTCGGTGTGCTCTTCATGGCCCAGTCATTCTCGAGCGGAGCGCATGCTGGTGGGGCTCCGCTCAGCCTTTCCCCGATCCGGCCCGTGGGAGACGTGCTGCGCTGGACGGCTGACCATCGCGAGGCGAGTGCGGTGCAGGTCCAGGCGCTTGATGACCTGCTCACGCTGTTCCTCGGCGTGGGCTGGGTGGCACTGGCGAGCGCGCTGGTGACCATCATTTCCCGGGCGGCGGGCCAGTCGGCAGTCCGGCGAGGTGACGTGGCGGTGCGCCGCGCGGTGGGGGCCTCGAGAGGTACCCTCCGTCTCTCTCTGCTGTTCGAGGTCGGGGCGGCCTCCGGACTCATCCTGCTCGCCGGCCTTGGCGTCGGCCTGGCGGCAACCCGTGCGGCTGGTGCTGCGTGGCCGGGAAGCGGGAGTTCCGGCTTTGCTCCCCGGGTGGCGTTTCTCCTGATCGCCCTGGCCGTGGTGGTGAGTATCGTCCTGTGGGTCAGCGCCAATCTCCGGGAAAACATTGCTCACCAGGACGAGGGCGAAGTGCCCCTCGCACTGCCCGCTGGACAACTTGGGTTCGGCATGGCGATCCTGGTGGGCGGCTCGCTCATCCTGGGCCGAGCTTCGGGGATGACCAGCCCGGTCGGCGGCGCGGCCGGGTCGGGCGGCTCGGTGATTCCGCTGGAGCTGGCGGATTCGGTGCCGAAGGATCGCTCGGAACGCTATCGCACCCTGCTCGACAACCTCGCCGCCGACGAAAGCATCGAAGACGCCAGCCTGACCAATCCCGGGGCCCACGCGGGGCTCGGCGTGGTGGACCTGGTCACCACCGACTGTGGCCAGTGCCCTGATGGCACCATCATCCTCCAGTTCCACAGCTTCCCGGGGCTGCACGAATTCGTCAGCCCCGACACCTTCAAGGCCAGGGGAATCCACGTCCTGCAGGGCAGGGGCTTCACCATGGAGGACGACTGGAATGCGCCCCGGGTCGCCGTCGTCAGCCGCCACCTCGCGTACCGTCACTTCCAGGGCGGCGATGCGGTCGGACGGGACATCTTTGTCGCGTCGGGATGGCCGGCCCGACCATACAAGGTGATTGGTATCGTGGACGACGCCCCATCGCCCGCCCTGGGGGGCTCCGAGCAACCGCTGTCCACCGTGTACCTGGGCGTACTCCAGCATCCACCGGCGGCCACCGAGCTCGTGATCCGGCCGGCCCGGGGTGATCGGGTTCCGCAACACCTGGATGGCGTGCTCTCGCGCGCCCTGGGTCCTCACTTCACCCGAGGACCAACAATGACCCAGGGCGAAATCGCCAGGGGGAACGCCGCCCCGATTCAGTGGTTTGCGACCTGGTTTGGCCTGGCAGGGTGGGTGATACTCGCAATCGCGGTGGTGGGAACCTTTACCATGCTGCACCTGTGGGTGCGATCACGCTCCGCCGAGCTGGGGTTGCGGCGCGCCGTCGGCGCGACCCGGTCCCGGGTCTACCTGTTCGTCCTCCGCCGGACCATGATCGTTGCGGTCGGCGGCGTCGCGCTGGGTCTTTTCCTCTTTGCTTCCCTCGTGCGTCCGTCCTTTACCGACCTGTTTGCCGACCTGCCCGCGTGGAACCTGGAGATGGTGATTCGCCTGTCGCTGCTGCTGGCGATGGCCGCGTTCGCGGGCAGCATCCTTCCCACCTGGAGAATCCTCCGAAGTCCGCCGGCCGTTTCGTCACAACCTGGCAACTGAGCGAGGCTGATGTGCACTGGTACCTTCTCGGAGCGGCGGCCGCGACTGCCGTGGTATTCCTGGCATTCGTCAATCTTCACACCGTAACCCCGGCGGTGCGCGAGGTGGACCACCTCTATGGACTCGGCTCGCCCCAGTTCAAGCGATCGATGGGGACATTACTGGGTCCCGCCCTGCTGGAAGGAAACAAGGTTGATGTCCTCCTGAACGGCGACCAGATCTTTCCCGCCATGCTGGCTGCGATTCAGGGTGCCCGCCGCAGTATCACTTTCGAGACCTATATCTACTGGTCCGGCAAAATCGGAAAGCAGTTTGCCGACGCGCTCTGCGACCGGGCCCGGGCCGGCGTCGCGGTGCACCTGTTGCTCGACTGGGTCGGGGCCGGCAAGATCGATCGGGCCACGGTGGAGAGCATGAAGGAAGCCGGGGTCGAGGTCGAGAAATACCGGCCGCTCAAGTGGCACAATCTCACCCGGCTCAACAACCGGACGCACCGCAAGCTGCTGGTCGTCGATGGGGCAATCGGTTTCACCGGCGGCGTGGGCATCGCCGATATCTGGTCGGGCCATGCCCAGGATCCGGACCACTGGCGGGATAGCCATTTTCGGCTGGAAGGCCCGGCGGTGGCGCAGATGCAGTCGGCGTTTCTCGACAATTGGCTCAAACTGAAGCCCAGGACGCTGCACGGTGATGACTACTTCCCGCCGCTCCAGAGCGCCGGGGAGGCGTGCGGCCAGGTCTTCAAGAGCTCCTTTGGGGAGGGCAGCGAAAGCGCCCGACTCATGTACCTGTTGTCAATCGCATCAGCCGAGCGGTCGATCCTGCTCTCCAATTCGTACTTCGTGCCCGACCAGGTCGCCGTGGCGCAGCTGGTGGCGGCCCGGCGCCGGGGCGTGCGGGTCGAAATCATCGTACCGGGCAAGCACACGGATTCCCAGGTGGTCCGCAAGGCTTCCCGGGCGCAGTGGAAGGCTTTGCTGGAGGCCGGGGTCGAGATTCATGAATATCAGCCCACCATGTACCACGTGAAGGTGATGGTGGTCGACGGGATCTGGGCCTCGGTTGGATCGACCAACTTCGACCCGCGCTCCTTCTCCCTGAACGACGAAGCCAATCTGAATGTCATGGACGCCGAGTTCGCCCGGCAGCAGGAGCAGGTGTTCGAAGACGACAAGCTGCAATCCCGCCGAATCACCCTCGAAATGTGGCGGAACCGCCCGCTCTGGGAGCGGTTTCAGGAGCGATTGGCCGGCCTGCTGCGCTCGCAGCTGTAACGGTGGCCTAACCTCCATCACCGTATTACTTTCCGCCCGTCCAACCCCGCTTCAGGCGGGCGTGTTTCATCCCCACAGACTCAATACCCGAGACCCACATGCTGCAGAAGATCACCGTAGTCGGCGCCGGCAACGTAGGAGCGACCGCGGCCCAGCGACTGGCCGAGAAAAACCTGGCCCGCACCGTGGTGATGGTGGACGTGGTCGAGGGGATCCCCCAGGGCAAGGCACTGGACCAGTGGCAGTCGGCGCCGGTCGAGGGCTTTGATACCCGGGTGGTCGGTTCCAACGGGTACGACGCCGCGGCCGGTTCCGAGATCTTCGTGGTGACGGCCGGGATCGCGCGGAAGCCGGGGATGAGCCGCGACGACCTGGTGAAGACCAATGCCGGTATCGTCTCCTCGGTTGCGGCCGAGATCAAGCGGGTCGCGCCCCAGTCGATCATCGTGATGGTGTCCAATCCGCTCGACGCGATGTGTCATGTCGCCATGAAGGTCTCCGGCTTCCCGCGGGAGCGGGTGATCGGCATGGCCGGCGTGCTCGATACCGCGCGGTACCGGGCCTTTCTCGCCGAGGCGCTCAATGTGTCAGTGCAGGACATCCAGGCGATGGTGCTGGGCGGTCACGGCGACACCATGGTGCCGCTGATCTCCTATACCACCGTCAGCGGGATTCCGATCAACCAGCTGATGCCCAAGGATCAGCTGGACGCCATCGTCACCCGGACCCGGAAGGGCGGCGCCGAAATCGTCGGGTTCCTCAAGACCGGTTCGGCCTATTATGCCCCCAGTGCCTCGGCCGTCCAGATGGTCGAAGCCATCGCGCTCGACAGGAAGCGGATTCTCCCCTGCTCGGCCTGGCTCCAGGGCGAATATGGGCTCAACGACGTGTTCTGCGGGGTGCCCTGCAGGCTGGGACGCAAAGGCCTGGAAGAGATCGTGAAGATCGAGCTGAGTGCCGAAGAGAAAGCCGAGCTGCACAAGTCGGCGGAGAACGTCCGGGACACGATGAAAGCGACCGGGATATGACAGCCAAACAGCGTTTAAGGTATAAGGTTCAAAGTATAAGGTGCGGCGGGCGCAAGGCTCCTTGTACCTTATACCTTACACCTTGAACGCTCTTTGCTAATGGACCATGCCTCGCAATCGAAATCTTCCGCCATAGCCATTTTTTACCGGTCTACGGTCGGTAAAAAGATGATCATGGCCGTGACCGGATTTATCCTGGTCGGTTTCGTGATCGTCCACATGGTGTCGAACCTGCTGGTGTTCCAGGGCCCCGGGAAGCTGGACGCCTACGCCGCCTTTCTACGGAGCACCGGAGAGCTGCTCTGGCTTGCTCGCGGCATCCTGCTGCTCGCCGTCATCCTGCACATCGACGCGGCCTGGCAGCTCTCCCGCCGCAGCCAGGCCAGCCGTCCCCAGGACTACAAGAAGCGGGTCCCCCAGGTCTCGACCTGGGGCGCGCGCACGATGCGGTGGGGCGGAGTCCTGCTGCTGCTCTTCATCGTGTTCCACCTGCTGCACTTCACCTTCGGCCGGGTCCACCCTGACTATCCCGGCTTTCATCATGCGACGGTGACCCATAACGTCATGGTCGGATTCACCTCGCTGCCCGTGGTCATCTTCTACGAAGTGGCGATGATCGCCCTGGGCCTCCATTTCTATCACGGCATCGCGGCCATGGTGATGAGCCTGGGCGGGAATCACCCGGGCTACACGCCGATGTTGCGCAAGGCGGCCACTGCCATCGCGATCCTGACAGCGCTGGGCTTCATGTCAGTTCCACTAGCCGTCTACTTTGGTTGGATCCAATGAACCAATTCACCACTTCGTGGCTCCGTGGTGAATTTGTGGTCGAGGGCTCGAAGATATGACGCTGACTTCAAGAGTCCCACCGGGTCCCCTGGAGCAGAAATGGGACCGTCACAAGTTCGACCTCAAGCTGGTGAATCCCGCCAACAAGCGGAAATACACCGTGCTCATGGTTGGCAGCGGGCTGGCCGGCGCCTCGGCCGCCGCGAGCCTGGGTGAGCTGGGCTATAACGTCCGCTGCTTCTGCTTCCAGGACTCGCCCCGGCGAGCCCACAGTATCGCGGCGCAGGGCGGCATCAACGCGGCCAAGAACTACCAGAACGACGGCGACAGCATCTTCCGGCTGTTCTACGATACCATCAAGGGCGGTGACTTCCGTTCCCGCGAAGCCAATGTCTACCGGTTGGCGCAGATCAGCGTCAACATCATCGACCAGTGCGTGGCGCAGGGCGTGCCGTTCGCGCGGGAGTATGGCGGCACCCTGTCCAACCGCTCGTTCGGCGGAGCCCAGGTCTCGCGCACCTTCTACGCCCGGGGCCAGACCGGGCAGCAGCTGTTGCTGGGCGCCTACCAGGCCCTGGAGCGGCAAGTGGCCGCGGGCACGGTGAAGATGTATCCCCGGACCGAAATGCTGGACCTCATCGTGGTGGACGGCAAGGCGAGAGGGATCATCACCCGCAATCTCCTGAGCGGGGAGATCGAGGCCCACCTGGGCGACGCCGTGGTGCTGGGGACCGGGGGCTACGGCAACGTCTTCTATCTCTCCACCAACGCGAAAGGCAGCAACGCGACCGCAATCTGGCGGGCCTACAAGCGGGGCGCTGCGTTCGGAAATCCCTGCTTCACCCAGATTCACCCCACCTGCATCCCGGTCACCGGCGAGCACCAGTCCAAGCTGACCCTGATGAGCGAGTCGCTGCGGAACGACGGCCGGGTCTGGGTACCGAGGCAGAAGGACGACAAGCGGCCGCCGGGCCAGATCCCCGTGGATGGGCGTGACTACTTCCTGGAACGGAAATACCCCAGCTTTGGCAACCTGGCCCCGCGCGATATCGCGTCACGCGCCTCCAAGGAGGTGTGCGACGAGGGCCGCGGCGTGGGCGAAGCCGGACTCGGCGTCTATCTCGACTTCGCCGATGCGATCCAGCGGCTGGGCCGCGAGGTCATCCAGGAGCGGTACGGCAACCTGTTCGAGATGTACCAGCGGATCACCGACGAGGATCCCTACCAGGTCCCCATGCGGATTTACCCCGCGGTGCACTACACCATGGGCGGGCTCTGGGTGGACTACAACCTGATGAGCACCATTCCCGGGCTGTTTGTGACCGGCGAAGCCAATTTCTCCGATCACGGCGCCAATCGCCTGGGTGCCAGCGCGCTCATGCAGGGGCTGGCCGACGGATACTTCGTGCTGCCCAGTACCATCGGCGACTACCTGGCCCAGGTGCGGCCCGGCGTGGTGTCAATCGACACTCCGGCCGTACGGGAGGCCATGGACGCGGTCCGGAGCCGGACAGCCCGGCTGCTCTCCATCCAGGGTGTCCGCACGGTGGACTCGATCCACCGCGAGCTGGGGAAGGTGATGTGGGACTATTGCGGCATGGCCCGCAACGAGGCCGGTCTCAAGACCGCGCTGGAACGGATTCCTGCCATCAGGAATGAATTCTGGACCAATGTTCGAGTGCTGGGCCAGGGCGAGGAACTGAACCAGTCGCTGGAGAAAGCGGGCCGGGTGGCGGACTTCCTCGAGCTGGCGGAGCTGATGTGCCTCGATGCGCTGCACCGGAAAGAGTCCTGCGGCGGGCACTTCAGGGAGGAGAGCCAGACCCCCGATGGCGAGGCCATGCGGGACGACGATCACTTCGCCTACGTCGCCGCCTGGTCCTGGACTGGCGAGGGGAGACCGCCGAGCATGGAAAAAGAGGTCCTCGAGTTCGAGAGGGTACATTTGTCGCAGAGGAGCTACAAATGAAAAGCGTGCAGGGTGCAGAGTGCAGGGTGCCACGTAAACTGCAACAGCGTGCAGGGTGCAGAGTGCAGGGTGCAGGGGAAAGAGCGTGCAGCGTGCGGGGTGCAGGGAACCCGCCACGTTACTGCTCTGCACTCTGCACTCCGCACGCAGTTTCCTCTGCACTCTGCACCCTGCTCTCTGCACGCTTTTCGGCTCTCCCGCTATGAACCTGACTCTCCACGTATGGCGTCAGCTGAATGCCGACGCGCCGGGTCGGATGGTCGAGTATCGGGCGGAGGGCATCAGTCCGGACATGTCCTTCCTCGAAATGCTGGACGTGGTAAACGAGCGGCTGATTGCCAAAGGCGAGTTGCCGATCGCGTTCGATCACGACTGCCGGGA
>DASYPP010000015.1:0-46981 GCA_036006525.1 Gemmatimonadales bacterium
ATTTCCCGCCCCTTCCGGGTGAGCGGGCGCAACGTGTCGTCGGGATACTTCTTTGGATCCTGCTCACCCGCCTGGGCATGTCGTACTATCAGAATCAACATTTCGGCCTCCGCTGCCTGAAAGATTCACCACGGAGTCACGGAGTACACGAAGTTTGCACGGAGAAGAAAACAAGTATCGATGGTCTCCGTGAAATCTCCGTGTTCTTCGTGACTCCGTGGTGAATTGGCTTACTCAAATGGTTGCGTTCTCCTTATCGCTCGACTGCCCTGGCCATGTCCACCACCACGCTGTCCAACTGGGCCAGGATGACGCGTCCGGGAAGGGTGTGATGGTTGGCCTGTACCGAGAAGAAGTAACGCCGCCCCGCCCGAGTCTCGAAGAAACCAGACAGCGTATTGACCCGCGAGATGCTGCCGGTCTTGGCCCACACCCGTCCCTCGATCGGCGTGTTCTTGAACCGGTTGCGCAGCGAGCCGGGGTTGCCCGACTGGGGCAGGCCGGCGGCGAAGGTGGGCCAGTGGGGATGCTGCCGGATGAAGCTCAGTATCCGGGTAAAGGCGAGCGGGCTCACCAGGTTGCTGCTGGAGAGGCCGGAGCCGTCCGAGGCGCTGAACTGGGTGGAATCGATCTTCATCGAGTCGATCATGAAGCGGCGCTCCACCCGGAGCCCCTCGTCCCAGGAGCCGGCGGTGCCGAACACCCGGCCCAGCTGTTTCAGCAACTGCTCGGCGAAGAGGTTCTGGCTGGTATTGAGGATGGGAAACACCCAGTCGCTGAACGGCCGGCTCGCCACCTCGAGCAGGGCCGGCTGTTGCCGGAGGATGCGGAAGTCGAAGGAGTCCACGGTAGAGCGGGTCGCTCCCAGGACGGTGATCCCGGCGTCGGCCATGGCCTGGCGCAGCGCCCGGGCGGCGAAGAGGTTGGGATCCGGCATCGCGAAGTACTCGGTCCCGCCGCTGCTTCCCAGGTCCACGTTGCCCTCGGCCCGGATCGTCATGGTACCGGGATCGCGGAAGAAATCGAGGTTGTCGCCGCCGCCGGCCCGGGTGCTGCTCCGGTTGTCCAGGGTGAGATCACCCAGCCACGGCGTGATGCTGATGACGGCCGGGCTCCCCAGCTCGGCGCCGGGGCCCCACTTGATGTCCACGCTGTTGTCGTTGAAGACCAGCCCGCTGACCGGGGCCGCGTACCACCAGTTGAGATCGTAGCTCTCCCAGCCGGGGTGCACGATCTGGGGTTCGAAGTAACTCCCGTCGCCCACCAGGTCTCCCGCGATAGCGGAGATTCCCCGGGCCTTCAACGAATCCGCCATCGCGTGGAAACGGGCGAAGATGTCGTGGTCGCAGACACCCGCCCGGGTGGTGTCGATGGCATAGCAGCGATCGCTGAAGCTGGGATCGCCGCGGCCATAGAGGACGAGATCGCCCTGGATCACGCCGTCGACCACCGGGCCGCCGGTATACAGGCTGGTCTTGACCGTCCAGCTCGGCGGCAACAGCGCCGACGCGACCGAGGTCACCAGCAGCTTGGTGTTGCTCGCCGGGATGAAGAGCCGGTCCTGGTTCCGCCCGTACAACAGGCGGCCGCGATCGTCCACCAGGGCCACACCCCAGAGCTGGCGGTTGAAGGGCGGGCTGTCGAGACGGGCGTCGATGCGCTGCTTCAGGGTCTGAGCAGCGGCGGTCGACACCACAAGGGCTGTCATTCCGAGCGGAGCGAGGACTCTTCTCAACCCGAGCAAGATCCCTCGCTTCGCTCGGGATGACATCGCTTCTTCAATCGTACGCCACCCGGGGATCCACTTTCGCATAGACCAGATCGGTGATGAGGTTGACCAGCACGAAAATCAGGCTCAGGAAAAGAATGCTGCCCTGCACGGCGGGAAGGTCGCGCTTGCTGATCGCGGTCAGCACGTAGCGGCCCACGCCGGGCCAGGAGAAAATCGTTTCGGTCAGGATGGACCCGGTAAGATAGCTGCCGAAGTCGAGTCCCAGCACGGTGATCACGGGGAGCAGGGCATTGCGGAGTCCGTGGTCGAACACCACTCGCCACTCGCTGAGGCCCTTGGCGCGAGCGGTCCGGATGAAGTCCGAGCGCAGCACTTCCTGCATCGCCGCCCGGGTCATCCGGGCGAGAAACGCGACCGAGCGCATGCCGAGGGTGATTGCGGGGAGAATGAGGAAGACGAACCCGCCCGAGCCTGACGGCGGGAGCCAGCGCAGCCCCACCGCAAAGATGAGGATGAGCAGCAGTCCGACCCAGTACACGGGGAAGGAGACTCCGAGGTAGGCGCCGATGGTGGTGAACCGGTCGAACCAGGTGCCGGGTCGCCAGGCGCCGTAGATCCCGATCAGGACTCCGGTGCAGGTCGCGAACAGCATCGCCGCGGTGGCCAGCCGGAGGGTGGCGGGGAAGCGCTCCAGCAGGTCCCGGAGAATCGGGCGGCGGGTGATGTACGACGTGCCCAGGTCGCCCCGGACCACGCCGCCCACGTAGTGGATGAACTGTTTGGGCAGCGGGTCGTCCAGCCGCAGCTCGGCCCGGAGCCGGGCGATGGTCTCCGGATCCGCCCGCTCGCCTACCATGCTCTGCACCGGGTCGCCCGGGGCGACGTAGAGGAGCAGGAAGGCCACGACCAGGACTCCGAACAGGGTCGGAACCAGGAGGATGAGCCGTCGGAGCAGGAACTGCTTCATGATATGGTGACGGTACCGGGCTGGGCGTTACCATCTGCGATCCGTCTGGCTTCGAGGCGCTTCAACGCAGAGGCGCTGAGTACGCAGAGGCTTCGCGGAGAAGAAACATTAATGACAGATCCGACCGATTCAGAGAAGGCGCCCGTTCATGTTGCTGTTCTCTGCGCTTACTCGGCGGGCTCTGCGACTCTGCGTTGAAGCGCCTCGAAACATTGAAACCGGTACATGCTCACCGCACGGGATGGTTACTTCCCGATCCTCGCATCTTGCCAGCGCTGCCCATTGAAAATCAGCGGAATCATCCAGCCTTGCACCTCCGGGCGCCGGGCCCACCAGTCCACCGGGAAATAGCAGAAGATCCAGGGCGCGGCCGCGAAGATCCGCTGGTCGATATCACGCGCCAGCCGCGCCTTCTCCTGGTCATCGAGCGTGGTCCGGGCCCGGAGGATCAGCGAGTCGATGGTGGGATCGGAGAAGTACGCATAGTTCCCCCCCGCTCCCTTGCTGCCGGAATAAAAGAGCGGGTAGTTGAAATTCTCCGGATCGGGGTAGTCGGCATACCAATCGGTGAGGAAGAGGTCGGTCTCGCCGTTCCGGGCCGCCGCCCGGGCGCTGGAAGCGTCGCGCTCCACGATCTCCACCGTGATGCCGACCTCGCCGAGCTGCTGCTGCACCGCCTGCGCGATCCGGGCGTACTGCTCCCGGGCGGTGCGCCACAGCTTGAGCGGAAATCCTTTCGGGTACCCGGCCTCGGCGAGCAGCTGCCGGGCCCGGGCCGGATCGTGGGCGTAGGGTACCCGGGTAGAGTCATAGCCCACGATGCCGGGTGGCAGCGAACCGGCGGCCTGGATCCCGCGCCCGCCGACTACGGTCGCCAGGATGGTCGGCATGTCCACCGCGTAATTGAGTGCCTGTCGCACCCGGACGTCCTTGAGCGGGCCTCGCGTCGTATTAATGGCGATGTAGACATCGCGGATCGCGGGACGCTTCAGGATTTCGGGGCCGTGTTCGGTCTCCCAGCGCCGGCTCTCTCCGAACGGAATCTCCACGACCGAGAGCTGGCCGGCTTCGTATTCGGCGGCCTGGGTGAGGGCTTCCGGAATGATGCGAATGCGCAGGGTGTCGGTCACCGGCACCTTGCCCCAGTACTCCGGGTTGCGCGCCAGCACGATCGCGTCGTCGTGGGACCACGACACGAACTTCCAGGGACCGCTGCCGACTGGATGCTGGTCGAAGTCGGCCGGGAGGGGCGCCGGCGTGATCGCGGTCACTGGCATGGCCAGTAGTTTGGGGAAGACGTTGAGCGGCTGGTCCAGGGTCAGCACCACGGTGGAATCATCGGGTACCGCGAGCCCGCTCACCTCCTGCGCTTCTCCATTGGCGTAGGCGCGAGCGCCCGCGACGGGGAACAGGGGCCAGGCCCGGCCACCCCGGGTGGCCGGGTCCAGCGCGCGGAGGAAAGTCGCCCGGACGTGGGAGGCCCTGACCGGCGTTCCGTCGTGGAAGCGGGCATTTCCCCGGAGGTGAAAGGTGTAGCGCAGGCCGGAGGAGTCGACGTCAAAGCTCCGGGCCAGGCCGGGCTCCAGCTGACCGTCCACGTTGAACTGGGTCAGGTTGTCGAACAGGAGCGCGACGACCTCTCCGGTCGGCACGTCGGTCGAGAGTGCCGGGTCCAGGGAACGAGGGTCGTAGGTGTAGTAATACTGGAGGGTGGGCGAGCGGCCCCCGTCACCGCACGCGGCGACCAGGCAGAGCGAGTATATAAGGAAGCGGCGCATAGCTGCTCAATAAGTTGACACTGTGATCTAACACGGCGAAACTACTGAGGTTACGACGCAGCGTCAATTGACCGGCCAAGCCGATTCAGGATGACACGACACGGTGAAACAGGTTCGAACCCTCGTAGTCTTGCAGGCTCTGTTGCTTTTCGCCCCGCCCCTTCTCGCTCAGACCGAGCCGAGGGTGGTCATGGGCGTAAAGTTCCAGGGGAACAAGTCTATCCCGGCCACCGTGCTGGCGACCGGCATCAGCACCACGAACTCCGGTTGGTTCCGCCGGACGCCGCCGTTCAAGTGGCTGGGCTTCCTGGGCGAGAAGCGCTATTTCGACGAGCGCCAGTTCGTGGCCGACGTGCTCCGGTTGCAGTTCATTTACAAGGCGAGCGGGTTTCTCGAGGTCAAAGTGGACACGGTAGTGCAGCGCTCAGCGACCCAGGTGAAAGTGACCTTCAAGTTCACGGAAGGGCAGCCGGTCCTGGTGAAGAGCCTCCTCCTGAACGGGATCCGGCCGGTGCCGATGAAGAGCCAGCTCACTTCGAAGCTGCCGCTGCAGGTGGGAAAGCCGTTCAACCGGTTCAAACTGGCCGCCTCCATGGACAGCATAAGTCACCGGCTCCGCAATCGCGGTTACCCCGCGGTGATAGTCCTGAAGAGTTTCCACGTCGATTCGGCCCAGCGGATTGCTGACGTGACGATCGACATCGATCCGGGTCCCCGCTCGGTCATCGGCCCGATCCGTGTCGAGGGGACGAGCCCGATCGATACCAGCTTCGTGCGCCGCATGGTGCCGGCCGGGAGCGGGCGGCTTTTCTCCCAGGACGAGTTGTTCCTGAGCCAGCGCAACCTCTACCGCACCGAGTTGTTCCAGTTCTCCTCGGTGCTGATCGATTCCGCCCACTACCAATCCACCGATTCCATTGTCCCCCTGCTGGTGCGGGTCCGGGAAGGCCGGCTGCACCGGGTGCGGGCCGGCGTCGGCTACGCCACGACGGATTGCTTCCGGGGAGGCGCCGCCTGGCGAGCCCGCAATTTCAGCGGTGGCGGACGCATCTTCGAGATCTCCGGCCGGGCGTCCAAAGTCGGAGTGGGTACCCCGCTCGATGCCGGGCTGGACCAGTCGCTTTGCAGCCAGCTCCGGAAAGACCCGATCGGCTCCAGCAAGCTGAACTACAACCTGACCGCCACGCTGGAACAGCCCGGGTTTATCGAGCCGTTGAACACCCTGACCTATGCCGCCTTTGCCGATCGCCGGTCCGAGTTCCAGGTGTACCTCCGGGAGGAGGTCGGCGGCAGCGTCACCATCCGTCGCGAAGGGTTGCGGCGGGTACCGCTCAGCCTGTCCTACAAAGTCTCCTACGGGCACACTTCGGCATCGTCGGTCAACTTCTGCGCCTTCTTCAGCGCCTGCACCAACGAGGACATCTCCCTGCTGAGCCAGAGCCGCTTTCTGGGCACCCTCACCGGCACCATCGCGATGCCTCGCGCCAACAGCGTCCTGGATCCCACCCAGGGATACGTGCTGTCGGCCGAAGGGACCGTCAGTTCGCGATTCCTGGGCTCCTCCTCGCTCACCGAGTTTGAAAAGATCGTGGTCGACGGCGCCTGGTACCAGGAACTCTCGCGGGACATCGTGCTGAGCGAGCATCTGCGCGCCGGGGCGATCTTCGCTCCCCAGGTGGCGTTCACCTCCGCCAAGGTCAGCTTCATTCCGCCGGACGAGCGGTTCTACGGCGGCGGGCCGAACGACGTGCGCGGGTACCAGCGCAACGAGCTCGGCCCCGTGGTCTATGTCGTGACCTCGAGCGACCCCGACTCGACGGCCGTGCTGGGGGGCATCGACACGTTGCCGGTGCGGTTCTCCGCCACCGGTGGCAACACACTGCTGGTGGGCAACGTGGAGCTTCGAGTGCCCTCTCCGATCTTCACCCAGCGGATGCGGCTGGCCGCCTTTATCGATGCCGGCACCGTGTTCGAGCGGGGCAAAGCCAATGCGCCTTCGACCCTGCGCTTTACCCCGGGCGTCGGGATGCGCTTCGCGACGCCCCTGGGGCCCGCCCGGCTCGATATCGCCTACAACGGCTATCCCCGGCAGCCGGGCGCGCTCTACCAGGCCAATCCCAATACCGGGAGCCTGCGGAAGATCGCGGACAACTTCAGTAGTGGCCGCCGCTCCAGTCTGACCTTTCAATTCGCGATCGGGCAGCCGTTCTAATGGGCCGCAAGCTGATCCACGCGCTCCTGGTGCTGCTGCTCGGCACCGTCCCCATGGTGCTGGGGATCCTGGTCGCCCTGGGCGGGACCGGGTCGGGCCGGGCGCTGGTGGCACGCTATCTCTCGGTGTTCCTCGACAACGTGCTGCGGGCCGACGTCGAGGTCGGCGCCGTCTCCGGCAGCTTCATCTTCGGGGTGAACCTCGACCGGGTGGTGATCCGGGATACGTCCGGCGTGCTGTTCGTGGACGCGCCGAGAATCGAGGCGGGCTACAGTTTCGCCAACCTGCTCGCCAACCGGATCATCCTCACCGGCGTGCACCTGGTCCACCCGACCATCAACATCATCAAGCACCGCAGCGGGCGGGTCAACTACGAGGAGATTTTCAAGCTCGGCGAAAAGAAGGGCACCGGGCCGGCACCCTTGATCGAGTTCCGCGACCTGAAGGTCGACAGCGGGACGGTGCGGATCTTCCTGCCCTACAATTTCAAACCGGGAGTGACCACCGAGGCCGAGCGCGAGGCGGCGCTCGTCCTGGAGCGGGCCCATCGGGGACGCATCATCGAGCCGGGTCCCGAGGGCCTCCGCAAGGTGATCAAGGCCGACCAGCTCAGCATGCGGTTGCCGGTCCTGCGGATCAGTTCGCCGGACAAGAAACCGCTGGAAGCCGAAGTGGACAGCCTGGCCATGGTCTTCAGCGACCCCGGCATCACGCTCACGGATTTTGCGGGCCGGGTGCGGGTCCAGAACGACAGCGCGACGGTCAGCGTCACGCGGGGCGCCTTCCCCCACTCCGGGTTCCAGGGTGGCGGGGTGCTCACCTGGCCGAACGGGGTCCTCTTGTTCGACCTCGCGCTCGAGGTCCCCCGGCTTGACCTGCGCGACCTGCACTGGGTGTCTCCCTATTTCCCCAACATGCAGGGCAGCACCAGCCTCGCCGCGCTCTCCGAATCGCCGACCCGCACCGACTACGTGCTGGACCACCTGGTGCTGCACCAGGGCGTGAGCGTGATCGAAGGCAACGTGACGGCGGTGAGCGATGTCCGGCGGGGGCTCGGAGTCCGGGACATGGACCTGCGGCTCACCGCGGTGAACCTCGATATCGTCCGGCCCTATCTCGACACCGTGCCGCTGGACGGGACCCTGACCGGCAATCTCGCGGGGAACGGGTTCCTCGATACTCTCGACGTCAGCATGGCGTTGGCGTTCAACGATGCCCGGGTCGAAGGCCATCCCCCCAGCCTGGTGACCGGGAACGGGACCCTGCACCTGGGCGGTCCCGAGGGCCCGGTGTTCGACCATTTCCGGATCACGAAATCCGATTTCGATCTTCGCACGGTGAACCTGATCGCGCCGGCGGTGCGGCTGCACGGCCACGCGCAGCTGGCCGGCACGCTCGAGGGCCCCTGGAAGGACGTCGTGTTCCAGGGCCGGGTCGAGCACCGGGACGGCGACCGGGGGATGAGCGCCATCGAGGGAATGGTCAAGCTGGATACCCGGGGCCAGGTGCTGGGGCTCGATTCCGATATCGATCTCGATCCCGTCGACTTCGAAGGCCTCCGCGGCACGTACCCCGGCCTGACCCTGCAGGGCAGGCTGACCGGCCATCTCAAGACCAAGGGCGATCTCGCCCGTCTTGCGATCGATGCCGACGTGAGCGGCGACCTGGGCTCGGTCCAGGCGATAGGCACCGTGATTCTCCAGCCGCCCCGCCTGGGCAGTGACAGTCTCGACCTGCATTTCCGGGACGTCGATCTCGCCATGATCAACGGGAAGGGCATCTCGACCCGGCTCCAGGGCCACGCCCTGGTCAGCATCATCAGCGACACGCTGACCGCACCGGTGGGGACGATCCAGCTGACGTTGGATTCCAGCCGGGTCCGCGAGTTCCAGATGGACAGCGTCCGGGCGGACCTCGCGATCGCCGACAGCGTGATTCACCTGGATACCCTCGAGGTAAAATGGGGCAACCAGGAGAGTGGCGGCCGGGTCAGCGGCGCCGGCACGCTGGGCTGGGTCAGGCCCCATACCGGCACCATCACTCTGTCCGCCACCGCCGCCTCACTGGCGCCCTTCGATTCGCTGCTGGTCCAGGTGAGCGGCGTGAAGCGGGACAGCACGCTGCCGGTGGACACTACTCCGCAGGTGAGTGTCGCCGGGCAGCAGGTGCGGCTGGGAGGCGCGGCCCAGGCCGACCTGGTGCTGAGCGGCTCGCTGGACACGCTCACCGTGAAGGGCCTGGCCACGGTGGCGGATCTCCGCTACCAGAGCATCGCCACGCCGGCCGCCACCGCGACATTCGAGTGGACCGGCGGGCAGCGCCCCCGCACCGCGATCGGGATTGCCTCCGATTCGATCCGGGTGGGATTGCAGGGCTTCAACAACGTCAATGTCGCGCTCGCCGGCTGGACCGATTCACTCTCCTGGGCCGGCTCCCTGGATTATGAAACCATGGCGGGGCTGTCGGGTGGCGGCCGCTGGTGGAAACGCCGCGGCGCCTGGGTCCTGTCGCTGGACACGCTCACGGCCAAGCTGCCGGTGCACACCTGGCGACTGGTGCGCCCGGCCGACATCGCGATCGGCGACAGCCTGATCGCCTTCACCACGCTGGACCTGGAGACGGACGACCACGCCGGTTCCCTGGAAATGAACGGCGAGCTGCCCCGCATTGGCTCCGGCCAGCTGGTCATTTCGGGGAAAGGCATCTCGCTCACGGACATGTATGCCCTGATGGGCAAGGATACGACCGGTATCGCGGGCGCCCTGGGGGTGGATGTCGAGCTGACCGGGACCGCGGCCTCGCCCACCATCTCGGGCACCGGGAGCGCCGGTGACCTGGTGCTGGGAGATTTCCGCGCCCCCTTCGTGCAAGGTGTCTTCGACTACCGGAACCAGCGGCTGGACGCCAACCTCCTGCTCTGGCGCACCGGGGTCAACGTGCTCCGGGTCGAGGCCCGGCTGCCGCTGGACCTGGCCCTGAAGAAGGTGAAGCGGCGCCAGCTTCCCGGCGACCTGTTCATCCGGGCCCACGCCGACAGCGTGAACCTGGCGCTGCTCGAAGCCTTCACGCCCAATGTCCGGCGCGTATCCGGGCTGCTGCAGACCGACGTCGAAGTGACCGGTACCTGGGAAGCGCCGCGGATGTCCGGCTTCCTGGAAGTCATCAACGGCGGGGTGACGTTGCCCAGCCTCGGCGTGCGCTACGGCAACATGAACGGCCGGTTCACTTTCTCGGGCGATTCCATGACGGTCCCGCGCCTCCGAATCACCAGCGGGGAAGGCGACTTGATCCTGAGCGGGAGCGTCCGGTTGCCCAAGTTGACCTCGCCGGAGCTGAACCTGACGCTCAACGCGAACAACTTCCTCGCGATCAACAACCCGACCTTCCTCACCCTGGAGGCGAGCGGCCAGGGGAACCTGGTGGGTCCGGTTTACGGAGCCACGCTCACCGGCGACATGGTCGCCAATAGCGGGGTGCTGCACTTCGCGGACCTGCTGACCAAGCGGATCGTGAATCTCTCCGACCCGGAAGTGCAGGGCCTGGTGGATACCTCGCTGGTCCGAACCCAGAAACTGGGCGCCGCCTTCGAGAGCGTCTTCCTCGACTCGCTCCGGATCAACGACCTCCGGCTCACGGTGGGCGACCAGTTCTGGCTCCGGTCCAGCGATGCCAACATCCAGCTCGAGGGGTCGGTCCTGGCCAACAAGTTCGGCAAGCAATACCGCTTCGACGGGACCTTCACGGCGGTGCGCGGCACCTACACCCTGCATATCGGCTTCGTCAGCCGGGACTTCCAGGTCGAGCGGGGAACCGTGCGCTACTTCGGCACGCCGGACCTGAACGCCGAGCTGGACATCCAGGCGACCCACCTGGTGCAGACCCAGCAGGAAGATGTTCCGATCATCGCGAAGATTACCGGGACACTGCTCCTGCCGAAGCTCTCGCTGGAAAGCACCATCCGGCCGGAGCCCACGGAGTCCGAGCTGGTGTCCTATCTCATGTTCGGCCGGCCCTCGCCGGAAATTCCCGGGGTCGGCGCGGCCGACGCCGGCCAGTCGCAGGCGGCGCTGGAAACCGGCCTCGCCTATCTTGGAAGCGCGCTCTCCAGCGAGATCCAGCGCACCCTCATTTCCGACATCGGACTCCCCATCGATTTCTTCGAGATCCGGTCCGGCTCCGGCAACCTGTTCAACTCCGTCGGCCGCAACCAGATTACCGCCGGCTGGCAGCTGGGCAACAAGACGTTCTTTACCATCAACGCGGGTTTCTGCTACGACCTCAGCAACCTGGGAGCCAAGAGTATCGGAACCGGCCTCGAATACCGGTTGAGCCGGAACTTCCGGATTCAATCCAGTTATGAGCCGGTGATCTCCTGCCGTCCGGCGGGTTCGCCCACGCCCGGTCTCCAGGGCATCCGGTACCAGTTCGGTCTCGATACGCTCTGGGAAAAGGAATATTGAGGTGACCCGCGCGCTGGTGATCACCAATCCCGCGGCCGCCCGCACGGAGCCCGGGGTGGTGACCACGATCATGGAGACGCTGCGCGTGGGCGGCTGGCAGGCCGAGCTGGCCGCCACCGGCGGGCCGGGGGACGCGCGCCGGCTGGCCGAAGAGGCGGTGGCCCAGGCGCTGGACATGGTCGTGGTCTTCGGTGGCGACGGAACCACCATGCAGGCCGCGGCCGCGCTGGTGGGAAGTCCCGTGGGACTGGGTCTCATTCCGGGCGGCACCGGCAACCTGCTGGCGGGCAATCTCCGGATCCCCAACAACCCGGCGAAGGCCGCGGCGCTGCTGCTCACTTCGCGCCGGCGGCGGATCGACCTGGGCCGCATGGAGCGGCCCGACGGCGTGCACTACTTCGCGGTGGCCTGCGGGGCCGGTTACGATGCCCGGGTGATGGCGGAGACGCCGGCCGCGATGAAACGGAAGTGGGGCATGGGCGCCTATGTCGCCACGACGCTCCGCCTGATCGGCGATCTGCGCAATGCGGACTATCTCATCACGGTGGACGGCAAGGAGTACGACGCCCATGCGGCGATGGTGCTGGTCGCCAACTGCGGCGAAGTGATCCCCCGCTACGTCAAGCTGGGGCCGGGGATCAGCCCGGAGGACGGGTTGCTCGATGTCGTAGTCATGCGGGCCGACAGCTTCATCGAAGGCGTGCGAGCCGTGTGGGACCTACTCCGCTCCTCGGGCCCCGGCGCCAGCGGCGCCTTTGTCGGCTTCGCACGGGGCCGCGAGATCCGCTTGGAAGCGACGCCGGCGCAGCCGGCCCAGCTGGATGGCGAGCCGGGCGGGATGACCCCGTTTACCGCGACCATAGTCCCCGGGGCCATCGAGGTCCTGGCGCCGTAGGTGGCGTGGAGCGGGGGACCGGGATAGTATGGGAGACAGAATTATAGAAGGTGGCAGATTGACGATTGCCGGTTGAACTACACCGCGTTGCCGGGGAATCCATGGCCGATTCGGTACTGCTGATCGACGACGACGTCGACATTCTCCGATCCATCGGGAACTACTTCGAACACCTCGGCTACGAGGTGGCCCGCGAGCTGTCCGGTGAGGCAGGGCTGGCCACCTTCGAGCGATTGCGGTCCGAGGTCGTGATCCTCGACCTTCACCTGCCCGGAATGGACGGGCTCGAAGTACTGGAACGGCTCCGGGAACGGGGAGCGGTCGTCATCCTGCTCACCGGAGAGAGCGACATAGCCACCGCGGTCCGCGCGATGCAGCTGGGCGCCGAGAACTTTCTCACCAAGCCGGTGGACATGGCCCACTTGGCCGCCGCCGTCGCCCGCGCATCCGACAAGGTGCGGCTCCGCCGGGTCAACGAGATGCTGCAATCGCACCTGGCGCCGGAACAGGGACTCGATTCGCTGGGGCGGTCGCCCGCGATGCAGGAGTTCGCCCGCCAGGTGGGACTGCTGGCGCAGAGCGAGCGCACCACTGTCCTCCTGATCGGAGAGAGCGGCACCGGCAAGGGCTGGGTAGCGCGGATGATTCATAACCTGAGCATCCGCGCCAAGGCGCCGTTCGTCGAAGTGAACGCGGGCGGGCTGAGCGCGACCTTCCTCGATTCCGAGCTGTTCGGCCACGAGAAAGGCGCCTTTACCGACGCCAAGGACCGCAAACAGGGCCTGTTCGAGATCGCCGATCATGGCACCATCTTCCTCGACGAAATCGGCGACCTCGCCCTGGAGCTGCAACCCAAGCTGCTCAAGGTGCTGGAGACCAAGACCTTTCGCCGGCTGGGCGGGACTCGGGAGCTCACGGTGGACGTTCGGCTGATCGCCGCCACCAACAAGGACGTCTCCACTGAAGTGGAGACCGGTCGCTTCCGGGAAGATCTCTACTACCGATTGAGCGTGATGCCGCTGCAGCTGCCGCCGGTGCGGGATCGCTCCCGCGAGGACCGGTTGAACCTGATCTCCCGGCTGATGAACGATCTCCGGACCCAGGTGCCGGGCGGCCCCACGGCGATCTCGCCCGACGGGCTGGAGCGGATGCTCGGGTACAGCTGGCCCGGCAACGTGCGGGAGATGCGCAACGTGCTGGAGCGGGCGCTCATCCTGGCGCAGGGCAAGCAGGAGATCGGGGTGGAGCATCTTCCCGGTGAATTCCGGGCCCGGGCCGGCCCCGGCGACCGGCGGCACAATCCGCTGAGCCTCGACGACCTGGAACGGCAGCACATCGAGCGCACCCTGCGGCACCACGCCGGCAACCGGACCCGGGCCGCCGTGGAGCTGGGCATCTCCCGGGCGACGCTCATCAACAAGATCAAGCGTTACTCCATTCCGGCCTAGGGCGAAGCATGGGCGAGATCAAGGAGCACGATGGCATGACCTGCCGCTCCTGCGGCAACGAGGAGCGTGCCTCCGAAGGCTATCCCTGCCAGGATTGCGGTACTTTTCTCTGCCTGATCTGCACTTTCCGGGGCGTGGTGCGCTGCGCCCAGTGCGAAGCCGCGAACGCGCTCAAGCAGCCCTCCAGTCCGACCGAGGCATGATTCACTTCGTCGTTCACTCCTCGCTCGCTCCGCTCTACCGAGAACCGAATCCCCGAAGTGAGCTGGTCTCCCAGATGGTCATGGGGGAGACCGGCGTGGCCACCGAGGAGCGGGGAGATTGGATCGCGCTCGGGCGGGAGCAGGACGGCTACGTCGGCTGGACCCACCGGGGATACCTGCTGCCGGTGGAAGCAGAAGACTGGAACCGCTGGCGGGAGCGGGCCAAAGGACGGTCGGACGGCGCGGTGCTCCGGCTCCAGGATGCCCGGATCATCGCGCTGCCGCTGCTCGCCCGGGTGGCGCCGGTGGGCGCCAGATGGGGATTGCCGGACGGATCGCAGGGAACCCTGGTCGCCGGACTGGTCAACTCGGACGAAATGACGGTGACCCAGGCCCGCATGATGCGGGCGATCGACTGGGCGGTGCAACGCTTCGCGGGGGTTCCCTATCTCTGGGGCGGGCTCACTGCCTGGGGCGCCGACTGTTCCGGGATGGTGCAGACCACGTTCGCCGCGCGGGGCGTGAGACTGCCGCGCGATTCCGCCGAGCAGGCCGGGCAGGGCACTGCCGTCGAGCAAGCCGCGCTCCAGCCCGACGACCTGCTCTTCTTCGGAGAAGTCCCCGGCCGGATCACCCATGTCGCCATGATGGGGGACAACGAAACCCTGGTGCACTCGACCATCGCGTGCGGCGGTTTCGTCGTGGAAAGCTGGAGCGAAGGAAGCCGGGCGTGGAAGCTCCGGTCCCAGCTCCAGGCGATCCGGCGGATCCCAATCGGGTAGGGTAGATCCGTGCGGATTCTGACTCCGGCAACTGCACACCGCAGAGATGCAGAGGTACGCTGAGGTCAATCGCAGAGGACAACGATTATGAACTACACAAGAAAAGGTGCCAAGAGGCAAAGACGTTTATTGTTTTTGCCTTTCTCTGCGAATGCCTCTGCGAAACTCAGCTTCTCTGCGGTGTGCTGTTGCAGAACTCAAATCGCCTCCGATGTTGCATGACGACCTGGAAACCAAAGAGCACATGACTCGGTTAGTCCTGTTTGACATCGACGGCACCATCCTGCTCTCGGCCGGTGCGGGGCGCCGGGCGATTCTCGCCGCCGTGAGCCGGGAATACGGCGCCTGCGACGCGTGGGGCGCCATTCGATTCGACGGCAAGACTGATCCCCAGATCCTGATGGAGATGCTGGCCGCCGCGGGGCACGAGCCGGCGCTCCCGCCCGGGCGATTGGCCGAACTGGGCCGGGCTTATGTCGCGCTGCTGGAACGGGAGCTCGCGGTTCCCGGCCATCGCAGCACGGTGCTGCCCGGCATTCCGGAATTGTTGACCCAGGTGGAATCGACCGACGGCGCGCTGCTCGGGCTCCTGACCGGGAACTTCGTCGAGGGAGCCGGCCTCAAACTCCGCTCGGCCGGGATTGATCCCAGCCGGTTCCGGGTCGGCGCGTATGGCTCCGATTCCGCGGTGCGTGCCGAGTTGCCACCGGTCGCGGCGAAACGCTCGGAGCCCCACTTCGGCCGGGTCCCCACCGGTCACGAGGTCGTCATCGTCGGGGATACGCCATCGGACGTCACCTGCGGCCGCTCGATCGGCGCCCGCGCGATCGGCGTGGCCACGGGATCGTATTCGGTGGACGACCTGATGGCCGCCGGTGCGGTAGCCGCCTTTGAAACCCTGGCCGATACCGAGGCCGTAATGACGGCAATATTCGGGTAGATTCCACCCATGACCAGCAGCCCGGTTCGCGTTCTCACCGCCATCAAGATTCCCGAGCTCGGCCCGGCGCTTGGCCGGGTGGCGCTGGCCCCCGATCCCAGTTCCGCTCACCCGATTCCCCTGGATGACATCAGGCTCGATCTTGCCACCGCGATCTTCGAGCTGACGGAAGACGCGCGGGCCTGGAGCGCCACCGGTGATCGCGACGGCGCGGTTGCGGCGCTGGGTCGCGCGGCGTGGCTCACCGGGTGGGAAGCCGCGGTGCGGGCGGTCGCCGAGCGGATGGCGGCGGCGGTCGATGCGCGAATCGCCGCGGCGGCTACCGAGTCCCGGATTCCCAAGCGCCGGCGCAGGAGGCTGCAACTGTCGCCCGCGGAACATCGAGCCATGCATGCGCGGCTCGGCGGCGGCAGCCTGGCCCTGGCGACCGGCATGGACGGACTGGAACGGGTGGCCCACGAGGTGCGCGATGCCGGACTGCTCGATCGCGAAGCGCAGAATCGCTGGCGCGGCGCGCTCACCGAAGCCGCACGCCGGCTGGAAACCGCCTGGCTCGAACTGGAAGAAGCGGTGCACCAGGAATGGCACCGCTGGACGCCGCTGGTCGAATCGGCTCGGCGCTGGCGGCGGCCTCGCTGGGTGGTGTGGAGCGTCAGCCTGGTGGTGGTCGGGCTGGCGATCTATGTCGGGCTGGTGCTGGGCGGCTATCTCCCCGGTCCCCGGTTCCTGTACGCGTTTGCGCGCTGGTGGTGGAACTGGTGGGATCGCCTGGTGACGCCGGTATGAACGTCCTGGGGATTGGCATCGACCTGGTCGACGTGGCGCGAGTCGAGCGCATGATCAAGCGAAAAGGGCAGCGAGTCACCGAGAAACTGCTCACTCCCCGGGAGCAGGCCTACGTGGCCCAGTTGCACCTGCCGGCCCGGGGCATCGCGGCCCGGATCGCCGCCAAGGAAGCGGCCTACAAGGCGTTCCAGGTTCTCCCGGAGGCGCGGGGTGTTGGATGGCAGGACCTGGAAGTGCTTCGCCATGCCGATGGCCGGCCGCTGCTCCAGCTCCACGGCGAAGCAGCGCGGTTGGCGGAGCGGCACGGGCCGATCGAGTTGCAATTGTCGCTGACCCACAGCGAGGCGACCGCCGGGGCGGTGGTATTGCTGGGGCGGCCCTTCGAGCAACGATAGGAGGTACCGGTGAGGCGCGCCTTAATCCTGTTGGGGATTCTCCTGGTCCCGATCGCATCATTGCCGGCTCAGCAGGATGAGGAAGCCGCGGTGCGCGAGGTGGTCAATCGCTATCTCCATGGCCTCAAGTTCAACGATGTCGAGAGCTTCAAGCAGGCATTCATGCCCGACGCCAGGCTCTACTTCGTGAACCGCGACGGCAGCCTGGGCCAGCTGAGCCAGGCCGACTGGTATCGCGGCTTCGCGGCCAGCGCCGGGAAGGAAGAGCAGGGGGAGCTGCGGATCGCGACGCTGGAAGTGCACCGCGACATCGCCACTGTGAAGGTCGTCGAGGACTACCCCGGCAATCCGGGTTCTCGCTATACCGACTATTTGAACATGGTGAAGTACGGGGGTCGGTGGTGGATCGTGAATAAGATCTACACGAGCGAACGACTATAGGACGAGTAGTGTGGGTAGCAGGCGGCGTAACGGATTTGGAGTCTTGCAACAGCTTCAACGCAGAGGGCGCAGAGGTCATACAGAGCGCCCAGCGCAGACCCGAATATTTCCGTTGGTGCTTTCTGAGTCATCGACTTGGCATCATCTATTTCAATTGTTGGCCGTCCTTGCCAGAGTTGCTTGAATTGGTGGCTTGCGAGTTTCGCAATGTTCGCAAGTCCCTCTGCGTTCCCTGGGCATCCTCCGCGTACTCTGCGTTGAAGCTTTTGCATAAGCCCGAAGTGCGAACCAAGCCACCGTCCCGTTTCCTCGCTAATTGAAATTCCGACCATCTCACTCTAGTATTCCCCACCTTCACAAATAAAGTTGAGAATGGTTCTCATAAACGGGATCGCCCTGGTCGCCGGCCTGGTCCTGGGGCAGCAATCGAGTCAGGAGGATCCGGGGCCGCTGGTGCGCCGGATCGCCGCGACTTCCCGTTTGGCGACCCAGGAATACCGCCTCGGCGTCAGCAATGGCAAGATCGTCGCGCCCGAGGAGATCGAAGAAGCCAGGCTGTTCCTCACCGAGGCCGGTCGGAGCGCCGCCCTGCTGCCGCCGGATGTTGGCCGCCCGGTGCTTCGCCAGATCGACAGCATTCTGGCCCTGGTCCGGGCGGTTGCTCCTGCTGATTCCGTTACCGCGCGGGTCTCCCGTCTCGCCACGTCCCTGGCCCAGAAGCTTGGAGTCAGCCTCGATGAAACGCCGGCGGCGGTCCCGTCGCTGGCGCGGGGAGCCCAGGTCTATCAGCAGAACTGCGCCAGCTGCCATGGAATGCTGGGTCGCGGGGATGGGCCGGCCGCGTCGGGAATGAATCCCGCCCCGGCCAATCTCTCCGATGCCGCTACCCTTCGCAGCGTCCTGCCCCTCGACTATTTCCAGCGCGTCACCATCGGCGTCACCGGCACCGCGATGCCGGCGTTTGAAAGCCGGCTTTCCGCCGAGGATCGCTGGGCGGCAGCGGCCTATGCGACCCTGCTCCGGCTGCCGGCTCCGTCCGGCGAGGTGCCGCCCGCGTTGCGCAGCTTCGCGACCACGGCGCGGCTCAGCGATTCCGCCCTGGCCGCCGCGCTGGTGCCGGACGAGCCGGTGGGCAGCGCCCTGGCCATGTCACGGGTCGCGGCGGTGCGGAACTACCAGGTCGCGGACATTTCGGGCAACGGCAGCGACCAGGTTTTCGCGCGGGTTCGGGCCGAAGTCGATTCGTCGCTGCGGCTGGCCGAGGCCGGCAAGCACGACGAAGCCAGCACGGTGGCGTTCGATGCGTACATGACGTTCGAGCAGGTGGAGAGCCAGGTCCGGGCGAAGGACAACGCGTTGGCGGGCGAGCTGGAGGCCATCTTTGCCGAGTTGAGGACCCGGGCCGCGGGAGGCGCCACCAGCCTGGAGCTCAAGGCCATCCAGTCCCGCCTGCTGGGCAACCTGGAAAGGGCGGAACGTACCCTGGGCGACCGGCTTTCCGCGCCCAACCTGTTCTTCAATTCCTTCGTCATCCTGCTGCGTGAGGGGCTCGAGGCCATCCTCATCCTCGGCGCCCTGGTCACCATGCTGGCCAAGCTGGGCGCCGGGCACCGGAAGCGCGATGTGCACATCGGTGCGATCGCGGCGGTGGCCGCCAGCCTGGTCACCGCGGTCGTGCTCCAGACGCTCATCCGGGTCAAGACGAACCAGCAGGAGGCGCTGGAAGGCGTCACCATGCTGGTCGCGGTGTTGATGCTGTTCTACGTGAGCTACTGGCTGCTCTCCAAGATGGAAGTCGCCAAGTGGAACCGGTTCGTGAAGGGCAAGGTGGAGGACGCCCTCACCAGCGGCTCCGCCCTGGCGCTCGCGTCGGTCGCGTTTCTCGCGGTGTATCGCGAGGGATTCGAGACCGTGCTGTTCTACAAGGCGCTCTTTGTCGCGGGCGGGTCGGGCACCGCGGCGATGCCGGTGCTGGGGGGAATCCTGGCGGGCGCCGTCATCCTGCTGATCGTTTACTACGCGATCAACCGCTACGGCGTGAAGATACCGCTCAAGCCGTTCTTCGGAGTGACCAGCGGGTTCCTCTACTACATGGCATTCGTGTTTGCCGGGAAGGGAATCGCGGAGCTGCAGGAAGGCGGGCTGGTTTCCCTGACGCCGGTCAACTGGGCGCCCCGGATTCCCCAGATGGGCATCTACCAGACGGTGGAGACGCTGACCGCGCAGGGCATCCTGCTGGCCCTCTTCCTCGCCGCCCTGCTCTGGACCTTCGTGCTCGAACCGCGCCGGCTCCGGGTGACCAGCCAGATGGTTCCCGAGGCGGTACGCCGCCCGGCGGAGGCGCCGGAGACGGGGCCCAATGTGGACCGGGACATGATCCGATCGCTGGAGCGGATGGACGCCGACCTGGCGGAACTACGGGCGGAAGTCGAGCGGTTGAAGCAAAAGCTCCAGGCACCGCGGTCCTGACCAAGAAAAAGCCCGCGCACCTGCGCGGGCTTTCTCGAGAAACATGACAGGTCGCCCCCTGAGTTTTTAGAACGGACAGAAGTGCCCGCCCCACTCTTCTTCGACCTGCCACTGCGCTCTCTAAGGCAAGTCGGGTACCGCGAACGCCGGGTGCCAAGTCACTGCAGTGCAATCACTTGACATTACCCGTCAAACCACGAAACCGGTCGCCAACTGTCGACTTATTGTCGATTCCTGAATTGTTCAGGCAACCGAGCCCTGGGTCACCACTTACCCAGCTGTCGAAGGATTCGAAGCTGGCGCCGGTTGACGGCCCGCGAGGTAGGGTCCGGGCTCCTTCATCGGCACGTTCCGAAGCCGGACCCACACAACGGTGCCGATGATGACGAGCAGCACGCTGGTCACCTGGGCGATGGTGAAGGGACCGAGGAAGCGGTCATCCTTGGCTCGCACGAACTCCACCAGGAATCGTTCCAGGCCGGCGATCATGAGGTAGACTCCGAACAACGCGCCGGTTCCCCACGCCGCTTTCCGCAGTTTCCAGAGCACCATGAAAGCGATGGTCATTGCCGCGACTTCATACAGCTGGGTGGGATGGACCGCGAGCACCGTGTTGGGATCCACGCCGGGCGGAATCGGGATACCGAAGAGCGCGTGCAGGTTCTCGGCGGTGGAAGGCGGCAGTCCCTGGCGGAACCGCATGCCCCAGGGAAGCCCGGTGGGCAGGCCATAGTCATCGTTCACCATGAAGCAGCCGACCCGGCCCAGAGCGTAGGCGGCGGCGAGCGCCGGCGCCACCACGTGCGCGGTCCACCGGGTGGGGACGCGGAGCCGCCATCCGTTCAGCCAGACCGCGAGACTGCCACCGATCAACCCGCCGTACCAGACCAGGCCGCCCCGGGAGAGCAGGGCATCCAGGTCGTGGGTCAGCGCGACGTACCAGAGCTTGGCCCCGATGACGCCGCCGATCACCGCCGCGATGACGATCTCCGCCGCGTAGTCTTCTCGCAGGCCTTGTCGTTTCAGCTCCAGACCGATGAGCCACCCGCCCATCAGGAAGCCGACCATCATCATGATGCCGTAGCCAGTGACCTCCAGCGGGCCCAGATGGATTATGAATGGATAAACGTCCATAGTCTCCTCAGTCGGTCAATCCCGGAAATACCATGTCGGCCCTCGGTTCCAGGTCCCATCCGCTGCGCTCGCCGCGGGCGAGGCGCCAGGCCGCGGCCGCTCCGATCATGGCAGCGTTATCGGTGTTGAGCCGCGGCGTGGCCGCGACCACGCGCGCCCATGGTTTCATCCGCTCGCGAAGCCGGGCTACCAGGGTCTGGTTGCAGGCGACTCCGCCTCCCACCATGACGGTCGGGTAGTTCACCTCTTCCGCCGCCCGGGCCGTCTTCTCGACCAGCACGTCCAGCACCGCGTCCTGAAAGCCGCGGGCGAGGTCGGGCCGGTCCCGTTCCAGGTTGTCCGAGGACTTGGTGGCCCGGAGCACCGCGGTCTTCAATCCAGAGAAGGAGAACTCGTAGCGTTCGCTTCCCTCCCGGTCCATCTCCCGCAGCATGGGGCGAGGGAAATCATAGCGACCCGACCGGCCGGTGGCCGCGAGCTTTTCGATCGCGGGTCCGCCGGGGTATCCGAGGCCCAGCAGCGTGGCCACCTTGTCGAAGGCCTCGCCGGCCGCGTCATCCCGGGTCTGCCCCAGCAGCCGGTACCGGCCCCACTCCGGAACGTCGAGCAGCATGGTATGGCCGCCGCTCACCAACAGGCCCACGAAGGGCGGCTGGAAGTCGGGATCCTCCAGGGTCGCGGCGAAGAGGTGACCTTCCATGTGGTGGACGCCGAGGAACGGCAGCCCGCGCGCGAAGGCCAGCGACTTACCGTACATCACGCCGACCAGCAGGGCGCCGACCAGTCCCGGTCCGGCGGTCACCGCGACCGCGCTCACATCATCGAGCCTGACGCCGGCGCCGGTCAACGCCCGCTCCACCACTGATCCAATGGTGCGCAGGTGCGCCCGGCTCGCCAATTCCGGCACCACGCCGCCGAAGACCGCATGGATGTCCTGGGAGAGGATGACCAGGCTCTTGAGGCCGGTTGGCCCCGCCGAACCGGTCTCCAGCACCGCGGCCGAGGTCTCGTCGCACGACGTCTCGATCGCGAGAATCCGTCCGGTCATTACCGCGCGGCCACTCCCGAGGTCGGTTTGGTCTCCGCCAGCAGCCGCTCGATGAGTGAACGATTGAGGGCGGAGTTCCAGTCGTGCGCGCCGATGATGCGGCGCACGATGATGCCTTCCTGGTTGACCAGGAATGACTCCGGCACCCCGGTGGTCTGGTACACCTTCTGGATGTCCCCGCTGCGGTCGTGCAGAATGTCGAAGCTGAAGCCACCCATGTTCTCGGTGAACTGGTTGACCGCGTCGTCGGCGGCTTCATCCACGCTGACCGCCGCGATCCGGAAACCACGGTCCTTGTACTCCCGGTACACCTGTTCCATGGCCGGCATCTCGGTCCGGCAGGGCACGCACCATGTGGCCCAGATGTTCACCAGGGTCACCGATCCCTTGTAGTGTTCCCGGAGCGAGAGCGTATCCCGGGTATGTGGGTCGGTCACCCTGAAGTCCGGCATCCTGGATCCGACTTCGACCCGGTCCATGCCGGAACCCACCCGCACCAGCGCCGTGGCGCCAATCGCGAGGCCGGCTACGATGAGAATGACCACCATCCATTGTCGTGACATATCGAGTCCTTACGACGCTTAGGTGCAGTTGGAGCAGACTGAGAGCTCGGAGAAACCGCTCACCGCTGAGCAGCTGAGGTCCGCAGGGGCTATCGCTGAGGCCTGCAACTGCCAAACGCAAAGGCGCCAAGACGCAAAGAGTTCTCTGAGCCCTCCGCCCGCTCCACCTTTCTATACCACCGTACGACACTTCTCCAATAAGCGTTTGACCCCGTTAGCGGGATCCCCGCTGCCGAACACCGCTGTCCCGGCTACGAAAGTATCGGCGCCGGCCTTCCAGGCTTCCCCGATCGTATCCACCGTGATCCCGCCGTCCACTTCCAGCACCGCCCGGGACCCGGCCTGGTCCAGCAGCGCCCGGGCGCGGCGGATCTTGGATGTCGCCGCGGGAAGATACGACTGCCCTCCGAATCCGGGGTTCACGCTCATGATGAGGACCAGGTCGACATCGTTGAGGACTTCGCCCACCAGATCCAGCGGTGACGCCGGGTTGAGCGCGAGGCCGGCCCGCATTCCGCGTTCCCGCACTTCCGCGAGCTGGCGCTGCACGTGAATCGTCGCTTCGGGGTGGAAGGTGAAGCCCGAGGCTCCGAGGTCGGCATATTCGGCGATGAACTTCTCCGGCCGTTCCACCATGAGGTGCACATCGAGCGGAGCGTCGGTGATCTGGCGAAGCGCCTTGATCATCGGGGCGCCGAACGTGAGGTTGGGCACGAAGTGACCGTCCATGACGTCCACGTGAATCCACTCGGCTCCGCCTTTTACCGCCGCGGTGACTTCCTCCCGGAGCCGCCCCAGGTCGGCGCTCAGCACGCTGGGCGCGATGCGCACGCTCATGAATCCTCCCGCCCGCTCAGCACGAGGTCAACCCGCCCGCCGCGCACCAGTCGCGCGCCGGTATCCGGATCCTGGGAGAGGACTATGCCGGCCGGCCCGTCCCGTTTCTGGATCTTGAGCTCGCCAACCGAAAGTCCCACCCGCTGCAGTACCCGCCGGGCGTCGTCGAGGGTCATTCCCCGGACGCTGGGCACCCCGGCCGGCGGCGGTCCACTGCTCAGGACCAGGTCCACCGCGCTGCCGTTAGGGCGCGAGACACCAGGACCCGGCCGCGTCGCGACGATGACTCCGGGTTCCAGGCTGGACGACACCGAGTCCTCGGAACCCGCGGTCAGTCCGGCCGCCTGAATTACCCGGCGCGCGTCTTCGGCGTCGAAATTGATCACGTCAGGCACCAGGATGGTGGTCGGCCCGGCGCTGGGCGTGAGCTCGATGCTGGCTCCCTCGGGCGCAATCGTTCCGGGCGGCGGATCCTGCCAGACCACTTTGCCCTTCACGGCGCGGGGATCCGGCTCCTCGGCGGCCACCTTCACCCGGAATCCGCTGCTGGTGATCCGCTCCTGGGCCTCGGTGATGCCGAGGTCCAGTACCCGGGGGACCGCGTGGTCCCGGCTGAACAGCGGTGCCGGATAAAGCCGGTAGGAAACGCAGTACCCGGCCAGGCAGGAGATCCCCACGATGATGGTGCCGCGCAGCACCCGGCGGCCTCGAACGGTCTTGAGGAACCCAGGCCCCTGGGGGCGCCGGAGTCTCAACCCGAAGACGCGGTCCGGCGCAGCCTTGCCGAATAGGCTCCGTCCATCTGGTCCCGGAAGGGCAGGATCGTCAGGTCCCCCCGGGGGCTCAGCAGGTCCGTCGGAACGGCCGGACTGGGCTCCCGGTGAAACTCCGGATGACTGGTGAGGAACGCCTCCACCTGACACTCATTCTCCTCAGGTTCCAGGGAACAGGTGGCGTAAATTAACATCCCCCCGGGTCTCACGAGCGGGGCCAGCGCTTCCAGCATGGACCGCTGATTCTTCACCAGAGTCGCCAGTGCATCCGGAGTCACTCGCCAGCGCGCGTCCGGGTGGCGGGAGAACGTCCCGGTGCCGAGGCAGGGCGCATCCAGCAGGACCGAGTCGGCCGAGCGAATCGGCGCCGCCAACGCATTGGCGACGAGCGGGAATTCCCGGCCACTGCCGGCGCGCGCCAGGTTCTCTCGAATCCTGCCCAGTCGCAGCCGGTTTCGATCCGCCGCCACTACGTAAGCTCCCCGGTGGCTGAGCCCGAGGGTCTTTCCGCCCGGCGCCGCGCACGCGTCGTAGATCGTCCCGGGTCCCGAATACGCGAAGCGCGCAACCATGGCCTGGGCCGGGTCCTGGACCATGAAGGCGCCGCGATCGAACCCCTCCAGCTGATCGGGGTGGCGAGCGTCCACGTAGTAGCCGGCGCCGCCGGGCGCCGGTTCCGCCGTAACACCCGCGGCGCGCCAGCGTTCCACCAGCGGCTCGAGCGATTCCCGGGCGGATTGCACCGCGAGCCGGGGTCGGGTGTCGTTCCAGCGGACGAGGGCCGCGGTGTTCTCGGGGCCGAAGCGGGCGAGCCAGCGTTCGAGGAGCCAGGGTGGATGCGTGGCCGTGTCCGGATCATCGGATGGTTGCCGGGCGGCGACTTTGCGAAGAATGGCATTCACGAATCCCGCGGAGCGTTCGCCGCTGACAGCGCGTGCCAGGTTGACGCTGGTGGCAACCGCGGCGTGCGGGGGAACTCGGGTCAGGGACTCCAGCTGGTAGGCTCCCAGACGGAGAATGTCGCGCAGAGGTTCCGGGACTTTCTTCCAGTCATGGCTGACCAGCGGCGCCAGCAGGCGGTCCAGCGCGGCCTGCCGCCGCAGTACGCCGGCCGCCAGCTCGTGCGCGAGCCGCCGGTCCCGTTCTTCCAGGCCCGGAGCGACGTCGTTCAGCGCGTGTTCGAAGAGTTGACCGCGGCGGCAACTTTCCAGGATGCGCAATGCGGCCCGGCGGGCGACGGTCCCTCCCGCGTCGGCCACGGGGATCAGCGGAGCATGCCCCGGGTGGGGCTGGAGGGCACGGCCACTTCGCGCCGGGGCATCCGTCCGGCCAGGTACGCCAGCCGGCCGGCTTCGACTGAGAACCGCATTGCGGTCGCCATGGCCACGGGGTCGGCCGCTTCGGCGATGGCGGTGTTCATCAGGATTCCGTCCACACCTTGTTCCATCACAATACAGGCGTCGGACGCGGTGCCCACTCCGGCATCAACGATGACCGGGACAGACAGCCGTTGCTTGATGGTGCGGATGCTGTAGGGGTTCAGCATGCCGAGCCCGCTGCCGATCGGCGATGCGAGCGGCATGACCGCCACGCATCCCGCCTGCTCCAGCCGGAGCGCGGTGACCAGGTCATCGTTGGTGTAGGCCATCACCTTGAATCCCTCACCGGCCAGCACCCGCGAGGCTTCGAGCAGGCCCGCCACATCGGGCAGCAAGGTCTCCCGGTCGCCGATGACTTCAAGCTTCACGAACTCGTTGAACCCGGCGGCACGCCCCAGGCGGGCGTAGCGAATGGCCTCTTCCGCGGTGTAGCACCCCGCCGTGTTCGCCAGCAGGAAGAACCGCGACGGATCGAGGTGGTACAACACGCCTTCTTCCTTGGAGCGGTCGAGGTCCACCCGGCGGACCGCCACCGTCACCACCTCGGCGCCGGACGCCTCCAGCGCGCGCACCATGTATTCGTTGCTCCTGTACTTGCCGGTTCCCACCAGCAGCCGGGAACGAAACGGCCGCCCGCCAATGACCAGCGGGGTATCCAGGTCGAGATCGTTCTGCAGGGTGGCGCTCATGGCGTCGCGCTGTCCACGAAGGTCATGGTATTGGGCGGCCCCTTCGACTTCACGGCCCACCCGCTGTCGCCCTTGACCACGGTGAAGAGCCAGAAGATCGCGTCGGACGTCGCCTGGTTGGGGACCAGGCCGGTATAGCCGCCCCCGACGAACACGGTATCCCCGCCCCGGGTCCAGGGAACCCCGAGCGATGCAAAGGCGACGGGAGCGTCCTGGGGACAGTCGGAATATGGCGCCGGCCCACAGACGCCACTCACCAGTCCCCGGGCCACCACCCAATTGAGCCACGCCTGGTCATGGAAGAGCGGGTGGGCGGAATCCGCCGGCGGCAACAGGATGCGGCTGTTCAGGAACATCCGGTCGGGCCAGGTTACTCCGCCCGGGAGCGTGTCTTTGGGCAGCAACTTCTTCAGCTCCTTCAGCTCGAGCTCGTACACCGTCAGCGTGGTGGCGGGATCGACCGGAACAATGGGACGCACCGGATCGTTCTTGCACCCCAGCAGGAAGACCGAGGGCACGAGGAGCGTGCAGATCGAGATTCGCATCACCCACCTCCAACGAAATGTACCAGTTCCACGCTGTCTCCGGACTTGAGCTGAATGCTGCCCAGCTGGGGACGACGAATGATTTCGCGGTTCAGCTCAACCACCACCATCCGGGGGTCCAGGTGCAAGCCTGTCAGAAGGTTCTCCAAAGTGGCCGGGGCCGCAATAGTCCGGGGTTCGCCGTTCACCAGCAGCTCAATCTCGCTCACGTAGCCTCCACCCAGGGCGCCAGCAGGGCGAGCGCGGCGGCGGCGGGATCCGGAGAATGCCAGAGTGCGGAGATTGCCGCCACCCCATAGGCCCCGGCGTCGCGCGCCTCCCGGGAACCATCGCTGGTCATCCCTCCGATCGCGATCACCGGCAGTCCCAGTCCCGCGCAGTCCCGGATCAACTGGACCCCGGCCGGGGGGCTCTCCGGGTGTGACGCCGTCGAAAAGATGGCACCGACCATGAGAAAGTCGGCTCCTTCCCTCGCCGCCGTTTCTGCCGCCTCTGCGGAATGTACCGAGGAACCGATCCAACCATGCGGCATCACTCGGCGGGCTTCCCCGGGCGGCAGGTCGGTCGAGCGCAACTGCACGCCGTGGGCGGCGACGGCGCGGGCGATGTCGGGGTGACCGTTCACCAGCACCGAGGCTTCGGGCGGCCGGGCCAGCGTGAGGAACCGTGCCGCCACCTGGGAGAGCCGCGCGCCCCCTGCCGCGTGATCGCGGGCGTGCAGTGCCACCGCCGGTCCTGCCGCCGCGATCGCTGCGGCGCGGACGCCCAGGTCCGGAAGGGCGAGCACCGCGGCATCGGTGATCGCGTGAAGCCGGGGCAGCGGTCTCACTCGAAGCGCTGGCCGGGCTCGACCTTGCGGCCGCGCACCCAGGCTGCGACCGTCATCCGCTTCTTCCCGGCGGGTTGAACCTCGCGGATCAACACGGCACCCGATCCGGTTTGCACGGAGAGCCGTTCCCCCGCCTGCAGTATCGTTCCCGGCGGGCACTGGGCGGAAGGTGGTTTCAGTTCCTGGTGGACTCCGCCTCCAAACAGCTTGATCTCGTTTCCATCGAACGTGGTCCAGGCCCCGGGATCCGGCTCGAAGGCGCGGATCCGGCGGCTTTCCGGCTCGGCATCTCCATCCCACCGGAGCCGGCAGAGGGCCCGGTCCACCTTGGGAGCATAGGACGCGGCAGTCTCGTCCTGCGGAGTCGGCCGCGCGCCATGGGCCAGGGCATTGAGCGTCTCGACCAGGACCGCGCCGCCGAGCTGGGCCAGTCGGGGCAACAGCTCACCACCGGTCTCGTCGCCTCCGATCGGAATCGAGGCCCGGTGATACACCGGTCCGCTGTCCAGCCC
This sequence comes from Gemmatimonadales bacterium, assembly GCA_036006525.1. Lineage (GTDB taxonomy): Bacteria > Gemmatimonadota > Gemmatimonadetes > Gemmatimonadales > GWC2-71-9 > DASYPP01. Next base: position 27,818 of record DASYPP010000015.1, read on the forward strand.
GGCCTCCATCTGCATGGTCGTGACCCCGGTTTCCTTTTCTCCGTTCAGGATCGCCCAGGGAATCGGCGCCGCGCCACGGAGCCGGGGCAGCAATGACGCATGGACGTTCAGCATGCCGAGCCGGGGAATCTCCAGGATTTCGGGGCGCAGCAGGTGGCCGTAAGCGACCACGATGCCGAGGTCCGAGTCCAGCCGGCGCAGCCGCTCGGCGAACACGTCCCCCACCGGACGGTCGGGCTGCAGCACCGGGATGCCGAGGTCGTCCGCGATGACCTTGATGGGGGAAGGAATCAGCAGGGAGCGGGAGCGGCCCTGGGGCCGGTCGGGCTGGGTGACCACGGCCACGACGTCGGAACCACCGGCGAGCAGAGCCTTGAGCGAGGGAACCGCAAAATACGGAGTACCAAAGAACACGATCCGCATCACTGGGAGCCGGCGTGCGAGGAGCCGACCTCCTTGATGTAGGGATCGTCCTTGTGCTCCTTGCGAAACCGGGTGAGCAGCATCTTCCGCTTGATCGGACCCAGGTGATCCAGGAAGAGAATGCCGTCGAGGTGGTCGATCTCATGCTGGATGGCGCGCCCGAGCAATCCGTCGGCTTCGTGCCGGTAGCGGTTGCCGTCGCGGTCGGTGGCTTCCACCGTGACCCGGGCCGGCCGGGTCACCTCGGCGTAAATCTCGGGGATCGACAGGCAGCCCTCCTCGGCGGTCTCCCGTCCCTCGCCTTCGATGATCACCGGGTTGACCAGCACCAGCCGGGTGTCGTCCGCGTCGATGACGGCGACCCGGCGGGCCACGCCTACCTGGTTGGCCGCGAGGCCCACGCCCTTGGCCGCGACCATGGTCTCGAACAGGTCATCGATCAGCCGCCGGGTCTCGTCGTCTACCACCGTCACCTCGGCGCTCCGCTGGCGCAGCACCGGCGAGCCGAGGAGGTGCAACGGCAACAGGCTCATCCCTTGGTCGCTCCCGGGTCGCTTCCGACCTGGATGATGCGGTCGCGCCGGATCACCAGGGTGGAGTCCCCGCTCTCGACAGTGACCCGGTCTTCCTTGATGTCCTTGACCCGGCCCATGATGCCGCCGCTGGTCACCACTTCATCGCCCTTCTTCAGGCTTCCCAGGAGAGCGTCGTGCTGCTTTCGGGCTTTGGACTGGGGCCGGATGATGAGAAAGTAGAAGACCGCGCCGATCGCGGCGATCTGGAAGAGCAGGATCGCGGCGCCGCCGCCGGCACCGCTGGTGCCGCCCTGCGGGGCCATGACAAAGAGGGTCGAGAGATTCACGGTTCTCCTCGGGTGTGATAGCGCTGGAGCCACTCGCGGCTCCAGCTGGCGAAGCTGCCGTCCAGAATGCACCGCCGTGCCTGCTCGGCGAGGCGGATGAGAAACCGCACGTTGTGAATCGAGACCAGCCGGAGGCCAAGCATCTCTTCGGCCACGAACAGGTGGCGGAGATAGGCCCGGGAAAACGTGGTGCAGGTCTCGCAGTCACACTCGGGATCCAGCGGCTCGTTCGAGCTGCGCAACGCGGCGCCGCGAATATTCACCCGGCCGACGCTGGTCCAGGCGCTGCCGTGCCGCCCGTTCCTGGTCGGGGCAACGCAGTCGAACAGGTCGACCCCCCGGGCGATTCCCTCCAGCAGGTCGGGGGGAAATCCCACGCCCATAAGATAACGGGGGGTTGCCTCCGGCAGGACCGGCCCCAGCAGCTCCAGGATCCGGTGCATCACCGGCTTGGGTTCGCCCACCGAAAGCCCGCCGATGGCGACACCGGTCCAGGGCCCGCGCTCCAGAATGGCGTCGAGCGAGCGGCGCCGGAGATCGTCGTGGATCCCGCCCTGGACGATGGGCCAGAGCGTTTGCCGCGCGGTTCCGTCGCTCAGTTCGGTGTGGCGCTGGCGGCAGCGGTCCAGCCAGCGAACGGTGCGTTCCATGCCATCGAGGGCGACCTCGAACGGAGCCTGGCCGGGGACCACGTGATCGAATGCCATGGCGATATCGGCGCCCATGGCCCATTCGATTTCCATGACCGATTCCGGCGTCAGGGTGCGGTAGGTCCCATCCACGTGGCTCTGGAAGGTCACGCCGGTCTCGGTGATCTTGCGGAGCGCTTCGAGGGAAAAAACCTGGAACCCGCCGCTATCGGTGAGCATGGGCCCGTTCCAATGGGTGAAGCGCTGAATTCCTCCCAGCTCGCGAATGACCGCTTCCCCCGGCCTGAGGTGCAGGTGATAGGTATTGCCCAGGATGATCTCGGCGCCGGCCCGGCGGACCTCGTCGGGGTGAAGGCCGCGGACCGCGCCGTGGGTACCCACCGGCATGAACGCGGGCGTATTCACCGTGCCATGGGGCAAGGTGAGGGTGCCGGCGCGGGCCTGGCCCTGGGTCGCATGTAGCTGGAATTCAAACATGGGGGGAGAAAGGTAAGCAGTAAGCGGTAAGCAGTAAGCAGTAAGCGGGACTAGAGGCTAGGTCGTATGAGAACCCCACCGAGGATTACTGCGTCCAGTCCCGCTTACTTCTTACTTCTTACTTCTTACTGATTACAGGATGGCCATGGCATCTCCATAGCTGTAGAACCGGTAGCGTTGCTCCACCGCGTGTTCATAGGCACGCCGAATCAGCTCGTGGCCGGCAAAGGCGGACACCAGCATCAGGAGCGTGGAGCGGGGCAGGTGGAAGTTGGTCAGCAGGCGATCCACCACCTGGAAACGGTAGCCCGGGGTGATCATGAGCGAGGTTTCACCGGGCCCGGGCCGGAGCTGGTCGTTCTCCACCGCACTCTCCAGCGCTCGCACCACGGTGGTCCCTACCGCCCAGACCCGACCGCCTCCGCTCCGGGTCTGCTCCACCTGGCTCACCACCTCGGCGCTGATATCATAGCGTTCGGGATGCATGGCGTGGGCGGTAAGATCCTCGGTCTCCACCGGCTTGAAGGTACCGGGTCCCACCTCGAGCTCCAGGCGGGCGATTCCCGCACCGATTGCCCGCACGCTCTGCAGACCTTCCGGGGTAAAATGGAGGCCTGCGGTCGGCGCGGCGACGCTGCCTTCGCGTTCGGCGTACACCGTCTGGTAGCCGGTTTCGTCGGCCGCGTCGGGTTCCCGGTCGATGTAGGGTGGCAGCGGAAGCCTTCCGAAGCGACGAATGGCTTCGTCGGCGCTGGCGCCGATGAAGCGCACCGAGCGATTGCCATTGGCGAGGACGGCGACGGTCTCCACGAACACCTCGTCGCCCAGCGCGATGCGTTTGCCGGGTCGGAGCGCGCTGCCGGGTTTGCCCATCGCGATCCAGGTTCCATCGGCCGCCGGGTGAATGAGCAGCACTTCGGCCGGTGCGCCGGAGGGGCGGGTTCCGAACAGGCGCGCGTGGCGGACCCGGGTGGTGTTGAGGACGAGCAGATCCCCGGGTGCGAGCAGGGCGGGGAAGTCGCGGAAGCTGCGGTCTTCCAACTGACCGGTGTCGCGATGGACTACCAGCAGGCGGCTGGTGCCTCGCTCCTCGAGCGGATGCTGAGCGATGAGGTCAGGCGGGAGGTGGTAATCGAAGTCTGCGGTGTGAAGCGCCATGGGGGGATTATAGCGGGGCGCGTTTTCCTGGACCGGCGTGGGTGATTCGGGTTATCGGTGGGGACCGGTTGGGAGCGATATTCCCCATTCAGGGGGCGGAGGCCTCAGCCACGCGGCAGTCCCGGATAGGGATTCGCTTTTTTCTGGTTACCACCTGGAGCTGATTCCGCGCGATATTCCCCATTCAGGGGGCGGAGGCCTCATTGGGGCGGGTCTTAGGGGCGGGTCTTAGACCCCCCCAATCATTCTATCATTCAAAGACTATCATTCAAAGATCGTGGTCTGCGCCGCCGGCGGCTTGATCCCAAATCGCTTATACGCCAGCGCCGTGGCACAGCGGCCCCGCGGTGTCCGTTCCAGGTAACCCTGCTGGATGAGATAGGGCTCGTACACTTCCTCCAGCGTCCCGCTGTCCTCGCCCACCGCGATCGCAATCGTGTTGAGACCGACCGGCCCGCCGCCGAATTTCTCGATGATGGTTGTGAGAATTCGCGCATCCATGTCGTCCAGCCCGAACTCGTCCACGTTGAGCCGGGCCAGCGCGTCACGAGCTACCTGGGCGGTGACGGTACCGTCGGCTCGGACCTGGGCGTAGTCCCGGACCCGGCGCAGCAGCCGGTTGGCAACCCGCGGCGTGCCCCGGCTCCGCTTGGCGATCTCGGTCGCGCCTGCGTCCTCGATCGGTACCGAGAGGATGGTGGCGCTCCTGAGGACAATCGTCTTGAGCTCGTCGGCCGGATAGAAATTCAACCGCTCCACCATTCCGAACCGGGCACGCATCGGCGGCGTCAGCATGCCGAACCGGGTGGTCGCCCCGATCAGGGTGAAGCGCTCGATGCTCATGGGGATGGTCTGCGCCCGGGGGCCTTCCGAAATCCGCACGTCCACCCGGAAATCCTCCATGGCCGGATAGAGAAACTCCTCCAGGGCCGGCCGCATCCGGTGGATCTCGTCGATGAAGAGGATGTCGCCCGGCGCGAGCCCGGTGAGCAGCCCCACCAGGTCGCCCGGCTTCTCCAGGACCGGCCCCGACGTGGTGCGCAACTGCACGCCCATCTCCCGCGCCACCAGCATGGCGAGCGTCGTCTTCCCCAGTCCCGGCGGCCCGAAGAAGAGCAGGTGATCCAGGCTCTCGCCCCTGGCCCGGGCCGCGTCGATAGCGATCTGGAGCGACGCCTTCACCTGCTCCTGGCCCACGAACTCATCCAGCCGGGAAGGCCGGAGCGCGGCTTCGGCGCTGGTCTCCTCGGGGAGGACTTCCGGTGTGGTTACCTGAAGTTTGGTCATTGATCCAAGGTAAGCAGTACGCGGTAAGCAGTAAGCGGGACCATAGGTGACTCCATCTTTGATGACGGCACCGAGGCCGGCGTCCGGTCCCGCTGTACGGGCGCACTGCTGTGCGCCCCTCCTACCTCTTACAGCTTACGCTGTTAGCCAACAAGCCAGCGCACCGGCCGTTCCGAATCCCGCACAACGTGAACCGTCTTGCAGGATACGCAGCGGTCCACGATCTCATCCACTCCCACCGGCACCAGCTTGCGGTTGGTGCTGCCGCACCGGGTACAGGTCCATTCGGCCGTCCTCGCCACCACTGTCATGCCTTGCCTCCCCGGGCTTGGGTGATCCACTGCAGCGCGCGCCGCACGATCTGCGCGGTGTCGTCCTCCTTGCCGCCGTTCATCGCGTGCCGCACCGCTTCCTCGGCCGCTGCCGCGGTGTACCCCAGGGCAGTAAGTGCCTGGACCGCGCCGGCCGCCGGGCGCATTTCCGGCTCGTCTCCGCCGGCCTCGACATCCTGGAAGCGGTCCTGCAGTTCCACGACCAGCTTCTCCGCTTTCTTCTTTCCAATGCCGCTCACGGTGGAGAGCGCGGCGATATCCTTGTTCCGGATGCTCTTGACGGTGCGGTCCGGACCCAGGGTCGAGAGCAGTGCGAGGGCGAGCCGGGGACCGAACCCGCTGGCGCCGAGCAGCCGTTGAAAGATGCGGCGTTCCCCGGCCCGATCAAAGCCATAGAGGAACCAGCCGTCTTCCCGCACCACCAGCTCGGTGAACAGTTTCACCCGGGCGCCGGCAGAGGGGAGCCGTTCGAACACGCCGAGCGGGACAGTGACCGAGTAGCCGACACCACCGTCGGTCTGGATCACGATGGTTTCGTCGTCCCGCTCGGTGAGAAGACCGGAGACTGTGGCGATCATCGGCCGTTGGTCCGGGCCCGGCGAAGCGAGGGATCCCGCTGCCGGAGCAGGTGAGTCAGCGCCAGCGCGACCCCGTCGGCTGCGTCGGCCGGCTCCGGCGGTGTCTTGAGGCGAAGCAGCTGGGCGCACATGTAACCGACCTGCGCCTTCATCGCACCACCCCGGCCCACCACGGTTTTCTTTACCACCGCCGGCGGATACTCGGCGATGAGGACGCCCGCCGTCTCGGCCGACAGCAGGATGACGCCCCGGGCGTGGCCCAGGACCATGGCGGCGCGGGCAAATCGACTGTAGAAGATGCCTTCGATGGCGAGAACATCGGGGTGATGACGGCTGATCAACTCGGTGACGCCTTCGCTGATGGTGCGCAACCGGGCGGGCAGCGATTCACCGGCATCGGCCCGGATGACGCCACATTCGAGGAGGCGGGGGGAGCCGTGCCCATCCTCAACCAGGCCGTAGCCAACCACTGCGGAGCCGGGATCGATCCCCAGGACCTTCAAGGCGCGACCGGCGTTCTCACGCGGACGCTTCCTCCAGCTGGGACGCGTCGACATCGAAGTTGGAGAACACCTTGCCGACGTCATCCAGTTCTTCCAGCGCCTCCATCAGCTTGAGAATGCGCTCCGCATCCTTCCCTTCGACCCGCACCGTGTTCTTCGGGACCATCGCGATTTCGGCGGACTCGGGCTGGACGCCGCGTTTCCGGAGGCCGTCCTGCACCGCGTGCAGCGTCGTGGGCGTAGTGGAAACGATGTACTGCTCTCCCTCCCGGGCGAAGTCTTCGGCACCGGCCTCGAGCGCGGCCTCCAGCGCCTTGTCCTCCTCGACCTTCTCGGCGTCGATGTAGACCTGGCCTTTCTTGTCGAACATCCAGAGCACCGAGTTGGTGGCGCCCAGGTTGCCGCCGTTCCGGCTGAAGGCGAAGCGGATCTCGGCCACCGTGCGGTTGGCGTTGTCGGTGGATGCCTCGATCACGATGGCGGCTCCGCCGGGGCCATATCCCTCGTAGGTCACCTCTTCGTAGGAGCTGCCCTCCAGCTCGCCGGTGCCCTTCTTGACCGCGCGATCGATATTGTCGTTCGGCATGTTTACCGCTTTGGCCGCGTCGATCGCAAGCCGCAGCCGGGGGTTGCCGTCCGGATCGCCGCCGCCGGCCTTGGCGGCCACGGTGATCTCGCGGATTACCTTGGTCCAGTTGGCGGCGCGACGCTGGTCCGTCACAGCCTTCTTGCGCTTGATCTGTTTCCATTTACTGTGGCCAGCCATACGCACTCCAAACTGGACGGTAATTCCGTTGCAAGGCCCGACATCTGGCGGATTCTGACGATATCCCGATGCAGATCCGGGATTGGGAGCGGATTCTGACGGTACGACGGTATCTCTTACCGTCCTACCGTCTTGCCGTCCTATCGTCTTGTTTCGCAAAGCTAGCGTCCGGCGCGGAGTTGAGCAACGCAAACGCTTGACCCCGCCTGCCGGCTCGGCTAGTCTCCATCCCCTATGTCTATCCCGCGACCAGTCAGCATCTTAGCCCTTTCCGCCCTGCTCCTCGCCGGTTGTAAGGAGAAGAACCCCCCGCCCCCGTCGGTGGGCAAGGCGATGCCCAATTTGCCGCTGCCTCCCGCGGCAACGGTGTTGACCCGCTCCGGTGGCGAGGATGCTCTTCAGATCACGTTCCGGAGCGCCTATCCTCCCGACTCACTGGCCAAGTTCTATCGCCAGGTGCTGACCAGCGGGGTCTGGAACCTGGTTAACGATGACCGGGCGGCCGACGGAACCGTGTCGCTTTACGCCGAGCGCAATGGGCCGCCGCTCTGGGTGACCATCAGGCAGGATCCGGATTCGAGGGGAAGCCTGCTGACACTGGGTGGCGCGGTAACGAAACCAGACTCCACAAAAGCAGATTCTACCAAACGTCCAACTACCTAGGACTAAGGACTACGGACTAAAGACTGAGAGTCTGGGAGTTCCAGCCGACCACTAGCCACTCAAGCGTCAAGAAAGTCCTTGGTCTTAGTCCTCAGTCCCTTTTGGGTGTTGACGTCCAATTCCTCAACAGCTCTCCGCTACACCTGTTGTTTCCCCGCCCCAAGTAATGATTTTCGGTCCTGAAACGGATGGTTTCCGGCCCGGCTGACTGGTCCAGACGATATCCGCAACTCCTTATTTTGCATTGAGATACAACAATTGCACCCGGGAGCGCCACCCTGGCCACCGATGGTATGCTGCGTGCCTAATACAGTCGCGCATCCCAATGCGCCGTGCAGCATTTCGGCGCCGGCCATTCTATGGAGGAAGCGTGTCCCAGCGTCGCGCGATTGTCAGCCTGCTCATTCTGCTTGCCGCTTGCGGTGGTGGCGACTCCTCCGGCCCCGGTGGTGGACCGGATCCGGTCGCGACCGTGCTGGTCACGCCCAATACCGGGACATTGATGGTCGGGACGACCGTCCAGCTTTCCGTCGCCTTGAAGAGCGCGGCCTCGGTGGTTCTGACCGGCCGGCCGGTGCGTTGGCGGAGCAGCGACGACAATTCGGCGACGGTCACGGCGACCGGGCTGGTGACCGCGAAGCTCCCGGGGTCCGTCACCATTACCGCGTCCAGTGAAGGACAGAGCGGTTCCGCTACCCTCAACATCATTCCGGTTCCGGTTGCGACCGTGACCGTGGTGCCGAGTTCGGCGTCCCTGGGAGCCGGGACGTCGTCCCAGCTGTCTGCCGTTACCAAGGATGCGTCCGGTGGGGTACTGACCGGACGGGTGGTGACCTGGCTCAGCAGCAATCCCCAGTCGGTCAGCGTGTCGGGGACCGGACTGTTGACCGCGGGCTCGCCCGGCTCGGCCACGATTACAGCGACTAGTGAAGGCATCAGCGGCTTTGCGACCATCACGGTGGATCCCACCCCGGTCGCGTCAGTTAGCGTGTCTCCCTCCACCGCGTCGGTTGGCGTCGCGGCGACGACTCAGCTCAACGCCACAACGAAGGACGCGTCCAACAACGTTCTCCCTGGCCGGGTGGTCGCCTGGTTCAGCTCGGCGCCGGGCGTGGCCCAGGTGGATCCCAATGGCGTGGTCACCGGTGTCACGATGGGTCAGGCTACCATTACGGCGATCAGCGAAGGCAAGACCGGAAGCGCGCTTGTCACCGTGGTTGCGGGCGCCGCGGCGACCATCACAGTTTCTCCCAGTCCCGCGGCCGTCAATGCGGAAGACTCCGTGCAGTTGTCGGCCCAGGTCAAGGATGCGGCGGGCGACCTGTTGAGCGGCCAGACTATCACGTGGATGAGCCTGACCCCGTCGGTCGCTTCGGTGGACGGGTCCGGGATGGTGAACGGCATCAGCGCCGGTACGGCCCTCATTACGGCGACCAGCGGAAGCCTGAGCGCGACCGACACCGTCGAGGTCGCACCGGCCGCGGTGGCCCTGGTGACGCTCACCGTTCCCTCGACTCATCTGGGCGTGGGTTCGACGCTCCAGCTCTCTGCGACGCCGCGCGATGCCCATGGTGCCGCGCTGAGCGGACGGGTGGTCACCTGGTCCAGCTCGGATTCCTCCATTGCCACGGTGGCTTCGACCGGCCTGGTCACGGGCGTTACGACCGGATCGGTCACCATCACCGCCGCGAGCGGGGGCAAGACAGCCTCGACCAGCATCGTGGTGGAAATTGAAGCGGTGGCCACCGTCATCGTGTCTCCCGGGACGCAGAGCGTTGGAGCCGGCCTCGACGTCCAGATGTCGGCCGTCACGTTGAGCAGCGCCGGGGATACCCTCCCGGGTCGCGCCATCACCTGGAACAGCTCGGCGCCCTCGGTGGCGACGGTTGACGGGTCCGGCCTGGTCGCCGGCGTGAGCGCGGGAAGCACGACGATCACCGCGACCTCCGAAGGCATCGACGGGACCGCCAGCGTGACCGTGGTGGTGACACTCGCCTTCCCGGCCCTTGACGGTGGCTACGCCCACACCTGTTCGCTGACGGCCGGCGGCGACGCCTATTGCTGGGGGCTGAACGTGGACGGCGAGCTGGGGACCGGGACGACGTCGGCCAGCAGCGCGGTGCCGATCCTGGTCTCGGGCGGGGTGAGTTTCGCTTCGCTGTATCCCGGCGGCAAGCACACTTGCGCCCTCACCTCGGGCGGCACCGTGTATTGCTGGGGCAGCAACCTGCAGGGCCAGCTGGGACAAGGCAACAACACGAATAGCTCGGTACCGCTGCAAGTGGCCGGGTTCCAGTTCACGGCGCTCACCGGCGGGTTCAGCCACGTCTGCGGCCTTACCGCCGCCGGCAAGGCCTACTGCTGGGGCAGCAACAGCCAGGGCGAGCTGGGCGATGGCACCACCACCGGCCGCAACTCTCCGGTCCCGGTGTCTGGCGGCAAGACCTTCGTCGAGTTGAGTGCCCGGGGCACTCACACCTGCGGCCTGACCGCGGGAGGCAGCGCTTTCTGCTGGGGGCGGAACACCAATGGCGAGCTGGGCGACGGGACCACGAGCAATCGGACCAGCCCGGTGGCGGTCGGAGGCGGCCTGTCGTTCGTCGAACTCACTACCGGCGCCGGCCATACCTGCGGCCTGACGTCCGGCGGCGCGGCGTATTGCTGGGGCGATAACTCGGTCTTCGAGATCGGCGACGGAACCACCACGGATCAGCTGACCCCGGTGGCCGTGCTGGGTGGCCTCTCCTTCCAGACCCTGAAGGCGCGGGGCACTCACACCTGCGGCGTCACGACGTCCGGCGAGGCATACTGCTGGGGTGAGAACATCGGCGGCGAGCTGGGCGACGGCACCACGACCAATCGCTCCAGTCCGGTCGCCGTGCTGGGCGGACTCGGCTTTGCCAACGTGAGCAGCGGGGCGACCTTCAGCTGCGGCATCACCAGCTCGTCAGTGCTCTACTGCTGGGGGGACAACAGCACCGGCCAGCTGGGCGACGGCACGTTCGCGTCCAGCAGCGTGCCGGTGAAGGTGCTGGGGCAACCATAAAGAGAGTAAGCAGTAAGCAGTAAGCGGGACCTGATTCTGGCGATCCTTGCGATGACACGCAATGGAGAGCCGCGACCAGGTCCCGCTTACTGTTTACTGCTCACCGCTTACTTCTCTGGATCCAGCATATCCTCAAAGCGCAGCCACTTCTGGTAGAAAAAGAGGTCCACGAACCCGGTAGGCCCGTTGCGGTTCTTGGCGACGATCAGCTCGGTGGCGCCTTCCATGCCGCCACCGGGCCGGTACATCTCTTCCCGGTAGATCCCGAGCACCACGTCCGCATGCTGCTTCACGGCGCCGAGCCCGCCCAGGTCGTCCAGGGTGGGCCTGGGGTCCTCGCGGTGCGCTGGGTTGGTCGCCACCTGGGCCACCGCCAGCACCGCGGCGTTTTTCTCCAGCGCGACGGCCTTGAGCGAGCGTGCCGCGGCGGCCAGGGATTCCTCGGAGTTGGGGGCCGGCGCCTGGGGCTGCATCAATTCCAGCGGGTCGATGACGACGAGAGCCCGCCGCGGAATCGCGTCGAGGAACTGGACCAGCTCGGGGAAGCTGAGGCCGTGAAGGTCGCGCACCACGAGGGGCAGGCCCCGGAGCCGGAGCGCGGCCGCACCGACTGAAGCCCGGGTAGGATCCTTGAGCTTGCCGGCCCGCAGTTCATCCACCGTCGCCCGGCCTTCCAGCGCCAGCGCCCGCTCCATCAGCCGGTCTTCATTCATCTCGCCCGAAAAGAACACGGTCGGGATGCCGGCCAGGGCCACGCGAATCGCGATGCCCAGCGCCAGCGCTGACTTGCCACTCCCGGTGTCGCCCGCCAGCACTATCAGGTCCCGCCGTCGAATACCGCCACCCAGGACTCGATCGATCGACGGGAAGCCGGTGGCCACAGTGTCTGCGGCAACGGTGCCCGCTTCGTCAATGCGGGAGACCAGTGACTCGGCGGAGGAAGGGGCAGGGGGGCGGCGAGGAGGCATCCTGAATAATGGGGGAATGGGGGAATTTGGGAATACGGGAACCGGTTGTGGTTCCCACATTCCCTCATTCCCTCATTCTCTTCTGGGCCACAACAGGGTCCAGACCGAAGCTACCACGGCGATCATCAGCGAATGAAACCACCCAGGTTCACCTCGAATGCCTGCCACGATAGGGGTCGGCGCAATGATCAGGGCTTGCACCCCGATGGCGAAGAACAGGTTGCGGGTTCGAAGATAGATCCAGCAGAGCAGGAGCCCGTCGGCCGCCACCACCGCCTGGGGAAGGAGTATGTCCGGTGCTGCCCCGTGGACGCCGGTGATGGCGGCAACCGCAAGGTTGCCCATGATCACCGATGCGGCAACGGCGACGCCCAGGCCTCGATCAGGGTCCTTCGAGTCCCGGTGAAGCAGCAGGTAGAGCTGGACCAGGAGAAAACCGCGAAGCGCGATTTCCGTGATGCTGGCCAGCGTGAGCGCGGAGAGAAGATGCACCACATTGCGGAGCCAATCACCCCGGAGCCAGGACTGGTGGATTGCGATCGGGTCCTCCGACACCACCCGCGGCAGTACCGCCAGCACCTGGGCCGCCATCCATGTCATCAGGATGATTCCGAGCCCGCGTGCCACCAGGTCCCGGTTGAGGCCGAGGTCATCGGGCTTCAGTTTTCCAGGAAGCAGAATGACGGCCAGCAGCAGGGCGAGCCCCATGAGGAAGAGGACAAGTTCCGGCCGGATGATCCAGTGGGTCCGGTCGGCGATCGCCACGGTCCAGCGGATGGGGTGAGCTTTTCCGACCAGCAGGACTACCGCCAGCAGGATGAGGGGCGGCAGCGGCAGGATGAGCGGGTGGGTTCGGCGGTAGCGATCGAACATCAGCGGGGCGGGTGGGGCCGGGGGTGCGGGGTCTTCGCCTTCGCCGCCTTCCCCGCCGCCGCGATCACGTCACCCGCGTCCGCCCCCACCCCGTCGCGTACCGGCGCGGTCAGCAAGCTCAGCACGTCGGCGGCCGTGTCCGGTTTCGGGTTCCTGAGCTGGATGAGCGCCGCGCTGAGCGCCCGGCGGAGTTGGGGCGGCAAGGTCAGCGTGGCAAGCCGGTGCTCCAACGCGGCGACTCGGCGCTTGTGCGATCGCTCGATGGGGGGAGGAACCAGCTGCAGGTCCTGGGTGACCCGGACTGTCAACCAGAGCGCGAAGAGCCCCTCGCGGCGGGGTCCGCGCGCGGTGCCGGCCAGCAGCCGCACCAGCTCCAGGCAGGCGGGGTCCCACCCGGTCATGCCACCATCCGCATCACCACGTCTTCCACCTCCTGCGCGGCGATGTCCCGGAGGCAGCGATGATGCCCCAGCGGGCAGCGCTCGGTGCCCCAGGCGGTGCAGGGCCGGCACTCGAGGTCTCGCTCCAGCACCACGGCCCGTCGACTATATGGAAAGAAGCCGAAGGCCCGCACCGTGGGGCCGAACAGCGCAATCACCGGCGTGTTGACGCCGGTCGCCATGTGCATCACGCCGGTGTCGCCGGAGACCAGGACCCGGCTGTTCGCGATGATCGCACCGGTGCCCTGGAGACCGAAGACGCCGGCCGCGTTCAGCGCGCGGGAGCCGCCCGCCCCGGCGACTTCCTCGGCGATCACCCGGTCATCGGGACCGCCGACTATGACGACGCTGAAATTCCGCGCCGTCATCCGCCCCACCAGGTCCCGCCAATACTCGACCGGCCAACGCTTGGTCAGATGTGCCGCGCCCGGCGCGACCGCGACCAGTGGCGCCCGGTCGGCGAGTCCGGAGTCGAGCCATGCGCGCGCCTCCGCCCGGGCCTTCTCGCCGAGGAAGAACTCGGGCGGCTCGCCATCGGGGTGGACGTCGAGGTTCCGGACCGCGTCGAAGTAGCGCTCCGGGACCGGAATTTCCCTGGGGTAGACGTTCCGCTTGCCGCGGATCAGGATCTCCCGCGCCAGCCGGTGATTGCGGTACCCGCTCCACCGGGCCCGTACCAGCAGCCGGAGCCCGCGGGTGCGGAGGCTGCCGTGGAGGTCCAGCACGTGAGTGTACTGCCGGGTCCGGATCCGGTCCGCCAGGTGGCTCAGGGGTTCGCCGGCGCCCAGGGTCATCAGGTCGCTCAGCCGGGGATTGTCCGCCAGCAGCGGCGCGAACGGTTCCTTGGTGAGAAATGCCAGGTGTGCTTCGGGATACCGGGCCCGCACCGCTCGCAGCAACGGCGTCGTGAGCAGGATGTCGCCAATCGAGCTGAACCGGATGGCAAGGATGCGGGGTGGCGAAGCGGTCATGGAGGGCAGAATGTACCGGATGTTTCTGGACACCGGAAGCCATTGTGACGCCCAGCTGACTCGAAGTTCTGTTTACCGCCTTACCGCCTTACCGTCTTACCGCCTATTTTGAGACAATGCCAAGGCCGAAGAGCATTCTCTGGGTCGATGACGAGGTTGAGACCCTTACCTCGCATATCCTCTTCCTCGAAGAACATGGGTTCGCGGTGGAACCGACCGCGCACGGGGACGATGCCCTCGTATTGCTCCAGCGCCAGTCCTACGGCGTCGTGCTGCTGGACGAGCACATGCCCGGCCGCCGCGGCCTCGAGTTGTTCCAGGCCATCCGCGCCATCGACCACGCCATGCCGGTGGTGATGGTCACCAAGAGCGAGGAGCACGAGACCCTGAAGGACGCGATCGGCGCCGAGATCTCCGACTACCTGGTCAAGCCGGTCAACCCGCGCCAGATCCTGTCCGTCGTCACCCGGCTGCTCGAGGGCGACCGGATCCGCCAGCAGCGGCTCTCCCGCGATTTCGCGACCCGGTTCCGGGAGCTGGATGGTCGCCGCGGCTCGCTCCTTTCCTGGCGCGAATGGGTCGAGCTGGTTTCGGAATTGGCGGAGTGGGAAGTGCGATTGGGCCAGGCGGATGAACCGGGCCTCCAGGAAGCCCTTCGTGATCTCCAGGCCAGCCTGCGGCAGGATTTCGCCCGTTTCATCGAGCGGCACTATGCCGGGTGGCTGGCCGAGGGCAACAGCGACCGGCCGCCGCTCTCGGTAGACATCGGCGCCGAATTCCTGCAGCCGATCTACAAGGAGCGGGGCAAGGTCATGCTGGTGGTAGTGGATTGCCTCCGGCTGGACCAGTGGGAGGTTCTGCGTCCGATCATCAGCACCCGGTTCGACATCGAAACGGCGCACTATTTCTCGATCCTTCCCACCGCGACGCCGTACGCGCGGAACGCGATCTTCAGCGGGCTGTTCCCCCTCGAGCTGTCCCAGCGCCATCCCAACCTCTGGAAGGATCAGGACGAGAACAGCCTCAACGCCCATGAGGCGGAGTTCCTGTCCGAGCAGATGGAGGAGCTGGTCGGCAAGAAGGTCCCGGTGCGGTACGAGAAGGTGTTCACGGCTGCCGACGGCGAGAACCTGCTCAAGCGGTTGCCCGCCCACCTGGCACAGGACGGTGTCACCGCGCTGGTCTTCAATTTCATCGACCAGCTGACTCACGGCCGCACCGAGAACTCCACCCTCTTCGAGGTGGCGCGCGACACGTCAGCACTGCGAAGCCTCACCCGCACCTGGTTCGAGCGTTCGCCGCTCTGGGATGCCTTGCGGGAAGCGGACCGGCGGAATGTCCCGGTCCTGCTGACCACTGACCACGGCTCCATTCATTGCCACACCCCGGCGACGATTTTCGCCAAACGGGACGCGACGGCGAACCTGCGTTACAAATTCGGGGAAGACCTGCGGACCCAGGACAAGGACGCCGCGGTCGCGGTGGATGACCTGCCGAGCTGGGGTCTGCCCCCGCGGGGTCCCAATGTCCGGCTGCTGCTGGCGACCGGTGACCGCTTCTTCGTCTACCCCACGAAGCTCCGGGAGTACCAGGCCCGCTACCGCGGCGCCTTCCTCCATGGCGGCGTGACCCCTGAGGAGGTCGTGCTGCCGATCGCACTCCTGAGTCCCAGAAGGAGTCGCTAGGCGGTAGGGCGGTAAGGCGGTATGGCGGTAAGTTGCCCATACGCGGGTTTGACACTTGTGAGGTTCGTCATATGCCAAAAAAATGGTTACGTCCAATGAGACTTGCGTACCGCCTTACCGCCATACCGCCCTACCGCCTTGAATACTGAGCGCCGTCTTCTCTCCTATGTAAGGCCCTACCGGGGACTCTTCATCCTCGGCATGCTCACCACGTTCCTGGCATCGCTGCTGGACGGCTTTACCATCGTGGTGCTGATTCCGCTCCTGAAGCAGCTCTTCGGGACCGCCGGCGCCCTGGGACAATCGACCCGGCTCGAAGCCCTGAGCGAATGGCTGCTCCGGCCATTCATCGCCGGGGCGTCTCCCGCCCAGGCCACCGCCACCATCGTGGTGGTCCTGCTGGTGGGCGTCATTATCAAGAACGTGATGAGTTATGCCTCGAGCCAGCTCAACGTCGCCATGCAGGAAGGCCTGGTGCGTGACCTCCGTCGCCAGCTCTTCCGCCACCTGCTCACCCTCGACCTCGATTTCTTCCAGCGCACCCGGGCTGGCCAACTGATCAGCGGAATGATCAGCGACGTGGACCAGACCAAGACCGCCGTCACCGCGGCGCTCGCGGCGTTCTTCCAGAACTTCACCGTGATCATCGTGACGCTGGTGATTCTCTGGCTGACCTCCTGGAAGCTCACCCTCCTCACCCTGGCGGCGGCTCCCCTCCTGGTGATCGGCATCCAGCAGCTGCTCCGCCGGTTGCGTCGTCATTCCCGGGCCCGGGCCGAAGAGCGCGGGGAAATCACCGCCACCGTGGCGGAGCGGCTGGGAGCGATCCGCCTGATTCGGGCCTTCGGGGCCGAGGAAGAGGAAACCCGGCGTTTCCAGGAGCAGTCGGATCGCTATCGGAAACGGGTGATCCGGACCCAGCGCTATTCCTCGCTCACCAGCCCGGTCAGTGAAGTGTTCGGCGCGGTCCTGGTCATTCTCATCATCTGGGCCGGCACCGTGCCGCTGTTCGGCAGCGGGGGATTGCCGCTCCGGCCCGAGGCACTGATCGCCTTCCTGGTGGCCTCGCTCAAGATGATGTCGCCCATCAAGTCCTTGAGCCAGTTCCCGGCGGTGCTTGCGGTCGCGCTGGCCAGTGCCGAGCGGGTTTTCGCCCTGCTGGACCTTCCCGCGTCCGACGTGGAGCGCCCCGGCGAGGGGGACGCCAGCTTTGACCGGGACATCGTCTTCCAGGACGTCTCCTTCCGCTATGGCACCGGCGACCCGGTGCTCCGGGACGTGAACTTCAAGGTGACCAAGGGCGATGTCCTGGCCATCGTGGGACCGTCCGGGGCGGGGAAGACCACGCTGGTGGACCTGCTGCCCCGCTTCCATGATCCTGGCGCGGGTCAGATCCTGGTGGATGGCGTCCCGCTCACCCAGCTCAAGCGACGGTCGATCCGCTCCCTGCTCGCGGTAGTGGGGCAGGACACCCTGCTGCTCAACGCCACGGTCGCCGACAACATCGCCTACGGCGCGCCCGGCGCCGACCAGGGCCGGATCGAGCGCGCGGCCCAGGCGGCCAACGCCGCGGACTTCATCGCCCAGCTGCCCCAGGGGTATGCCACCATGCTGGGGGAACGGGGGACCCGGCTCTCCGGCGGCCAGCGTCAGCGGATCGCCATCGCCCGGGCCCTGCTGCGCGACTCGCCGATCCTGATCCTGGACGAAGCCACCAGCGCCCTCGATGCCGAGTCGGAGCGGCTGGTGCAGGAGGCGATCGACCGCCTGATGCGGGACCGCACCGTGCTGGTCATCGCCCATCGGCTCGCCACGGTGCGCCACGCCGATCGCATCCTGGTCCTGAACGAAGGGCGCATTGTCGAGGACGGCAGCCACGACGAGTTGTTCCGCCGCGGGGGACTGTACCGTCGCCTGTACGACCTTCAATTCCGGGATCCCGAGGGCGCTCGGGCCCCCGAAGGCTCTCTCGAATCCCAGTCATGAAGAATGTCCTGCTGGTCGCCCGGTTCGACGAGGCGAGGAACGCCCACGCCGGGCTGGTCCAGCGCGCGCTCGAGCGGCTGGGCTGCACCGTGACCGCCCTCAACCTGGAGAAAACCGGGTGGCTGGGTCGGCTCTCCCGCAAAGACATGAACAGCCGGTTGGAGCAGGCCATGGCTCACGCCCGGCCCGAACTGGTGCTGCTGACCGATGGCGAGGTCCTCCGCGAGGGCGCGGTCGAGGCGAATCGCCGCCAGAGCGGGGCGCGCTGGGTCCACTGGTTCCCCACGCCCGACCACGACGGCAGCCACATTCCGCTCGCCGTCCGCCATTCGGACATGGTGTTCGTCGCGGGCCAGACTCTCGCCCGGCACTGGAGCATGAAGGTGGGTTCCGCGGTGCACTCGCTCGATGCCGCGTGCGATCCCTCGATCCACCGGCCACTTCGAGTCAAGGATCCGTTCCGCGCCAACGTCGTGTTTGCCGGCACCGCCTCGGCGTACCGCCAGGGAGTGCTGGAACAGCTGGTGGAGTTCGGGCTCGCGATCTGGGGACCCGGCTGGAAGAAGACGGCGCTCAAGGAGTACTGCCGCGGGGAGCTGATTTCAGCGGAGAATTTTGTCCGGGCGTATGCCGGCGCCACCCTCGCGATCAACCTGCATCGGGAGGCCCAGGGCGCGCCGCCGGACGGGGCCTGTCACCGCCGGGTCTTCGAGGTGGCCGCGATCGGGGTACCCCAGCTGGTGGACGCCCGGCGGGAGCTGGCCGATCATTTCGCGGTGGGCGAAGAGGTGATGGTGTGGAACGGAATCGAGGAACTTCGCGCCCGGGTTCGCCAGCTCCTGAGCGATTCTCACCAGCGCGATGCGATGTCATCGGCGGCGCGGCAGACGGCGATGAAGCGGCATACATACATGCATCGAATGAGGGCTCTCATGGAGGCGGTAGGACGGTAGGACGGTACACCCACCATTGTCATCCCGAGCGCAGCGAGGGATCTCAAGGGTGGCGTTGCCCGGATGACAGCCTTCGGACCTACCGTCCTACCGTCCTACCGTCCTGCCGTCTTACTGTCCTACCGTCCTACCGTCTTACCGTCCTACACCACCCGATCGCTCCCCCCATCGATCGGAATCTGCGCTCCCGTCGTCTTGGCGAAGGCGGGCCCCGCCAGCGCCAGCACCGCGTTCGCCACGTCCCGGGTGGTGATCTCCACACCGAGCAGGTTGTTGCGCAGGTATTGCTCCGCGGTCATCCCGTACTGGGTCGCCCGCGCGGCAACCACCTCCGGCGTCCACAGCGCCGTGTCCACCACCAGGTGCGGATGCAGCGTGTTGACCCGGATGCCCTCCTTGCCCAGCTCGAGCGCCGCGACCCGGCCCAGCTGGGTGAGCCCCGCCTTGGCCACCGAGTATGCCGCGGCGCCCGGCCCCGGGGCGGGCACATTCTTCGACCCGATGATCACCACGCAGGGGTCGAAGCCCAGCTTGAGGTAGGGC
>DASYPP010000016.1:0-4274 GCA_036006525.1 Gemmatimonadales bacterium
CGCCCCGAATTGGGCCACGCCCTGCCCGATTTCCTGGTCATCGGGGCGATGAAGGCCGGCACCACTTTCCTGTTTGCCGCGCTGGCGGCCCATCCCCATGTCATCCGCTCCCGGCGCCGGGAAATCCATTTTTTCGGCAGCCGGTACCGGCGCGGACCCTCCTGGTATCGGACTCATTTTCCGACCGGGATCGAGCTGCGCCGCTACCGGGCCATCACCGGCGAAGGGTCGACATCATACCTCGCCAATCCCGACAGCCCCGCGCGGATCCGAAGCGTGCTGCCGAACATCAGGATGATCGCCCTGCTGCGGGACCCGGTGGATCGGGCGATCTCCAACTATTTCCACGAGCAGCGGACCGGCCGGGAAACACTGCCTATCGTCGAGGCCTTTGCCGCTGACGGTCGCCCGGGCCACCTCGCCTACCAGCGCCGGGGACTCTACGCCGAGCAATTGAACCGCTATTACAGCTTGTTTCCTCGGGACCAGCTACTGGTGCTGAAGAGCGAGACCCTGTTTGCCGAACCGAAGCGAATGATCGACCGGGTCTACCGCTTCCTGGACCTCGACCCTGAGCTCGGCGCCGGCGATTACACGCCCCGCAACCTGGGCGGCTACGACCCCAGCCAGGTCCCCGGGTCAGTCTACGAGGAGCTCACCCTCTATTACGCGCCGCACAACGAGCGCTTGTATGAGATGATGGGCGAGGACTGGGGCTGGCGTCGGCCCGGATAACCGGCTTGGTACAGCGTGGCGGGTCTTGCAACAGCTCCACGCGAAGACCGCGAAGTAGCGCGAAGACCGCGAAGAACGACAACAGCGCCAATGAATGAACAGCCCTGATTTTGAAACCAGGGTTGTTCTATTGTTGGTGGCTGTTCGCGGCCTTCGCGCTGCTTCGCGTCCTTCGCGCTGCTTCGCATCCTTCGCGAGGAGCTTTTTGAGACTAAAGGCCGAGAGAAAGTACCATTGACAGCGGGATAGTCAGCGGGGCGAGCGGTTCGTCCTGGCGGGCGACGTGGAGGGTGCCTTTCCAGCGGGACTTCCTGAGCACCGGTTCCATTTCCTTGCGGGCGCAGGACTCCGAGTTGCACTTCTCGCTTAGATGGGCGAGTACCACCAGCTTCAAATCGGGATGCATCAGCTCCTGGATCAGGTCAGCCGCCGCCCGGTTGGAGAGGTGACCGCTGGAGCCGGCGATCCGCTGCTGCACCACCGCGGGATAACCGCTGGTGCGGAGCAGGACGTCGTCGTAGTTCGACTCCAGGATCAGCGCGGCGCAGTTGCGGAGCAGGTAACGCACCGCCGTGGTGGGCCGGCCCAGGTCGTAGGCGATACCGATCGAGAGGTCACCGGTGCGGACCACTACCGCGATCGGCTCGCTGGCATCGTGGCTGGTGGGGCAGGCCTCGATCCGGAAGGGGCCCAGGTCCACCCCTTCGCGGAGGCCGAGCGGCTGGTGGGCCTGGCCTTCCGGAAGCCGGGAACGCACCCGGTGCCACGTCCCGTGCGAGGTGAGCACCGGCATCCCGCGCAGCTGGAGCAAACGCCCGGACCCGCGCGCATGGTCCCCGTGCTCGTGGGTCAGCACCAACCCCACCACCTGGTCCATGCCCATCCCCACCAGCTCGGCCCGCCGCTCGATCTCCTTGCAGCTGAACCCGGCATCGATCAGCAGCACCGAGTCGCCGTGCTGGATCGCGAGGCAGTTGCCGCGCGAGCCAGAGCCCAGTACGTAGAGAACGGTCTTCATTCGATCGGAGCGTGGTTCGTGGAGCTGGTACAGCGCTTCAAGTCTGGCAACATATCCTCACGAAAACCACGGAAGACAGCCGAAGAGCACGAAAAACAGCATTTTGGTATGAGTCGTATTGATAATAACAACCTTTAACCGAGAAATACTGGCGGTCCTTCGTGGCTTTCGGGGAGTTTCGAAGTTTTCGTGAGATATGTTGCTACGCCGTCCCCGCAAGCCTTCGATAGGTGGCCAGTAACGAAGCCTGACGCTCTGGTGTCATTTCAACCTGGCGCCGCGGCATCACCCGGCTCGCGATCTTGAGGAACCCTTCTTCGTCCAGCCGCTCAACACCCAGACTGCCCCACGAGAGTGGCGGAACAAATTTCGGTACCGGGCCGGGCCCGAACAGGTTGGCGCCGGCGCCGACCACCGTTCCAGTGGGCAGCATGGTGCCGATCGCGGTTTTTGCATGGTCGCCGAACAGGCTGCCGACATTGAGCCGGCTGGATGGAATGCTGGTGCCCCGGACCGACAAGCGGACTTCGCCGTAGGTGTTCTTCAGGTTGGACGTGGTGGTGCCCGCCCCGAGGTTCACCCAGTGGCCCAGGATGCTGTGGCCCACAAAGCCATCGTGCGCCTTGTTGCCGAATCCGATGAACACCGAAGCCGCTACTTCACCCCGCACCACGCACCAGGGTCCGAACGCCGAGTTGCGGATGAACCCGCCCAGCAGCCGGGTATGCTCCCCGGCGTAGAGCGGGCCTTCGAGCCGGGTGCCGTGCCGGACCTCGACTCCCTCATCGAGGACCACGGCGCCGCTTCGCACGTCGAACACGACCCCTGGTTCCACCTGCGCTCCCCGCAGGACCACCAGTTCAGGGTTTCCGATGACGATGCTTCCGTCGGGCAGGGGATCCCGCTCGCCGGCGCAGAAATCGGCGCAGTCGGCCGCGAGAAATGTTTCCAGCGCGGTCAGCAGGTGGTAGCAGCCCAGGAGGTGGAGACCATCGATGTTGACGGCGGGGCCGGATTCGTCTTCCCGGCGCCAGGTCGCCCCGGCTGGAAGCATCCAGGCGACGGTCTTCCCGTCCGCGGTAAGGCGTCGGGTCTCGGTGGTGGATTCGGGGGCCAGGCCGGACGGTGCGAAGTCGCTCCGGGCGACCACCGCGGGGCCGCGAATCGTTCCCAGGGGCTCCGACGGCGGTTCGTCATTCTCGTGAAACCCGGCCGCCGTGCCGCCCACGATGGCCGTAGTGTCCATACGGAGCGCCGCTTCCCAGCGCTCCCGGATCCGCCATACGCCGGCCCGAAGCTCGGCCACCGGCCGCACGCCGGCGAACGGTTCCCACTCGGGCCCCGGATTCTCGGGTTCAACGAGGTAGAGCATCAGATGTTCTTCACCGAGTCCGGCACCCGGTCCAGCACCTGCTTCAAGTCCGGCGCCTTGGAGCGGTGCATCACCAGCGTGCGACCATTGGCCCGCACGATCACCAGCTCCTGCGCCCCGGCCACCACGATCGGCTCCCCATCCGACCAGCAGATGCAGTCGTGGCTGTCCTGGAGATAAACCGGTCCCACCACGATGTTGCCCTGGGCATCGCGGCGGCGGACCCGGGCCAGCGCGTCCCAGGTTCCCACGTCGTCCCAGGGGAAGATTCCCGCGACAACGGCCACCGCGGCGCTGCGTTCCAGCAATCCCACGTCGATCGATGTCGGGGTCACCTTCTGGAAGAACTGGTCGACGCTCCCGGCTTCCAGGGCGGCGAGTGCGGGCGCGATCTCAGGTGTGTGGGCCCGGATTTCCAGCAGCAACCGGCGCGCGGTCCAGGCAAAGAGCCCGCTGTTCCAGAGCGCGCCCTCGGCCAGCAGGGTGAGCGCCGTCGCGGCGTCCGGTTTCTCGCGAAAGTTGGCGACGTGCCGCGCCTGGTCGTCCAGCGACGGGCCGGGGACGATGTAGCCATAGCCGGTTTCGGGCCGGGAGGGGACGATTCCCACGGTCACCAGGACGTCGTGGCTCCGGGCGGTGCGCAGAGCCAGGTCAGCGGCGGTGCGAAAGGCTTCGGCATCGCCCACCGACCAGTCGGCGTGCAGCGAGAGCACCTCGGCCTCGGGATCCCGCCGCATGGCCTCCCAGGACGCCCAGACCAGGGCAGGGGCGGTCGACGCGGCGCGTGGCTCCACCAGCACATTCCCGGAGGGGATCTGCATCAGGTCCTGCAGCCTGGGCGCCAGAGCCGCACCGGTCACCAGGAGGATTCGCTCCCGCGGTATCAGGCCGTCGAGCCGGGTGACTGCTTCCTCGGCCGTCGGACGGTCGCTGCTGAGCGGGAGCAGTTGCTTGGGGTGGGACGGAGTGCTGAGGGGCCAGAACCGACTACCAGTGCCTCCGGCGAGGATAACGGCCCATCTCATAGAGGGCGGTAAGGCGGTAGGGCGGTAAGGCGGTAAGAAACGAACCAGTCAACGTCGGTCTGATATGCTTGCATGTATAGGGAATTCCGGGGAAACTGGATTTGACCATCACGTGGTAACTTAC
>DASYPP010000017.1:0-5903 GCA_036006525.1 Gemmatimonadales bacterium
GTTCCGGACTCAAGTAGGCCGGGGTGCCGATAATCATGCCGGTCGCCGTGAGGCCGCCGGTTTCATCGGCCAGCTGCGCCAGGGCGATACCGAAATCCATCACTACCGCATGCCCCTCGTGCAGCATGATGTTTTCCGGCTTGATGTCGCGGTGCACGATGCCGGCGCGATGGGCGTAGTCGAGAGCGTCCGCCACCTCGCCCACGATCCGCACCGCTTCGGACACCGGCAGGGTGCGCTCGTGGCCAATCCGGTCACGCAGCGACTCTCCGGTGACGTAGGGCATGACGTAATAGCGATAGCCGGCCGCTTCGCCGGAATCATACAGGCTGAGGATGTGCGGGTGGCTGAGCTTGGCCGCAGTGCTGATCTCGCGCTGGAATCGTTCGTCCCCGATGCCGGCGCCGACCGGTTTCTCCAGCACCTTGATAGCGACCGGGCGGTCGTGCCGGAGATCCTGGGCCAGGTAGACCGTGGCCATGCCCCCCTGCCCCAGCTCGCGCTCGATCTGGTACCGGTCGGCCAGGGCGGCACGGAGCGTGTCGGGTGCGCTCATGGTCCGGCGGCCGGCTCGGTGGCCAGCAAGAACGCGGTCATCTCGCGGATGACTTCCGCCTCATTGGACATGAACAGGTAGTGATGGGCCCCGCGCAGTTCCACCACTCTTCCTTTTGCCATCTCACTCCGGAAGCGGGCCCGCTCGTCGTTCGCCCAGGCCTGAAAAGCGGCGAAGAACTGGCGACCCTGCCTTCGCTGGGAGCTGTCCATCCCGGCCCAGGCGGAAAACAGCTGGGGCGCCGAGTCGAGCACCGCGTAGAAGGCGAGCGCCGGTGCCTGGATCCGGGAATACCGAGGATGCTCCAGGCCGGCCAGGATGGCAGCGTCAATCCGGGGCGGCGTGATGTCGCTCCCGTAGCGGCCATCGGGACCGAACACCGCGACCGAGAGAACCTCGCCCAGGGTGAGCCGGATACCATTGCTCCGGTAGCCGTACTCCCTCACCGCCTCCGGCGAGGCGGAGTCGGCGGCTGTCATTGGAGGCGGTGCCGGCAGCTGGAAGTGCTGGAACATGAGCGCGAGCGGCACCCGGTCGTGCGCGGCATCGAGATACACCAGCTTGCTCACCCGCTCCGGCCAGGTCGAGGCAAAGCGGGTCATCTCGTCTCCCGCGATCGAATGCCCCACCAGGATCACCCGTTGGATATGGAGACTGTCCAGTACGACCCGGATGTCGTTGGCGAGGGAGTCGATCTGGTACCCGCCGGCCGGCTGGCTGGAGGCGCCGAATCCCCGGCGGGTAATCGCCAGGACGTGGAAGTGATCGACCCACCGGGGCGCGAAATCATCAAACTCGTGGCCGGTATCGTCGAGGCCGGAAAGAAAGAGGAGCGGAGGACCGGTACCGCCCCAGTCCAGCACTTCGAGGCGGACGCCTGGCCCCTCGTTCACCAAGCTGACTCGGTGATGTGAGGTATCACCGCTCACTGCCGGCGCCTGGGCGGCGGTACCCGTGGCGGGGGCCAGAAGAACAGCCCCCGCGAGGATCATCGCGGACCTGGTTCCGGCATTCGGAACCGCTGATTTTTTGTGGGGAATAGTCCTATAGGGAGTCAAGCCGGGAAATCTACGCTAAAACGGCCCGGGAGGCCAATTTAGGGGCAGCCGCCTCACCCTGTCCTGCAGTACCTCACTTTGTCACCCTGAGCGTGGCCGAATAGTTGGTAGCAACGGTGTCCCCCACCGGGCGCTGAGTCAGCTGCACCAGGGAGAAATGGTAGCCCTGGACTATCGCCTCGCGTGGCTCCAGGGTGGAATTGATGGCGAACGGCGCGTCGTCGAGCGTGAAACTGAGCTTGGCATTCCCGGCCCAGATGCACTGCACCGTCGGCGGGCATCGGGAGTCCTCCGGCACGGCGACGAACGTCAGTGTGGACCGGCTGCCGGCCAGGCGTACCGACTCTCCTGGCCGGAGCGTGAAGTCCTTTCCGAGCTCGGCACCACCGTTGTCTTGAATGGCGGTGCCGGACCGGTCGGGGGCAGTGCCCTTACTGCACCCCGACATTGCAAGCGTCAATCCGAGAGCGATCAACCAGTGTCTAGGTGAATTCATCGTCATGGCTCGTTAGTGACCACCGCCTCAAACCCTCCGCCTTGTGCCGGCTGGAGCGTCACCCGCTTCCGTTGCGATAAAGGTACGTTGAAACTGCCGGTGGACGCCAGCAGGTTGTTGAAATCTCCGACCTCGGTAAAGCGGACCTCCAGGTCGGCGGAGTTCTGGCCGTTGGCCGGCAGCAGGAAGGTGACGGTGCTGCTATCGGCACCAAACTGGAGGGGCGAGATGAACAGGTGAGGCTGGTTCAGGTCGGCGCCCGGCTCGGTGATGTGGACCGCGACCGGACCCGCGGCCGCCGCGTCGTGCACCACCCGCACGAATACCGTCTGCGCCCCGGTGCTCGGCGTCTCGTCGATCACCGAGGCCACCAGGCCCAGGCTGTCGGACATCGAGAGGACTACCGTGATCAGCTGGCCACCGAGAGTAGTGAAGGGCCCGGTATCCAGGACGACATTCAAGGTTCCGTCGTCGGTGAAGCGCACCTCCCAGGGCCCGGGATCCCGTTCCACGAAACCGGGAAACTCCGTGGTGTCGGCGCCAAACTCGAAGGGCTCGACCAGCTTGTTGGCGGTGGCGAGGTCAGCACCCGGCGGGGTGAGATACACGTCCAGTGGTGGCGCGCCACGCGCCGCGTGCAGCACCCGTATCTTGACCTTACCCGGGATCGGGACGCCGGCCGTGTCCGATGCCAGCACGCCCTCGGGCGAGCTCAAGGAACCGGAGACCAGGAAGCTGTAGTCCTTGCCGCCGTCCAGCGTGACGGAACGCTGGATCAATTGCTGGCCCGACCCGGTGAGGGTGACCGCAAGCTGGTGATTGCCCTCGTTCAGCTTTACGTAAGGCGAAATTCCGGTCGAGGCCAGTCCCTGGACGATGGGAGTACCGTCGACCGAAAGGTTGAGCGCCGATGATTCCGCTGCACCATGGACCAGCCGGAGCCGGGCTTGCTCGGACTGGGGCCGCGGCGCCGCGACTCGGTTGTCGCAGCCGCCGAGTGTCAGGGCCATGGCGAAGAGGATCAGGTGTGGCCGTGGGGTTCTCATCCGTCATTCTCCGGGTGAAGTGTTGTACTCCAGAGACTCCCGACCAATCATTCTCGTCACTAGTGGACGGTAGGACGGTAAGACGGTAAGACGGTAAGACGGTACGTTAAGGGGCGATGCATCAAGGATGACGCGATATGGGAGGGTCTTTCTCGATCAGGAGCTGCATGCTGTTATCTACCGTCCTACCGTCCTACCGTCTTACCGTCGTTGTGACGCATGCCATCACCTGAGGGTCTCTTTGGTGTGGATGGTGACGCCGTATTGGTCCAACGGGTACTGGCCGGCGAGGAGGCGGCATATGGCGTCCTCATGGGCCGCTACCGGGACCGGTTTGGCCGCTACGCCACCCACTTCCTCGGCGACCAACACGAGGCCGAAGACGCCCTCCAGGAGGCGTTCGTTCGCGGATACCGGTTTCTCCACCAGTGTGAAGCCCCTGAGCGGGTGGGCGCCTGGCTCTTCCGGATCCTGGTCAACCGGTGCCGGACCTCCCGGGTCCAGAACCGGCGCCGGAGCCAGGAAGTACCGGTCGAGACCGCCGCCGAGAATGACGGCGCGGTCACCCAGCTCCCGGTGGACACCGGGTGGCGCGATGAAATCGACCGGGCGCTGGCCCGGCTTCCCCAGGACCTGCGAGAAGCGTTCTTATTGAAGCACGTCGAAGATCTGAGCTACGAGGAAATGGAACAGTTGACCGGGGCGGGAACTTCAGCCCTCAAGATGCGAGTGAAGCGCGCCTGCGACAAACTGCGCGACCTGCTCCAGGAGACCCATGACTTCCAGCGATGAAGAATCTCGCGATCCGCTCATCGAGCGCGTAGTCCGCGAGCTTCAGAAGCCCGTGGCGCTGGACCCCGAGCTCGAGTCGCGGATCATGGCCGAGTTGCGGCAGCCGCCCCTGCCCACGCTGGGTCGGGGCTGGATTCCCTGGGCGGCCCTGGCGCTGGCCGCCGGGCTCGCGGGGATGCTGCTGGTCAGCTACGACCGGCACCGGCTCCCCAAGGTCGAGTTTGCCCTCGACATGCCCAACGCCAGCAGCGTCACCCTGGTGGGTGACTTCAACAACTGGAGCCCCGAGGCGACCCCACTGAGCAAAGGCAGCCAGGGACGCTGGGCCACCAGGCTCCCCTTGGCGCCGGGACGCTACCAGTTCACCTTCATCGTCGATGGCCAACGCTGGGTTCCCGATCCGGCCCGGCCCCGCGCTCCAGACGATTTTGGTGAACCCACATCGGTCGTCACTGTCATTGGCCCCGCGAAACTATGAGTCGTATTCTTCTTTTCCTCTCCCTGGTTTGCCTGCCTCAGGCCCTGGCCGCCCAGGACCCGCGACTGGCGGGCCGGCTCGATGCCACCACGCTGGGCACGGTCTCCTCCATCATCGACTCTGCCCGGGCCGACGGCCTTCCGGCCGAGCCACTGGTGCAGAAAGCGCTGGAGGGAGCCAGCAAGCGAGCGCCCGGCGAGGCCATTGTCCGGGCGGTGCGGACCCTCGCCTCGAATCTCCGTACGGTGAGGACCGCCCTTGGCATGAAATCGAGCGACCAGGAATTGCTGGCCGGTGCCGCGGCGCTCCGGGCCGGCGCAACGCCCGACGCGCTGCGTGAGCTTCGGCGCCTGGGCGATTCGCGTAACCTGGCCGTTCCTCTTTCCGTGCTGGCCGACCTGGTGAGCCAGGGAATCGAAGTGACGGCGGCCTCCCGCTCAGTGCTTGACCTCGCCCGCACCGATGCGAGCGACGAGGATTATCTCCGGCTGAAACAGCGATTCGACGGAGATCGTCGGCCTTGAAGACTCGCGCATTGTCCGTCCTGGTCACCCTGGCCATCTTCTCCGCATGCACGACCGACGAGAGCGGCGAATTCATGACCGTCGGCAACAAGACCAACGTCCCACTCGTCGTGTTCGCGTTTCCGGATGGAGCGCTGATCGACCTGGTGCTTCACCTTGAGCCTGGAAGCTTCGCAGATAATCTGATTATGCCCGGGCACCACCTGGGATTCGACAATGTGCCGGGATACCAGGCAGGTAAAGGTGTGTTCCTCGCCGTGTATGTCGTCGTCCAAAGCCAGGGCGCCGACTTGGCCATGACCAGGACCGTGACCGACGCCGAGTTGAAACTCTTCAGAGGCCAGGTGACGATTGACGCCCTGCCCTGCCCCGCCTGTGAATGACCTGGCAATGAACCTCACGCGCTCCCTCCCTCGCGTCCTCGCCCTGCTGACCGGCGGCCTTGCGGTTGCGGGCAATGCCCGGGCCCAGGTAACCGGCGCAATCGAAGCCGGGTCCGGCGCGGTGCGCCTGGGCGCCAGCACTGCGACCGAAGTCCTGAGCGTGGCCCCGGTGCTTCAAATGCAGGGGAAATACTTCCGGCTTGACGCCCGGGGCGACTATGCCGAGCACGCCGACCGCGGCTGGCAGACCTCGGGTCTTATGGCTGCCGCGTTTCAGCTGCCGCTCGCGCGAGGGCTCAAGGTGGAACTCGCCGGCACCGGCGGATGGAGTCGTCTCAGCTGGGGCCAGGCTGCCGCCGGCACCCTGGCCGAGGCCAGGCTCCAGCTCGCCGGTCCGATCAGCGGGCTTGAACTGAGCGCGGGAACGGGACGCGCCTTTCCGGATGGCCCCTCTGGGGCGCTTTCCCGGGTCGAGGCTCGCACCTGGAGCCGGATGGCCGGGCTCGATTTCGGCTTCCTGCTCCGCCGGACCGGCGTGATGACTCCGGGGACCTCCACCAGAATCTCCGG
>DASYPP010000018.1:0-5364 GCA_036006525.1 Gemmatimonadales bacterium
GTACCGGCTATTATCGCACCCCATGCTGCACCGAACAGGATGCAGGCACATATGTTAATAACAAACGCGGTGGATCCACTTCCCTGAATGCGGAGAGTGTTTCCGCTCCTCTCCAAGATCAAAGCTACTATTACGAAGCAAACTACCTCCCAAGCACCTCCTGGGCTCACTGCAGGCAGCTGTGACGAAAGGATTCCGGCCGCGACGGCCGCAAGCGTAACTAGGACAACCAGAAACGAGATTGTCCTAGGAAGTCGTGCAGACGTCATGAGAAGACCCAAGCTTGAAGCATAGGCAGAGAAAAGGGGAGGGCCCGGGTATTACTACCAGCTCTGATTCTCGCTAACTGACAGCACCTTCATCAAGAACCGTATCGCTGCGGTTATCATAAGAGCGTCACCCCCTAACAGGAGACTTCAGGTGGATAAACATCCCATCGTGAAGTGGTAAGCCTCGCTACAGCCTACCAGACGCTCCGCTCAGTTTTTTCCCGCTCTATTCCGCTGTACTAACTCACGCACCAGCTAACCGGGGCCCCCTCCCTCATTTTCCTTTCAATTGGACTTAAGAAATCAGTATGATTTAGTGAATTTGTAATTTAGTGAATTGGTGATTTAGTGAATTAGTGATTTGCGCGATTGTTAAATCACAAAATCACTAAATCTCTAAATCACTAAATCCAATCAGGCCGGCCTTCTCGCCGACACCCACCGATTCGTCGCGTCGAGCACGGCGAACACCGCCGCCCGCTCCGCGCTTTCCTTGATCTCGGCCGAGCCGGTGAGCAGGATGGATTCCCGCCCGCCCAGCCCCTGCACGCCGGCAAAGACGAACTGGTGATCGAACGCCGAGATGATCTTGGCGCCTTCCAGCGCCACCGAATGATCGCTCAACAGCTTGTCCAGCACCTGGACGCTGGCCCGTGCGGCGCCCTCCACCCGGCTCCGCGGGGTATCGCTGGCCTCTTCTTCCGCGCTCTCGGTCCGCCCCGACAACGACAGGGTCACCCGGATCGCGATCCGGTGGGGCCGGCCCGGTGCCACGGCCAGCGACTCGAACAGGAGCCCCCGGTTGAGCGCCCGGTCCTTCACCGCCTCCCGGTCCAGCGCGTCCAGCGGCCGCACCTCGGCCGTCTGCGCCACGCTGATCTTCCGGTGGTCGATCTTGAGCCCCAGCTGCGCCAGCAGCGCGCTCTCCACGTTCCGCACCACCTGCTTGGGACTCAGGCCGGCCTGGGCCAGGATGTGGATCTCGCTCACTTCGCCCAGCGGCGTCGTCACCACCCGGGCCGAGAGAATCCCTTCCAGGCTGGTGAGCAGGAGTTCCGCCCGGCGGACGCCCCAGGGATCGGGTGCCGGGATCTCCGGCTGCCCGCCAGAAGGCCGTCCGCCCGATGCCTCGTACCTCGGAGAGAATCCAGTCAATGCGCTGTCCCGTTGATGAAGTTGCCGAGGGCCGTACGGCCGTCCAAGGATATCCATACCGGGTCTATCGGCAGACCCCGGGAAAACTTTAGTCTGCGGCTATAACCGCCAACGGTGCCAAGCCGCAAAGAAATGCTGTAACTAATTGTATGCTATGGTATTCCGACTGTTCCTACGCGCCTTCGCGCTTCGCGTTGGCGGTTGACCCGTGCGAATACGGCTTCAGCCGTGGCTGAAGCCCACGCCCATGTCGGGCGGCCCGTCGGCCGAGATACCCACCGTGTTCCGGCCGCCGGCCTTGGCCTGGTAGAGCGCTCGGTCCGCGACCACCAGCAGGTCGCCATCCGAGGGATGGCTGGGGTTGAACTCCGCCACGCCCACGCTCGCCGTCACCATGCCCACTTCGTAACCCATCCGGCGGCCCACGCCCTCGATGCCGGCCCGGAGCGCCTCGGCCACCCGGTTGGCGCCGGCCAGGTCGGTCCGGGTGAGGATCACCACGAACTCGTCCCCGCCGTAGCGGGCCGCCAGGTCGCTGGCCCGGACCGCGCTCTTGATCTCGTTCGCCACCGCGCGGAGCACGTCGTTGCCCGCCTCGTGCCCGTAGCGGTCGTTCAGGATCTTGAAATGGTCGAGGTCGATGAACAGGATCGCGAAACCCTCGAGGCTCCGCTTGCTGCGCTCGACTTCATACTGGATCCGGTCCCGCAACACCTTGAACGTGGAGAGCCCGGTGAGCACGTCCACCGCGGCGGCCTGCTGGGCGTCCTCCGCCCGGCGCTCCTGGTACGGCGTGCACTGGCGGAGGGTCGCCCGGCCCAGTGCGGCGGCCTCGGCAAAGGCCTGGCAGGTCAGGAAGCCGCAGGCCCGGCAATCCCAGGGCCGGCCGTTGGGTCCCAGGCCGATCAGCTTGAGAATATTGGTGACCGCCACCGGCTCCGGCGCCACCCGGCGGGGCTGGATCGCGAACACGGCCCCGACACTCGCGATCACGCCCTGGTCCACCACCGGCTGCGCGCTCCGGGGCGGCTCGCTCCGGGCCACCACCGCGCGGCGCCAGAAGAACTCTTCCCGGGGCCCGGACAGCGGGTGGTCCAGCGTCCCCTCGCAGGAGAGGAAATCCACGAAGCCCAGGTCCAGCCGGTCCACCGTGATCGCGTGGGCCAGGCCGGGCAGTGACTCCAGTCCCCGGATCTTCCGGAACCGGGCGCTCGACTGCCGCACTTCTTCCAGCATCGCCAGCGGCATTCCGCCCGCGGCCGAGATGTGGCGGCGCCGCTCTTCGGGAATCCGGGTGAAATATTCCTTCTGCTCCAGCACGCTGATCCCGCGCAGCTTGAGCAGCTGCTCCAGGTCCATGAAGGTGATGCCGGCGTCGAGATCGGCGCTGTTGCTGGGCGGACAGACCCCGGCGTACACCACTTTCATGTGGGGCCCATGGAGCGCCCGGAGATAGCGCGCCTCCGCCACCTGGGGATAGGTGATCGGCGCCAGGTAGGGCACCAGCTCGGGATACTCGGCCGTAATCGTTTCCACGACCACCGGGTCGGTCGAGCGGATCACCGTGCCCCACGCCTGGTCGTCCCACAGCCGCAGGTACTCGCCCGCCACCAGCTCGTCGCCGATCACGCCGCGATACACCGAGCGGAATCCCGCCGCGTAGCACGCGTTGATCACCTGCTCCGGCGTCGCCGGATAGAAGAATGCGGCGACCTCGGTCCCCAGGATGATGGCCCCGCCGCCCGCGGCCGCGATGGTGATCGCGCGGCCCAGCTCGCCCGCTACTTCAACCGCGCCATGAGGACAGGCGGGGAGACAGCGCCCGCAGCGAATGCACGCCTCGTCCACGATCCGGACCAGGGGTTCCTCGACCGCGACCGCGTCGGTAGGGCAGACGCGGGCACACGCGAGGCATGCAACGCACGACGCGGGATCTATCGAGAATATCACCTGGGAGTCCCAGAGGACGGAGCGAATACGGCCGAGTAATAATCGGGAGGACGACCTGCCGTGTCAAGAGAGGTGGACTGATGCAAATCGCTGCAAATTGAGGACTTACATGTGGCGTCATCTCCGCAACCCGAAAGCCGGTAATGGTCGGTAGAGGGCGGTAGAAGGCGGTATGGTGGCCTTGGGCAGGGCCAACGCCGCTTACCGCCTCATTCCGCCCATTACCGCCTATTACTGCCCTGTGGCTCACAACGTGCGCTAAGTTGTTTCAGGGCAATAGATTGGCGTCACCCAGCATCGCTGGTCTTGGGGGTTTTCAAACAGCGCACTACGATGGCGACCAGGTCGACCGGTGAAAAAGGCTTCTCGATGAAGCAGTTCTGCAGGATATCGGGGGAGAGCAGATCAGTGGAGTCCGAGGCGAAGCCGGACATGTACACCACCGGGAGGCCGGGCCGCAGTTGGCCGAGAAGCCGGCCGAGTTCGGCGCCGTTCATACGAGGCATCTTGACGTCGGTGAGGACCAGGTCGGGAGTGATTCCGGTATTGATCAGGTCCCGGGCGGCGACTCCGTCCTCGGCGCCCATGGTGGAGAACCCGCTGGCTTCGAGGATCCGCGATGTCAGGCTGCGGACCAGGGAGTCATCGTCCACCACCAGCACGAAGGGTTTGCCATCCGACTGAGGGTGCACATTCGCCTGGCTGGACTTCTGTTCGCCGGACACGGAATCACCTCCGCGCACTCGTGCGCCGTGGTTTTCCCAGTTGCCAAGAAGGATTGAAACAGGGCGATGACTATGCACCCTCCTTTGCATCTTCGCAAGCATGTCCGCAGATTGAGCAGATTCCGGAGATTAGACGATGAGTAAAGTCAGGATCTGGGCGATCTCACTACATCTGAGTAATCTGTGCGTAGTCTGCGTAATGTGCGGCTGGACCATCATGGGATGTGCGGCCGCACGGCAGCATCCCCAGCTCACTGCAACGTCCGCGGAGCTGGAGCGACGAGACCAACCGGTCACTCAGGAGGATTTGCAGATTCTGATAAGAGCCCAGGCGCTTCTCGGGAACGAGTCGATGTGGAATCGGAACGATGACCGGGTATGCGACGATGACGAAGCTACGGGAAAGAGAAGCCTCTTCTGCGCCCTTCAAAAAGCCTGCATAGAAGTATTGGGTAGCTACGATCACCGGCGCGTAGCTCTGCAGGAGGTGAGGTTTGCGGTCGAGGATGCCACGCGGGGACGAGACTTCGAGCACCGCCTGATGGAATTCAACAATCTCCCTGAGACCCAACTGGTCGACATCAGGAGAGTCCTTCAGGTCGCCACGGAACGGGTCAAATCGCGCCTGTCACAATGAGCGATACGACGCTGCGGTTCCTGGCCTGGCTGGCCGTCGCGATCCAACTCCTTGCCGGCGCGGCGGTCCTGCGGCACAAGGCTTCGGTCTCTCTCCTCGCTGTCTTCAATCTTGTCGCCGGTGCGTCTGTGCTGGTGTACTGGGGCCGGAGATGGTTTGACTATCTATTCCACGGGGTTACCTGGTATGCCACCGATCAACTGATACCGGCCTATGCCTTGGGTGTCTGCCTGCTGGCTGTGCTGACTCTGCTGGGTCGGTATCAGGGAGTCGGAGTCCATTGGTTCATCTTCAGCCTGAATGCCCTGGTACTGCTCGCGGCTGCCCTGTTTGTCTCCTTCTTCCGAATGAAACTGTTTTAACCGCAGATGCCTCAGATTAAACGGATTGCACCCATGTCCCGTATGAGTGCCCGTCTCTCTATCCGCGTCGCCTTTGTCGCCCTCGCCCTCGGGACGATCGCGCTCGGCGTTTGGGTGCACGGCGGTACTGCGCTGGGCACCGGTGCCC
Source organism: Gemmatimonadales bacterium (assembly GCA_036006525.1). Taxonomy (GTDB): domain Bacteria; phylum Gemmatimonadota; class Gemmatimonadetes; order Gemmatimonadales; family GWC2-71-9; genus DASYPP01. The sequence goes on from DASYPP010000018.1 coordinate 5,247, forward strand.
GGGACGTGCTCGGTGACGCGCTGTGGGCCGCGATGATGGCCTGGTGGGTGGGCGCGGCGGCGCCGGGGGTGGCGCTGATGGTGCGGAGCGCCGTGGCGTTCGGCATCTGCGTCGCGGT
>DASYPP010000019.1:0-53465 GCA_036006525.1 Gemmatimonadales bacterium
GACCGGCCCCTGACCCGCACGCCGATCTCAGCATCATCATGACGGAGTACAGCTACCAGCTTTCCGGCCCGGTGTCCGCCGGCCGGCATCTCATCCGGGTGGAGAATCGCGGCGCCCAGCCCCACGAGGCCGACCTCATCCGGCTGGGGCCCGGCAAGACCCCGCACGACTATATCGCATGGCTGGATGGCGGGGAGCAGGGGCTGCCGCCGGCCGAGGTGGCGGGCGGGGTGGGAGACTTCGTCGCCGGCCGCACAGTGTGGATGGACGTCACCCTGCCGCCCGGCCACTATTTCATTATTTGCCAGGTGCCGGACGCCGGGGACGGCAAGCCGCACTACGACCATGGGATGATCCGGGAGTTCGAGGTGCGCTGACTGGAAAAGCCAGGGACAATTTCTTACCTTCCTACCCTCAGTCTCCCCTGAAACAGCAGACCCCGTCCGACTCGGAGAGCGTCATATGCCGCTTCCCCTGCTTCCCGCCCTGCTACTCGTTGTCGCGCCCGGCCTGACCTCCCGAGATACCGTCCCACTGTACCTCGACCTGGGGGATCATCATCACGCCATCAGCAGCACCCTCCCCGGGGCCCAGCCGTACTTCGACCAGGGGATGCGGCTGGTGTTCGGCTTCAATCACGGCGAGGCCATCCGGGCCTTCGACGAAGCCGCGCGGCTGGATCCCAACTGCGCGATTTGCCATTGGGGCGCGGCGCTGGCGTACGGGCCCCACGTGAACGCCCCGATGGATTCCGCAGCCGGTGTCGCCGCCTGGCAGGAACTCCAGCAGGCGATCGCACTGGCCCCCAAGGCGTCGGCTTCCGAACAGGCGTATATCCGGGCGCTGACCGCGCGCTATGCGGCGATACCCCCGGCCGACCGCGCCGCGCTCGATTCGGCCTATGCCAATGCCATGGCCTCGCTGGTCCAGGAGTATCCCGACGACCTGGACGCGGCCACGCTCTACGCCGAGGCATTGATGGATCTCCGGCCCTGGAACTACTGGCAGAAGGACGGCACGCCGTATCCGGGGACCGGAGTCATCGTGGCCCAATTGGAGCGGGTGATTGCCGCCGATCCCGGCCATCCCGGCGCCTGTCACTACTATATCCACGCCGTGGAAGCGGTTGCCCCGGAAAAGGCGGTTCCTTGCGCGGAGCGCCTGGCGGCGGAGATGCCGGGCGCGGGGCACATGGTGCATATGCCCGCCCACATCTACATCCGGATAGGCCGCTGGAACGATGCCATCACGGCAAATGAACACGCGGTGCACACTGATGAGATGTACATCGCAGAAGAGCATCCCCAGGGCATTTACCCGATTGGCTACTACCCCCACAACTATCACTTCCTCGCGTTTGCCTCGATGATGGCGGGGCGGAGCGCCGAGGCCATCGACGCGGCCCGCCACCTGGTGGGCGCCGTGCCCCCCGACGTCGCGCGCATGGTCTCCGCGATGCAGCAGATGCTACCATTTGCCCACCTCACCCTGGTGACCTTCGGCAAGTGGGACGACGTCTTGAAAGAACCGATGCCGCCCAGCGACCTGCGGATGTCCACCGGGCTGGCGTACTATGCCCGCGGCGTCGCGTACGCAGCCAAGGGAGACTGGGCCCATGCCCAGGCCGCGGCCGATACCGTGCGGCAGATCTCCGCGGGGACCACGCCGGCCGACCAGAACGCCATGACGGCGGGGGAAGGGGAGAACAAGAAGGTCATCGATATCGCGATGCACTCGGTGCTGGGGGAGATCGCCGCGCGCCGCGGCAACCTGGTGGAGGCGGAAAACCACTTCAGGGCGGCCGCTGAGATCGAGGACAGCTTCAATTATGTCGAACCTCCGCAGTGGTATTACCCGGTGCGCCAATCCCTGGGCGCCGTCCTGCTCAAGGAGGGCAAGGCAGCGCAAGCCGAAGCAGTATATCGGGCCGACCTGAAACGCTTTCCGGAGAACGGCTGGGATCTTTTTGGATTAGCCGCGAGCCTCCGGGCCCAGGGAAAGGCCGGCGATGCCGCCGAAGTGGAGGCCCGCTTTGCCCGGGCCTGGTCCCAAGCCGACGTGAAGCTCACCAGCTCGCGATTCTGATCGCACCTGGCGACTTCCGCCCGGTAATTCCCGGTGGTATCTTGTTCGCAGGCTTCCAGTCAGCCTGCCGCGAACCATCCTCAGTCACAATCGTTGCACGGGTGTGATCCTGACGCCGCATTATCTCTTTGTCCATATTCCTGGACGTGGCCAATTAACGCTCTCCCTCCCGGGCGGATTTGAGCGCGCGTTCCGGTACGACCGCCTTCCGGAAGACGCCCTGCTGTGGCACTCCGCCGCTGGGGTGTGGCTTCCGATTCTCCGTCACCCCGCCATTGTAAGGCTCAGGGAAGCGGCACTGTCCGAGGCGTACGACTACGACTTCGAGTTCGCGCCGAGAGAACCGCTGGAACAAAACGAGCCAGTTTTCGCGCAACTGAACGCCCCGGACCCCGTGCCCGAGTTGCCAGAGCTGCCCTTACCGGTGGAGTCCGCGGCGGTCGAATCGGATCACCCGGAGCTGTTGCCCCTCATTAAAGTGAGTGACTGGAAGACCCACCTGGCGGAATTCTCCCGCCTGGTCGCCCGATCAACCGCGCAGGAAGAGCGCCGGAGATCGAGCCGGCTCAGCGTCGGTATCAGGCCCCGTGAATCGGGTCCAATGTTCTTTGCCGGGGTGGCCGCTCCGGTTGAGGATCCCCTGGAGGTGGAGCCTCGGACCCTGGCGCGTTTCCGGGTCCGGCTGCTGACTGGAGCCTGCCTCCTGCTTCTCGCGATGGGCCTTGGCGGCTGGCTCTGGTACCGGACGCCATCTGCAACGCTCGCCATTGACTCTGCCCGCGCCCATGTGCTGTCGGCCCGGGAACGGGACAGCCTGGCCCGGGCCAGTTCCGGATCCAACGTCCAGATTGCCGCCGCCACTCCGCTGGCGGATCTCGAGGCCGAGCTGGAGAGCGACCTCCGCATCGCCGACGCGGTGATCTGGCAACCGGCCATCGATTTCGCCTCGGAGGACCAGGTGGTGCGGTCAACCCGGAAACTGGATGCGGTCCGCAACAGCATCGGCCTCTATCGGCTGGGAGCGTGGCGGATCGCGGACAGCCTGGCCCGGGAAACCGACCCGCGGCTGGAACCGTTCGAGGAAGCCGACCGGGTCGATGCGGTGGTGAAAACCATGGATGCCGCCTTGACCTTCCTCCATTCCGTAGTGGGACATTACCGGGTGAGCGGCGATCTCCTGGTTTTCGAGCGCGGCGAAGACGCGGAGCATTACAACACGATCGCCCGGATGGCCGACTCCCTGGTGCGGGCCCCGGTAGAACTCGACTCCTTCCCCGCGATCCGGCCGCCTCGACGGGTAGTGACCCGTCTGCTCGCGACCCTTCCCTCCGCAGTAGCGCCTTCCCCCTCGCAGCCCTGAGCTTCGGCTAGGTCTTCCCGTCCCGCTCGGGGTGCCTGAAGTCCACGCCGACCTGGCGGAGGGCCGCGACCACTGTGGCGACGCAGGGATTCGCGTCCTCGTTGCGCCACAGCATGTCGAGTCCCCACGGTAACGACAGGTCTTTCACCGGAATCGCCACCAGGTTGTCGGGCGGATCCCGGCGGTGGGAGCGAAAGCCGAGCGCCCAGCCGTCGCCCCGGCCCGCGATAGACCATACCGTGTGCAACCCGGAATACTCCCGCTCTACCCGGGGCCGTATTCCAATCCGTTGCAATGTTGCAAACACACTGTCATAGAAAGCGGGATGAAAATCTCGCGGCATGAACAGGAAGGGCACCGGCGCGAGGTCCTTCTGGGTGAGGACCCTTCTCGTGGCCAAAGGATGGGAGGTTCCCACCAGGGCGCACTCGATCCAATCATCCATCAGCCGTTCGTGACAGAGCTCCGGGGCCAGGCTGAGCTCGGGATAGACATGCCCGATCCCGATATCGATCCGCCCCCGCCGCAATTCCTCCGGCTGTTGCGGTGTCGCCACGTCGACGACCGCGGGCTCCAGGCGTTCGCCGGAGGACTCGAGCAGCCGGAAGGCCCGGGCGATCGCGCGGGCGGTGATCGTGGTGGTGACCGAACCGATCACGCACTGGTGGTGCATTCCGCGTCCGGCCGCGCGAATATCGGCCAACAGCTGGTTGATGCCCCGCTCCACCTGGTTGGCCTCGCTGCGCAAAGTCTCCCCGGCCGCGGTAACCCGGACACCGCGGGGAATTCGTTTGACCAGCGGCGTACCGACCACGACCTCCAGGTCCCGAATCTGCCGGGAGAGTCCCGGCTGGGTCATCTTGAGCTGCTTGGCGGCCCGTCCGAACCCGCCCTCATCCACCAGCTGAACGAAGTAGCGCAGGTGTCGCAGCTCGACGCCGCGGTCAGCCGCTACCTTGCGACTCCGCCGCGTCGGAGACTCTTCCCAGCGCGGTGACTCGAGGTCGGGTCCGGCGTTCGCCCGGGTCGCGCGGAACGCTTCCATCACGGTCAGGACGTGGGACCGTTCCTCATCCCGCCTGGAAACCAGTGAGAGGTGAAAGGGAATACCGAGATCCCTGACCGGGATCCGCACGGTTCCTTCCGGCGCCCTGCGTCCCCATTTGCTGGAAGTCAGCGTCCAGCCCCGCCCCGCGGCCACCAGGGTCCAGACCGATTGCATGCTGGGATAGTTGAGCCGGGCCTCGGGCTGAATGCCGGCCCGCGCCAGCTGGTCCATGAGGTGGCTCATGAACTCGGGATGGATCGACGGGGCGAAGCCGATGAGAGGGGTTTGGTTCAGCGAGCTGCCGGCAACTGAGCGGCGGCCGGCCAGGGGATGATCTACCGCTACCAGCACACTGTCGATGGTCGAGTCAAGGATCGGCTCGCTGGTCAGCGCGGTCATGGAGCTGGGCGGCAGCAGCGTCACCCCCAGGTCGAGTTGCCCGGCGTTCAGTCGACGCCACTGCTCCGGTCCTTCCATCTCCACGATTTCGAGCTCGATGTCGCGGTGGCTCTCACTCAGCTGACCGATTACCCGGGCGATGAGGCCGCTCCACAGGACCGGCTTGCCGACCCCGATCCGGCAGCGTCCGGACCTGCCATGGCCGGCCAGCCGGGCCTGTTCGATCGCCCGGGAAAAACTGCGGAGGACCCGGGCGGAGCCCTCCAAGGCGACGTCCCCCGTGAGAGTCAGGCTGACTCCCTTGGGGGAACGGATGAGCAGTGCAGTGTCGAGCTCATGCTCCAGCGCCCGGATCTGGCGGGAGAGCGCCGGCTGCGCGACACGCAGGGCGAGGGCGGCCCGCCCGAAGCCGCCCTCACTCGCCACCGCCTGGAAGTACCGTAAGTGCCGAAGTTCCACGGATTTCGCTCTCCCATACCGGAGAAGCATGGCATTACAAGAAAGGAAGTATTGGTCCGACAAGCGCTTAGGTAAGTAGTATTGCCCCGTTCGTAAGGTCTGGTAACCAACGATGTAAACGATTTCGGCCGGCATATCAGCCGAGACAAGCTGCGAGGGCCGCCGGAAACGTTTCTGGTTCCGTGGGTTGCTTGACAGTAGGAGAAGAGCCGATAGTGCGCCAGAGTCTTAGCGTCGTCAGCCCGGAGCATGGGCTCCACCGCTCGACGCCCCGATCCTATGGCCACCTCGCCGTGTGCGATGGCCGAAGAAGCCGCGATTTTCTGGTCGAGCCCTACGCCCGGGGCGCGATCCGCACGTTGTTCCAGCCGATCTTCCGGCTGGTGCCCGATGGTCCCGAGCTGTTTGGCGTGGAGTGCCTGAGCCGGGGTCCCGCCGGCAGCGTATTCGAGTCTCCGGCCTCCCTCTTCGGCTTTGCCCGGGACGCGGGGACCGTTTGTACCCTGGATCGGGCTTGCATCGCGCTCGGTCTCTGTCACGCCATCGACCTGCCGAGCTCCACGCTGGTCTTTCTCAATCTTCATCCCGAGACCCTGAAGAACGATATCGGGTTCCCGGCCTTCCTCGAGGAGGCTGCGGGCTGGTACGGCATCGCCCTCGATCGGATCGTTATCGAATTGCTGGAGTACTCCCGGATCGCGTGGGCTCGCCCCACCAGGCGCTGTCGCCAGCTGGCAGGGCTGCGCGCCAAGGGGGTCCGGCTGGCGCTGGACGACGTCCATACCAGCGTGGATGAAGTGAGCCGGGTGGCGGACTATCAGCCGGACTTCCTGAAGATCGACGGCGAGGTCCTGCGGGGCGCGAAGTTCCACGCCCCCCACCGCCACTTCCTGGTGACGATGCTGGATTTTGCCGAGCGGCTCGACATCGGTGTCATCGCCGAGGGACTGGAGACCGAGCACGACCTGCGCGTCACCCAGGCCGCCGACATCTCCCTGGCCCAGGGATTTCTGCTGGCCCGGCCGGCCCCGCTCGACGAACTTCGCGAGTTCTGGCTTGCCACGCCGGGGAGCCCGTCCTAGACTCCACCACGATGCGGATCCCCGAAGACGTAGACTCCAGGGTCTCCGATTACACTCCTCCCGAAAGCGATGTCCGCTTCCGTACCCTGGCGGACACGGCCCCAGTCTTCATCTGGACCTCCGGTACCGACAACAAGTGCGACTGGTTCAATTCGACCTGGCAGACGTTCACCGGCCGCACGCTGGAACAGGAAGTCGGCGACGGCTGGCTCAGCGGGATCCATCCGGACGACATCGCACGGGTGATCGAAGCCGATACCACCGCGTTTCAGCGGCGGGCGCCGTTCGAGGTGGAGTACCGGCTCCGCCGCCACGACGGAGCCTATCGTTGGATCCTGGACACCGGGGTTCCCCGCTTCGCTCCGGACGGGAATTTCCTCGGTTACATCGGCACCTCGCTCGACATTCACGACCGTCGAATGGCCGAGGAAGAGCTGATCCGACGGGAGCAGCAGTTTGTCTCCCTGGCCGAGAGCCTCCCCGACATGATCGCCCGGTACGACCGCGAGGGGCGCTATCTCTACGTGAACAGCGCCACGACCGCATTGACCGGCAGACCCGCCGAGTATTACGTGGGCCGCTCGGTACTGGAGAATGACCGTCCGCGGGAACTGCTGGAAACCTGGCACCGCGCGATCATGGGAGTGTTCGAGACCGGTACCCCCAGCTACCTCGACTTCGAGCTGACGGTCCAGGAAACGCTGCGCCGGTTCGAAGCGCGGTTCGTTCCCGAACGCGGTGCCGACGGTTCCGTGGCCTTTGTCATCAGCATTGCCCGGGACGTCACGACGAATCGCCAGGCCGAAGAGCGAGCCCGGCAAAGCGCCAAGATGGAGGCCATCGGACGGCTCGCGGGCGGGCTGGCGCACGACCTGAACAATCAACTCCAGGCCGTGGTCGGCTTCACCACTTTTCTGGCGCGCGATCCGGGACTCAGCGAGCAGGGCCGCCGGGACGTGGCCGAAATCGACAAGTCGTCCGACCGGATGCGTTCGCTGGTCGCCCAGCTGCTTGCCTTCAGCCGGCAACAGGTGCTCTCGCCCGAGACCCTGGACCTCAATGCCGCGGTGGTCGAAGCCCAGGCCCTGCTCCAGCGCCTGATTGGCCCCACCATCGACATGCAGCTGGAGCTGGAAGCCGGGCCCAAGTGGACCCGGGTCGATCGCACCCAGTTCCTCCAGGTATTGATGAACCTGACGATCAACGCACGGGACGCGCTGCCGAACGGAGGCCGGGTCGTCTTCCGCACCCGGGTGCATGAAGTGAAGGAGGACGGGCCGGATTTCACCGGCAGTATCATTACCGCCGGGCGCTACGTGGAGCTGCAAGTGGCGGATTCGGGCACCGGGATTTCGCCCGAGCACTTGAGCCGGATCTTTGAACCATTTTTCACCACCAAGCCGGTGGGCAAAGGAACCGGCCTGGGCCTGGCCACGGTGCACGGGATCGTCGCGCAAAGCCGCGGCCACATCAAGGTGGAAAGCAGCCTGGGGCAGGGGACCTCCTTCACCATTCTGCTGCCGGCGGTCGAAGATTCGGGGGAGATCGAGGTTGGCAGCCCGCCGGCCGGGCCCGGGACGCGCCCCTCGGGATGCATCCTGGTGGTTGAGGACGAGGACGTGGTGCGGCAGGTTATCGTACGGATTCTCCAGGAGACGGGATACCAGACCGTGGAGGCCCGGCACGGGCTGGAGGCGCTGGATATCCTGAACCGTGATTTCGCCTCGATCACGCTGGTGCTGACCGACCTGATCATGCCGGTGATGACCGGCATCGAATTGACCCGCCGGCTGGCCGATACCGGGATGGCCATACCGATCGTCTGGATGTCGGGCCACCCGCTGGAGGCGATACCCGAGGCGCAGACCGGAGCCGAGACGCTGTCCTTCCTGGCCAAGCCGATCAACCCCGCCCAGCTGGTGGACCTGGTGGCTCGGCTCACGGCGCCCGCCTAGCGAGACCGGTCCGGGGTTTCCGGCTGGAATCCCGGAGCAAAGTGGCCGATATTCTTTCGGCCCCGTGGCGATGACTTCACTGAACCCGAGCTTGCCCTGACCGATCACCTGAGGCTCCGTATTCCCGGCAAGGGAGAGGTGACACTCTCGATCCCTGACGGGCTGATTCGGGCGCTCCGGGAAAACCGGTTGCCTGCGAAGGTCGAAGTGTGGCACGCCGAACTGGAGCAGTGGGTGTCGCTCGCGGCTCATCCGGCCGCGCGCCAGGCGCTGGAGTCGATCGGCCCCTACCTGCCGGAGCAGGACGCCATCGAAATGCTCGAGCCGGAGATGTCGGCAACGTCTCCGCCCCCGGTCGAGGATGACCTGGCCGTTGAACCGGAACCCGCTCCTGAGGTTGAACCGGAAGTCTCCGCTCCGGCCCCAGACCCGCTGGACCTGCTGCTGGCGGCGGCCCACGAGTTTCTTCCGCCGGCCATGCCGGAGCCGGTGGAAACGGCCGCAAGAGAACCCGCCCCGGAAACTCTCCCGCCCGTTCCGCTGGTGGCCGAGACGGCTCAAGCGGAACCGCCACCAGCTCGAAGCTCCAAGCTGGACATTACCCCGCCACCACGCGTGCGTGAGCGCCGCAGCCTGGCCATGGAGTCGCCGGCGGAACGGCGACGCTCCGCCGGCCCGGCACCGCCCGCACCGGAGCCGGTCCCGGCACCGAGCAGCGGGTTCAAGCTTCCCTTCGCCCTTCCCAGCCGGCGGATATTGCTTGTCGGAGTCGCGGCGGTGATCGCGCTGGTGTACTTCACGAGGAGCCGGAAAGAAGAGGTCAAGACACCGGCGGGGCAGAAGACGGTGGCCGGGGCACCGTCCCATCCTCCGACGGTGGCGGTCCCCGCCCCGGAAACCGCGGACGCTGAGTCGCTGCCGCCTTTGCCGGTCGATTCAGGCGATACCGCCCTGACCCCTGGCGCCCTGGAGCTCCAGGGCGTTCCAGGCGGCACACCGGAATCCGATCTGGAGACCCGGCTCCGCCTGGCCGATGCGCTCATGTGGGATCCGGCCCAGGATTTCGGCTCGCCCGGGAGTGTCCTGCGTGCCCGGCGCAAAGTGGACGCGGTGCGGAACAGCATTCAGGCCTACCGGGTGGACATGCGGCGGCTGGACGAGAGCAGCGCGGCATCGAGACAGGGCAATCGGCTGGAGCCGTTCGACGAAGCGAGCCGGATTGATAACGTGGTCAGCGCGATGGGCGCCGCGATCCAGTTCTTGGAAGACGTGAGTGGCCGCTTCTCGGTGCGGGGCGGCACCCTCGAATTTGACCGGCCGGAGGACGCGCGGCGCTACAATCGACTCCGGGATCAGGCCGACTCGCTGCTGCAATCCCCGGTGGAGATGGATCCACGCCCGATTTTCCGGCCCCCGCGGCGATTTGTGACACGCCTGCTGATTACACTCCCGGGCGGCATGGCCCGCGGCGCATCGGGACCCTGACATGGAGCCGCTCGTGAACCAGCCGCCGTTTCACCTCGCCTTTCCGGTCAATGACCTCGAAGCCAGCCGCAGTTTCTACGTGGACCTGCTGGGATGCACGGTCGGCCGGGAGAGCGATCACTGGATCGATTTCAATTTCTTCGGGCACCAGATCACCGGGCACCTGGCGCCGGAAGAGGCGCGGATCGTGGCGACCAATCCGGTGGATGGCAAGCAGGTACCGGTCCGCCATTTCGGGGTGATCCTCGAGTGGGGCGCATGGGAGAATCTCGCCGAGCGGCTCAAGGCGCGCGGCGTGGCATTCCTGCTGGGCCCTTATATCCGTTTCAAGGGAGAAGTCGGAGAACAGGCGACCATGTTCGTGCTGGATCCGAGTGGGAACGGGCTGGAGTTCAAGGCGTTCAAGGATCCGCACCGGATCTTTGCCCGATGAGGCACGTAGTGTCATGGGTCACCGAACCGTCCCGGAGTTGCCTCTACGTTGGTGAAGCGGGGGGCCGCCGGCCGCTTGAGGGGGAGGTGGAGCATGTCGTTCGGTCTTTACCTGATCGGTTTTGTCGTCGTTATCGCGGGTATGGCATGGGCGGCCGCACGGATGGGCGTCTCCACCGTGTGGATAGCGATCGGAGCGATCGTGCTGCTGGGACTCGGGATAGTGAGCGGCGTTGCCCGGACCCGGCAAAAGGATCCATCCGCGTAGGGGCCGTCGTGTCATAGGCTGGACGGAGGCGTTCGCGCCTCCGTTTTTTCTTTGGGGTCGTGGTACTTACCATTCGGAACGTCCTCACTCCGGAGCGCCCGTGAGCCATCCCCTCATCCTGGCCCTGATTTTCGGCGTGACCGCGATCCTGGCGGGGGTCTTCCTCTATCGCCGGCCCCGGTCGCGGGAGCACGTCGAAGAGATCGAGCAGGGGGACCTGGCCCGGCTCCTTGGCATGTTGCTGGAGCGGGGCTACGATCTCGGCTTCCTGGTCTTCGAGTTGCCCGGAGACGAGCGCTTCGTCGAATTCTCCAAGTACATGAAGGAAGGGCGCAGGGTGGGCATCCAGCTGGACTTTCCGCTCTCGCCCTGGTCGGAACCCTACTACGACCAGGTGAAGAGCCTGCTCGAGAGCCGCCGGGTTCCTTATACCGTGGAGGATACCCCCGATGGGCCGGTGCGCGAGTTCATCCAGGTGGACTTCGGACAGGACGTCGCCGCGGCCGCCGCCACGGCAAAGGATATCTTCGACCGGGTGTTCCGGGTGGACCCCACGGTGCGGCTGACCGCGGACATGGAGTACATTGCACCAAAGGCGTGAAGCCCGTACCTTTTTTGGCCTACCTCGAAACTGGAGTCTGCCGCATGAGCGCCGATGAGTCCCAGGGAGGCGGTGAAAAGCCGATTACCCCGACCCGCCTGGCCGAGGAGATCCGCCGTCTGAGCGCCAAGCGCAAGAACGGTGAGCTGGATCCGACCGGGTTCGACCAGCGGTTTGCCCGCATGGTCGGCGAGCTGCGCGATCGCCGCATCGACGGCGGCCGGGAAGAGATCGAGAAGGCGCTGGCCCCGCTACGCGCCGAGGGGCTGCTGCGGCCCGAGGAGTGGTTTCGGCTGGAGAAGCAGCTGGGACTCACCTGAGCGATCGAAGATTCATGATTGAAGATTGGTGATGTCTCCGCCTCTCTCCCCCCTTGAAATGTCGGTCGCCACGGCCGACGGCGTGATCCTGAAGGGCATTCTTGCCTACCCCGAAACGGCTCCCGGCACCAGGTACCCGCTGGCGGTCCTGGCCCACCAGTATCCCGCCACCGGTGACAGCTTCGGACCGCTGCTCGACGACCTCCTGGACCTCGGCATCGCGACCCTGGCTTTTGACCTTCGGGGACACGGCGCGTCCACCACCGGGCCGGCGGGACCGGTCGTCATCGAGACGCCGCACGGGTTCGGCCTGGAGCCCTTCGGCAAGGCGTTCATGGCAAGCATCGAGAGCGTTGGGTTCCATCGGATCGACGACGATATCCTGCGGGTCGCCGGTTGGGGCGCGGCCCAGAACTTCGTGGACGCCTCGCGGATGCTGCTCATCGGCGCCAGCATCGGAGCGAGCGGCGCGCTGCTGGCAGCGCCCCGGGTGCCCGGTCTCAAGGGTCTCATGACCTTCGGCGCCGCCGGCGCCCCCGCCTTCGGCGACGATGCCCCGGCCCGGATCCGGAAGGCCCTGGAGGGGCTCAAGGCCTCATGCTACCTCGCTTCCTCCGAAGGCGATCCCTTCTCCGGTGCCGACAACGTGCGCTCCTGGAGCGCCGGCCTCGGCCACGTGGCGAGCCGGCTGGTTCCCGGCGACGACCACGGAATGGCGATCTACTACGGGGTGCGGGATGAAGTGCTGGCCTTCATCAAGAAACTGAAGATTGTGGATTGAGAATCGAACGATGCAATCCCGCGCCCTGGGTCCCACCGCATCTCAAGTCTCCGCCGTCGGCTTCGGCGGCATGCCGCTCTCCATCGAGGGTCGACCGCCGGAACCGGTAGCCATCGCAACCATACACGCCGCCCTCGATGCCGGCGTGACCCTGGTCGACACCGCTGACGTCTACTGCCTCTCTCACCTGGATCTGGGTCACAACGAACGGCTCATCGCCGCGGCGCTCAAGAGCTGGAAGGGCTCGCGCGAGTCTCTCGTGGTGGCCACCAAGGGCGGGATGGAGCGGCCCGACGGCGCATGGACCCGGAACGGCCGGCCCGAGCACCTCTTCCGCGCCTGCGACCGCTCGCTCAAGAACCTGGGCGTGGAGCGGATCCAGCTCTACCAGTTGCACGCGCCGGATCCCCAGGTGCCGTTCAGGGAGAGCATCGAGGCCTTGGCCGAGCTGGTGCGCCGCGGCAAGGTGCAGTGGATCGGCATCTCGAACGTGTCGGTCGCGGAGATCGAGGAGGCGCGGGAGATCCATCCGATCCAATCGGTGCAGAACCGGCTGAGTCCGTTCTTCACCGAGGCCCTGGACGACGACCTGGTGCAGGACTGCGTTGCGAAGGGGCTGTCCTTCCTGGCCTACAGTCCGGTCGGCGGCGGGAGACTCAACAAGAAACTGCCCGATCACCCGGTGGTCAAACGCATTGCGGAGCGGCACCACGTTTCCCCCCACGTGGTGGTGCTCGCGTGGGTTCGGGCGCAGGGATCCACGGTCATTCCGATTCCCGGCGCCCGGACACCGGAGCATGCGAGAGACTCGGCCACCGCCGCCGATATCACCCTCGAAGGGGCGGACCTCCAGGCCATCGATGCGGCGGAGTTTTCGATCGCGCGATGACTCAGTCGGCGCCCGCGGGCTTCACCGGAACCGACCGTTTTCAACTCAGAGACTCAAAGACTCAGAGCAAACAGTTTATGACATATGGTCATGGCAGGCCCGATTGGTTGAACCACTGATGCGCAAAAACTCAGATCAAATCGGAAGCTGCCCTATGCCATCAGCCATCCGCTGTCTCTGAGTCTCTGTGCCTCTGAGTTGAAAACGGTAGCCCTGTAAGGTACCCGCCGGGACGCACACCTCCGCTTATATTCCCTCGCTATGCCAACCGTCGCTCGCCGCCAGACCGTCACCGTCCATGTGGGCGGCGTGGCGGTCGGCTCCTGCCACCCGATCGTCGTTCAGTCCATGACCAACACCGACACCGCGGACGTGGTGGCCACGGTGCAGCAGGTCGCGGCATTGAGCCGGGCGGGGAGCGAGCTGGTGCGGGTGACGGTGAACAACGAAGCGGCCGCCGCCGCGGTTCCCGAGATCATATCCCAGCTGGAGCGGGGTGGCGTGCGAGTGCCGGTCATCGGCGATTTCCATTACAACGGCCACCTCTTGCTCACCCGGTTCCCGGCCTGTGCCCGGGCTCTGGCCAAGTACCGGATCAACCCCGGCAACGTCGGCGGCAAGCGGCACGACGAAAACTTCCGCGCCATCGTGGAGGTCGCCATCGCCAACGACAAGCCGGTCCGGATCGGGGTGAACTGGGGTTCACTGGACCAGAGCCTCCTGACCGAGATGATGGACGCCAACCACGCATCGGCCGATCCCAAGGAGGCGCGCGCGGTAACCATGGACGCGATGGTGGAGAGTGCCCTGCGCTCGGCAATCCTCGCCGAGGCCACCGGGCTGGCCCATGACCGCATCATCCTCAGCGCGAAAGTCTCCGCCGTGCAGGACCTGGTGGACGTGTACCGGCTGCTTGCCGCCCGGTGCGACTACCCGCTCCACCTCGGTCTCACCGAAGCCGGCCTCGGCGCCAAGGGGATCATCGCCAGCACCGCCGGACTTTCCATTCTTCTGCAGGAAGGGATCGGAGACACCATCCGGGTGTCGCTCACGCCCGCCCCCGGCGGGGACCGGACCGAAGAGGTCCAGGTTGCGCAGCAGGTCCTCCAGTCACTGGGCCTGCGCAGCTTCACGCCCCAGGTCACCAGCTGCCCGGGCTGCGGGCGGACCACCAGCACTTTCTTCCAGCAGATGGCGCAGGATATCGAGCGCTACCTGCGGAACCAGATGCCGGTATGGCGCGCCGCGCGGCCCGGGGTGGAGGAGCTGCGGGTCGCAGTGATGGGCTGCGTGGTGAACGGGCCCGGCGAATCCAAGCACGCCAACATCGGCATCTCGCTTCCGGGAACGGCCGAGGAACCGAAGGCGCCGGTGTACGTGGATGGCCGGCTGGTGGTGACCCTGAAAGGCGAAACGATCGTGCCGGAGTTCCTGAAGATCCTGGACGAGTACGTAGCCAACAAGTACTAACTGCCCCGGTTACATTCCCTCAGTGCCGGCATCCGTGACCAGCTTGCTGTTTTCGCTCGAAGCCATCCTCCGGGAGCGGCCCCTCGCCGCGATCGGCGCGATGTTTGTCGCCGGCCTGGCCACCAGTGTCACTCCCTGCATCTTCCCGATGATTCCGATCACGGCCGGGGTGCTGGGCGGGGCCGGCGCGGTGGCCCGGAGCCGGGCCCGGACCGTTCTCTATACCGGCCTCTACGTGTTGGGCCTGGCGCTGGTCTACGCGTCGCTGGGACTGCTGGCTGGGCTCAGCGGGTCGCTATTCGGCGCGATCAGCTCCAATCCCTGGGCATACTTCACCATCGGGAACCTGCTCCTGCTGTTCGCCCTGGCGATGCTCGATGTCATCCCGGTTTCCGCGCCGACCAGGCTGGTGGCGTGGGCCGGCAAGTTCGGCGGCGGGAGCGGCACCGGCGCCTTCCTGATGGGCGCGACGTCCGGGTTGGTAGCGGCGCCCTGCGGCGCGCCCGCGTTCGCCGCCGTGCTCACGTTCGTCGCGACCACCAGGAGCGCGGTGCTCGGCTTCGGGTACCTGTTCGTCTTCTCGCTGGGGATGACGGCGCTCCTGGTCGGCGTGGGGTTGTTCTCCGGAAGCCTGGCGGCGTTGCCCCGGAGCGGGCGCTGGCTGGTGGTGATCAAGAAACTGTCGGGCGTCATTCTGCTGGCGATGGCGGAGTACTACTTCATTCAGATGGGCAAGGTATCGTGAAGGCATTGAGTCTTGGAGTTTTCCTGGGAGTGGCCGTCGCCCTGGCTTCGCCGCTGGCGGCGCAGGACGAAGGTATCGCCATGGGCAAGAAGGCGCCCGTGGTGTCGGTGCCCGATCTCGACGGGCGCGCCGTGGACCTGGGGCAGTACATTGGAAAGCGCCCCATGATGCTGGAGTTCTGGGCCACCTGGTGTCCGATCTGTGAGGCGCTGTTGCCCCGGGTGCAGGCCGCGCACCAGAAGTACGGGAGCCGGGTCGCCTTTCTCGGGATCAACGTCGCGGTGAACCAGACCCGGGACCGGGTCCGCCGCTACATGGCGAGCCACCAACTGCCGTTCCAGGTTCTGTACGACGAAGACGGCGTGAGCACCCGTGCCTACGACGCGCCCCAGACTTCCTACATCGTGATTATCGATTCCTCGGGCCGGGTAGCCTACACCGGGGTAGGCACCGAGCAGCGGTTCGAGGAGGCCCTTCAGCGAGTGGCAGGGAACTGACATGAACGCTCGATTCAACGCTTTCGCTGTGTTTGCGGCCAGCGCCGCGCTTGCCCTGCCGTCCCGCGGATCCGCCCAGCAGAACCAGGGTCCTCCGACCGCCGTCCTGGTCTCCGGACCGGAAGTGGGGACGATGGCCCCGGAATTCACGTTGCCCTGGGCGACCCGGGATAGCGTCGGACCGGCGGACGCGCCTTTCCGGCTGGGGCATGCCCGCGGCAAGGTCGTGGTGCTGGCGTTCTTTCCCAAGGACTTCACATCGGGTTGCACCGCGGAGATGCGCACCTTTGCCGACCAGTACGCCACCATGTTCGGTGACGAGGTTGTCGTGGTGGGGATCAGCGTGGACAGCGTGACCACCCACGTCAGCTTCGCCCAGAGTCTCCAGCTTCCTTTCCAGCTGTTGAGTGACCCGGCCCAGGCGGTGGCCAAAAAGTACGGCAGCCAGGGATCCGGGGAGTACATGCGGCGAACAGTTTACGTCCTGGACCGGGACGGACGGGTGGTCTATCGCAACCTGCAGTTCGGGGCGCTGGATCCGCATGCCTATGATGAACTCAAGGCCGCGGTCCGCGACGCTCGCCAGGGGTAGTGAGATTTCCTTCTCATTCGTCTCCAGAGGGCCGGTGCGCCTTCCGGCCCTTTTCCAGCCCAGGAGGTAATAGGTGGTTCGTCTTTCCGCAGCCGCGCGTGCCCTCGTTATGTCCGGTCTCGTCACCCTCGGCGTTCATGGCACCAGCGCAGCCCAGAACCAGCAAGCCCAGTCCTGGCAACTGAACAACCTTCGCGCGCGATGGTGCGTGTATTTCCTGATGGACTCCACCTCCGCCGAGAAGAAACTCTCCAGCGGTTACCGGGCCCGGGCCGCTCGGGACTTCCCCGGATTGTCTCCGGCCATTACCCGGCTGATCCATGATGACCCGAGTTACGCGGCATGGATCCCCGCCCAGTTCTGCACCTCCCATTTCGACCGGGCCCGGGTTGACGACCAGCAGATCGGAGACTCTGCGGCCACCCTGCAGGAATCCCAGGTCCTGTCGACCTGGCTCATCGGCGCCAGTACGACAACCGACAATGCCAAGGCAGGCCCCAGCTACTTCATCGCGGCACTGCGGAGCAACAACTGGCGGCTGCTCCGCCAGGCCGAGATGTGGGCCCTGCGCGGGGATCGCCTGGAAGCCACCGTGGGCAAGGTCCCGGAGAGCACTGAGGATCTTTATCAGGTGCGAATCGGGCGCACGGTGATCACCTGGGAAGGGCACCTGGCGGGAGACACCGCCTTGGGCGCCCCGGAGGTCGCCGAGAACTGGTACACGGATAGTGCACGGAACTCCCGGATTACCGGGCTGGTCTCGTTCCACGCCGATAGCGCCCAGAGCATCGCCGGTACCCTGCGCATCGTGGGCAAGGATGACCTCGCCAAGAGCCTCAGGGCGTCTCCAATCCGCATGGTCGGACCAATGATGTGGGGCGGGGGAGGAAAGATCGATTTTACCAAGTGAGTAAGCTGGCACGGATCTTCCTGCCAACGCGTGCATGGCAAGCATCGGACATCTGGCGGTCGGGGCGGCGATCGGGGCAGTCTACAGCAAGCAGGCTGGCACCCGTCCCCGGGTCACCATCCTGACGTTTGCCGCCCTGGCCCTGGCGCCAGACCTGGACCTGCTGACCAATTCCCTGGGGGCAATCCCCAACACCCCGTTCTCCCATCGCGGCATCACCCACTCGATCATTTTCGCCCTGTTCGTGGCCCTTGTGGCCGGCGCCCTGGTCCGGGGAACCACCCGGCGGCAGCTCCTGACCGGGCTCTGGGTCTTTGCCGCCCTGGGAAGTCATGGCTTGCTGGACACGATGAGCCGACTTGGCAACGGCCCGATGCTGTTCTGGCCGCTGACTCATGCCCAGTACGAGTTCCCCTGGCGGCCCATCCCCGGAGTTCTGACCGCCGAGTACTACCTGACTCGTGAAGCGATTCCCACGCTGGTTGTGGAAACCATGCTGTTCTTCCCCTTCATAGCGTATGCGCTGACATTCTTTCTTCCGAGGCCGATCGCGCGAGGTGCCAACCGGGGGGAAGTGGGCCAGTCGGCAGGCGGGTAGGCGACGATTTTTCACTGATATTCACCCGCTATGAATAATCCTCTCCCCATAAACGACACTGTCACCTTGGTATTTTCCACATTTATTACCCTCCGTTAGTCCATGTTAACAAAGAAGTTATGAAGTGCGCTTCAGGTGGATAATCATGGACGAGCGCAATCCCTTCTGGCTCAACAGCCTGAAACCGGAATTCCACGTTTTCCAGTACTGCACATGTGGAAAACTCGTGTTTTCAACTTGCGTGTGAGTAAGCCGTAGAAACGCGGTTGTGACATTCGATACGTGGCGGGATAATGTGGGTTGCGCCGTGTGGGTAATTGTAGACAACCTCGTACCTGCTTGGCGCAGCCTTGCCGAGACCCCGTTCACGAGTTCCGGGTTTGTGGATAACAGGTTCCCCGAAGGCCAAGGTTTTGACACCCTCTCCACCGATCCATAATGACAGCACAGGCCGGGTTGCTTCGCGCGCGACGGGTCATGTCCCCAGCCGGGCAGGGTGGTGACTCGATCTGGTGGGAAGGAGGCCGAGTTCAGGAGGTGGGACACTGGCCGGACCTGGACCGGAGGGTGCCGCGGGACGTCGCCCGCTGGGAGCTGCCAGAGGCGGTCGTCACCCCGGGCTTCGTAGACAGCCACACCCATTTCACCAGCTGGGCCCTGGGTCAAGATGAGGTTCGGCTGGCCGGATCGGCGACCCTGGCCGAGGCAATCGAGCGGGTGGTCAGTGGCCGCCCATTCCAGGACTGGGTTCTTGGCCAGGGTTGGGATGCCAACCGCTGGGACCGCCCGCCCAGGCGCCAGGACCTGGACCAGGTACCCTATCCCGTCTTCCTGGATTCCCTCGATGTTCATGCAGCATGGGTCAATTCCGCTGCCCTCCTGGCCGCTGGAATAACCCGGGAGACCCCGGATCCCCCGGGCGGACGGATCGTGCGGGACGGGAACGGGCTGCCGACCGGACTGCTGTTGGAGAATGCCGTGGCGCTGGTACGTGACGTCCTTCCCTCGCCGCCCGACGAGCTGCTGCTGGAAGCCACCCGCCAGGCCCAGCGCGAGGCGCACCGTCTGGGGGTCACCGGGATTCATAACGTCGAGGGACACCACGCCTTTGAGACCTTCCGCGCCATGGATTCCGGGGGTGAGTTGCGGCTCCGGGTGCTGTTTCATCACCCGGTCGCAGACCTGGAGAAGCTGGTCCGCCAGGGGACTCGAAGCGGCACCGGCTCAGAGTGGCTCACCCACGGGGGGGTGAAGATGTTCCTCGACGGAAGCCTGGGCAGCCGCACCGCCTGGATGCTCGAGCCTTACGAGGGGACCAGCGACCGGGGCATGCCAGTCACCGACCGGGAAGTCGCCGCCCGCGCCATCACCACCGCGGCCAATGCCGGCCTGGCCGCCGTGGTGCACGCCATCGGAGACGCGGCGGTACGACGGGCATTGGACCTCATCAGCGGCGTCCCCCGGGTGGGGATCAGCCACCGCATCGAACATTTCCAATGCGTACACCCGGCCGACCTGGCTCGGGCGGCGCGGGAACAGATCGTACTCTCCATGCAGCCCGCCCATATCCTCACCGATATTCCCCTGGCCGACCGGCACTGGGGTGCCCGCGGGGCAGGAGCCTACGCCTTCCAGAGCCTCCTGGCCCAGGGCTCAGTGCTCGCCTTCGGGAGCGATACGCCGGTGGCGTCCATTGATCCGCGCGAGGGAGTGTATGCCGCGATGGAGCGGCGAATGGCGCCGGGGGATCCGGCGTGGCAGCCTGGAGAGCAGCTGGACTTCGAAACCGTGGTGCGCGCCTACACCGAGGGACCGGCTCGCGCCGCTTCGGTAGCGCATCGACGCGGCACCCTGGCTCCCGGGATGGACGCCGACCTGGTCGCCTGGGAGGTCGGGGACGAGGTATTCCACGGTAGTGGCCAGGCATTCCGGGCCGGGAAGGTGTTGCTGACCGTCATCAACGGAATGGCAGTCTATCAGTTATAATTTTCCCCATGCCAACTGGAATTCGCCGCACCAAGATCGTCGCCACGCTGGGGCCGGCCTGGTCCAAGCCCGAGCAGATGGCCGGACTGCTCGATGCCGGTGTCAATGTCGTCCGGATCAACGCCTCCCATGCGACCCCCGCGATCCGGGAGCAGTGGATCGTCCAGTTGAAAGACATCATAGCGCGGCGCCGAGATTCCGCCGCGATCCTGGTGGACCTCCAGGGGCCGCGGATCCGGGTCGGGGATCTCCCGGTCTCCCGGCACCTGGAGAAGGGCGCCGAGGTGATCTTCGCGCCGGAGGCGATCGCCACGCCGGATGAAATCCCCACAACCTATGACCAGCTGGCGCGGGACGTCTCCGCCGGAGCCCGGATTCTGCTCGACGATGGGCTGCTGGAAGTCACGGTTACCGCGGTCCAGGGTGACCGGGTTCGCGGCAAGGTGGTCTACGGCGGCGAGCTCAAGAGTCACAAGGGTATGAACCTCCCCGGGATCGAGGTCAGCGCTCCCGCCTTGACCGAGCGGGACCGGGAGGAAGTGGTGCGAGCCGTCCGGCTGGGCGTGGACTTCATCGCGCTTTCCTTCGTGCGGCGCGGCCAGGACATGGAAGAGTTGCGCGCGCTGGTGCCCAAGACCATCAAGCTCATCGCCAAGATCGAAAAGGACACCGCGATCAAGAACCTGAGCGAGATCATCGCGGCGTCCGACGCGATCATGGTGGCCCGCGGCGACCTGGGCGTCGAGCTGCCCTTCGAGGAAGTTCCCCTGATGCAGAAGCGACTGATCCGGGAGTCGAACCTGCAGGGCAAGACCGTCATCACCGCCACCCAGATGCTGGAATCCATGGTCCACGCGCCGCGCCCTACCAGGGCCGAGGCGTCCGACGTGGCCAATGCGATTCTCGACGGGACCGATGCGGTTATGCTCTCGGCCGAAACCGCGGTCGGCGAATACCCGGTGGAAGCGGTGCGCGCGATGGACCGGATCGCCCGCCAGATGGAGCCCAATCTCAAGGGCCGGAGCGCCGCCTATGAGGCGGGCGTGGGGTACTCCCGCCGCCGCGGCTCCGACCAGTCCGCCGGTGCCATGCCCCCGATCCGGACCGAGGATGCCATCGGCCTGGCGGTATGCGTCGCGGCGGAGCTCTTGTCGACGTCGTTGATCGTCTGCTTCACCGCCAGCGGATTCACCGCGCGCAAGGTGGCCGCCTACCGGCCCGCGGCGCCGATCTTCGCCGTGACGCCGGAGCCGGAGACGTTTCGCCAGCTTTCGCTGGTGTGGGGCGTCGTCCCCACCCTGGTGGACCACATGCCGACCTATGATTCGATGCTGGTGGTGGCCCGGCAGCGGATCCTGGAGCACAACCTGGCAGAGCCGGGCGAAGCGGTCGTGGTGACGGCCGGAGTGCCGTTCGATGTGCCGGGTACCACGAATCTGCTGAAGGTGGAGCATGTGTAAGGCGGTAAGGCGGAAAGGCGGTAAGGCGGTAAGTAACTGCCTGCAGTCTGTCATCCCGACCGGAGGGAAGGATCTTCTTTCGGCTGGCAGGATCCCTCGCAACGCTCGGGATGACAGCCCTTCAGAACTTACCGCCTTACCGCCCTACCGCCTTACCGCCCAATGCGTCTGACATTTCTCGGCACCGGCACCTCTTTCGGGATTCCCCAGGTGGGCTGCAGTTGCGCGGTGTGCCGCTCCACCGATCCGCGGGACAAGCGGACCCGGAGCGGGGCGGTGCTGGAGACGGCCGGCAAGACGCTGTTGATCGATACCCCACCCGAGCTGCGGCTGCAGCTGGTGGCGGCGGGGATCTCCCGGGTGGACGGAGTGCTGTATACCCACGAGCATGCCGACCACACCTCCGGCATTGACGATCTCCGGATCTTCTCGGTCCGGGCCCGCCGCCCGCTGCCGATTTACGGCCCGGCCGAGACGATCGCCACGCTGCGAGCGACATTTCGCTACATCTTTGACGACGAGGTCCGGGCCTACGAAGGGACCTCCAAGCCGCAGCTGGAGACGTTTTCCATCGAGCCCGGCAAGGTGGTTGACGTGGCCGGGGTGCCGGTGTTGCCGCTGGCCTTCCGCCACGGGCACCTCAGGGTGTTCGGGTATCGCTTCGGCGACCTGGCCTATCTCACCGACGTGAAGGCGGTCGGCCCCGAGGAGATGCAGCAGCTCAAGGGTCTCAAGGTGCTGGTCCTGAACGCGCTCTGGTGGCGGCCTCATCCGACCCACATGAGCATCGAGGAAGCCATCCGCACCGCGGAAACACTGGGCGCGGAGCGAACCTACCTCACCCACCTTACCCACGAGACCGGCCACGCCGAGCTGGCCGCGAAGCTTCCGGCCGGGGTGATGCCGGCGTATGACGGATTGGTTGTCGAGGTATGAAGGGAGAACGCAGGGAAAAGCGTTCAAAGTGTAAGGTGTAAAGGGTAAGATGACCGGCGAAGTTCCGATTGGTATTGAACATTATACCTTGCACCGTAAACGCTTTTCGTTCCTCACCCGTGCTTAAGGTCCGCGTATGAAGCTCAACTACTCGCGAATGATGCAGGACGGGCTCGACGGCGAACACGGGCTTTCGCGGGCACGGCTGGAAGAACTGGAGCGCCAGTTCCGGGAGGTACAGGCCGAGGTGCGGACCCGGCTGGCGGAGGGAGAGTACGGGTTCTATCACCTGGTCGAACAGAAAGAAGCGGTAAAGAACATCAGCACCTTCGCCGAGGGCCTGGGCCAGGCCCATGACCACGTGGTGGTGCTGGGCATCGGCGGATCGGCGCTCGGAGCCAAGGCCTTGCTCAATGCGCTCCGTGCCCCGGCCTGGAACGAGCTGGACGACGAAGGCCGCGATTTCTTCCCCCGGCTGACCGTGCTGGACAATGTTGATCCCACCAGCATCAATGCCGCGCTCAAGCGGATCGATCCCCGCCGGGTCCTGGTCAACGTGATCAGCAAGTCGGGTGGCACGGCCGAGACGATGGCCCAGTACCTGGTGATCCGGCAGTGGCTGGAAGACGCGCTCGGTTCGGTGGCATATCGCCACCTGGTGTTCACCACCGACCCGGAGAAAGGAGCGCTCCGGGAGATCGCCAGGAACGACGGCATCGCCACCCTGGACGTGCCGTCCGACGTGGGCGGGCGGTTCAGCGTGCTGTCGCCGGTCGGACTGCTGCCCGCCGCGCTGGTCGGCATCGATATCGGTGCCCTGCTCGACGGAGCCCGGAAGGCGGTGGAGGAAGCCGACAACGACGACCTGCTGAAGAACCGGGCCGCGCTCTTTGCGGGCCTGCTCTGGGCGGCCGATACGACCCAGGGCGCGCGGAACCACGTCCTCATGCCCTATACCGACCGGCTGCGGGAGTTCGCCGAGTGGTACCGGCAGCTCTGGGCCGAGAGTCTCGGCAAGCGGGTGGACCGGCGGGGCCACGTGGTGCATACCGGGCCCACGCCATTGGCCGCGATCGGCGCGACCGACCAGCACAGCCAGGTCCAGCTCTTCATGGAAGGGCCGTACGACAAGGTGATCAGCTTCATCACGGTGGACGATTTTGGAGAAGACGTCACCATCCCCAAGCGCCCGAGCCTGCCCGACGAGCTGGCCTATCTCCAGGGGAAGACCCTGGGCGGGCTGCTCCGGGCCGAGTTCGAAGCCACCTCGGCCGCTATCGCGAGCCAGGGGCGAATGAATATGAATATCCGGGTTCCCAAGCTCGACGCCGAGACGATGGGCGAGTTGATCATGTTCTTCCAGGTCGCGACCGGGTACGCCGGGGTGTGGTACGGGATCGATCCCTTCGACCAGCCCGGCGTGGAGCTGGGCAAACGGCTTACCTACTCGGCCATGGGACGGGCGGGGTACGAGTTGCAGGAGGTGCGGAGCCGCCGGACTTCGGATGAAGCGTGAGTTCATGCAGCCATTGAGCGAGATTTGGGCCCGGCAACAGCACACCACAGAGAAGCAGAGGAACGCAGAGGTGACGCAGAGGAAAACCCAATTGAAGGTCTCTTGGCGTCTTGGCGCCTTTGCTTGACGGGGTTCATGTTATTGCAGTCCTCTGCGAGGCTCAGCGTACCTCGGCGCGCTCTGCGGTGAGCTGTTGCCGGGTTCAAGTTCGTACACCAGCCAGACTGTACCCGACTCGATTTGTCGGGTAGATTGAGGCGACGACTCCGACCGCAAACAGTGCAAGGATTCTCCTATGACCGACCCAGTGCAGAAAGCGGTTGACCTCTACGGTGGCGCGGTTCGGCTGTCGGCCGGCGGCGTCCACGTGAGCGACCCGGCCCGGCTGCAGTCCGCCGCCACCGACAAGCTGGTCTGGCAGGCGGTGTTCGGCACGCAGGCGGAGAAAGACGCCGCCCGCTGGCTGCTCTGGGAACTGGGGCAGGCCACCGGCACCCGGCCGGCGTCCATCCAGGGGATTTACGAGGCCCGCGCCCGGGGCGAGTGCGCGGGCTTTACCGTGCCCGCGATGAACGTCCGGATGATGGCGTACGACACCGGCCGCGCGATCATGCGGGCGGCCAAGGCGGGCCGGGCCGGAGCGATCATCTTCGAAATCGCCCGGTCCGAGATCGCTTATACCGACCAGCGTCCGGCGGAATACGTCGCGGTGCTGATCGCGGCGGCACTGCGCGAGGGGTACACCCTCCCGCTCTTCATCCAGGGCGACCACTGCCAGGTCAACGCCAAGAAGTACCAGGCCGACGCCCCGGGCGAGCTGGGCGAGGTGATGAAGCTGATCGCGGAAGAGGTCGGAGCCGGGTTCTACAACATCGACGTGGACACCTCCACGCTGGTGGACCTGTCCAAGCCCAACCTCGATGAACAGCAGCGGCTGAATTACCAGCACGCCGCCGAGATCACCCGGTTCATCCGGGACCGGGAGCCCGAAGGCGTCACGGTGTCGGTCGGCGCCGAAATCGGCGAAGTGGGACACAAGAACAGCACGGTGGAGGAGCTGCACGCGTTCATGCAGGGCTACAACCGGAGCCTCAAGGCGCTGGGCGACTGCGCGGGGATCAGCAAGATCTCGGTGCAGACCGGTACTTCGCATGGCGGCGTGGTCCTGCCCGACGGCACCATCGCCGACGTGAAGCTCGATCTCGAAGCCCTCGCGGCGCTCTCCAAGGTGTCGCGCGAGCAGTACGGGCTGGCCGGCGCGGTGCAGCACGGAGCGAGCACGCTGCCCTCCACCGCCTTCGGCAACTTCCCCCGGATCGAGACCTGCGAGATCCACCTGGCCACCAATTTCCAGAACATCGTGTTCGACCACCCGAAGCTGCCGAAGGACCTGGTGGCCCGGATCAAGCCGTGGCTCAAGGAGAACGCGCAGAGCGATTTCAAGGCGGGCGACTCGGACGAGCAGTTCTACTACAAGGCGCGGAAAAAGGCGATCGGGCCCTTCAAGAAGGAGTTCTGGTCCCTGCCGGACGAGGTGAAGGCGGCGATCGTTGCGGACCTGGAGAAGACGTTCGGATTTCTGTTCGAGCAGCTCAATGTCAACGGCACCATGGGACTGGTCAATCAATTCGTGCACGCACCGGTGCAGCCGCACGCCGCGCTCAAGCCGGCGATGGCGACGGCGGTCGACGATGCGGAAGCGGGAGAATAGACGATGTCGCGATACGATGATGATGACGACGAGCAGGTGATCTACGTGGAGCGGGAAGGTGGCTCCTCGATCAAGGCCCTGCTGCTCGGCGCGGTGATTGGCGCCGGCGTGGCGCTCCTGTTCGCGCCGCAGAGCGGGGAAGAGACCCGCCGCGGCCTCAAGCGCCGGCTCCGGAAGATCCGGGCGATGGCGGAAGAGAAAGTGGACGAGCTGAGCCAGCGCTTCTCCGGCCCGGACGGCGATCCCGACACTTCGGCGGCCGACGATGGCGAGGAGGAAGAGGATCTCGAAGCGGTGGCGGCCGGCGAGCCGGCCCGCAGGGGGAGCGCCCGGGAGGAGCTGGAGCGCAGGCTCGAGAAAGCCCGCGCCCGGCGCCGCAAAGGTTCCGCTGAGGAGTCCGACGCCTGACCGGGATCGCCCTGGGGGGCTGGCATCGCACGGTCCGGGGCTTCATCCGTCGTACCCTGCAGGCCGCCGAGGAGAACAACGTTCCCTTCCTGGCCAGCGCCATCACGTTCGACGCTCTGTTGGCCGCAGTGCCCTTCATCCTGCTGTTGCTCATCGTGCTGACCCACCTGGCGCAGTTGCAGGGCAGCTCCTCCCAGGTGGATATCCACGAGCTGCTCCAGCCCTTTTTGCCGCCCCACGTCCAGATCGCCGGACACGATCCCTTCGGCGCGCTTGAAGGACTGCTGGCCGGGATCGCCCGGAATCGCGACCGGCTCACCTTTTATGCGGTTCCCAGCTTCATCTGGTTCAGCACCAGCCTCTTCGCCGGGATCCGTACCGCGCTCAACCACCTGTACGACGTTTCGCTGCGGGAGTCGAAGCGGCATTTCGTGCTTGCGTGGCTGCTGGCGAAACTCCGGGACATCACGATGGTGGTGGTCGTGGTCACCCTGTTCCTGCTCAATACGGTGATCGGCACGGTGCTCACGGTGGTCCGGGAGCACCACACTTCCTACGCGATGGCCAACTTCTTTCTCAGCAAACTGGGCCTGCTGATGGGCGGGGCGCTCAGCATCGTTTTCACGATTGCCCTGTTCTTTCTGATCTTTCGGCATGCCTCGCTCCGCCGGCTATCCTGGCAATCCGCCCTGGTGGCGGCCACCTTCACCACCATTGCCGGCGAAGTGGCGAAGCGGCTCTTCGGGTTTTACCTGTCCCGGCTGGTGACCCACGGCCAGTTTACCCTGGACGCCAACCTCGGCGCCCTGATCCTGTTCATCCTGTGGACCTGGTACACCTCGATGGTGTTTCTCCTGGGCGGCGTGGTCGCTGAAACCTGGGATTTGCGCGCCCGGCAGCAGGAGCAGCAAGCCATACTTACGTAGGTGGGTCGGTGGGAAAGCGGGCCAGTGGGTAGAACTCGTCTTCTATCCCCCGCTTTCCACCTGCCCACCGACCCATTTTCCCACTTACCCACTGAGATCAATGCGCCGACTTGTTGTCGTCCTTCTCTCGTGTTGCCTGATCACTCCCCTGGCTGCGCAGCAGTTCGACTTTTACGCGCGCGGTCCGTACCGGGCCGG
Organism: Gemmatimonadales bacterium; assembly: GCA_036006525.1. GTDB lineage: Bacteria > Gemmatimonadota > Gemmatimonadetes > Gemmatimonadales > GWC2-71-9 > DASYPP01. The sequence goes on from DASYPP010000019.1 coordinate 27,118, forward strand.
CGTGCCGCGGCCGGAGTCGTTGCTCGGATACCGGGTCGGGTCCCAGCAGACCATGTATCACCAGCAGCAACAGGTGCTGGACCAGCTGATCGCGGCGGCACCCGAGCGGGTGCGCACCGAAGTCATCGGCAAGACGGCCGAAGGCAAGGTGATGCGGATTCTCCTCATCTCGGCGCCGGAGAACCTGGCCCGGCTGGACGAGATCCGGGGCAACATCGCGAAGCTGGCCGACCCCCGGGTGACCAGCTCGGCGCAGGCCACCGACCTGGCCCAGCACAACCCGGTCATCGTGGTGCTCAACCACTCGGTGCATGGCAACGAGCCGGCGGGCTTCGAAGCGGTGATGCAGACGGCGTATCAGCTGCTGGCCAGCGATGAGCCCGCCACCCTCGACATCCTCAAGAACGTAATCGTCATCCTCAACCCGTCGCAGAACCCGGATGGCCACGAGCGGTTCGCGGCGTGGTACAACTCGGTCGCGGTGGGAACCGACGACCCGGACGCGCTGGAACAGACCGAGCCGTGGAGCATCTGGGGCCGGTACAATCATTATCGCTTCGATATGAACCGCGACCTGCTGGCCCAGTCCCAGCTGGAGACCCGGGCGCTGGCCGGGGTGCTGACCCGCTGGCGGCCCCAGGTGCTGGCCGATCTGCACAGCACCACCTCGCAGTATTTCTTCCCGCCGGTCACCCAGGCGCAGAACCAGAATCTGCCGCCGGCGACCTACAAGTGGTTCGAGCGCTTCGGCCGCAATAATGGCAATGCGTTCGATTCCTACGGCTGGCAATACTACGTGCGCGACGCGTTCGACTTCTTCTATCCCGGCTACATCGACGAGTGGCCGACCATGAGCGGGGCCATCGGGATGACCTTCGAGACCGACGGCGGCCCCGAGCTCAAGAAGCGGAAGGACGACGGCAGCTACATGACGTTCGAAATGGGGATCGCCCATCACTACATCGCTTCACTGGCGACCCTGGCCACCGCCGCCGCCAGCCGGGCCGATCTGCTGCGCGACTACTATGACTTCCACGCCACCGCGATGGCGGCCTCCCGCACCGGGGCGATGCGGCGGGTGATCTTCTCCGCGGCGCCGGACCCGGGTCGCGCGCTGTGGCTCGCGCACCTGTTGGCCCGCCAGCACGTGGATGTCACCCGCACGACGGCTCCGATTTCCATTCTCCGGGGAACCTCCTACCTGGGTGGCGCCAGCGGGCGCCGCAGCTTCCCGGCGGGCAGTTACGTGGTAGACCTGGCCCAGCCCGAAGGCCGGCTGGCCACCGCGATCCTGGAGCCCAGGGCCACGATGGACTCCGGCTTCGTCCGGGCCGAGGTGGCGAAGTTCGAGCGCAACCGGATTCGGGGCGAAGAGGCTTCGTCGGAGGGATACGATTTCTACGACATCACGGCGTGGGCGCTCCCGCTGACGCTGGGTCTCGATGCGGTGTGGACCGACGACGTCTCCGCTGCGACCGGCGTCCTGGTGTCGCCGGACGACAGCCTCCCGCCCGAGCCGGCGCCGGGCCGGGCGCAATCGGCCTACGTGTTCGGCAACCAGTCCGAGGCCGGTGCCCGGCTGGCGATGTACCTGCTGAACGAGGATTTCAAGGTCGCGGTATCGCTTCGCCCGCTGGTCGCCGACGGCATGAGCTATCCGGCGGGGTCGTTCGTGGTGCGGGTACAGCGGAATCCCGAGACCGTCCATGATCGGATCGCCGTGCTGGCCCGGGAGACCGGGGTGCGGGTGACCGCGGTGCGCTCCGCCTTTGCGGACACCGGCGCAGTGGGGGTCGGCAGCGAGGACGTGGAGGCGCTGCATGCGCCGAGGATCCTGCTGGCGGCGGATGACGGACTGGACCAGACCGTCTTCGGCGACTTCTGGTACTACATCGAGCGGGAGCTCAAGTACCCGGTGATGCCGGTACGGATGTCGCGCATTGGCAGCATGGACCTCGATCGCTACAACGTGCTGATTCTCCCCGGCGGTTCGCCGGGCCGGATGTGGCGGGAACTGGGCGAAGGCGGCGCCGAACGACTCAAGACCTGGGTGCAGGGCGGCGGCCTGATCCTCAGCGTGGGTGATGCCAACGGCCTGCTCAGCCGGAAGGAACTGAGCCTGACGACGGTGCGGCAGGTTGGAGATACCGAAGAGGGCAAGGAGCCCAAGGGGGACAAGGACACCACGCTCAGCGTGACGTCCCAGCCGGCGCCGCCGTTGATTTCACCGTCCGCGAGCGCCAACCTCAAGCCGGAATACATTCCGGGTTCGATATTCCGGGCGACACTGGACCGCACCCACTGGATCACGCTGGGCTACGACCGGGACCAGCTGCCGGTGTTCCTGTTCACCAGCACCCTGATGACCCCCTCGGAGAAGGGCGACAACCCGGTCGCCTTCGTGGGCAGCGATCTCACCCTGGGCGGCTTTACCTGGCCGGGCAATACCGAGAAGCTGCTGAAAGGCTCGGTGTGGGTGGCGGTGGAGAACGCGGGCCGGGGCCGGGTGGTCCTGTTTGCCGACGATCCGCTGTTTCGCGCCTTCTGGCGCGGCACGGCCAAGCTGGTGACCAACGCAATGCTGTTCGGAACCGGGAGATGACGATGATGAACCTTCGTGCCCTGGCCTGCCTCACCGGGCTCGCCCTCAATTCCTGCGGATCGAAGCCGGCGCCGGAGTCGGACGCCTCGACTGGCACCGCGACCTCTACCGCCTCGAACGGGACCCCGGAGTCCGCCGCCAGGGTATTCGCCGAAGCTCTCCGGTCGGGCGACTTTGCGGCCGCCGCAAGGGCGATGCATCCCTCGGCCCTTCACCAGTTCCGGACCCTGTTCCAGCCGATGCTCTCGGCGCCGAAGACGCGAGAGGCGGCAAGCCAGATGTTCGGCATGACCCTGGAGCAGTTGGCCGTCGCTCCGGACACGGTGCTCTTTGCGGCACTCTTGAAGACCATGCTGGCCCAGGAGGAAGGGCTGGCGGACGCGATGAGATCGGCGACCATCGAACCCCTGGGTCACGTGGCGCGGGGCGATACGATGCTGGTCGTAACGCGAACAACCATTGCGGTCGAAGGAGTTTCGATGACCCAGTTCGACGTTATGCCGTTCATTCTCGACGATGGCCAGTGGTGGGGTCTGCTCAAGGCCGACCTGACCAATCTCGCGGCCATGATGAATCGCGCTGTGAATGAACAATCGTGATCTCGTGAAGCGGATGATCCCGCTGGTCGGGGCGGCGCTGTGGCTTTCGGCGTGCGCAAACGCTCCTCCGACTCCACAGCCTCCCCCCGCGGTTTCCCATGAGGAGCTTCCACCTCCTGCACCAGAGGCTTCCGTCGCCAAGGTTCTGGGTGAATATGAGCACGCGGGGAACCGGATTATCGTAGCCGAGTATGGCGGATCGCTTGTCCTTTTCTCCAGCTGGTACCTGCCTAGCATCCTCCAGTTCGACGAACGATCGATTCTCCGGATGCCCCCTCGGGGCCAACTTGCGGGTCGAGAAGTAAGCTTCACGGAAGAGCCCATCGTTATCCTGTATATCGATCACGTCCCCTATCGCCGTCTCTCGGTCGGCCCCGAGGCCGGTGGCCAGCTCAAGATCACGCCGGTGCGCCCGGTCCCCGAGCTGATCGAGGAAGCCCTCCGCGCCACCCCGCCGGTCCAACCGCCCGGCCTCAGGGTTCCCGACCTGGTCGAGCTCACGACGCTCGATTCCACGATCCATCTCGACATCCGCTACGCCACTACGAATAACTTCGCGGGGACCGTGTTCTACTCCCAGGCCCGCGCCTTTCTCCAGCGCCCCGCGGCCGAGGCGCTGCTCGAGGCTCACCGGTGGCTCCGGCAACGAGGGTATGGCCTACTGATCCACGACGGCTATCGCCCGTGGTACGTCACCAGGACGTTCTGGGACGCGGTGCCCGACAGCGTGCACTGGCTGGTCGCCAATCCCGCGCAGGGCTCGAGGCACAACCGGGGCTCGGCGGTGGACCTGTCCCTCTACGACCTTTCCACCGGCCGGCCGGTGGAGATGCCGGGAACGTACGATGAGGCGACCCGGCGCTCGTTCCCCACGTACCCCGGCGGAACGACGCGGCAGCGCTGGTTCCGCGCCCTGCTCCGGACCGCAATGGAAGCGCAGGGGTTTTCGGCGAATCCGGAGGAGTGGTGGCATTTTGATTACAAAGACTGGCGGCAGTACCCGGTGCTGAACCTGCGGTTTGAAGATCTGCGGCCGTGAGGATTGAAGGGATTGAGGGGATTGAGAGGATTGAGGGGATTGAGGGATTGAGGGGATTGAACGTCTGGTGCGCATTCGTCAGCGTTTTCCTGCATTGCCATCGCGGTTTGTTGGTTACCGCTTTCCCCGACTCCGGAGCGATATTCCCCAACGGGGGGCCCCCCCGCGAACGCCTGACCTGGACCTGACGGAGTCGCAGTGGTTGAACAACCCGCAATACTCGAAGGCCCCCTTGCGCAACACCGGTCGCAAACCCCTGGCGAGCAGATTGCCAACAGTGTGAGTCATGGCCTGGGTGCGCTGGGCGCCCTGGTCGCCCTGCCGTTCCTGGTCCTCGCGGCCTCCAGGCACGGAACCGCGGCCATCGCCGGCGCCCTTGTCTTCGGTACGACGCTGGCTCTCCTCTACCTGTGTTCCACCTTTTACCACGCGCTGGCCCACACTCGGGCCCAGCGGGTGCTACGGATCTTCGATCATTCTTCGATTTATCTCCTGATCGCAGGCACCTACACCCCCTTCACTCTGGGCGTTCTCCGGGGGCCCTGGGGCTGGACCCTGTTCGGCTTGATCTGGGCGCTGGCCCTTACCGGCGTGCTGGTAAAGGCGAGCGGCCGCTTCAAGTATCCCCGGCTCTCCACCGCGCTGTACCTCGCCATGGGCTGGCTGATCGTCGCGGCCGCGCTGCCGCTGTGGCGCGCGATGCCCGCGTGGGGGCTGTTCTGGCTGGCGGCCGGCGGACTGGCCTACACCGGCGGCGTGGTGTTCTACGCCGCCAAGCGGATGCGCTACGGCCATTTCGTGTGGCACTTGTTCGTCATGACCGGGAGCGCCTGCCACCTGGTCGCGGTATTGAAGTACGCGGTCTAGCCGGGGGCCATCTGCGGGGTTACTTTCCGGGTGCCCCAGGTCCGAAGGGCGCTGGCGCGCGAACCGCGTCAGGACCTCGCCGGTAGCAGCGCTAAGCGATGTCCAGTGTTGCTTCGGGGTGCCTGGGGCACTTTTTTTGTCCGCGACTCCCGTCGCGGCTCGGCAACTTGTCGCCAAGGCGACATCATTCCTTCCCCAATTTTCCATCCGAGCCGGTAGCAGCGCTGTAGGGGTGGCTCAGAGAGCCACCGTGCTTCGGGGTGCCTGGGGCACTTTTCTTGTCCGCGGCTGAAGCTGCGGGTCGGCAATGCGTCGCTTCGGCGACGCCTTTTTTTTGGGAGCAGCCGGGCGACAGATCTGGACAATTGCCGCCCGCAAGGTATCGTCTCCGGTGCATCCTGATCCAGGACAAACCATGCGTGGTCTTGCGTTCGCGATTGTCCTCGGTGGCCTGGCCGGTTTTCCTGGTCTCCTCCCAGCTCAAACCGGCATCAGCCCCAAGCGGTGCGAGCCTCCCAGGACTCCCATCGGAGACTTGAAAGGGAGCGGGCGAGTCGCGTATCGGGTCGGATCCAACGGGCGGCCGGATACCGCGACCGTCATTGTCCTCGCCACCCAGGGCCTTTCCGCGGGAGCGCTGAGAAGCGCTGCCCGCCGGGCGCTCTCCGGTTGCCGCTACGAAAACAGGGATCTTCCCACACCCCGCCCGGCGCTGCTCTCCCAGGCGATCATGTTCGATTCCACGGGTGCCCGCCTGGCCCCTGCTCACCCTGCCTCGCCCGATACCTTGACGGCCCTGGAAGTCGGAGTCGTCACCATGCCTGAACTGGTACATGACGATGACCCCGCGCTCGAAGAGCGGCCCCGGGTCGTGGAATGCCGCTCGTCGCGGGCTCCCCCGCCACCTGAGCCTCCCACGGCGTACCGGGACCGGGATGAGGCACAGGCCGCCATGGCCGCACGGGCCCAGCGAGGAACGGGGGATCTGCGGGCCCGAGTTACCGTCGGTCCGGACGGGAAAGTAGTGCCGGGGAGTGTCGTGGTACTGGAAGCGAGCAACCAGGACGCCGTCTACGAGTTGAAGCGGATGGCTGAAGGGTGCCGGTATGCCCCTGGCCGCATCGGCGGTGTGCCGGTAACTGCCGAAGCTATCGCGCGCGTCGGCGTTCGAGTTACGATCGAGATCAGGCCCTGAGGGAGAGTTTCCTACCGCCTTACCGCCCTACCGCCCTACCGCCTATCTTTAGAGCATGGCTATCGCTCTCGCCCGCAAGTACCGCCCCAAGCGTTTTTCCGATCTGCTCGTCCAGGACCACGTCGCCAACGTTCTTCGCGGTGCCATCGCCCGGCACCGGGTCGGCCACGGGTATCTGCTGACCGGGCCGCGCGGCGTGGGGAAGACCACGGCCGCCAGGATCCTGGCCATGGCCTTGAACTGTGAGCGAAAGGACCAGATGGACCCCGCCGGCGAGCCCTGCGGGGAGTGCGGGAACTGCGAGCGGATCTGGAACGGCTCAGCCAACCTCGACGTGGTGGAGATCGACGCCGCGAGCAACCGCGGGGTGGACGACGCCCGCGACCTCCGGGAACGCGCCATGTACGCCGCCTCCCAGCCCGGGGGTAGCAAGGTGTACATCGTGGACGAAGCCCACATGCTCACCCGCGAAGCCTGGAACGCGCTGCTCAAGATCCTGGAAGAGCCGCCGCCCAACGTCGTCTTCGTGTTCGCGACCACCGAGCCGCAGAAGATTGCCCAGTCGGCCGCACCGGTGATGTCCCGGCTGCAGCGGTTCGACTTCCACCGCATCGGTCCCACCGCCATCCGGGCCCGGCTGCGCCAGGTAGCCGATGCCGAGGGCATCGTGGCCGAAGAGGACGCGCTCACCCTGATCGCCCGGCAGGCCGACGGCGGTATGCGGGACGCCTTATCGGTGCTGGACCAGTGCGTGAGCTTCGGCGAGGGCACCCTCACGGTGCGGAGCGTCCGGGAAATCCTCGGCCTGGTGGACGACGAGCTCTACGGCGAAGTGCTCTCGCTGGTGACCGAGCACAAGGCGGAGGCCGTGTTCCCGCTGATCGAGCGGTTGCTGGAGCGGGGCGCGGACCTGGGCGAATTCATCAATGGCGCGGCCGAGATGCTCCGCTCGATGCTGATGGTCCAGGTGGGCGCCCAGCCGGAAGGACTGACCGAGGCGATGCGGCAGCGGATCGACCAGTACGCGGGCGTGCTCAGGACCGGGGACGTGCTCCGCATGCTGAAGCTGCTGGCCGACCAGGAAATCGCCATCCGGCGGAGCGCCAACCCGCGGCTCATGGTCGAAACCCTGCTGCTCCGCTGGGCGCTGATGGACCGGGTGGTGGACCTGGAGACGGCGCTGGACGCCATGCGCCAGGGCGGGGGAGCCACCGCACCGGATCCGGCCCCCTCGCGCCCACCGGCAAGCAGCCGGCCGGCCGCTCCTCCGGCCCCACCCAAGCCGCCACCGCCGACCCTGCAGGATTCGGCTCCAATCGCTCCCGAGGCCACGATTCCGTTTACCCTGCCGGCGTTGCAGGAGAACTGGGCCCGGATCGTGGCGGACACGAGGCTGGAGAGCCCCTTCCTGGGCGAAGCGCTGTCCACGGTGCGGCCGCTGGACGTGTCGCCCCCCAACCTTGCGCTGGAGTTCCCCGAGCCCAACCCGGTGGCCAGTGAGAAGCTGACCCGGCAGCGCGAAGTAGTCGAGGGAATCCTGTCTCGCCGGGTGGGAGCCCCGGTGCGGATCGCGCTGACATCGGGCGCGCCGGCGCCGGCCGACCCGGTTCAGCCCCGGGCGCGGCGGATGTCGGATGCGGGCGCCAAGGCGGAGCGGCTCAACACGCTCCGGAAGAAGGACGCCGCCCTCGACGCGGCCGCCGAGGAGTTAGATTTGGAAATCGTCGACTAAAGTGGGTAGGTGGGACGGTGGGCAGGTGGGCAAACTGCCCCTGCTTTTGCCCACTTGCCCACTTACCCACTTGCCCACTTATTTATAAGCGACACTGGAACTTACGAGATAATGGCAGACTTACAGCAGCTCTTTCAATTCGGGCAGCAGATGCAGGGCCGACTGCAGCAGCTCCAGACCGAGCTGGCCGCCCGGTCCATCGAAACGAGTGCCGGTGCCGGGCTGGTCAAAGTGACGGCGGACGGCCGCGGAACCATCCACTCGATCGTGATCGACCCGGTAGCGTTTGCCGACAAGGACGCGGAATTTCTGTCCGACCTGGTCACCGCGGCGGTGGCCGACGCGCAGCGGCGGGCCCAGGAGATGGTGCAGGCCGAAATGCGAAAGGTGCAGCCGTTCCCCTTCAACCTGCCGCTGTGACCGGTGCCGGCGATCGAGGACCTGGTCACTGAATTCGCCAGGCTACCGGGAATCGGGCGCAAAACGGCGCAGCGGCTCACCTTTCATTTGCTGCAGCAGTCCCCCGAACAAGCCGGACGGTTGGCGGCCGCGCTGACGGCCGTGGCCGATCGGGTGCGGCCTTGCACGATTTGCGGCACGCCGACCGAAGCGGACCTGTGCGAGTACTGCCTGGATCCGCGGCGCGATGCCACGATCGTCTGCGTCGTCGAGGAGCCGTCCGCGGTGGGAGTGCTGGACCGGGCGACCGGATTCCGGGGCCGGTATCATGTGCTGGGCGGCCGGCTGGATCCCCTGGCGGGGGTGGGCCCCGAGGCGCTGCGACTGGACGAGCTCAAGCGCCGGGTGGCCGAGGAGGGCGTCCGGGAGATCATCCTGGCGACCAATCCCTCCATGGAGGGAGAAGTCACGGCGACGTACATTCAGCAGCTGCTGGCCGGCTCCGAGGTGCGAGTCACCCGGCTGGCGCGGGGCCTGCCGGTCGGCGGAGACCTGGAGTATGTCGACGGGGTGACCCTGGCCCACGCCCTGACCGCGCGGCAGGAGGTACGCTGATGAGTTCACGGGCGCTGCTGTTCCTGGGGAGCGCGTTGCTGGGCGCCGGGGCCGGCTGGTACCTGGTGCAACGGCGGATGGCTGAGGGCAGGAGTGATCTCTTCAGCCCCCAGCCGCTGAAACGGCTTTCCGCCCTGGGCTATCTGGCGGGACAGGAAGAGGTCGGGACGGTCCGCCTGTTGCGGGACTATCTCGCCTGGGAGTCGCAACCCATGCTGCGCCGGCGCGCCCAGTCGATCCTGCGCCGGATGGAAGTCACGTTCGCCTAAACGCAGGGGGAGAATGGCAGGCGCTTCCAGCTGGTCCTTCCGGGAAGAGGATGCCAAGAGCATCCACGTGATCCTGGTCGAGTTCCTGCGCGAGTCCAGTGCGCGCACGGCGCTCATCGTGGACCGTACCGGCCAGATGATCACCACGGCCGGCGAGCCGCCGCACTTCGATCCTACCGCCTTTGCCTCGCTCACCGCGGCGGACTTCAGCGCCAACGACCAGCTGGCCAAGATGATCGGGGAGCCGGAGTTCGGCTCGCTGTTCCACCAGGGCGAGAAAGAATCGATGTACCTGGCGGATATCGCGCGCCGGGTCATCCTCGTGGTGCTGTTCGACAACCGCACCACGCTGGGGCTGGTCAAGCTGAGAGTCAAGAACGCGGTCATGGAACTCAACAAGGTCTTTGAGAGCATGTTCGCCCAGGATGGCGCACGGGGCGAGCCAGTCGAATCCGGTTTCCTGGGCGAGGCGGAAGATGAAATCGACAAGCTGTTCGGCTGAAACGGGGAGACGTAACGCATGTCGATGATCAATCACGCGGCCCGGGAGATCAACTGCAAGCTGGTCTACTACGGGCCCGGCCTGGGCGGGAAGACCACCAACCTCGAGCACGTCTACGGCAAGGTAGCGCCGGGGTCCCGGGGAAAGATGATCTCGCTGGCCACCGAGACCGAGCGCACCCTGTTCTTCGACTTTCTCCCGGTGGACCTCGGCACCATTCGCGGCTTCAAGACCCGCTTCCACCTCTACACCGTCCCCGGCCAGGTGTATTACAACGCCTCCCGGAAGCTGATCCTCAAAGGCGTGGACGGCGTGGTGTTCGTGGGCGACAGCCAGATCGAGCGGATGGAGGCCAACATCGAGTCGATGCAGAACCTGTACGACAACATGGCGGAGCACGGCTACGACCTGACCCGGATGCCCTTCGTCATCCAGTACAACAAGCGCGACCTTCCCAACGCGGCGCCGATCTCGGAGCTGCAGGCGGCGCTCAACCCGGGCTGGCCGGTCTCCGACCCGGCCAAGCAGCGCCAGATCCCCGACCCCATCCATCCCGGTGAGTTGCTGGTGTCGCAGCAGGACGGCGAGTGGATCGAGCGGGCCTCGTACTACGAGGCGGTGGCGCTGACCGGCGATGGCGTGTTCGACACTCTGAAAACCATCAGTAAACTGGTGTTGAAGAGCCTTGGCTGAGGTGAGAAGTAAGCAGTAAGCAGTAAGCAGTGAGAAGTAAGAAGGAACAACCTTGGTGTCGCGCATTATCGGGAATCAGAATCGACGTTCCTTCTCACTTCTTACTTCTCCCTGCTTACGCAGTCTATGTGGACCCTCCCCAATATCATCACCCTGATCCGGATCAGCTTCACGCCGGTCATCGCGCTGTTGCCGTTCATCGACGGGTACTGGCCCAAGCTCATCGCGTTTTTCATCTTCCTCGCCGCGGCGATCTCGGACGTATGGGACGGCTACCTGGCCCGGAGCCGGAACCAGGTCACCGACTTCGGCAAGGTGCTCGACCCGATCGCCGACAAGCTGCTGCTGTTCGCTACGCTGATTCCGATCTACTTCATCTCCCGCGCCCGGCACGACCTCTATAACATCCCGCTCTGGGGCAGCATTCCGCTCTGGGTCTGCCTCCTGCTGATCGGCCGCGAGCTGGCCATGACCGGGTTTCGCTGGTGGGCGAAGCGGCGCGGGGTGGTGATTCCCGCCGCCAGCGCGGGCAAACTCAAGACCGTCATCCAGAACATCTTCATCGGCGCCGTGATGCTGTGGTTCGCCTTTCGCGACGCCCGGAAGCCGATGGGCTGGGAACACAGCCGGTGGGCCGCGTTCTGGAATGACTTCCATGGCGGGTTCGTCGCCGTGGCCCTCGCCGTCGCGACTGCGCTGACTATCTACTCGTTTATTGTGTACATCTACCGATATCGGGCCCTGTTCTCAGAAAAGTGAGCTCCCAGATAACCAATTCACCACGGAGCCACGAAGAACACGGAGATTGCACGGAGAAAAACCTATTGTCTGTTCTCCGTGAAATCTTCGTGAACTCCGTGACTCCGTGGTGAATTTGGTCATAGCGATCTATGGACATTGAGATTCTGACGATCGGAACTGAGCTCCTGCTCGGGTTCACCATCGATACCAACGGCGCCGAGATCGCCCAGGCGGTCGCGGCGATCGGGGGACGGGTGGTGCGCCGCACCTCGGTGGGCGACGAGCCCGGCGCGATCGAGGCCGGTCTCAACGAGGCACTGGCCCGGACCGGCCTGGTGATCACCACCGGCGGCCTGGGTCCGACCCGGGATGACATCAGCAAAGACGTGGTCGCCCAGCTGTTCGAGGCTCCCCTGGAATTCCAGGAGGAGATCTGGCGGCGGCTGGTGCAACGCTTCGAGCGGATGGGGCGGAAAGCGCCGGAGAGCAATCGCAGCCAGGCCTTCGTGCCCCGCGGCGCCACGGTGCTCAACAACCAGTGGGGCACGGCGCCGGGACTGTGGCTGGAAGGACCCCGCGGGACGGCGATCCTGCTGCCCGGCGTACCCAGCGAGATGCGCCAGCTGCTCAAGCACGAGGTCATCCCCCGGCTCACGGCCCGGGCCTCGGGAACCGTGGTGCGGTCCGCGACGATTCGCACCACCGGCATTGCCGAGTCGGCACTGGCCCAGCGGCTGGGAAACATCGAAGCCGAGCTGGCGCCGCTCAGCCTCGCATACCTTCCCAGCCTCCCCGGGGTCGATCTCCGGCTCACCGCCTGGAACCTGCCCCCGGACGAGGCCGATCGCCGGCTCTCTGATGGATCCCGAAGACTGCGCGAGCTGGCCGGTGAGTTCGTCTACGGCAAGGGAGACGAGGACCTGGCCGCGCTGGTGCTGGACCGGGCCCGGTCCCGAAAGCTGAAGCTGGCCGTCGCCGAATCGTGCACTGGCGGCCTGGTGGGCGGGCGCATTACCGCGATCCCGGGAAGTTCCGACGTATTCCTGGGAGGGATCATCGCCTACGAGGACCAGGTCAAGCTGCGCGACCTGGCGGTCCCCGCCGCCAGCATCGCGACCCATGGCGCGGTGAGCGAGGAGGTGGCGCGGGCCATGGCGGCCGGAGTTGCCCGGCAGTTCGGTGCCGAGCTGGCGATCGCGGTGACCGGGATTGCCGGTCCCGACGGCGGAAGCGAAACCAAGCCGGTGGGCCTGGTCTGGATGGCGACCAGCGTCGACGGGGCCGTGGAGAGTTTCCATTACGTTTTCCCCGGCACCCGGGAAGAGGTCAGGGCGCGAGCATCGCAATGGGTACTCTTCCAGCTGCTTAAGAGAATCAGGTAGAAGGTACTGGGTTCTGGGTACTGGGTAGTGCGTACCTGGGACTGCGTCCGAGGTTGTTCACCCAGTACTCAGTACGCAGCACGCAGTACCGATTATCTTTCCGGAACTGTACTCAAACTGGATGCCCAAGTGACTGAGAAACCCATATTTGACGATACCGACATCACCCAGGCCGACGGGGAGAAGGAAGTGCCCGAGGAGCTGGGCGACGCCGAAGTGCTGCCCGTCGAGCTGGCGGACCAGAAGGCAATGCGGCTGGAAGAGGAGAACGACAAGCTCAAGGAACAGCTTCTGCGCATGGCGGCGGAGTTCGACAACTTCCGCAAGCGGGTGGCGCGGGAGCGCACCGAGACGGCGGACCGGGCCCAGGCTGCCTTCGTGCTGAAGATGCTCTCGGTGCTGGACGATCTGGACCGGCTGGTGGCCGAGGAGAGCAGCGGGCCCCAGGCCGATCCCCACTACGAGGCGACGGTCCTGATCAACAAGAAGCTGAGGAAGGAGCTGGAAGCGGCCGGGCTCGAGCCCATCAACCCGACCGGCCAGCCGTTCGATCCCAAGGTCCATGAAGCCGTCTCCACGCTGCCGCCGCCGGAGCCGTCGAAGGATCACGTCGTGGCGGCGACCTTCCAGACCGGCTACAGCTTCAAGGGGAACCTGATCCGTCCCGCCATGGTCCAGGTGTATTCCGACCAGGGCCAAGTCTGACCGTGGCGAATCAGGACTTCTACCAGGTGCTGGGCGTCCCGGACACGGCCACGCCGCAGGAGATCAAGAAGGCGTATCGGAAGCTCGCCAAGCAGCACCACCCCGACGCCAATCCCAACAACCCGCAGGCCGCCGAGCGCTTCAAGACGATCTCGGAGGCGCACAGCGTGCTGTCCGACGCCGACAAGCGCAAGCAATACGACCAGATGCGGAAACTCGGCGCGTTCGACGGCTTCCGGGGACAGGGCTCGACCTCGAGCCGGCGGTCGGGGGCGGGAGCACCCGGCCCCGGCGCCGAAGAATTCGAAATGGGGGACATGAGCGGCTACGGCCTGGGGGACATCTTCTCGTCGATCTTCGGCCGGGGCCGCCGGGAGGACACCCGGGGCGAGACCATGGAGGCGGTGGTCGAGGTGCCGTTCCGGGTGGCGGCGCTGGGCGGGAAGATTCCCGTCACCTTGCCGATGACCGAAGGGTGCCCGGCCTGCCATGGCAGCGGGGCCGCACCTGGCGCCAAGCTGGAGACCTGTCCCGAGTGCCATGGACGGGGGACCGTCACCTTCGGCCAGGGTGGTTTCGCGGTGAGCCGGCCCTGTCCCCAGTGCCGCGGCAAGGGGAAAATCCCCACCGAGCCCTGTCCGGTTTGCCACGGCGTGGGCGAGATCCGCACCCAGAAACAGATCACCATCACGGTGCCCCCGGCGACCGAGACCGGGCACCGGGTGCGTTTGAAAGGGCAGGGAGAACCGGGGCGGGCGGGTGCCCAGGCGGGCGACCTGATCATCACATTCCAGGTCCAGGAAGACCGCTTCTTCCACCGCGACGGGCTCAACCTGATTTGCGAAGTGCCGATCAACCTGGTGCAGGCAGCACTCGGCACCCGGCTCCGGGTGCGCACGCTGGACGGCCAGAAGGTCGTGCTCAAGATTCCGGCCGGCACCCAGCCGGGGCGGAAGTTCCGGATCAAGGGACTCGGACTGGAGAAGAACGGCCAGAAGGGGGACCAGCTGGTGCAGATCCAGGTGACGGTACCGGAGAAGCTGACCCCGGAAGCCGAGGCGAAAATGAAGGAGTTTGCGGATACTGCGGGAATCAGGTTTTAGGGGCGGGAGCTCAGGGGGACATTCCACCGGAAAGTAGAGAACGCATGGCACTATTGCTGGAAGGCGAGTCGCTTCAAGCGTCGTTGACGGTGAAGGACTTGGAGAAAAGCGTGGCATGGTACACCCAGGCCCTGGGGTTCGTGGTAACCCGTCGAATCGAGCGCGACGGCAAGCTTCGTGGTGTCGCTGTTCACGCGGGAGCGGTCCGCATAATCCTCAACCAGGACGATGGCATGCAGGGTTGGGATCGCATTAAAGGGCAGGGAATGTCCTTCCAGATCAGCACCCAGCAGGAGATCAATGCGGTGGCAGATCATGTGAGGGCGTCTGGCTCGCCGCTGGAAACGGAGCCGACCGACACGCCATGGGGTGCACGAATATTTCGCGTCCGGGATCCGGACGGGTTTCGCTGGACGATCTCGCGAGCGACTGCCGCCTGACACACGCGTGGAACGGTGAACCGCGCCGGCGTACCAGTATTTCGCGACTGCCGTCGCTGCTCGGCACATCGTCGCTTCGCGACTAGGATGGTTTTGGCCAAAACGATCTTCAAGAGTGGTGGCGGGCTAGGCCCCAGAGTCCCTTTGGGACGGTGAGCCGAGCCGCGACGTGAGTCGCGCATGGCTCATCCGTTAAGCCGAATGCACCAACGTACTTCCCCTTCGCTGCGCTCAGGGGCGCCGCCTCAAGCGCAAAACCGTTAGACCGCCAACGCATTCCGTATCGCCTTGAGAGCCCATGCGATTGATTGCCCTCGTCACCCGTGGTGCGGTCGTCCTCGGCCTCGCTCTGAGCGCGTTCGCAACGGCGTGTGTTGTTCCCGTATCCGTGCTTTGCGCTCAAGCACCCACCGTCGCGCGTCGGCCGAACGTACACCTCCCTGAGGAGGCCGCGGGGATTGACGCGATTGTCCGGGCCCTGGTCGGCGCATACGATCAGGTGGACATTGTCGCCCTCGGCGAGGCGCACGAACGAAGAATCGATTCCGATGTGCGCATCGCCCTGGTCCGTCATCCCGACTTCGCGAAGAAAGTGCGCTCCATTGTGATTGAATGCGGCAGCGTGTCGGAGCAGTCGACGCTGGACCGGTACATTCGGGGCGAGAACGTTCCCAGGGCTCAGCTGGAGCGGGTTTGGAAGGCCACCGCCGAAACTACCAACGGTTTCTGCGACGCCCCGATCTACCCCGACTTTCTCGCAGCCGTGCGCGACGTCAATTCAATGCTGCCGGCCGCGGCGCGCCTGCGCGTGCTCGCGGGGCACCCCGGGCCGGGAGAGAACCACGGCATCGAGAGCACCGCCGTTGGCGTGCTGAGGCGGCAGGTGCTCGAGCAGCATGGGAAGGTGCTGCTGATCTTCGGCTCCGCACACTTCTACCTGGACGGGCCCGCGGATTACTATGAAAGCATGGGCGGCGACATCGGGCTCGCGAGGAGGCTCAACGTTGACCTTCCCGGTCGGACCCTCACCGTGATTCCAATCGGCGACCTGCCGCGCCCACCCGCCGTCAAGGCGGACACACCTCCCGACTACAGCAAGTTCGACCGCGCGTTGCGTTCGCCGATGCGCCCGGTGCTTGTGTCGCTCCAACGATTGCCGTTCCGTGATTTTACCGCCGAGGAGTTCCTCGGCCGCACGTTGACCACCTGCCGCCGCAGCGGTGGTTGCCAAAGCGTGTTCATGGGAAGCACCCTGACACTGGGACAGATGGCCGATGCGACCATCTACGTGGGCGGAGGCGATCGCGCTTCGACGCAGGCGATACCGCACTAGGTCCGCGCAACGGGCTCGGCAGAGGCTTGGGTCCCCTGGCGGGTTCAGACCAAGTGGTGAGTCGAGAGGTTGTGCTGCGGCATAACACGCAAACTTTAGGTAGCCCATTCGGGAGGTGGGATGACCTCACCGCGCGAACCCGACGCCAACCGTTTCCGGCGTGGGTACGATCTTCAGCGTCTCCCTTGAGCTTGGGATTCTTCGCTACGCTCGGAATGACATTCACGCAGTTTATCGGCCATCGGCTATCAGCCATCGGCCTCCGTACCCACTCGCCCCTCCCGATACTTGTCCATCATAAAGCGATGCGTCGCCAGTTCGTCCTGGGCTGACGCCGGGCTCCGCTGCTGGTAGGTGCCATCCGGTTTGAGGTCCCAGGCCTGGCGGTTGTCCTTGAGCATCAGGTCGAGCTGGTCGCGAATGGTGCGCCGGTGGCCAGGATCCAGGATCGGCGCGGCCACTTCAATCCGGCGCTCGAGATTGCGGGGCATCCAGTCCGCCGAAGCGATGTAGACCTCTTCCTCGCCGCCGTTCTGGAAATAGTAGGCCCGGGAATGCTCCAGGTAGCGACCGACCACGCTCACCACCCGGATCCGATCGCTGATGCCGGGGATTCCCGGCTTCAGGCAGCAGATCCCCCGGATGATGAGATCGATCTCCACCCCGGCCTGGGATGCTTCATAGAGCGCGTGGATGATGTCGGGATCGACCAGCGCGTTCATCTTGCCGAGGATCCGGGCCGGCTTGCCATCCAGGGCGTTCTGCTTTTCCCGCGCAATCCGGCTGATGAAGGCCTCCCGCATGCCGTTGGGAGCCAGGATCAGCTGCTTGAAGGCACCTGGCTTGGCAAACCCGGTCAGCACGTTGAAGAGCTGGCTGAGATC
The DNA here is from genome assembly GCA_036006525.1 of Gemmatimonadales bacterium. Classification (GTDB taxonomy): domain Bacteria; phylum Gemmatimonadota; class Gemmatimonadetes; order Gemmatimonadales; family GWC2-71-9; genus DASYPP01. The sequence goes on from DASYPP010000019.1 coordinate 44,218, forward strand.
GGCGCCGATCTCTTCGTTGGCGGTAAAGAGTCCGAAATCGGTGTAGATCCGCGCCGTCTTGGGGTTGTAGTTGCCGGTGCCGATGTGCACGTAGCGCCGGATCCCGCCGCCCTCGCGGCGCACCACCAGCATCACCTTGCTGTGGGTCTTGAGCCCGGCTACGCCGTAGCTCACGTGCACCCCGGCATCTTCCAGCCGCTGGGCCCAGATGATATTGCTTTCCTCGTCGAACCGGGCCTGCAACTCGATCAGCACCGCCACCTGTTTCCCCCGCTCGGCCGCCTGCAGCATCAGCTTGGCGATGCTGGAGTCGCCGCCGGTGCGGTAGAGGGTGAGCTTGATGGCCAGCACCTCGGGATCGTCCACCGCGGCCTGGATGAACCGCTCCACCGTATTGGTGAAGCTTTCGTACGGGTGATGCAGCAGGATGTCCCGCTCCCGGATCACCTCGAAGATGTCGCGGCCGGTCGTGAGGCGGAGCGGGGTGACGGCGTGATAGGGCGGATCCTTGAGGCTGGGGACGTCCAGCATCGCCAGGGTCATGAGGTCGCTGCCGTCCATCGGCCCGCTCACGTCGTAGATATCATCGGCGGTGAGCCAGGGGATCCGGGACTCCTGCTCCTCGGAGAACTCCGCGAGCAGCATCTGGCGCAGGGCCGGCGGCATGGTGGGATGCACCTCGAGCCGGGTCACTTCGCCGAAGCGACGGTTACGCACTTCCTCCTGGATCAGGCTCAGCAGGTCTTCTGCCTCGTCATGGTCGATCTCGTACTCGGTGTTCCGGGTGATCCGGAAGGTGTACGACCCGAGGATCTCGATACCAGGGAAGAGGGCCTCGAGATTGGTCGCGATCAGCTGCTCCATGGGGACGAAGCGGTGCGGCTCGGGCAGCTTGACCCAGCGGGGAAGAATTTTGGGCACCTTCACCCGGGCGAAGCGCTCCTCGCCATCCGCATCCCGGAGCACGACCGCCAGCGAGAGGCTCAGGTTGGAGATGTAGGGGAAGGGATGGGCCGGGTCCACCGCCAGCGGGGTCAGGACGGGAAAGACGTGGTTCTGGAAGTACTGCTCCAGGAAGGTGCACTCGTCGGTGGTGACCGAATCCATGTCCAGCAGGTGGATGCCTTCCTGCGCCAGCCGGGGCAGCACTTCCTGGGTCAGGCTCTCGTTGTGTTGCCGCTGCATGCCACGCACGATGGCCGAGATCGCGTTCAACTGATCTTCCGGGGTCATGCCATCGGCGGTGCGTTCGCTGAAGCCGGCGGCGAGCTGCTGCTTGAGGCCGGCCACCCGCACCTGGAAGAACTCGTCGAGATTGGTGCTGAAGATCGCCAGGAACTTGAGGCGCTCGAGCGGGGGGTTCCGGGAATCGCGACCCTCGCCCAGGACCCGGCGATTGAACTCAAGCCAGGAGAGCTCCCGGTTCAGGTACAGGGAGGGGTGCCGCAGGTCGGCGGAAACGGTCTGGGCTGGGGGCGGCGTTTTGACGTCAGTCACGGGGGCGAAATTTACCCCCCATGCAGGTGGGGCGATACCTCAGGCGTCACAACTATGTAACAGACTGCGGAGTAGGCACTTAGATGAAATGAGGGAATGTGGGAATGCGGGAATGTGGAAACAGTCCGATTCACTCAGGACCGTTCCGTTATTCCCAAATTCCCATATTCCCACATTTAAAGTGTCGGAGGTGGGCTCATCAGGATGAAGAACAGGACCAGCACCGCGGTCAGTGCCGTGACAAATACCACGGTGGCCAGCAGGCCCTGGGCAATGCGCAGCGTGAGCGAGGACGGCCGGGCGCGCCGCTCCAGGAGGCTCCACCCGCCCAGGGCACTGATGCCCAGTGGCGCCGCAGCCATCAGCCACCACGCAGGATCACCCAGAAACCCCAGGGGAATCGCGACCAGGCCGAACGCGACCAGGTCGTACAACTCGCGGGTGCGGGCACGAAGTGCCCAGTCGGCGAGGGCCTGAGTGAAACGGCTGGGGACTCCCAGTCTATCGAGGGCGGCGATCATGGGCTGATCCCGGAAAGGGAAGCAATTCCAATGTAATCATTTCGGGCGAACCCGGAGCATGACCACCCCATGTGCCGGCACCATGACCTTGTACTGCCGCCGGAAGGCGCCGAGGTCGACGTGGGCCCAGAGGTCGCGCACCAGGACGGAGTCGGCGGTGACGCCGGTCCGGTGAAACCAGGCGGTGATTTCCGCCGGTGCACCGCTCCGGTTGAGCAGGGCGACGGCGCTGGATCCGTCCTGCAGGGGCTTGGCCCAGACCTGGAGCTCGGGAGGTCCCGAACTGACCAGGTATCCCTGGACCCCGCGCGGGTCCTGGTCCACCGCAAGAACTTCGGGATTGGTGAGAATCGACCGGGTCTCGTCGTTCATGGTGCGGAGGTCATTGCCGGCGATCAGCGGCGCCGCCTGGATAGCCCACAGGCTCATGTGCGCGCGATACTCGTCCCCGGTCATCCCGCCGTTTCCCACCTCGAGCATGTCGGGATCGTTCCAGGCTCCCGGCCCGGCGATACCCCGGTGCTGGCTTGATTGATCGAGATTGGACAGCATCGAGGGCCAGTTATCCGAGATGTCGTCCGTGGTGCGCCAGAGGTTGCCCGTCTTCGGTGCCCAGTCCCAGGGCTGATTTGATCCCCATTCACAGATGCTGAGGACGATAGGTCGTCCCGCGCGCGCCAGCGCGTCGCGGAACTTCGCGTACTGCACCGGTGCCACCAGGCCTTCGGCGTTGCACCAGTCCTCCTTCACGTAGTCCACGCCCCAGGCCGCATAGGTGCGGGCGTCCTGCACCTCGTGGCCATAGGTGCCCGGGCGACCCTGGCAGGTCTTGCGGCCGGCATCGGTGTAGATGCCGAACTTGAGACCCTTGCCGTGCACGTAGTCCGCCAGCGCCTTGATCCCGTGGGGAAAGCGGGCTGAATCCGCTACGATCGTTCCGGCCGCATCCCGGGCAACCTGCCAGCAGTCGTCGATAACAACGTAGCGGTAGCCCGCGTCGCGCATGCCGCTCGAGACCATGGCGTCGGCGGTTTCCCGGATGAGCTGCTCGCTGACGTCGCAGCCGAAGTGGTTCCAGCTGTTCCAGCCCATGGGTGGCGTGCGGGCCAGTCCGTTGTCGAGGGAGAGGCCGGCCCAGAGGGCGAAGCCGGCGAGCGTCAGGCTGAGGGGAGCACGGTTCATATCGGTTCCTCACTCGTGTGATGCGCGGGGTCAGGCGGTACCGGATTGGAGCTAAGCCAAAACTGGAACACGAAGCCCACGAAGCGACCCTGAGATCACGAAGAAAAACAGGGCTGTTGGGGGCTGAACTGAAGACCTGAAACGTCTTGCCCCACCCCGCGACCAGGATGACTTGCCGGTTCTGCCAAGGGGCATGCCTTTTCGCGCGCTTTCCAAACTGCCAACGCGAAGACGCCAAGGCGCAAAGAGAAGACAAGTGATGTATTTCTTTGCGACTCCGCGCCTTTGCGTTGGTATTTGCAAGGCTGGAATCATTGTCGATAGCAAAATCCGCGACTGGGCTTCTTTTTCAGGTTCTCACTCAGTTTCGAGGAATGCCTTTCCGCGCTTGTCCAACTGCCAATGCGAAGACGCCAAGGCGCGAAGAGAAGACAAATGATGTATTCCTTTGCGACTCAGCGCCTTTGCGTTGAAATTTGCAAGGCTGGAATCATGGTTGATAGTGAATGTCGCGATGAATGTTGACCTGCTTGATACTCGAGCTACCAGATCCGGGGAACACTCTCCGTCGGTCGCACCATCGGGTCTCCCGCCTTGCAATGGAACGCCTCCGCAAAGGCGGCAATGTCGGAGAGCGGTCCGTTCACTCTCCACTGTTCCGGGGCGTGGGGATCCACGGTGACCCTGGTGCGGAGCCGGGCCGGGCGATTGTGGATCCGCCAGCTCTGGGCATAGCCGATAAAGAAGCGCTGCTCCGGGGTGAACCCGTCGATCAGGCCCGGATTGCCGTTCCGCTGGAGCGCGCGTTCCAGGGCATCGTAGCCGGTCAGTATTCCGCCAAAGTCGGCAATGTTCTCGCCCTCGGTGAGCTTCCCATTCACGTGGAACGTGTCGACCTGGACGTACCCGTTGAACTGCTGGACCATGATCTCGGCCTGCTGGGAGAAATGCACCGAGTCACCTGGCACCCACCAGTCACGCAGGTTGCCCTCGGCGTCATAATGGCGGCCCTCGTCGTCGAACCCGTGGGTCAACTCATGGCCCGCCCAGCTGCCGCCGAGCGAGCCATAGTTGGCGCCGAGGTCGGCAGCGGGATCGAAGGTCTGGGGCACCAGGGCTCCGGCAGGGAAGACCATCTCGTTCTTTGAGGGATCGTAGTACGCGTTCACCGTGGGCACGGTGATGCCCCACTCGGTGGTGTCCACCGCCATGCCCGGCCGATTGACCGTCCGCTCCCATTCGAAAACCGTGGCGCTCGCCACGTTCAGTACGAAGGGCCCCTCGGTGACGACGAGCTTCGAGTAATCCCGCCACTGGTCAGGGTAGCCGACCTTTTCTCCCATCCGGGCCAGCTTGTCCAGGGCGTGGGCCCGGGTGGAATCCGACATCCAGGTGAGCTGTTTGAGCCGGTCGCCGAACGCCGCCCGGATGTCGTCGATCACCGCCCGGGCCTGGCTCCGGGCCGCGGGAGAAAAGGCCTTGGCCACATACGCTTCTCCCAGCGCTTCCCCAATGTCGCCATCGGCTTCGCGGAGGCAGCGTTTCCACCTCGGCAGCAGCTGCTTGGCGCCGGAGAACCGCGCGCTGAATGCAAAATCCTCCTGGACGAACGGCGTGCTGAGCCACTGGTCGGTCGCCTCGAGCACGTGGAACCGGAGGTACGCCTTCCACTGATCGAGCGGAGCGGTGGCCAGGAGCTGGTTCAGTCGCCGCAGAAAGACCGGCTCCGATACGTTGACCTGGGTGACCGGATGAGTGAGACCGATCCCCTGGAAATAGCTCCGCCAGGAGATTCCGGGCGTCATGGCCTGCAATCGGGTCATCGTGGTTGGATGATCGGTCGCCGCCGGGTCCCTCTGCGCCACCCGGGTCAATGAAGACTTAGCCAGCTCGGTCTCCAGGGCCAGGATCTGTCCGGCTTCCCGGCGGGCGCGGGCGCTGTCTTCTCCCGCCAGGGAAAGGAGTCGGGTGACATGGTCGAGGTAGGCCCACCGGGTCGAGTCAGCTTCGGGGCCGGTATCGGTATAGTAGTCACGATCGGGCAACCCCAGGCCACCCTGGTTGATCCAGGCCTGGTAGTGCGCCGCGTCGTGGGCGTTGACGTCGGCCGAGTAGCGGAAGGCGACGTTTACGCCGTTCTTGTGGAGCCGGGCGATCTGCCGCAGCAGTCCCGCGCGGGTGGAGACCGAATCGATTCCGCGGAGCCACGGAGCGATGGGTTCGACCCCCGCCTGCTCGGCCGCGGTCGAGTCCATGCAGGTCGCGTAGAAGGTGCCCAGCTTTCGCACCGTTGCCGTCTGGGGCAGGGCGCTCCGCCGGGTCATCGCGTCTTCCAGCACCGATCGCACCACCAGCTCATTGCGATCGCCCATGTCCCGGCTCACTCCCGAGCTGGAATACTCGGGAGGGATGGTATCCCGGTTGAACCAGCCGCCATTGGCAAATTGAAAGAAGTCGGTGCAGGCGTTGGCGGTGGTATCCATGTAGTTCAGGTCCACCACCTTGAGCGGAATCATCAGGGCACTGTCGGCGTGAGTCGCCTGGGCGGAGGCAGCAGGGGCGATTCCAAGGAACAGAATGGCAGCGGTCACCAGGGGTCGTGGGTACTGGGCTGGCATGTGAGGGGTCTCGGGTCGGATGAGGATTAAGCCTCGAACACCACGCTGCAACAGGTCACTCCGGCCTCGGCCTTGGCCAGTTCGGAGGCTTCTATTGGAATCACCGCGATGCCGCCGAGCTCCAGGCGCTCCCGGGTCCGTTGCCAGGCGGCGGCGTGCAGCACTGTGTCGCCAATCCGGAGCGCGTTGGCGGCGAAGGGCTCGGTGGGATCGCATTCGATCAGCCGGAACCCGGAAAACGTGACCGGATCCACCCAGCGGGGATTTACCAGCAGGGTGCCGTCGGCCACTTCCGTTACCGCGGTCTTGAGATGGAGGCACCCGGTCGTCTCGACCGGCGTCACGGTGTATCCGAACGGCGCGGCAAAGCGCTCCAATTGCGCGATGCCCTCGTCATTGGTGCGCCCGGAGCGGCCGACGAACAGGGTCCGGTTGACTCGGAGCACGTCCCCCCCGTCGAGGGTTCCCGGCTCCTCGATCTGGCGCAGCAGCCGGAGTGGGCGCAGGGCCTCGGCGACCTGCACGGTCTCGGCCCTTCGGGACGGGGCCCCGGGTCGGGTCACGATCCCGATCTCGGCCAGCACCACGGCTGAGTCTTCAACAAATACCGCATCGGGTAGTTCCGGGGCCGGGTTTACGCGGTGCAACTGGCAGCCGAGATCCTTGAGGCAGCGCTCATAGCTCTCGTGCTGGGCCTGAGCCAAAGCCACGTCGATGGGAGCCCGAGTCAGGTGCGTGAGCTCGCACTCGTTGATGGTGGGGCTGACGGGGCGGGTGAGGGCAATGAGCATGGGCTAAAAGTAAGCGGGCTTACCGCCGTGCATCAGGGAAGCCCTGCTCCCTCGGGTCCCACCCAGTTGTAGGTGTATTGGCGACCCATCAGTCGCCAGCGGGTGGAGTACACGGTGCGTTCCCAGTCCAGCGGCTCGGCGAGCGGTTGCGGTTGGGCTGCCAGCGCCAGTGCCTGACCCAGATCCCGCCGCTGATCGGCGCCGAGCGCATCTGGTGCCAGTGACACGAACAGCGCCGTGCCGCTCCGAGCGACGAGATCGAGCCATTGCCGGTTGAGTCCCCAGGGCTGTTCGGTCGTCACCCCGACGCAATCGGGATCGGCGGCGTAGAATGCGCCATGCTGAAGCCCCCGAAAGGCGAGGGTGTTCACCCCCATCTTCCTGGTGCGTGACCACTCGGTGCCGCTGGTGTCGTCCCCGACCCGGCAGATCTCGAAGTAGCCCGCCGAAAGATGACTCACCGTGTTGCATCCGATCACCAGGCTCGCTCCAGCCGCCCGGCTGATCGTGCGATACAGTTCGTGGATCACCTCGGCGGTGGTTTGGGACGCACCCGCCGCGAACGTCCATCCATCCCGGGTCAGTGCGGCTCCCATCTGGAAGCCCCAACGGCCGAAGATATCGTAGGTCGAGTAGTCGTGTTTGATCAGCTCGTAACCCCAGAGCCGCAGCCGGGCGATATCCTCGCCAATCTTGTGAGCGACCTCCGGAACGGTGGGGTCGAGGACCTCGCGGTCACGGGGCAGTCGCCAGGTATCCGGTACGTCACTGCCCGCCTGCAGCGGACGGGTCCAGATGCCCGGCCGGGCTCCAGAACTGCGTACCGCGGCTGCCAGGGCCGCCATATCGGGGAACTTCTCGTTTCCCCTGTCCCAGGCGCCGGTACCGGTTTCCGTCGCGCCGCGTCCGGGTTGCCAGCCATCGTCAATGACCGCGAAGGGGCGATTAGCGCCCGCCGGTGAAAGCTCGACGATCCGTTGCGCGTCGGCCAGGACCGATTCCGCGCTGTTCTTTCCATAGGCCCAGTACCAGTCGTTGCTCCCGTAGACCGGTTGCCGCGGCAGGCGCGGATTCGGGCACATCTGGCGACAGAAGGCATGCAAGGCGGCGTGGGCGGTCTCTCCAGCATGGCCCGCCCGGCAGACGACCTCGCATGCCGCCAGGACGCGTTCGCCCAGCCGCACGCCGACGCCCCCGCTCCGGACATCGGCCCACAGGCTGATGCCTTCCTGGTCGAGCTGCCAGAAACAGAACGCCTGCGCCCCGGTGCGGACACCGTAGCTGTGCGTCAGGGTTCCGTCCTTCGTCGCGAAGTACCAGGGCATGACTCGGTCGGGAACCATACCCCGCCACTCCAGGTCTCCGTAGCCACGCTCCCACGCGTCACCCAGGACCCGGAGTGCTTCGCTCATCGGTCCACGCCACCTGAGTCGCAGGCGCTTGGCGCCAGTAGCGGGCGCAGACAGTTCGACCGCCAGCACCCCCGGGCGCACGATGGTCGTCACCGCGACGTCCTCGTCAGTCCAGCGACCGGCTCCAACGGGACGGAGCGGCCGATCGCCGGTCTCCGCCTGGAGCATCACGCTGTCGGGCGGGCGAAGCAGATCGAGGAACCCGGGGCTGTCCGCGAGCCCCCGATCCGGGCCAGTGACGTCGATGCCGGTGGCGGGAATCGTCAGTCCCACGGCTGTAATTGCGCTCTGTTGCAGGAAGTCTCGACGCGAAGTCATGACTCAGAGCCAGCCGAGCATCTTGGAGTGGATGAACCCCCAAATCACCATGATCATGAGGAATGCCACGGTCACCAGGAACCCGTATTCCCATTCCGCGCTGGGAAACAGGTGCAGGAAGTTCATGCCATAGATGCTGGCGACGAAATTGGGGACCATGATGATCACGGTGACGGCGGTGAGCCGTTTCATGACCAGGCCCAGACGGTTGAAAGAGTAGAAGACCTGGACGTCGAGCGCGGCGCTCAGCAGGTCGCGGTAGGTGTCCAGCTCCGCCATGACATGGACCGCGTGGTCCTGCACGTCGCCGAAGTAGGGGCGCAGGCCGTCCGGGATGGCGCGCTCGCGCCGGAGAACCTCGGCCAGGACATGGCTGGTCGGCGCCAGGAGGCGAGGGACCCGGAGCAGCTCCTTGCGCAGCCCGAAGAGATCGCGGGCGGCACTCTCCTCCCCCTCGAAAATCGCGGCTTCGATGCTCTCGATCCGCTCCCGCATCCGGTCCTGCACCACGAAATATCCGTCCACCAGGCTCTCGAACAACGTGTACGCCAGGCAGGCGATGCCGTAGTCGCGCCGTCCTTCATGGCTTTCCCAGCGGCGCCGGGCTTCGCCCAGGACCTTGAGGACCGCCGGCGCCCGGCGGTGAATGGTGACCAGGTAGTTCTCGCCCCAGAACATGTTGAGCTCGCGAGGCTGGAACCCCTCGCCGGTCTGCTCCGCGGCGTAAACCACGATGAAGTAATAGCCGCCGTAAGCATCGCAACGGGGCCGTTCGTGGGGCTTGGTCACTTCCTCCAGGGCGAGCTCATGAAACCCAAAGGTCCTGCGGAGCAGCTCCTCGTCACCGGCGTCCGGGTCGCTGACGTCGAGCCACAGGCGGTTCCCCGGAGCGGCGAGCAGCTCGCCGAG
>DASYPP010000020.1:0-15808 GCA_036006525.1 Gemmatimonadales bacterium
ACGTGGGCGAGGGCGGAGCGGCTGGCTTGCTCGGCCTCGACCACCGGGAGGTAGACGTACCGCAGCCCGGCTTGCTCGTGGCGAAGGTGGCCCTTCTCCTCCAGCAGGTTGAGCATCCCGCGCACCGCCGAGTAGGAGGGCGGGTCGGGCAGCTCGGTGCGCACCTGGGCGACGGTGGCTTGGCCCAGCCGGTAGACCGTTTCGAGGATCTGCCGCTCCCGGCGGCCGAGGCCCTGGGGGACTTGAGGCATGGAGACTCCGGTGTCTGGTGCGAGCCCTACGTGCTAATGGATTGGCAAGTGTCAATACACTAGCATCTCGCCCACGGACGGTCAAGTGCAAGGCGGTAATAGACGGTAATGGGCGGTAATGGGCGGTAAGTGGATGGTAAGAAACAGCGGTAACCAGACTGAGCTGATTACCGCCTTCTACCGACTTCTACCGCCTTCTACCGCCCATTACCGCCTATTACCGCCTATTACCGTCTGCTGATTACCGCCTTCTACCGCCCATTACCGCCCATTACCGCCTCATGTCCCGGCGTCCTGCACCACGATCACCCCCAGCGGCAGCCCACCACCCGCGGCATCGAGCGCCACGATCGTGCGCACGTCCCCGTTGCTCAGCACCAGCGATCCGCTGTCGACCACGACCGTCTTGGTGCCGGCGGTGGTGAGTCGCACCTGGTAGTTGCCGCTCGGGAGGGCCTCGTACGATGTCGCGGTCCCGAACGTGACCCCGGTAACGTTGGGCGTCGCCAGGTTCAGGTCGGCGAGCGGCGCGGTGATATACACGTCGAGTGACCCGCCCGAGGGCGCCTCGTGCAGCACCCTCACCTTGATGATCGCGGTATCGGGGGAGGCTCGCCCATCAATCACAAACCTGAGGGCAATCGCGGAATCAGGGCCCTCGGCGACGACCGTCACCAGCGAGCTATCGGGCAACGTCACGGTGGTATCGATCACCGGCGTTACCGACAGGCTCGAATTCAGGGTCAGGCGGACACTCGAGTCACTGGTCTGGATGTACGGGGTGACGCTCGCAAACCCGATCTCCCCCATGTCGGTTTGCCCGTCGTCGAGCAGCTGGAGATTGGCGCCATCGGCGACGGCGTGCAGAAACCGGAGCCGGGTCACTCCGTTGCCACCGCCACCAATAATGAAAGGCCCGCCCGGCGAGTCGTAACCACACCCGAGGGCCAGCGCCGCGAGCAGTACTGCAATTCGCCTCATATCAGTCCGCCGTCGAATGGGTGCTGATATCTATAAGATTGGCGAAACCGGACGTTGATCAAGATCACAAAGTGATGTACGGAACTTCGACAGTCCACCCGTCCCGGGCAATCGTGGTTTCGGGAAAGACGGCCTGCGCCTCCTGCAGCAGTTCGGAAACATCCACGCTGTAGCGGGGGCTGATGTGGGTCAGGACCAACCGCCGCACCCCGGCCTCGCGGGCGACCTCGGCCGCTTCCCGCGCCGTGGAGTGGCCGGTTTCCCTGGCCCGCTCGATCTCGGAATCGGAAAAGGTCGCCTCGTGGACCAGGAGGTCGGCGCCGCGCGAGGCCGCGACCACGGCGGGGAACGGCCGGGTGTCCCCGGTGTACACCAGGGTACGGCCGGGCCGCGGCTCGCCCACCAGGTCCGCTGGGTTCACCGTGCGGCCATCGGGCAGCTCGATCGGCTGGCCGCGGTGCAGCCGGCCCCAGAGCGGCCCCTCCGGGATCCCCAGGTCGCGGGCCTTGTCCGGGTTGAAGCGCCCCAGCCTGAGGCGCTCGACCAGCGCGAAACCGACGGTGTCGATCCGGTGATCGGTCTCGAAGACCCGGATTTCGTATTCCTCGCGGCTCAGCACATCGCCCGGTTTCACCTCGATGATCTCGACCGGAAACCGGTTGCGCTCGATCCCCACGTTGAGGGCGGCCCCCAGCACCCGCTGGGCCCCCTTGGGCCCGTAGAGGGTCAGCGGTTCGGTCCGGTCCATCAGGCCCATGGTGCGGACCAGGCCGATCAGGCCGAGGAAATGGTCGGAGTGGAAATGGGTGAAGAAGATCTCGCGGAAGGAAAAGCCCACCGCCCAGCGCATCATCTGGCGCTGGGTGCCTTCCCCGCAATCGAAAATGATGGTTTCCCCCTCGCGCGCGAGCGCGAGGCCGGCGGTGTTGCGTTCAACCGTGGGGCACGCCGCGGAGGTGCCGAGAAAGGTGAGGTGCATGGGCGGGAAAGATAACGCGGTCACCTAAAGAGCCGCGAAGGCGCACGAACGCCGAGCCGGCAGAGACCGCAGAGGTCGCAGAGAAAAGCTCCTCGCGAAGACCGCGAAGAAGCGCGAAGGCCGCGAAGAAAGACAAGACAATGAACCACCCCGGTGTTACGGACCAGGGTGGTTCATTTCTGTTGTGGCTGTTCTTCGCGGTCTTCGCGCTGCTTCGCGTCCTTCGCGAGGAGATGTTGCAGGGGTCGAATCGGAATTGATCTACCCCTGGCTCCCCGCTTCGAGCTAGAACACCTTTAATTGCACTGTAATCCGGCCGGGATTCCGCTGGATATCGTCGATCAACGCCTTCATCGATTGCAGCGTCGCTCGGAGGTCAGTGTAGAGGCCCGAGTCAGCGGCGAACTTGCCGAGGGTCCCCCGGCCGCTGTTGATGTTGCCCAGCAGGGTATCGAGGGTGGCGCTGGTATGACTCAGCTGCGACGTCATCCTGGACAGGTTGCCGGTCACCGAATCCAGGTTGGTGAGGCCCGCGCTCAGCCCGGGATTCGCCAGCGTGGAATCCAGCCGCTCGCTCAGCCGGCGCATCACCGCCATGGTCCGGGTCGCTTCCTCGGTGGGAGCCGGCAGTCGTTCGGAAATCGTATTCAGCATCCGCTGCATGGCGAGCATCGTGGTGTGGAGGTCGTCCGCGGTCCGCCGGCCCACCAGTTCCTGGGCACCCAGCAGCACCGAATCGGCCCGGTCGCCCAGGGACGCCAGCCGGTCGGAGATGGCCGGTGCGGTGGTGCCCTGGATGACTCCGGTTCGAGCCAGCGGGGTGGCCGAGCTGCCGGGATTGAAGTCCACGGCGGCCTCCCCCAGCGCGCTGATCGAGATGATCTTGGCGCTCGCGTCACTTCGCGCGGTGACGTCCTTGGCCAGGCTCACCATGACGTGGACCTTGCCGGGCTCGAGCAGCCGGATCTGGGCCACCTTTCCCTTGTTCACCCCCGAGATGAACACCGGGCTACCCTCCTTCAGGTTGCCCACCTGGGGAAACTCGATCGTGGTCAGGTCGCCCTGCCCGCCGATCTTCTTCCCGCTGAGCCACAGGGTGCCCGCAATGAAGACGGCGACGGCGCCGATGACCAGCGCGCCCACGGTAACCTGCTGCTTGTAGTTGAGGTCCATGATCCTCAGGCTGCGAAGGTAGCGTTTTCGAAATCGCGCTCGAGGAATTCCTTCACTTTCGGATCCGTCGAGGCAAGGAATTCCTGCGGAGTGCCCTGCTGCACGATCTTGCCGCCGGTGAGCAGCGCCAGCCGGTCCGCGACCCGGAAGGCGCCGCGGACGTCGTGGGTCACCATGATGCTGGTGACCCCGAGCTCGCTGGCGAGCCGCTTGACCAGCTCGTCGATCACGTCCGAGTTGACCGGGTCCAGTCCCGACGTCGGCTCGTCATACAACAGGTACTTGGGCTTGCCGGCGATGGCCCGCGCGATGCCGACCCGCTTGCGCATGCCGCCGGAGAGCTGGGCCGGAAACTTCTTCTTGGTCTCGGCCGGCAGGTTGACCAGGCGAAGGCATTCCAGCACCCGGGTCTCGGCCAGCTCGGGGTCGTTGAACTGCTTTTCGTCGCTCAGGCCGAGCCGGATGTTCTCGAACACGTCCATGGAGTCGAACAGCGCGCCGTTCTGAAAGACGTACCCGATGCCGGACCGCAGCTCGGCCAGTTCCTTGCGCTTGAGCTTCCCCACCAGCTTGCCGTCCACCTCGACGGTGCCGCGATCGGGGCGGATGAGCCCGATGATATGCTTGAGCAACACGCTCTTGCCGGTGCCCGACGGCCCCAGCAGCGCCACCGTCTCACCATCCTGCACGGTGAAGTTCACCCCGTCCAGGATGACCTGGTGGCCGAAGCGCTTGGAGACGTCGGTTAGCTTGATCACGGGCGGGAATAGGCGGTAATGGGCGGTAATGGGCGGTAATCTATCGCGCCCCTACCGTCCATGATGGAACTGTCTCCATCAACTATTGGAATTCTCAATCGCAGTCGCCCCGAAGAAGGAATCCGCGGCCTTTTACCGCCTTCTACCGCCTATTACCGCCTATTACCGCCTCAGTTCAATAGAATCTTCGCGAGTAACACATCCAATAGCAGGATCAGCACCGAGCTCGACACCACCGCGCCTGTCGTGGCCTTGCCCACGCCCTCGGCACCCTGCTGGGTATTGAAGCCCATGTAGCAGGAGATGATGGTGATGGAACCGGCGAAGAAGAACGCCTTGATCAGCGAGTAGTAGGCGTCGAACGGCCGCCAGAAGACGCGCGCACCGTAATAGAAATCCTGGTTGGTGAGCGGCAGCACCAGCTGGGCGGCTTTCCACCCGGCGATGATGCCGACGATGTTGGCGAAGATGACCAGGGCCGGGATCATGACGAACCCGGCGACGACCCGGGGAATCAGCAGGTGCGAGGCGGGGTTCCGCCCCAGGCTCTCCAGCGCGTCGATCTGTTCGGTCACCCGCATGGTCCCCAGCTCCGCCGCGTAGCGGGCCCCGATGCGGCCGGCCAGGATCATCGCGGTCAGCACCGGGCCCAGCTCGAGCACGATGGACTCGACGATCACGCTGCCCAGGAAATACACCGGGATGGTTCCGGTGAACTGGTAGCCCGCCTGGAGCGCGGTCACCCCGCCGGCGAAGGCCGACACCAGCAGCACGATGAACAGGCTGCCGACTCCGATGTTCCATGCTTCCGTCAGCGCGCGGGGAAACCAGATCTTGACCTCGGTCAGTCCGCGCAGCAGCTCGACCAGCATCAGGGTGAGCCGGCCGACATGGCTGGCTGCCGAGATGCTGGCCTTGCCGACGAGACGTGGGAACGCGTTGACCGCTGAAGCCATGATGCCGAACCTCCAGTCGCGGTGTATCTTGGTCGCCCATGCCCCCAAAGTCCATCCCTCTCCGCCCTGCCCCCGGGGCGGAGACGATCCGAATCTTCCGGCAGCGGCTGCTGCGCTGGTTTCGCCGGCACGGCCGCGACCTGCCGTGGCGAAAAACCCGTGATCCCTATCACGTCCTGGTCTCCGAGATCATGCTGCAGCAGACCCAGGTGTCGCGGGTCGAGCAGTATTATCCCGGTTTTCTGGCCCGCTATCCCACCCTCGGCCATCTCGCGGCCGCCAGTCCCGCCCAGGTGCGGGAATCGTGGGACGGGCTCGGCTACTATCGCCGCGCCGCGAACCTGCACCGCTTCGCGGTCACCGTGGTGGAAGACATGGAAGGAAAGGTCCCGCACTCGACCGAGACGCTGCGCCGGCTGCCCGGCATCGGCCGCTACACCGCCGGGGCCATCGCCTCGTTCGCCTTCGAGCAGCCGGAGCCGGCGGTGGATACCAACGTGTCGCGAGTCATCCGCCGGGTCTTCTTCCCGCCCCGGGGAATACCCGGGGAGCGGAGGATCTGGGCCATGGCAGCCGCGCTGGTGCCCCGCCGCGGCAAGAGCGCGTGGGCCTTCAATCAGGCGATCATGGAATTGGGAGCCCTGGTGTGTACGGCGCGGGTGGCGCGGTGCGGGGTGTGTCCAGTCAGCGGAGTATGTAGGGCGGTAAGGCGGTAAGGCGGTAAGTTTCTCGGCTGTCATCTTGAGGGCAAGGAGGGATCTTTCTCGGAGTCCAGGAAGATCCCTCGGGATGACAGCCCTGGGCTGTTTCCTACCGCCTTACCGCCTTGGTTACCTCAACATGGCGCCCGCCACCAGGGCCAGCACGGCCAGCAGCGAGCTCGCCATCCCCACCATCCGCGCCCGCTGCCGCAGCCGGTCGAAGTACGCCGCGTGCTCGCCCATCGGATCGATCCGGGTGAGCTGAGCGACGGCAGGCAAGGCCAGCACGAAGGTCAGAAGGCCGGCGAGAATCCCGGTCCCCTGCATCACCATGAGCCACATGCTGGGCGGCGTCTCGGGGACGTAGTTGCGGAACGTGAGGATCAGCCCGGTCACCACGGCGATGGCGGCACCGGGCCCCACCACCCCTCGCGCGATCATCGCCTGGATCCGGGCCACGGTCCGGAGCACGCCGCGGTCCTCCTTCCGTGCGACGATGCTTACCATCATCATCGCGAAGGAGCCGCCCAGCCAGAAACTGAAGCCGAGGAAATGAAGAAACAGCATCAGCCTGGTCATGGAGTCGTCCCCGCAAAAAACGCCGGGTCGAGCGGTTGGCGGCCCGAAAAGCCCGAGTCGACGTCGTGCCAGTAGCGAATCGTGTCCTCCCCGAAGCGCCAGCAGAGAAACACCAGCCGGTCGTCCCGCACCGCGTAGAAGTCCACCAGCCCCGCGTCAAACCCTTTGAAGACGCAACCGAGCCCGGCGAGCTCGTTCAGGAAATCGTTGATCCGCTCGGCCAGCCTGGTGACCTCGGTGCGCGCGGCCAGCAGCTCCGGGGTCTCGCCCCAATCGGCGCGGGCGCCGCCGCTCAGCAGCTCGTAGTGAGTGACCGCCGCGCGCCAGCGGGGATACTCGTCCAGCAGGTCCCCCACGATGCGGCGCACCAGCGGCAGCGTGTTCTCGGCTTCCTCGATGGTAAACAGCTTGAAGTCCGGCATGCTCAACCCTTGACGATCCGGATCCCCGGCACCTGCTCCGGGTGGCTGATGAACCCGATGACGCAGCCGGCGGCATCCACCACGGTAATGGTGGCCCGAAGATGCGACTCGTTGGGCTCGGTGTCCATCCGCAGCTCGAAACCCTCCAGCTCCTGGTCCGGCCCCACCACGGCCGACTGGGTCCGCATTAGTTGGTCGGCCCGGGTCTGCAGCGGATCCCCGCCGTCCGCGAGACAGCGGGTGACGATATCGCGGTCGCTCAGGGTGCCCAGGAAGCGCCGGGTGCGGTGGTCGTTCACCACCGGGAGCACCGACACGTTCCGGTCCCGAAACAGGATCGCGACCTCGCTGGCCCGCGCCCCGGCGACGGCAACAATCGGATTGGCGACCATGACTTCCGAAGCCCGCATAACTTCTCGAGAAATGGTGAGTGTGGCACCCGGAAAAGCGTTTAAGGTAGAAGGTATAATGTATAAGGAGTGCATCCGCAGCTTCCCGCCGTCTGGTACCTTATACCTTACACCTTATACGCTGTTCTCTGTGTTATACGCTTTTCTCGGTGCTCTCCGCAAGCTTTTCCTTCGTCGCCCGGTACCCTTCCTCCGCATACTTCCCGGCCAGGTCCACCCGGAACGTGACGTTCCGGTCCACCCGGGGCCGGACATAGATGAGCCGGGGCCGGCCCGGCGTCGCGCGCCACAGGGCGAGGTCCTGCAGGCTGTTGGTCGCCATGAGAATGCCGGTCGCGTCATTGTGCGCGGAGAGCAAAGGCGGCATGGCACCGCCCGGCGCCCTGACCTCGTCGAACCCGGGCCCGGTATCTACCGCGATCACCAGGTCGGCATTGATCGATGCCGCGGGCTCCAGCGGCAGCACCGCGCGGAGCCCGCCGTCCACCAGGCGGTGACCGTCGATTTCAACCGGAGGATAGAAGACCGGCAGAGAGCAGGAGGCGAGCAGCGCGTCCACCAGCGGGACGTCGCGCCCGCCGGTTCCGAAGAGCTGCAGGGCGCCGGTATCGATGTCCACGGCGGTGACGGTAATCGGAAGCTTCAGCTCGGAGAAACTGGTTGCCGGCACCAGGCGGGCGATCGTGGCCCGGAGCGGCGCCGGATCGAAGAGCGAAGGAAGCGTAAGGCCGCGCACCGCGATCAGCTTGCGGGGATGGGCCACCGCGTCCTGGGTCACCGTGGCCATCCGGGCCACCAGGTCCTCGAAGGTGAGCCCGGCCGCGAAGCAGGCGGCGATGACCGCACCCATCGAGGTGCCGAAGAGGTGGCGGGGCGTGAGCCCGGCCTCCAGGATCGCGCGCCACGCGCCGGCATGGGCCGCGGCCTTGACGCCGCCGCCCCCGAACACCACCGCCAGCCGTTCCGCCTTCACCCCGCCGCCGCTTCCTTCATGGGCGGGCCCGGGCCCGTTCCATCAGCTGGCCGGCCCGCTCGAAACGCGCCTTCTCTTCCGGGCTCTCCGCGATAAGCCGGGGGACCTTCTTGGGCTTCCCGCCTTCGTCGATGGCGACGAAGATGACGTGGGCCGTGTGAGTATGCTTCCGCTCGCCGGTCGAGATCCGCTCCGCATACACCTCGACCGTCACGAACATGCTGCTCCGGCCCACGCACTCCACCGCGGCCATGCAGTCCACCAACGCGCCCACCGGGATGCGTTCTTTGAAATCCACCCGGTCAATGCTCGCGGTGACCGCCGGGCCCCCCGCGTGCCGGATCGCCGCGACCGCGGCCGCCTGGTCCACCATGGCCAGGAGGTGCCCGCCGAACAGGTCGCCCAGCAGGTTCTGCATGTGGGGCATCACCAGCGTCGTCAGATTCGCCTTGGAATACGACATCGGGCGGGACTCAACGGTCATTATCCGTAAGCGGTTAGCAGTAAGCGGACCCGGACACGGCGCCGTGAAGCGGCGCCGGATTGTTAGCCGGGGGCGAGAGCCCCCGGAAACGGATCGCGAATCATATTGGCCGTGCCTGCGGCACGGTGGATAACGTTCGAGATGCTTCTATCCGGGGGCTTTCGCCCCCGGCTAAGCATTCCTGCGCCCTTCGGGCGCTTAATAGTCCACCGGACGAAGGTAATACTCCCCTATCGCGGTCTGGCTGACCATGGCGACGGTGGGCAGCCGCCGCTTCCAATGCGTGGATTCCAGCCGCGACTGCACCAGCCGCACTTCGTCCGCGGTGTAGCCGGCCGCCTGGATCTCTTCCGGCCGATAGCCCAGCAGCAGCCAGTGCAGGATGAGATCCGCCCGGGGATAGGAGATGCCGAAGTCACCTTCGTCGGTCTGGCCCTTGATCAGGTCGGCGCTGGCCGGCTTGCTGACGATGACATCGGGGACGCCGAGGTGGCGGGCCAGCGCCCAGACCTGGGTCTTGAAGAGATCACCGATCGGGTTCACCGGCGGCGCATCGTCGGCGTGCCAGGTGAAGTAGCCGAACAACCGCTCGGTCTTGTTGCCGGTCCCCAGCGGAATCGCCTTGAGCTGGGCCGAGAGATCGAACAGTGCGATCATCCGGGAGCGCGCCATCATGTTGCCCAGGCGGCCGGGGCTTGCGCTGCCGCCGGTCGCGGCGGCCATGCCGTCTACTGCCGCCGAGACATCCACCGTCCGGGAGTGAATGCCGAGCTGATCGATCACCAGCTGCGCGTGCTCCAGGCTCTCCGGGCTGGAGGTGCGGTAGGGCATCCGCACCGCGGTCACGTGCTCCGGTCCCAGGGCCTCGGCCGCGAGATGTGCCACCACCGAGCTGTCCACTCCGCCGGAGAGACCGATCACGACGTCGCTGAAGCCGCGGCGCCGGAGGACTTCGTCCTTCAGGAATTCGACCAGCCACTGGCGGGTCAATTCACCGTCAATCGCGAGCGGATTCTCCGCCATCACCGGGGTGATCGGGCTGCGATTGGCCCGGGCCCGCGGCCGGTCCGGCCTGGTCTCCCGCTTTCCGTTGCCTGCCCCGGCCCCGGTCCAGCTCTCCAGCAGGTGGGGGAGCCGTGCCTCCAGGTCGGACAAGAGCGGCTGGTCGGCGCGGGCTCGGGTGATCTCGTCGAAATCGAGCGTGGCGGCGATTACGGCCGGCTCGAAGAGCGGTCCTTCCGCCATCAGCTCCCCGCGCGGACCGGCGAGCAGGGAACCACCGGCAAAGGCTTTCCCGCCCTCGAACCCGACCAGTTGGGCGACCACGACATACACGCCATGCTCCTCGGCGGTGCTCCGGGCCAGCCGCTCCCAGCGGTCGAGATTGGCCGGCCGCCGGTTGCTGTCCACCGGGGCCAGGCCGCGGGCTGGAGTCGCGCTGGGTACGATGATGAGCTGGGCGCCACCCAGGGCGGCGATCGTCGGGGTGAGCGAGTGCCAGACGTCTTCGCAGATCAGGATCGCGGCCCGGCCCCACCGGGTGTCGAACGCCTCGACGCCTCGGCCCGGCTCCACGAAGCGTTCCTCGTCGAACACTCCGTAGGTGGGGAGAAAGACCTTGCGGTGGACGTGGCGGATGCCGGCATCAGTGCCACCCAGCGAGGCGTAGAGCGCGGAGTTATAGAGCTGGTTGCGGTGCACTTCGTAGAAACCGATCGCGACGTCGAGCGGCGGGGCGCCGGACCCGGCATGTTGCCCAGCGAGGTCTTCATAGAACTGTTCGGCGGATAGGGCGAGTTCCCGGACGCCGCCTTCCAGGAAATACCCGGTCAGGGCGGACTCCGGCCCGATCACCAGCTCGGGCGGTTCCTTCCAGGCGCCGAGTTCGCGAAACAGCGCGCCAAGTCGGTGCAGGTTCTCCCGATACGCCCCCTTGTCTGGGCGCATCTGGGCGATGGCGATCCGGAGCATGACCAATATTAATCGCAGGGGCGCACTGTGTGCGCCCGAAAACGGGGGATTGAGGGATTGGGGGATTGGTGAGAAGTTTGTTGCATGAACCCCTTTGAAGCCGTCTCCGGCGTGGCCAATGCCTGCCAGGTGCTCCCCCACGTCATCAGCGGCGGCCAGCCCAATACCGAGCAGTTGAAGGCCCTGAAGGAGGCCGGCGGCTCGATCGTGCTCGACCTGCGCGATCCCATGGAGCCACGCCCCCTGGACGAGCCTGCCCTGGTCCGCGAGCTGGGCATGGAGTACGCCAACGTCCCGGTGACCGCCGGTACCCTCAACGACCAGACGATCGAGTCGATCCTCGAAGTCCTGCGCAAGGCGGGGGACAAGACGGTCTTCTTCCATTGTGGCAGCGGCAACCGGGTCGCCGCGGCCCTGATTCCGTACTTCATCCTGGACGAGAAGATGGAGGAGGAAGACGCGATCAACCAGGCAATGCGGGTGGGACTCAGGAGTTCGGAGATGCTGGAGTGGGGATTGGACTATGCCCGCAGGAAGAAGATTTAGGGATTTTAGTGATTTAGTGATTTAGTGATTTGGTGATTTGGTGATTTGGTGATTTGGTGATTTGCTTCAATCACTAAATCCCTAAATCCTTAAATCACTAAATCATGCTTTGTCTCCCCAGCGGTGCCAGTACATCCGCATCTCGGTGATCTTGTCACCTGCCGTCTCGCAGAAGATCGCACCCCGCGCATCCACCCACTCGCCGGTCCGCCGCCGCCGGAACGTGCATTTGAATTCCGTCGAAAACCAGGGACCCACCACGTAGATCTCACCGCTGGTGAAGGTGATCTCCGACTGGTAGTAGGGGATCTCCCGCCAGTACTCCCGGATCGCCTCGACCCCGACCAGCGGCTGGGCAAAGGGAGTTTCGATGAAACGCGCGTCGGGCGCAAAAACCGACAGCAGGATGTCGACCTGGGTGCGGGTCCAGCCCTGGCCGAAGGTGTCGATCAGGGCGCGGCCAAGTTGAGCGGTTGAGTCAGACATGGTTGCGATCATGACGTTGATGTAGGGGCGCATTGCGTGCGTGCGCCCGGGTAAAGTAATCCCGGTTTAGCTTTAGACCGAATGTCGCACCGAACTCCAGGTTTCCTCCCCCGCGTCCTGCTTTCGGCAACCCTGGCCTTCCTCTTCCAGGGCCCGGCGGCGCTGGTCGCCCAGCAAACCTGCCCCCCTAGCGCGGGGGAAGAGGTCGCCGCCGGGTGGCGAGCGTACCGGGCGGATTCCATTCCCGCGGCAGAGCGGCATTTCACCGCCGCGGACGGTCAATGCGCCCGCAATCTCGACGCCAAGACCGGGCTCGGCTACACCGCGTTACGGCTTGGCCGGCTGAACCGTTCGGACTCCCTCTTCCGGATCGTAACCCGGGCCGACAGCAACAATGCCGATGGCTGGAACGGGCTGGCTCTTGCGGCCGAGCGGCTGCACGATACGACGACGGCCGTCAGCGCAGCCCGGCAGGCGGCGCGAATCAATCCCGATGATCCGGGACCCCGCCAGGTGCTCGACCGGCTCGCTCCCGATTGGGATCGCCAACCCCTAGTCACCCCGGCCCGGCCCCGGCGGCTCAACGTGGCAGCCCGGACCCGGGGCAGCCGGTTCGAGATTCCCCGCGGCCGCGATTGGGTCCCCTTCTATATCAAGGGCATCAACATCGGTGCGGCGCTCCCGGGAAAATTCCCTTCCGAGTTCCCGCCCGATTCGGCGACCTACGCGGGATGGTTGCGGCAGATCGCGGGGATGAACGCGAATGCGGTCCGGCTCTACACCATCCTGCCCCCGCCCTTCTATCGCGCACTCCGGGCCTGGAACCTGGGCCATCCGACCCGACCCCTCCGGCTGATCCATGGAATCTGGACCGAACTTCCGCCCCGGGATGACTTCGACGACCCGGCATGGAAGACCGAGTTCCGGATGGAGATGCACCGGGTGGTGGACCTGGTGCATGGCTCCGCCGACATTCCGGTCCGGCCCGGCCACGCGGGCGGCCGGTACGATGCCGATGTCTCCCGCTGGACTCTGGCCTATATCATCGGGCGCGAGTGGGAGCCCTACTCCGTCGTCAGCTACGACCGGGCGCATCCCGGATTGGCCGCTTACCGCGGCACCTGGCTCAGCGCGGAGCGCGCGCCGGCCATGGACCGCTGGCTGGCGGAGCAGTGCGATTCCCTCCTCGACCACGAAGTGCGCCGCTTCAACACGCTCCGGCCGATCGCGTACACCAACTGGCCAACGCTGGACCCGCTGACCCATCCTACCGAAGCCACCACTGAAGAAGAGATCGCGATACGGGAAAGGCTGCATCGACCCGCCAACCTCAGCCACGAATATGACAACGATGCGATCGGGCTCGATGCCAATCTGATCCGTCCGACCGCCGCCAATCCGGCCGGCTGGTTCGCCAGCTACCATGCCTATCCCTATTATCCCGACTTCATGCTCTACGACCCGGCCTACAGCCAGGCCCGGTCGAGCCTGGGACGCTCCAACTATTTTGGGTATCTCTCCGCCTTGAAGCGATACCACCGTGATATCCCGGTGGTAATCGCCGAGTACGGGGTGCCGTCGAGCCGGGGCAATGCGCACCTCCAGCCCCAGGGGTGGGATCACGGTGGCCACGACGAGGCCGCCATGGCCAGGATCGATGGCCGCCTTACCCGGGAGATCCGCGAAAGCGGCGCGGCCGGCGGTATCCTGTTCGCCTGGATCGACGAGTGGTTCAAGAAGAACTGGGTGGTGGCGGACCTGGAGATACCGCCGGAGAACACCCGCCAGTGGCACAACATGATGGACGCGGAGCAGAATTACGGGATTCGGGGGATGTATGCCGGATCGGCTGGAAAGACTCCGATCCTGGGCGGCGATCCCGTGCGATGGACGAGCGGCACGGTCCTGGAGAAGAATGCCCAGCCCGTGGCCGGTCAGCCCGGCGTCATGACCATCCAGAACGACGAGTCCTACGTCTACCTTGCAGTCTCTTTTCCTGGACTCGGGGGCAAGGGAGTCCCGTGGACGTGGGGTTCGGTCCAGGTCGCCTTTGACACCTATCATGAGGGAGTCGGACAACATCGCATCCCGAGGGGCCCGACATCCGAGATCGGATTTGAGTTCCTGATGGAAATCTTCGGACCGGAGGCCGCCCAGCTCCGCGTGGTCCCCGAATACAACCCCTACGGAGCTGCCCCTGATTCGAGCGGTGATGATCTGCGACATTTCTATCATCGCCCGGTCACCATCCAGGACCGCGCCGACGGGATCTTTGATTCCCTGTATGTGACGGTCAACCGCGCGCGGTATGCCCGCAACGGGCAATTCTTCCCAGCCCGCGGATACAACCGGGGCCGCCTCCACTACGGCACCGAGACGCAATCGACCCTGTCCGACTGGTACTATGATTCGGCGGCGGGACTTCTGGAAATCAGGCTACCCTGGATGCTGCTCAACGTGACCGATCCGTCCACCGCGACCCTGCTGTATGAAGCCGAAGCGGGTCAGGGCTTCGGAACCGCTCACGCAGGCGGGTGGCATGTTGGTGTCCTGGTTCATGCGGCACAGACTCTTTTCGCCCTGCCGCAACTGGACACCGATGGCACCTGGAAACGCGATGGATTTGCCAGTTGGACCTGGAATACCTGGACCACGCCCGTTTACCACGAGCGACTCAAGCCGGCCTACGACACCATGCGCCGAACCTGGGCGGCGATGCCATGAGCCGAGGACTCCGCACCGCGCTGCTGATCTCCCTCGCGACCCTCGGCAGGGCCGCCGTGGCGCGCGGGCAGCAAGCCGAAGCCGATTCCGCCTGGTCCGCCGGCGATTTCGTGACCGCGCGCATCAACTACGAAAGAGTTCTCCAGGCCGATCCCGGCTCGGCCCGCGCCAACTACCGGCTCGGCATCCTCCTGTCGTGGGATGGCAAGCTCGATTCCGCGCTGGTACTCATCCGTCGCGCCCACCAGGCGGACCCCGGGGATCCCGGAATTCAGCTGACCGAAGCCCAGGTCCTTGGCTGGGCCGAGCGCTATGACCTGGCCGACTCCGTATACCGCGAGGTCCTGGCGCGCGATCCGGACAACCAGGAGGCGGCGGTCGGCCGGGCCCAGCTCCTGGCCTGGCAGGGCGATCTGGATGCGGCGGTCGATGCGTACCTCGCGATCCTTGCCCACCATGACGACAACATCCAGGCGGTGCTGGGGCTGGGACAGGTCTACCTCTGGCAGGACAAGCTGGACCTCGCGCGCCAGCAATCGGCGCGCGCAACCAGGCTGGATCCGGCCAACAAGACCGCCTGGGGCCTCGCCAACAGCGTCTCCGGTGCCCGCCGCCCCGAGCCGGAGCTCACCCTGGGCTGGAGCCACGACTCCGACCACAATACCAACTGGTGGCAGACCATCGCCGCGTCGCTGTTGCTCGCCGATGGACTGCGAGGGTTCGGCTCGGCCGGCGCCCTCGAGGCGACCGATCCCATCCGGAAATCGACCAGGCTGGGAGCCGAGGCCGGCGTGATCCTCGGTATCTCCGACTGGTACCTGACCGCCGCGCTGGGTATCCGGCAGTTGTTCCCCGGTGGCGCGCCCAATCGCACCGCCGGCACCTACCGCGCGGCGGCCGCCTGGCGCATCAACCGCTCAGCCGGCGCGAACATCTCCTACTCCCACGCCCCGTTCGACGAAACCGCGCTGCTCATGGCGCGACACCTCGACCTGGACGCGCTGGATGTCGGGTTGGATATCAAGCTCAAGCCCGGTCTCCAGCTGGGCGCCGGTGCCGGCCACGCGTGGCTGAGCGACAGCAACTTCCGCAATTCGGGCGTTCTCGCGCTCACCAAGACCCTCCGGCCGAACCTCACCGCCGGTCTCTTCACCCGGATCATGGGATATGATTTCCCCGGGGTCGGTTACTTCTCCCCCAACCGGCTGCTGGTGTTTGAAGGCCGGGGCGCCTACGGCTTTACCAGGGCACCTTGGCACGGTCGCCTGAGCGGCGGGCTGGGGATCCAGCAGGTCGGGACCAGCGGCAGCGCGCAGGTAAAGGGACACGTGGAAGGAAAGGTGGGACGCAATTGGAGCGGGGAGAATACCGTGGATCTGTTCGCGGGTTTCTCGACCAGCGCGGAAAGCTCGAC
>DASYPP010000021.1:0-44652 GCA_036006525.1 Gemmatimonadales bacterium
GCTGGTGCCCGTGAGCTCGGCCTTGTACGTAAGCAGCACGGTCACGGAATCTCCCCGCGCCTCGAAATCGCTCAGCTCATAGCGATCGAGGTTGGTCCACTCGTATCGGGTGGCATCCAGCGGCATGCCGTGCACCCCGTAACGAGAGATGGATGTGTACATAGTCGAGTCCACTGCCGCCCGGAAGGGGACCAGGTTGTGGTCCTTTACATACTGCCACATGATCCTTTCCCGCTGGATCATTTGCTCGCTTGTGGCCGGGGCTACCTGGGCAGTGGCGCTGGCCACCGGAATCAGCAGGGCCGAACCGAGCAACAGGGGTAATAGCCTCATGGTAATCTCCTTAGTCGAATCGGACCTGTCACTCAGGACCGAGTCGTAAAGATACCTAGGGTTGGCGCCGCGCAACGCCCCCGCAGATTCCACCATGCCCCTGGTTGGGACCTTCCAGATAGGTGTAGAACGAGATCTGGGAGAAGTCGTCGCCGCTGGACGAAAGAGTCCAGCTGAAATCCTCGCGGTACGTGAAGCCGGGGTCGCCCCCGATGAAGAAGCCCCGGACCGCGTGCGGGTTGGCCGAGACCACACTGGCTTCGTAGGTGGCCACGTCTCCCGAGGCCGGGGGATCCTCATCGGAAATGCTGATCTTGTTGTTGCCCGATTTGGCGAGGGTCAAGGTCGCCTGCCCGAACTCGATGGGAAGACAGGCCCAGTTCTGCAGGAACACGCCGGCCCAGTCGTTGATGCTCCCGTTAGCCCCGCAGGGGATGGTCACATTGGAGTTGGGGAGCGGAGTCACGTGGCCGCTGTTGTCCGTGAACTCGACGCCAGTCACCGCCGCGGTGGACCTGGTGGATTGAAAGCCCCAGGTCGACGACAGAGTCCCCGCCGAGCCCGCGACGTCGAGCTGGGCATTGCCGTCGAGGCTGTAGTAGCAGGCGTTGGCAACCGAGCTCGACCCGCCATGGGCCGCCTGCATCGTCATCGGGTGGACGGGGTCCACGGTCAGGGTCGTCACGTTACCGGTGAGTCCCTCCGTAAAGGTGCCGGAACCGGAGATTTCCCGGCTGCCCTGAGCCACGATGGTGAAGTCCATGTTCCCGGCGAAATTCCCCAGGCCGCCAACCGTCACGATGGTGAAATCGAGGTGGCCCCCGAACCCGATGCCTGCGGCGGCGGGATCGCCATTGAAGGCAGCCGAGCCATCCAGGGTGGTTTCGTCGATGCCGTCACCATTGCCGTCGAGCGGAACCGTGAAGAGGTAGGCATTGGGTGGAGCGCCCGGCGAAGCATCGGGCTGAAATACCAGCCCATTGGCACCCGCGGATCCCGGGTTCAACAGGAAGGGCAGCCGTCCCTCGAACCGGGCGAGCCGGGGGACGATCAGGGTAACGCCCGCTTTCTCATAGGACTGGAGCGAGGCCGCCGCGGGAGGGATGGAGCTGGAATCCGAGTCGCTGCTTCCGCACCCCGCCAGCAGGAGCAGGGGAAGCCCCAGGAATCGTTGCATTGTCGCGCCTCCACGTCGATTTGGTGGGCTTAACGTCATTGTCCTGCGGGTCCGGCGCCGCACTCCCTGCACCTGCTATGTGGTTTGGGCGCCACGGGTTGCGCTATTCGGCCGCCCCACCATGTTTCGGGTCCCCGACAATCTTATACGAAACCGGAGTGGGTCGCGAACGGCTGAGCCAGCCGAGTCTCGTTCGCCCCGGTTGCGCCAGCGTTGCGTTTGAAAACCAAGGGTTCACTCCAGGTATGGACGAGCGGCGGGTCACTTTTCTCTCGGGCAGGCACGCAGCCAGGTCAGCCGCGATCGCGGTGATCCTGGCGATTGGCCTGAGTTGCAAGGCAGACCTCAAGACCGGACCGGACTACGGCCCCGTCACCATCGAGGCGTTCCAGGGAGATGGGCAATCCGCGACGGTTGGAACGCCGATCGCTATCCCGCCTTCACTGCTCATCAGAAATGAAGTCGGCGAGCCGGTCGCCAACGTGATCGTCACCTTCAGCGTGGCCACCGGCGGCGGCAGCATCATCGGCAACACCATGACGACCGGCGTTGATGGCATCGCCACGCTGGCCGGCTGGACCCTGGGTACCACCGCGGGCGCCAACACGGTCAAAGTGGTCGCCACCGGGCTGGAGCGGCATCCCGCCTTCCTCACCGCCACCGGCACTCCGGACGCTCCCACCCAACTCATCGCGCTGACCCCGCTCCCTACCTCCGCCCAGGCAGCGGTGCCGTTCTCGCCGCCGCCCGGGATCCAGGTCAGCGACCAGTACGGCAATGCGGTGATTGGCAGCGGGGTGACGGTCACCGCGACCCTGCTGCCGGGAAGCGGCACCCTGCAGGGTGACCCCACGGTTCCCATCGATGTGAATGGAGTAGCCCACTTCACCGATCTCAGCATCCAGGGACCGGTCGGGACCTACACCCTGGCCTTCGCCGGTCCCAGCCTCCCCACGATCAGCTCCGACGTGCAACTCCTGGCCGGGCAGTCCAGGGCCCTGGCGATCCTGACCGCACCACCGGGGACCGCGCGGAGCGGAATGTTGCTGACCCAGCAGCCGGTGCTCGAGCTGCGCGACGCCAGCGGCAACCCGGTGCAGCAGAGTGGTGTCCTGGTCACGGCGACAATTGCTTCGGGCGGTGGCGGGCTGACGGGAACCACCACGGTCCCCAGTGACGCGGCGGGCGTCGTGCGCTTTACGAACCTGGCCATCAGCGGGCCAACCGGCCCCAAAGTCCTTCAGTTCTCGGCTTCCGGATTGACCGGCATCGGATCGGGCCCGATCACGGTCACGGCCGGTCCTCCCGTGTTGTTGAGCAAGACGGCAGGCGACAACCAGCTGACCGCGGTGGGAACCACGGTGCCCATCGATCCTGTCGTGACCGTCACCGACGCGAGTGGAAACGGCGTCCCCGGCGTGACGGTGACGTTCACGGTGACCTCGGGCGGCGGGCACGCGGCAAATGCTTCGGCGACCACCGACCTGCTGGGCAATGCCAGCAGCGGCGCCTGGACACTGGGGTCGGTGGCGGGCAGCAATACGTTGAGCGCCGTCGCATCCGGCCTGCAGGGAAGCCCCGCGGTATTCAGCGCGACCGGGAGCAGCATCATCGGTCCGCCGAGCGTGCTGGTGAAACTGTCGGGAGACGGGCAGACCGGGGTCGCGGGAACCGCGCTGGCTGAATCGCTGGTGGTGCGCCTCGAGGATGCCAATGGTCACGGCGTACCCGGCGTGCCCGTGACCTGGGCAGCGCTCTCGGGCGGCGGAACCTTCGGCCCGGCGGCCGCAGTGACCGACGGAAACGGGCGACTGGCTGCGAGCTGGACACTGGGAGGAACCGTGGGCGGTAATACCGCCCGCGCGACCTCGGCCGGATTCCAGGCCAACTTCGCGGCAACCGGCCTCGCGGGCCAGGCGGCCCAGCTAGCCCTGTTCGCCGCGCCGGCTACCGGGCAGAGCGGGATCCCGTTCACCGTTCAACCGGTCGTGGACCTCGAGGACTCGCACGGCAATTCCGTGGCCCAGGCCAACGTCGTGGTGACCGCATCGATCGTGAACGGTGGTGGCTCGCTGGCCGGCAGCCTCACGGCGATCACCAATGGATCCGGCCGCGCCACGTTTTCCAGTCTCACGCTGATCGGGCTGGCCGGTCCCCGGGTACTGCGCTTCAGCGCGACGGGCCTGGCGCCGGTCAACAGCGGGACGATTCAACTCTCGGCTGGCGCCGCGTTCCGCCTCGCGGTGGCGGCCCAACCGTCCACCGCGCGGAGCGGGTTCGTGTTCAACCCGCAACCCTCGATCGGGTTGGAGGATTCCGTCGGCAACCCGGTGTCGCAGTCGGGAATCGTGGTGACCGCAGGGATCAATTCGGGTGGCGGCACGCTGGGTGGAACGCCGACCGCCACGACGGCGTCGGGCACGGCGGCTTTCGTCAACCTGATGATCACAGGACAGGCGGGGCCGCGGACTCTCACCTTTGCCGCGCCGGGCCTCCAGCCGGTGACGTCGACCGCGTTTCCGCTCACCGCGGGGCAGGCGTCGCAGATCAGCAAGACGGCAGGCGACAACCAGTCAGCCTCGGCAGGGAACGCGGTACCCATCGACCCCGTCGTCACGGTCACCGACGCCAGCGGTAACGTCGTGTCCGGCGTGCTGGTGACCTTTACCGTGACGTCGGGTAATGGCACAACGGCCAATCCCTCCGCGACCACCGATGCTCAGGGCAATGCCACGAGCGGCGCCTGGACGTTGGGACCCGTGGCCGGCCCCAACACGCTGAGAGCGGTTGCGGCCGGCCTGCCGGGCAGCCCTGTGGTGTTCACCGCGACTGGGAACAGCGGCTCCGCCAACCACCTCGTCCTGATTGCGGCTCCCGCGACGGCCCAGAGCGGGATTCCCTTCGTCACCCAGCCGGTCGTCGAGCTCCAGGACGCCCTCGGCAATCCGGTGTCGCAACCCAACGTGGTCGTCACGGCCTCCATCGTGAGCGGCGGCGGCGCGCTGGGCGGAAGCCTGACAGCCACGACCAACGGATCGGGTCGCGCCAGCTTCACCGATCTTTCAGTCGCCGGCCTGGCCGGTCCCCGGGTCCTGCAGTTCAGTGCGACGGGCGTCAACTCGGTCAGCACCGGGACGATTCAACTGTCGGCAGGAACCCCATTCAATCTCACGAAGGGGGTTGGTGACGGGCAGTCCGCGGTGGTCGGCACACCGGTGGCGACCAATCCCGCGGTGCTGGTAACCGACAGCAGCGGCAACCCGGTGGCGAACGTGGCGGTCGGTTTCGCCGTGAGCGGCGGTGGCGGGTCGATCGCGAGCGGCAGTGCCAACACCAATGCGCAGGGCAGGGCGAGCGGCGGTGCCTGGACCCTGGGTCCGGCAGCGGGAAGCAACAGCCTGACGGTCTCTTCCGCCGGACTCAACGGGTCTCCCGCGGTGTTCAGCGCGACCGGCGTCTCCTCCGTCGGGCCGCCGGCCGCCGTCGTGATCGTGTCGGGTGACGGGCAGAGCGGTGAGACGGGAATGGTGCTGGCCGAGTCGCTGGTGGTTCGCGTGGTCGATGGCAACGGCGTCGGGGTTCCCGCGATCGACGTCCAGTGGGCCGTCGCGACCGGCGGCGGCACGGTCTCGCCAGTGCTGGTAACCACCGATGGTACCGGGCGGGCGGCGGTCGAGTGGACCCTCGGAGCCACAGGACCGAACCAGGCGACCGCGACGGCCGCGGGCTTCGTCGCCACCTTCTCCGCGACGGCGGTGCCCGGCGCGGCGTTCCGCCTGGTGCTGACGTCCCAGCCGTCCACCGCGCGGAGCGGGTTCCCGTTCAATCCTCAGCCGGCGATCGGCCTGCAGGATTCGCTGGGCAACCCGGTGGCCCAGTCCGGTGTCGTGGTGACCGCGACGATCGGGTCGGGTGGAGGCACTCTTGGTGGAACACCGACCGCCACGACGGCCGCCGGCACGGCGACCTTCAGCAACCTGATGATCACCGGGTTGGTGGGCCCCCGGACACTCACGTTCACCTCCCCCGGCCTCCTGCCGATGACCACGACCCAGTTCCCGCTCACCGCCGGTACCGCGACCGCCATCGCGAAGAATGCCGGGGACAACCAGTCCGCGACGGTCGCCACGGTGTTGCCGGTCGATGTCGCGGTCAAGGTGACGGACGCCAGCGGCAACCCGGTGCCGGGTGTGACGGTGAATTTCACGGTGCTCACCGGGGGTGGAACCCTCGGCTCGCCTACCGGGGTGACCGATGCGCAGGGTCTCGCCACGCCCGGCAACTGGACTTTGGGGCCCACTGCGGGAGGCAACACACTGCGTGCTGCATCCGCCGGCCTCAACGGCAGCCCGCTCACCTTTACTGCCACGGGAACTCCGGGCGCCCCGTCGTCGATGGTGAAAGTCTCCGGTGACCTGCAGAGCGGCCCGACCGGAAGCGTGCTCGCCGAGTCGCTGGTGGTCCGAGTGGTGGATAGTCACGGGAATTCGATCACCGGGGCGCAGGTGAGCTGGACCGTGCTCACCGGCGGTGGGCTGGTGGCCCCGGCGCTCGACGCAACCGATGGCGCCGGACTCGCCGCAACCCGGTGGACGGTCGGCGGGATCGCTGGCCCCGCCAGCGCGCGGGCCCAGCTGGGCGGGCTGAGCGCGATCTTCGCGGCGACGATTCTGCCCAGCACCGGCCAGGGCATGCACGCGGTCTTCTCGACCTACCTGGGCGGGAGCCAGGAAGACCAGGTGCGAGATCTCACCGTCGATGCCGCCGGCAATATCTACGTGACCGGCGGAACCGTGTCTCCCGACTTCCCGACGACCGCCGGCGCGTATGACCGCTCGCAGAACGGGAACTATGACGTTTACGTGGCGAAGCTCAATCCCCAGGGGCAGCTGCTCTGGTCCACCTTCATCGGGGGGCCCAACTATGACCGGGCTTACGCGATCGAAGTCGATCCCCAGGGATTTGTATACGTGGCCGGGCGGGCGGGGGACCAGTTCCCGGTGACGGCGGGCGCATTCCAGACCAGCTTCAACGGCAGCCCGGACGATCCACCCTACGGTCCCCAGGACGGATTCATCTGCAAGCTCAAGCCGAACGGGTCGGCACTCCTGTGGTGCAGTTACTTCGGCACCGATGACCTGCATATCATCCGGGACATCGTGCTGGATCCATCGGGCGACATCTACCTCGCCTCGTCGTCCACATCGGGCAACTTTCCCCCCGCCTGGTTCGCCAATGCGTACCAGAATCAGCGGGGCGGCGGAGTGGACGGCCTGGTTGCCAAGGTGAGGAACGACGGATCGCAGGTGATATGGGCCACGTTTATCGGCGGAAGCGGGGATGAGGCCGGCGAGCCCTCAATCCGGCTGGACCCCGCCGGGAACGTTTTCGCGCTGTACTCGACCGAGTCGGTCGACGCGCCGGCGCCGAACGGTTTCGACAACACCCTGGGCGGCCCCCGCGACCTGTACCTGGTCAAGTTCTCCCCCGACGGGCAGCACCTGCTCTTCGGAACTTACCTGGGGGGCAACAGCGGCGAGGACGTCGAGACCCACGAGCTGGCGATGGATCCCCTGGGGAACCCGGTCATCGGAAACAACACCGACTCCCGGGACTTCCCCGCGACGCCGGGCGCATACCAGGATACGCTGGCCGGCGGCCACGACGGCCTGGTCACCCGGATCTCGAATGACGGGTCCCACATCATGAACTCCACGTTCCTGGGTGGCCGCTTCGACGACAAGAACGAGGGCATCAGCGTCGACGCTGTGGGGAACGTGTACGTCACCGGGACGACCAATACGGCGAACCTGCCGTTCCTGGCCGGCGGATTCCAGCCGGCCCTCGACGGCACGCTGCAGGACATGTGGATCGTCAAGCTTTCACCCGACCTCAGCACCGTCCTCTACGGCAGCTACCTCGGCGGCACCGATGTGGACCTGGGGCGCGCCGGAGCCGTGACGGCGGGCGGCGACTTCATCTTTGGCGGGAACGTCCAGTCGATTGACTTCAATACGTTGCATCCGTTGCAGGGCAGTCCCGGCGGAGACCTGGAGGGCGCGGTCGCCAAGTTCTCGCCTGGGCCGTAACAGCGAGGACTAAGGACTAAGGACTAAGGCTGCCCCCTGGCCGGCCGCGCGTCCCGTCGCCCAGGCCCAGAGGAAGTTGTAGCCCCCGATCGGACCGAACGCATCCAGGATTTCCCCGCAGAAGTACAGCCCGGGACAGCGGCGACTCTCCATCGTGCGGGGATCCACTTCTGCCAGGCTGACCCCGCCTCCTGTTACCTCCGCTTTCTTGTACCCCTCGTCGGCCGACCAGGGCAGTTCGCATCGCGCCAGCTCGGTGATGAGCCGCTGGCGCTCCTCGCGGCGCAACTGGGCAAGAGTGCGTTCCGGCTCAATTTTCGCCCGCTCGATGAGCGCCGTTGCCAAGCGGTCCGGCAGTTCCCGTCGCACGGTCCCGAGAACCGAACGATTGCCGGACGGAACCAGCGCTCGTTCCCATGCTGCCACATCGAGCGAGCTCCACTGGACTTGCAGCCGCGCGGGCTCACCATCCATCCGGGCACGAACCAGCACGTGAGAGACATCCAGCACGGAAGGACCACTGTAACCACGATGGGTAAACAGGAATCCCCCATGCGCATGGGACCGTCGGGACGCTGACTCGGCGGCCAGCTG
This sequence comes from Gemmatimonadales bacterium, assembly GCA_036006525.1. Classification (GTDB taxonomy): domain Bacteria; phylum Gemmatimonadota; class Gemmatimonadetes; order Gemmatimonadales; family GWC2-71-9; genus DASYPP01. The sequence continues at coordinate 8,194 of DASYPP010000021.1, forward strand.
AACTTCGAATGAGATGCCGGAGAGGTCGCCGAAGGGTGCCGGCGAGGCGGTGATCGGAGTCAGGGCCGCGTAGGTGGGGTGAATGGTGTGTCCCAACTCCCGGGCAATTCGAAGCCCGATGCCATCGCTCCCGGTTTGCGGCACCGAGAGGCCGCCGCTGGCAAGGATCACGCGATCGGCTTCGAACGGCTCGCGCCCTTCGCAGACCACTCGCCACCGTCCATCGTGGGGCACCAGATCAACTACCCGGGCATTGGAGACGAAATCACCGCCGCGTTTTCGGAGCGCGGCAAGCAGGCCATCCCGAACATCACGGGCCCGATTGCTGGATGGAAAGAGCTTCCGGGTTTCGGTTTCTTCCACGAGGGTGATCTTGAGTTCACGCTGGAAAAAGGAGATCTGCTCTCCCAGTGGCCAGGAGCGCAGCATGTTGCGAAGCGTGTGTGGGGAGGAATCGGTGACGAATCGAGTCTCATCGACCTGCGCGGGCAGGATATTGCAGCGCCCGCCACCGCTGATCAGGATTTTCCGGCCGCCATCATTAGTCCGCTCGAGCAGCTGGACTTCGGCACCGGCCTCTGCGGCAAATATCGCCGCCATTAGTCCCGCCGCTCCACCACCGACCACCGCAATTCGCACCGGCACCTCAAGAACGGGGACTAAGGACTAAGGACTGTGCGATTCTGGGTACCGTGCCGCGGTTATATGATAAGGTACTGGAGACGGAATCGCGTAAGGTGTGGTATGGCATCCGTTCAGGTTTTCGAAGACCTGGTAGCGTGGCAGAAAGTCCGAGGACTTACCAGGGCAGTCTACGGCGTTTCGAGTAAGGGAGATTTCAAGCGGGATTTCAGGCTGAGTGGACAGATTCAGGCTGCAGCTGCCTCGATCATGGGGAATGTTGCAGAAGGATTCGACCGGGGCAGTCGGGGGGAATTCCACCAGTTTCTGTGCGTCGCCAAGGGGTCATGCGCTGAAGTGCGATCACATCTCTACGTCGCATTGGATGCTGGCTACGTTTCCCAGGAAGAGTTCGAGTCCCTCCGTAAGCAGGCGCCAGGGGTATCATGGGTGACAGGAGCGCTCCGTTCTGCGGTTTCCCGCCAACGTGTCCAAAAGGGACCCAGAAGGACTGTCCTTAGTCCTTAGTCCTTAGTCCTTTCCCCAGTTGTCGCATCACCCGCGCCTGGGCCGCGGCGTCGCGCACGGCGATAAAGATCGTGTCGTCCCCCGCGATGGTCCCGGCGATATCGGGCCAGGCCAGCCGGTCCAGTGCGACCGCGACCCGGTTAGCCTCTCCCGGCGGCGTGTGCACCACCAGCAAGGCCTCGCCCGCACGCTCCACCGTGAGTACGCCCTCGCTGATCCGCTGCTCGTCCGGATCGAACGAGGCGCGCTGCGCCGCCCGGCGATAGGCCCCGCCCGCCTTGACCAGGCCCAGCGCGCTGATGTCTCGACTCACTGACGATTGGGTCACTTGCCATCCGTCCGCGATCAGCGCCGCCGCCAGTTCCTCCTGGGTGTGGACCGGCCGGGTGCTGATGAGCTCGAGGATCTTGAGATGGCGCTTGCGCCGTTCACTGCTCATCGGGGACTCCGTCCGGCCAGCCGGGCGATGGCCCGATCGAACCGCTTTCGCTCATCGCTTTCCCAGCGCCTGAGTGCGCTGCTGCGCCGGGTCAGGACGGCCAGTCCGGGGTTGCCCAGGCCGCCGGTTGAGCGGCGCCGGCCGACCAGGTCGGCGGCGGAAGGCGAGATGAATCGCTCGCCCCGCTTCAAGGCGGCGGCCACCGCCCGGTACGCGCTCCGGAACCGCTCGCCGTTCTCCACTCTTCGCATCACTTCATCGGTGGCCAGCGCGTCGCCCGCGAGCGCCGCGCGTGCTCGGGCCCGGTTGACGCCCAGGCCGGGAACCATGGCGCCGAGCAGTGCCAGCGTCGCTTCAGTCCGCTCCAGCCCTCGCATCAGCGGTTCCTTGAAGAGCTGGTAGTCCCGGTGGTAGCCGCCCTGCAGGCCGCCCCGGATCGCGAGAATCGCGGCCAGGTCTCCCTCCAGCGCCGCCATTCGACCCCGCGCCAGCTCAAAAACGTCGGGATTCCGCTTGTGGGGCATGATGCTGGATCCGGTGACCGCGGCCGCCGGTAACTGGAGTAGCCCGAATTCGTCGGCGCTGTACAGGATGACATCGCTGGCGAGCCGGGAAACGTCGTGCCCCAGCTGGACGCACCAGAACAGGGCTGCCGCCTCGATCTTGCCGCGACCGGTCTGCGGCGTCGTCACTACCTGGTCGATTCCCCCAAACCCAAGGGCCCGGGCGGCGGCCTCGCGCCGGAGCGGGAGGGGAACGCCGTACCCTGCGGCACTGCCCAGCGGCGAACGGTCCACCTGGACCCAGAGCGACGGCAGCGTCTCCAGGGTGTTGAGCAATCCCTCGGCGAGGCCGCCGGCCCAGAGGGCAGCGGAAGACGGCATCGCGCGGCGGGTGTGGGTGTACCCGGGCCAGAGCGAGCTCCGCTCCCGCCGGGCAAACTCGAGCAGCGCGTCCGCCAGCGTCCGGCCGGCCGAGTGAACCGCCAGCAGCCGATCCTTGAGATAGAGCCGGAGGTCGCAGCAGACCTGGTCGTTCCGGGAGCGGCCGGTATGCACCATCTCGCCGATCGCGCCGTACTTCCGGGTCAGCCAGTTTTCTACCGCGGTGTGGACGTCCTCGTCGTTCCGGCCCAGGCCGAGCTTGCCCGAGGCCACCGCGCGTAACCCCGCCCGCAGTGCGGCACGCAACCGCCGGTGTTCACCATCGGTGAGAATGCGCGAGGCAGCGAGGCCTTCGACGTGTCCCAAACTGCCCAGCAGGTCCCAGCGCAGCAGGCGCGCATCCCAGGGGTGATCCGAGCGGGCGGTAAACGCAAAGCTCGCGGCGTCGGTCGGCGTCGAGCGCGACCACAGTGTCCGAGCCATCAGGCGTCTCCCAGGTAGGCCAAGGCCAATTCGGCATAGAACCGCCGCGCCGCGGTTACCTCGACGATGTCCACGCACTCATCCGGGGTGTGCGAGCGCTGGCTGGTGCCGGGTCCGCACTTGAACGCGTCGCAATGACGGAGGAAGACCCAGTCGGAACATGTGGGGCTGCCGTAGTGCCGGGTCGAGGGCCTGATCGCGGCGGCGGCCGCGAGGAGCTTCGATCCCGCCGGGGTTTCGCACGGCACCAGGCGATCCGAGGTGACGACCACGTCGGACAGGAGTGCGTCCTTGATCGCCTCGGCCAGGGCCGCATGGGACCAGCTGGGGGTGCTCCGCACGTCGAGTACCGCGTTTGCCGTCGGAGGCGTGACATTCCGGCTCACACCGGCGCTAAGCATGGTCGGAGTTATCGTAGGATGCCCGAGGACCGGGTGGGGCTGGTCCTGACAAAGACTCGCGAGCCGGGCGAGATCCTTCGCGAGAATATCGATCGCGTTCCGGAATTCTCCATCCTCGGAGGCGTAGGCGGCGTGACGCTGAGTGCCCCTGGCGACCAGGTCGATCATCATGAGTCCCCGCTGGGCCACCGCGAAGTCGAGGCTGGTCGGCTCGCCGACCACCGCCGCATCGATGGTTCCCACCGAACGCACCGCGTCCGGCATGGTGGTGTGCCGGGTTTCTTCTCCCAACCCGAAGATGAGCACCAGCTTCCCACGAAGGGTCGATTTCACTTCGGCCACATCGCGGGCGGCGTGCAGCATCGCAGCGACCGATGCCTTGGCGTCGCCGGAGCCGCGGCCGTAGAGTTTTCCATCCGCGATCGCGGGGTCGAACGGGTCCCGGGTCCAGCCTTCGCCGGGCGGCACCACGTCCAGATGGGAGACCAGTGCCAGGACCGGTCCGGGAGTGGAACCGCGGATCTCGATCTTTACCCCGGTGGCGTCGCGCACGACGTCGAGGCCCCAGGCCCGCGCGGTCGTCTCTACCAGCTGGGCGACCGCCGCTTCCGAGCCGCTCACCGACGGAGTGGCGACCAGGTCCTGGAGCAGGGCGATTTCAGGTGGCCAGGTCGACATCGATATACGCCGCTTTCTCCTTGCGACCGACGATCATGGTGCCGCAGCCGGTACCGGTGAACACCTCCAGTAACAGGGCATCCGTTGTCCTCCCGCCGATGATATGGGTGCGTTCCACGCCGTTGCTCGCGGCCCGAATGCAGGCTTCGACCTTGGGCAGCATCCCACCGGCCACGGCGCCGCTGGCCACCATGACACCCAGCTCCTCGGGGTCGGCAAAGGTGACCAGGGTCGAGGGATCGTTGGGGTCGCGCAGGACACCGGGGGCGCCGGTGAGGAAGATGAGCTTCTGCGCCTTGAGCGCGACGGCCAGCGCCTCGGCGACGGTATCTCCATTCACGTTATAGACCCGGCCCTCGCGGTCGCCGGCCAGGCTGGCGATGACGGGGACAAAGCGCGCGGCCAGCAGGGTGTGGAGCACCCGGGGATCCACCGCGTCGACGTCGCCCACGTGTCCGAAGTCCACCGTCTCGGGCGGGCCGCCGTTGACAGTAACCGCGACCGGCGGGCGCCGGTGCGCGGCGATGAGGTCGGCGTCCACCCCGCTCAACCCGACGGCCTGGACATCGTGACTGCGGAGCGCCGCGAGCAGGTCCACGTTGAGCGATCCGGCATACACCATCTTGGCGACTTCCAGCGCCGCATCATCGGTCACTCGGCGGCCGTTGACCATCCGGGGCTCGACACCCATCCGGCGGCTCAACGCCGTGGCCTGGGGGCCGCCGCCGTGCACCACGACCAGCTTGATGCCGAGCGACGACAGCAGGGCGATCTGGGCCGCGACGTGATCCAGCGCGTCGGCGTCTCCCAATACCTCGCCGCCCAGCTTGAGGACGAAGATGTTGTCCCGGTAGGCCCGTACGTAGCGCAGCGCGCCCTTGAGCCCGGTGATTCCTTTGGCTGAGTCAATCATCGTTCACTCCCGATCATTTCCAGCAACAGCGCGCGTTGAGTGTGCATCCGGTTTTCGGCCTGGTTGACCACCACCGAGTGGGGCCCGTCCAGCACGGCGTCTTCGATTTCCACGTTGCGGCGGACCGGCAGGCAGTGCATCACGATGCCCTTGCTGCCCCGGGTGGACTTGTGGCGGGACGCCGTGAGCTTCCAGTCCCGGTTGGCGTTGCGCAACTCGGCCTCCGGCTCGGCCTGCCCGAACAGCTTCACCGATCCCCACGCCTTCACGTAGACCGCGTCGGCGCCCACCACCGCTTCATCGGGATCGTTGAGGATGGAGACGCCGCCGCCGCCGGACTCGCGGCTCAGCTTGCGGATCAGCGCGGTGTCCTCGGGATCCAGCTCGAAGCCATCGGGCCGGGCGATCACGATCTCCATGCCGAGCCGCGCGGCGGCGAGCGCGGCGCTCACGGGCACCGCGGTCGGCAAGGCCTTGGGGTGCCAGGCCCAGTTGAGCACGAAGCGCTTGCCCCGGGTCTCGCCCAGCGATTCGCGGAGGGTGAGCGCATCGGCCAGCTCCTGGCAAGGATGCCGGCGCGCGGACTCCAGGTTGATCACCGGCTTCTCGCAATAGCGGGCGAAGTTCCGGACGACGGCGTCCTGCCGGGCCACAGCCCAGTCGTCCCCCCGGGGGAAGCTGCGCACGCCGAGCACGTCGGCGTAGCGTCCCAGTACCCGCGCGGCGTCGACGATGTGTTCGACCGAGGTCCCGTCCATGACGGCGCCCAACTCGGTCTCCAGGGTCCAGCTGCCCTTGCCGGGTTCCAGCACGATGGCGTGTCCGCCGTGCAGGAACATCGCGGCCTCGAAGCTGGCTCTGGTGCGGAGGCTCGGATCCATGAACACCAGCGCCATGAGCTTTCGCTCGAGGCCTCCGGCGACTTCACCCCGCTTGACTCTTGCGGCAAGCGCGAGAACCGCTTCGACCGCATCAGCGGACCAATCCTCGACCGCCAGGAAGTCGCGCTTCATTTGACGGATTCCCCCAGCGCGTCCAGCAGCAGGTCCGCCTCATCAATAGAGAAGTTGAGCGGAGGCAGCAGGCGCAGGACCTGGGGATCAGACGAGGTCCCGGTAAGGACCCGGCGAGCGAATAGCTCGCGCTGGATCTCTCCGGCCGGCCGGTTCATCCCGAGACCGAGGAGCAACCCCTTACCCTGGACCGGTAGCCCGAGCCGGGAGGCACCGGCGCGAATCCGCGCCTCGATAGTGGCGACATTGTCGAGCAGGCGCTCATCGGCGATGACATCGAGGGTGGCGAGCGCCGCGGTGCAAGGCACCGGGCCGCCGCCGAAGGTGCTGCCGAGGTCACCGATCTGAAGCCCCGCACAGAGTGCGGGGGTTGCAACCACCGCGCCGATCGGAAGCCCGGAGGCGAGGCCCTTCGCCATCGTGATGATGTCCGGCGTGACGCCGAAGGCTTCGGCCGCGGTGAATGCGCCGCTCCGGCCGACGCCGCACTGGATTTCATCGAAAATCAGGATGACACCGCGCTCATCGCAGAGCCGGCGGGCGCCGGACAGGAACTCGGGGGAACACGCCCGGGCACCCGCCATCCCCTGCACCGGCTCCAGCAGCAGGGCGGCCACTCCGTCATCCAGAGTCGCCGCGAGGGAGTCGAGATCGTCGAACCGGGCGCGGCGCGACAGCGGCATCCCGGCCCGGATGGCGCCCGCTTCGTATTTCGCACCGTCGCAGCAGGCCAACGTGGCCGCGGTCCGGCCGTGCCAGCCGCCGGTCAGCGTCACCACCGCCTGGCGGCCGGTGATCCGTCGTGCGAGATGCAGCGCGTTTTCGTTCGCCTCCGCACCCGAGTTGCAGAGAAAGACTTTGTCGAGCGGCGCCGGGCAGAGGGCGGCCAGTCGCGCCGCCAGTTGCTCGCGGGCAGGGTGGGGCACTGCGGTAGAATAGAAGAGCAAGGTCGCCGCCTGGTCTGCGATCGCCTGGACCACCCGGGGGTGGCAGTGGCCGGTCGAGGAAACCGCGTGGCCGCCGTACGCGTCGAGCCACTCGTTGCCCTCCTCGTCCACCAGCCAGGAACCGTGGCCGGAGCGGGCGCGCAGCGGCATCGGTGCGTAGACGGGAAGCAGTGCCGATTGCTTAGGGGGTGAGGTAAAGGGGCCGGGAGGTGAGGTCAGCATGGAAATATCCCCCCTCCCTGCAACCCCGCATCCTCCGCAAATCCCAGCGCCAGGTTCATCGCCTGCACCGCCTGGCCGGACGCGCCCTTGATGAGGTTGTCGATCACGACGCACACCTGGACCTCGTCACCCTCGGCCGTCGTCGCCACGTAGATGAGCGCGTTGTTGGTTCCCACCACGTGGGTCAATTCCGGCGGAGTCTCGGTCATGCGAACGAAACGCGAGCTCGCGTAGGCCTGGGTAAACAGCTCGGGCGCCGTCTCCAGGGACTGTCCCGGTTTTCCCGCGCGAGCGTGAAGGGTGAGATGAATGCCGCGCACGAACGGCCCCGAGTGAGTCATCAGCCGGGCCGACGCATTGGGCGCGCCGGTCCACTTCCGCCACTGTTCTCCCACCTCGGCCTCGTGGCGATGGGACAGCACCGAATAGGCGAACAGGTTGTTGGCGCGAGCGGGGTGGTGCGTGGTCGCCTTGGGCTGCACTCCGCTGCCACTGGAGCCGGTGATCGCAAAGAGGGAAGGGGAGAGCCCTTCGATGGCCGCCAATGGATAGAGCGCGAGCTGGGCGGCGGTGGCGAAACACCCGGGCACCGCGATCGCCCTGGCGTTCCTGAGCTCGGCGCCGGAAATATCGGCCAGTCCATACTGAAACCGGTCCAGCAGCTCCGGGGCGGGATGGGGACCATAGTGGCGCTCGTAGGCGCAGCGGTCTCGCACCCGGAAATCGGCGGCCAGGTCCACGACGAGTCCCGGACTCTGAGCGAATATCTCACCCGCCACCCTGGAAGATTCCCCGTGTTCCAGGGCGAGAAAGACGACGTCACTGCCCCGGGACGCCTCGGCCGGTGAGAGCGCGGCGAACCGGGCGCTGGTCAGCCCGGCCAGCCCGGGATGCACCTGGGCAAGCGGCTTGCCCGCCTGGCTCCGGCTGGTTGCGGTGAGCTCCTTCACCTCGGGGTGTCCGTGCAGCAGGCGGAGCAGCTCGCCGCCGGCGTATCCCGCGGCGCCAATGACCGAGACTCTCATCGAACCAGTGCCGGAGCGGTGCTGGTATCGTGAGCGCCGAGTGCTGCGAGGACCACTCCGGTCAACCCGGCCGCGTCGCGCAGCGCGTTGTGCGCGGGCAACTGGAGAACCTTCTGGATGTAGTCGCGGCCCACCTCGTTGTCGGTGGCGGGGCCGGTCAGCACCGTGATGGGCAGGTTGAAGGTGCGACGCATCAGCTCCGCCGCGCCCCAGCAGCCCACCGGATCCGGCGCGGCCATGACATAGGCGGCGCCCGCCGCTGCGAGCTCGGGATCGAGCAGAATGTCCTGCACGCCATACTCCCCCAGGATGCCATCGCCCAACTCGGCGACGATCACGTCCGGCTTGGCGATCGCGAGCCGGTTGAACAGGCCTTTCGCGACCGGAACCGTCATCCCGGCGCGGGTGCTGGCGATGCCGGCGTCATTGAAGGTGAGTGCGGCGATCGCCCCGGCATCCTGCATGGACAGCGCGTCGCGCATCAGGGAGACGCCGGTAAGCTTGGCGGCGGCCACTTTGAGCCCGGCGCGGGTGAGACCGCGCACCAGCTCGGTGGCCGCGACCGTTTTCCCCGCGTTCATGCAGGTGCCGGCGATGTAAATCACCGGGATATTGGTGTCGAGAGTATCGGACGGCGGCACCGAGTGGTCCCGGATATGGGCTGGCCGTCCCACCCGGTCTCCCAGCGCAGGAAAGGCGAGGATCGCGCCCAGCACCTGGGCCTGGAACGGCGGGCCGATGTCGGGATTGATCGAGGTACAGCGACCCAGGATACCGCCCAGGTTCAATACCTCGATGGTGTCGCCGGTCTCGATGGCGTCCGGCACCATGCCGGCATACCCGCGGAGCGCGCGCCGATTGCCCAGGGTACCGGCCAGCACGTCGCCGGCCCGGAGCGAGACCATCCGTCCGCTCAGGTCTTCCACCGTGTTGTAGGTGGACTTGTCGTTGAGGATCCGGACCGCCAGCAGGTAGCCTTCGGCGGCCACGATCTCCGGCCCTACGATCACTTCGGGGGAGAGGTGGGCGTTCCTGGTGGACGAGGAGATCCGGTCCAGCTTGAGCCGGGTGGTGGCGACCATGCTATCGACCCGCGCCGGCCCGGGCGGCCAGGAAGGAGGGAATCGAGGAGACCCGCGCAAAGGCGCGAGCTTCGTCGCCGGTCCAGAGTCGCGCCTCTTCCCCATAGGTCGCGACCGACGGATCCATCAGCGAGAAACGGCTCCGGGTTCCTACCACCTGGAAGCGTCCCGGGGCCAGCAGCACCCGGGTCTCGCCGCTCACCCGCTGTTGCGAGCTGGCGATCATGGCCTCGATGTCCCGCAGGCTGGGATCGAAGTATTGGCCCTCGTGCAGCCGGTCTCCATAGAAGCGCGACAGCTGGTCCTTCCAGAAGGTCTGCCACTTGGTCAACACCAGCTTTTCCAGCTCCCGGTGCGCCGCGATCAGCAGGATGGCCGCGCCGGCCTCGAAGCCGATGCGGCCCTTGATGCCGAGCGCGGTTTCGCCGACGTGGATGTTGCGGCCGATGCCGTAGCGGCAGGCCAGCTCCCCCAGCTGGGCGATCAGGTCCGGGCCGTCGAGGTGAGCCTCGTCCAGCACCGTGGGAAGGCCCGAGGCCCACCCGATGACGATTTCCCGCTCCGGAAGCGATGCGTCGGGAGGCTGGAGAAGGTCGGCGGGTGGGCCGGCCCAGGTGTCATGGGTCCAGCCGCCGCCCCAGGTGGTGCCCCAGCCGCCCCGGTTCACCGAATAGGCGCTCGCCTTTTCGGGGACGGGAAGGTTGCGAGCCTTGAGGTACGCGATGGCCTGGTCCCGGGTGACGGCTTCGTCCCGGATCGGGGTGACGATGGCGAGGTCGGGCGCCAGGACCCGGAACGCGATGTCGAAGCGGACCTGGTCGTTGCCGGCGCCGGTCGAGCCGTGGGCCACGGCCGCCGCGCCGATCTCCCGCGCCATCGCGATGACCGACATGGCCTGCTGGGTGCGCTCGGCGGCGACACTCAGGGGATAGACCTCGCCCCGGAGCACGTTGCCCTGGATCAGGAAGCGGACAAAGCGCTGGAAGACCTCCTGCCTCGCATCTACCTCGTGGTGGGCCAGGGCGCCGACCGCGAGGGCCTGGCAGCGGATCTGCTCGCGTTCTTCCGGAGTGCTGCCGCCGGTGTCCACGAAGACGGTATGGACCGCGTGGCCCAGCTCGGTGAGCCGGGGGACGCAGTAGGAGGTATCGAGGCCGCCGGAGAAGGCCAGCGCGAGAGGCTGAGTGTGCATAATGCATAAATATGCAATACACCCGGCCCGGATGCAAGCCCGGCCAACTGATCATCACGAAAGCCCGAAACCGCGAAAACCCGAAGTCGATTCGGAATCTCGTCACGCCAGGGCTCAGTCTGGTGCCAGGTCGTTCGCCTTGGCCTTCGGGTGTTCGTGTTTTCGTTATTTCGTCTATTTGTGGAATCGGTTGTAGTTGAGGGGGCGGGGCGAAGCAGGAGACTTGACCAGCAGGTCGGATACCGAGTATTCTACCCGCGAGTCGAATACTAAACCGAGGACGGATGGCGACCCGAAAGCTCAGTATTCCAAGACCTAGCCGCTGGGAGCGACGGCCGGAGGCGCGCCCCGACGAAATCCTGGACGCGGCGCTCGAGGTGTTCGCCGCCCAGGGCTACCGGGCCACCCGGCTGGACGAGGTCGCCCGCGCCGCCGGCGTCACCAAGGGCACCATCTACCACTACTTCACCGGCAAGGAGCAACTCCTGCTCGCCGCGGTGCGGCGGCGGCAGCAGAAGAAAGTGGCCGAGATCCAGGAAGCCTTGGGCGACGCCGCAGACCCGGTGTCGGTCCGGATCGCCCGGCTCTACCACTCGGTGTGGGAACGGTGGACCGATCCCAAGGCGCGCCAGGTCCTCCGGTTGATGCTGAGCTCCGTCAGCATCGAGGCGCCCGAGGTATTCCGCACCTGGATGCGCGAGGGGTTCGTGACCAACCTGCGGATGCTGACCAGCCTGATCGAGCAGGGCAAGGCGCAGGGAGATTTCCGTCCCGATGTCGATGCCGAGGTGGCGGCCCGGCTGCTCCAGTCCGCGATGGTGTTCCAGATGCTGCTGCATTTCGAGTGGGGATTGAACGAACTGGCCCCGATCAGCAATAGCCGGCTGGTGGAACAGGGCCTCGATGTTTTCATGAGAGGATTGAGCAATGAGCACCACAGCAACTCCAAGGCGTAGCCGCCCCATGACGTCAGAACTCGACGATATCGAAACCGACGAACCGGTTGGCCCTCCCTCCAGGCGCGGGCGGAACCGGGTGATGATCGGCGTCGCCGCCGTCCTGGTGCTGCTCGCCCTGGTCTGGGGCGTGCGCACCTGGCTGTACGCGCGGAGCCACGAAGTCACCGACAACGCCCAGATCGAAGGCCACGTGGTCCCGGTCATCAGCAAGGTGAGCGGGTTCATCGACCGGGTCTATATCAGCGACAACCAGCAGGTGCGCGAGGGCGATACCCTGGTGGTGCTGGACCGCCGCGATCTCGAGGCCAAGCTGAGCCAGGCTGAAGCCGATGCGGCGGCGGCCCGGATCGCCGCGGGAGGGAGCGCGGTCGCCGCGGTCGCCCAGGCCCGGGCCCAGGCCGCCGCCGCGGCGTCGGATACGACGACGGCTGCCGCCGCCTATGAGCGGGCCCAGAGCGACCTGGTTCGCTTCCAGCGGCTGGCCCAGGGGAACGTGATCTCGCGGCAGCAACTCGAAGTGGCGGAAGCCGCCGCCCGCTCCGCCGGCGCGCAGCTGGAAGCGAGTCGCAGCCGAGCTCTCGCAATGGATGCCGGGATACGATCGGCCGGCGAGAGCGGCCGCAACGCCGGCGCGCGCCTGACCTCGGCCGAGGCCGCCGTGGAGGCGGCGCGGCTGCAGCTCAGCTATGGAGTGATTACTTCGCCGGGATCGGGACGCATCGCCAAACGCAACGCGGAACCGGGCCAGCTGGTACAGCCGGGCCAGTCCCTGATGGCGGTGGTGGATGACAGCACGGTGTGGGTGGTGGCGAACATGAAGGAGACCCAGCTGGAGAATATCCGCCCCGGCCAGCCGGTCGAGGTGACGGTGGACGCCTACGGCGGCCACGTCTTCAACGGCCAGGTCGAGTCTATCCAGGGCGCGACCGGGGCCCGGTTCGCCCTGCTGCCGCCGGACAACGCAACCGGCAACTTCACCAAGGTGGTCCAGCGGGTCCCGGTGAAGATCCTGCTGGACCGGTCCTCCTTTGGATCCTACGTGCTGCGTCCGGGGATGTCGGTAGAGGTCGCCATCTCGACCAGGGCGAAACCAGGCAAGTAGAGTGAGCGCCTCCGCCATTGCCATCGCCGGGGCCGAGCCGGCGGAGAACCCCCACGCCGGCAAGTGGATGGTGGCGGTCGGGGTGACGCTGGGCAGCGTGCTCGAGCTGATCGATACCAGCATCGTGAACGTCGCCCTGTCCCACATCAGCGCCAACCTCGGCGTCTCGGTGGACGAGGTAGCCTGGGTCAGCGTGGCGTATATCCTCGCCGCGGTCATCATCCTTCCCATGACCGGCTGGCTCGCGGCCTATTTCGGCCGCAAGCGCTATTTCATCTGGTCCATCCTCATCTTTACCACCGCCAGCTTCTTCTGCGGTGCCGCGCGCTCGCTGGAGAGCCTGGTCATCTGGCGGATCATCCAGGGGCTGGGCGGTGGCGCGCTCATTTCTACCGCCCAGGCCATCCTGTTCGACGCGTTTCCCATGGAAGAACGGACCCTGGCGTCCGCCATCTTCGGCATCGGCATGATGGTGGGCCCGGCATTCGGTCCCACCCTGGGCGGACTCATCGTGGACCGCTTCCAGTGGCCCTGGATCTTCTATATCAACGTGCCGCTGGGCATTTTCGCGGCCCTGGTGGTGGCCTCGTACGTCCGGGATGCCAAGGGCGACAAGTCGCGGCCAGGCAAGGTGGATTTCATGGGGCTGGGCCTGCTCGCGCTGGGCATTGGTTCGCTGCAGTTCGTGCTGGAGCGAGGCGAGCACTATGAATGGTTCGATTCCCGGCTCATCGCGGTACTGTCGGTGATCGCGGTGGTCGCGATCGGGACCATGATCTGGTGGGAGTTGCGGGTGAAGTACCCGATCCTCGACCTCAGGATTCTCAAGGACCGGTCATTGGCCGGCGGAGCCGCGTTCGGCTCGGTGCTGGGCATCGGTCTCTATGGAAGTCTTTTCGCCCTGCCGCTCCTGGCCCAGGGACTGCTCGGCTTTGACGCCATGACCACGGGCCTGGCCCTCTTGCCCGGTGCCATCGGCAGCGCGGTCGCGATGATGGCGATTGCCCGAACCCAGAGCAAGGTGGACACTCGCTGGTTCATCCTGGCCGGTGCGCTCATCATGTCCGCGGCGATGTTCGGCCACTCCCACTTCACCCTGGCGACGGACCGGCACGATATGATTTGGCCGGTGGCGCTACGAGGGATTGGCGCCGGGCTCATGTTCGTACCGCTCACCGCGTCGGCGCTGGCCCGGCTCCGGGGCCCGGCCCTGGGACAGGGCGCGGCGATCTTCAACCTGTCGCGCCAGCTGGGCGGCAGCATCGGGATCGCGGCATTGGCCACCCTGCTCACCCACTACACCGCCACCTATCGCGCGGTGCTCTCCGAGCACATCACGGTGTTCGATTCAGCGGCGCAGGCCCGGATCGCGGCGCTCACCCAGGGGTTCATGGCGAGCAGTCCGGATTCCGCGACCGCGTCGGCCAAGGCGATGATCGTGATCAATCATTCGCTCAATGCCCAGGCTTCGTTACTGGCTTACGAGCAGATCTTCCGGCTGGTGGGCATCATCGTGCTGTGCAGCATCCCGCTTATCCTGTTGCTGGATCGTCCCCATGGGAAGGCTGCGGCAGGGGCCCATTAGAGGGTGAAGTAGATTCCCGGTATGAATGGCGCGATCCCGATGTCGGAACTCCAGGCCGCAGGACTGCAGGCCGCGATTACCCTTGGCCTGGTCGTCCTTTGCCTGGCGCTCCACCGGTCCTACCACCGGCCCTATTTCCTCTGGTGGGCCGTGGCGTGGGGGCTGTACATCGTCAGGATCGGCGCCATCGCCCTCTTTCTTCTCACCGGCACCCGGGCGTGGCTCTATTGGCACCAGGTGATCACCGGTTGGACGGCGCTCCTCATTCTGCATGCCGCGCTGGTATTCTGGCGCGACCGTCGGCTCGCGAGGCGCGACGTGCTCCTCGTGCTGTTCCCGCCGCTGTGGTCCTACATCGCGATTTATCGGCTCGACAGTTTTCTGCTGGCCGCCGGGCCCGCGGTCCTGTTCCTGAGCCTTGCCACGTTGTGGACTGCGCTGGTCTTTGCCCGCTACCGCCGGGCTTCCGGGTCCCGGGCCGGCGCGCTGCTCGGCGGAGTTTTTCTCCTGTGGGGACTTCACCATCTGGACTACCCGCTGCTCCGGGCCCGCGGTGCCTGGAATCCATGGGGCTACTACCTCGATATTCTTTTCGTCCTCGCCACCGGTCTTGGCATCCTGCTCCTGGTCCTGGAGGATCTGCAGCGCGGATTGGCGACACTGTCCACCCTGTCCGGTGACCTGCAGCGTCCCGCGGACCAGGGCGATCCGCTCAGGACCCTGCTGGAGCGGCCGCTTTCCCTTGGCGGGGTCCGGGGCAGCGCGATCTGCGTCATCGAGGACGGTGTGGGCAGGGTGCCCCGCGGTATCGGGGCCTGCGCCGAGTGGGAGCACGCCATGCCCGATCCCGCCCTCGCGGCGGTGACGGGTGCCTTGGCGAGCCGCCGACCGGTGGTGACCACCGGCGCTAACGATTACACGGCGGTGCTTCCCATCATTCAGCATGGCACTGCCCGATCCGCGCTGGTGATCGTGGGCGGCGCGCGAGACCCCTTCACGGCGCTGGATCAGGATTTCCTGATCGCGCTGGGGCGGCAGGTGGGCGCCGCTCTGGAAAACGCGGCTCTGTATCACCGCCTCGAGGCCCGGGCCGCGGAGCTGGAGCGGCTCTCGATCAGCATGTCGCGGCAGAACGAGGAGCAGCGGCGGCGGCTTTCCCTGGCGCTGCACGACGAGACCGCCCAGGTGTTTGCGGCCGTCAAGCTCCAGGTCGGGCTGTTGCGGGAGCAGGCCGCTCCCGAGGAAGCCGCGCGACTGGACCGGGTGCTCGCGTTGACCGATACCGGCATACGGGGGATCCGGAACATTACCAACGACCTGCGACCGCCATTGCTGGACGACCTGGGCTGGCTCCCGGCGATCCGGGCGCTGGCCGCGGAATTCGCCGAGCGCAGCGGGCATGCGATTCATTTCGACGCGGCGGCCGATTTGCCGGCGTTGTCCAAGGACGCCGAACTGGCCCTGTTTCGCGCGGTGCAGGAGGCGCTGGCCAACGTGGCGCGGCACGCGGAGGCGGAATCGGTGATGATCCGGGTGTTCCGGACCGGCAACGCGCTGCAGGTGCGTATTCGCGACGATGGTCGCGGTTTTCGGCCCGGGTTTGATCCCGCCGCGATGGAGCGCAACGGGCATCTCGGGCTGGTGGGCATGCGGGAGCGGATCACCGCGGTGGGTGGCACCGTGGACTTCACCGCGGAAAGCGGGGCCGGGGTTCGCATCAATATTGTCCTGCCGGAAATCGCGAATGACTGAGCCGATACGGGTGCTGATCGCTGACGATCACGCCCTCTTCCGGGAGGGAATCCGGCAGGTCCTGGCCGGCGCGCCAGGCTTCGAAGTTGTGGCAGAAACCGGAGACGGGACTGAAGTACTGGCCCTGGTCGAGCGAACCCACCCCGATGTGGCCCTGCTCGACATCTCGATGCCCGGTCAAAGCGGCATCGAGCTCGCGGCGGCCATCAAGAGAGGCCGGTTGCTGACCCGGGTCCTGATCCTGAGTGTGCACGACAACGCCGAGTACGTGCTGGAGAGCGTGCGGGCGGGAGCGCGGGGCTACTTGCGGAAGGACACCTCGCCCGCGGAGCTCCGGAGGGCCATTCTGGCGGTGGCCGAGGGAGAAGATTTCTTCAGCCCGGCGGTGAGCCAGAGGCTGGCCGATGCCTTGCGCGGGGAAACGCCCAACGATGAGAGCGCCGCGACGCTCAAGCTGCTTACTCCGCGAGAACGGGAAGTGCTGACCGGCGTGGTCAGCGGTGACACCAATCGGGAGATAGCCGCTGCCCTGGGTATCAGTCCCCGCACCGTGGAAACCCATCGGGAGAGCCTGATGCGAAAGCTCGGTATCCGCACGGTTGCCGGGCTGACCCGTTTCGCGGTAGCCAGCGGACTGAATGCCTCACCCTCCGACCCCACTCCGTAATTCTACGGAGCAGACTCCGTAGCATTCCGAATACCCCGCAGGACAACGGCCTTCTATCCTAGCACCGCGCTCCGGCTCCGGAGCCCGGCCATGCCGAGCCAACTCGGCAACTCCCCGAGAATTCCCATGCCGCTGGCTTCACGTTCGCTACTCACCGGCCTGATGGTGACCGGACTCGTCCTGACCGGGGGTTCGGTCCAGGGCCAGGCCCGGGACTCCTCGCGCGTTATCAGGCTGGACCCCGTCACGGTAACCGCGACCCGGGTCGAACGGACCGCATTCGCCACCCCCGCGCCGATCGCCGTCATTGATAGTGCGCTGCTTCGGCGCGCCGCGGCCGACAACCCGGTGGCGCTCTTTCGCGAGCTACCGGGTCTCGACGTGACGGGCGTGGGGCCCAACCAGGCACGTCCGGTGATCCGCGGCCAGGTGGGGCAGCGAGTTCTCCTGCTCAGCGATGGGCTACGCATCAACAATTCGAGACGGCAGCAGGATTTTGGTGAGATCCCGGCACTGGTGGACGTGGATCAGCTGGAACGGATCGAGGTGGTGCGGGGACCGGCCTCGGTGCTCTACGGCACTGACGCCATTGGCGGCGTCATCAACCTGATCACGGTGACGCCTCCGATCGGCAACGGTGACGCCCTGCATGGATCGCTCGGCTACCGCTACGGCAGCGCAGCTACCGAGGTCCGCCCCAACGGCTCGGCCTATGGGCGGATTGGCCGGTTTCGTTTCGGTCTGGGTGCCACCTACCGGGAGTCGGACAGCTACGATGCCCCCGCCGGCCGCTTCGGTGGCCTTCGGCTGAGCCAGGATACCAGGGTCCACGATACCGGGGTGCAGGACGAAAGCTACCGGGCCCAGGCGGGTTACACCCTGGGCACCCATCATGACCTGCTTCTGGGGTTCGACCGGTACGTTGCCGACGATGCCGGGTTCGGCTACGTGGACGCCGCGGACTATGGCCGGCCCGATGATCCGTTCATTCAGATCCGGTATCCCAATCAGCAGGTCAATCGCTATACGGCGCGCTACCGCGGGCAGGAGCTGAATTCATTGTTCGCCGACCGGGTGGACTTCGCCGCCTATACCCAGTCCAACCGCCGGAACCTCGACCTCAACATCTTCATCCCCTTCGGCCCGGGCACTCCTCCCGGGGCGGGAGTGGTGTCGACCACCCGTAACTTCACCGATCTCAACACCTGGGGTTTCCGCGCCGAAGCGATCAAGGTGCTCGCTGGCCGGCACACCCTCACCTACGGGATGGATTTTTTCCGGGATCGTACTGAGAACACCGACGTCGTGAGCACCACGGTCGTGGGCTTCGGTCCGCCGCAGACCCAGGTGGACAGCGCGCCCCAGGTGCCCAACGCCAGTTTCCGGAGCGCCGGCATATTTGCCCAGACCGACCTGGCTCTCACCCCGTCGCTCTCGCTCATTCTCGGCGGCCGCTATCAGGATGTGAAAGCCGCCACCAGGCCCACACCGCGGATCTCCGATCCGTTGGTAGAGAGCACCGACCGCACCGTGGTCGGGACGGCGAACCTCCTTTACCGGCTGACCGACAATCTCAACCTGGTGGGCAGCGTCGGCCGGGGCTTCCGCTCACCCAATCTGGTGGAGCGGTTCTTCCAGGGCGTGACGCCGGAGGGCTCGGGCTTCCAAAGCCGTAACCCCGATCTCAAGCCGGAGACCAGTGTCAACGTCGAGGTCGGCGTGAAATACCGGCGGGCCGGGCTCTACCTCGAGGCGTTTGCCTTCCGAAACACGATTCATGACGGGATACGGATTGCGCCGACCGGGGACAGTGTCAGCGGGTTCGCAGAATTCCAGAACGTCAACGTGGACAAGCTTCGCTTTACCGGCTTCGAGCTGAGCGGGAATATCGACTTGTTCTCCGGGATTTCGCTCGGTCTCAACTATGCGCACCTCCGCTCGCGCGACGTGCTCAACCCGAAGAACCCGGTGGGTGAGACCTACGCCGACAAGGTGAACACCGAACTCGGGTATCGTTCGCCCGGTGGCCGCCTGGCGCTGTCATACGGGGTGCGATTCCAGGGCGATCAGAAGGATGCCAACCTCGGGACCAGCCCCATCGGGTCGGTGCTGCCTTCCTTTACCGTGCACACCGCCCGGGCCAGTTACCGGTTATTCAGCTCCGGCCGCTTCAGCAACAGCATCGGGGTGACGCTGCAGAACGTGACCAACGCCCTTTACGCCGAGTCGGCCAATGCGAGCTTCTTCCGGCCGGAGCCGGGACGCAACCTGACCGTGGCCTGGACGACGGGCTTCTAGCCATGCGCGACATGGTGCAGTTCGTTCCGATCGTCACCTTCATGATGGCACTGGGGTTTGCCTGGGTGCTGATGCGGCGCTTCCGCTCTCGTCCCGGGTCGCTTCACCTGCTATGGTGGGCAATTGGCGTAGCGACCTTTGCGGCAGGAACCCTCACCGAGTCCCTGACCACCCTTTTGGGGTGGCACGAGCCGGTGTTTCGGGCCTGGTACATCACCGGCGCGCTGCTGGGCGGCGCACCCCTGGCCCAGGGCACCGTGTACCTGCTGCTTCCCCGGCGGCGAGCCCATTTGCTCACCGGCATCCTGCTCGCGGCCATCGTTACGGCGGGAACCTGCGTGCTCCTGTCCCCCATCCGGTATGACCTGGTGGAGCCGTATCGCCTCTCAGGCCGGGTGCTGGAGTGGAGCTGGGTGCGATTGTTTTCCCCGTTCATCAACCTCTATGCGGTGACCTTCCTGATCGGCGGGGCGATCTACTCAGCGATTCGCTATTGGCGCCGGAAGGAGACGCACCATCGCGCCGTTGGCAACGTGTGGATCGCGGTTGGCGCGTTGTTGCCTGGCATCGGTGGGACGTTTACCCGGTTCGGTCACACCGAGGTGCTGTATGTGACCGAGTTGCTGGGCCTGGTAGCGATCTACCTGGGATACCGACTTGCGGTTTCCTCACCCGGGTTACCCCGGGCTTATTCCGCGCCCGAGTCCGGGGCCGGGGAGGAATCCAACTCTCCCGTTTCCGGTGGAAGTTCGCTGGCGGCGTCTCCGCCCTGATTCCTCCGCTCCAGCTTGCGCTTGAGCTTTTCTTCCCGCTTCTGCTTCTTGTCGAGGTCCTTCTTCCGCTTTTCGAACTGGAAATTCCGCTTCACAGGGCAGGCTTTCGGTCGGAGTGGTGGTGTGCCGCCCGAGCGGGCGGGTGGAGTAAGCTAGCCCGGCCGGGGCCCCGGCGCTGGTACCCCACTTGAACTATTGGCTCCCACCCGTTATGTTGTTTCCAGCGAGTAAGTACAATTCCTAGGAACTGCAGAGGTCCCGGAGTTCGCTCGGGGGCCTTTTTTGTTGGGTCCGGGAGCACTCGCCGCCCAGCGTGAGGGCAGGTTCACGTCACATTTCGTAGTCGGGTCGTACGGCCATGCCGGAACTCCGATTACACCCATCAAACAGGAGTTTGTAATGGCACGTACTACCGGTACCGTGAAGTGGTTCAACGACGCGAAGGGCTTCGGCTTCATCACCCCCGAAGGGGGCGAGAAGGACTGCTTCGTACATCACTCGGCCATCCAGGCCCAGGGCTTCAAGAGCCTGGCCGAAGGTGAGCGGGTTGAGTTCGACATGGTCCAGGGTCAGAAGGGCCCCGCGGCCGAGAACGTCACGAAGCTGGGCAGCTAAGTAGCGCCTGGCAGGACCAACGCCCGGCGAGTGCTAACACTCGCCGGGTTTTTGGTGCCACCAACCGCAGATTAAGCAGATTCAATAGATTGCGCAGATTGAGATTGCGCAGACGAAATCGGGGCAATCTGTGGTAATCTGTGTGATCTGTGGTATATGAATCTGCGATAGGTGAGGCTTGGCGTCCCGAAATTGAGCAACAAGCCGCGAGACTTGCCGCTCGCCTTGAGATAGTTGAGAATCTGGGCCTCTTCCGCACCACCTAGCTCCCGCAAGGCCTTCAGTTCCACGACCACATCATCATAGCACAAGTAGTCTGCCCGGAAGTGGGTCCGCAGAATGCGTTCCTTGAACCGGATCGGTAGGCGGACCTGGGCCAGGAACGGAATGCCGCAGTCGATCAATTCATAGCCGAGGGCCTCTTGATACGCCGCCTCGCTGAACCCCGCTCCCAATGTCCGATGGACCGCCATGGCGGCCCCGATGATGGCGTAAGTGTCGGGATCCCCGGTGCGTTCCATTCTCAACAATAGGTGAGCTGCCTTCGGGCTCCAGCATCATTTTAGTGCAGCGGGGACCACAGATTACGCAGACTTGACCACAGATTGCGCAGATTCACGCAGGTTCAACAGATTGATACCTTGGCGGCCCTTACTGTAACCCAGGAATCTGAGTAATCTGAGTTAATCTGATCAATCTGTGGTTACTGCGGTTCTCCCCTCGGTCTGCGGTCCTATGATCCGGCTAACTCACCTGGCAGGCAGCCTCACGGGCACCACCAGCTTCGAGAGCAACGAGATCATCCAGATCGGCCGCGCCCAGGACTGTGACCTCCGCTATGACGTGCGCCGGGACATCAAGGTCTCCGGCCATCACGCGCATATCGTGCTGCAGCAGGGCGGGTACTGGCTGATCGACACCGGCTCCACCAACGGCACCACGGTGAACGGCGAGCGGGTGGTGAAACAGCTGCTCAAGTCCGGCGACCGCGTCGTGTTTGGAACTCCCGGTGGCCCTGAAGTCGAGGTGGAGATCCAGCTGGCGCCGGGCCGGCGCCGGGAGACCAGCGAGGGCATCAGGACCGAGTTCGCCATGGTGGATCCCGGCATCGCGGCGGCATTCGAAGCGCGCGAGGAGGCCGAGCGGGTGGCCAGCATGCTCAAGACCCGGCTCCGCGACAGCTCGGCCAAGGAGCTGGTGGATGTGGCCGCGCAGCGGGTGGCCGACGAGCGGATCAAGGCCGGGAAGCCCCACTCCGGGCACTCGATGTTCATCCTCGCGGGTGCTTTTAATGCCGTGTCCGATACGGTCAAGGCGAAGACCCGGCGGAAGTGGGTGCGGGTGGTGCTGGCGGTAGCCGGCGTCGCCGCCATCGCGGTCCTGGTGATGGGCGTCGTGATCTACTTCCAGCACCGGCGCATCGCATCCATGCTGAGCCAGAAGCAGGCGATCGACACCGAGATCCTCGCGATCGAAGAGCAGATGCAGGACGAAACCGATCCGGACCGGCTGGCCGAGCTCGAGGAGATGCTCAGCGTGTTGTCGGGCAGCGCGGAGCGCACCGTGGCCCGGCTCAGCGAGAGCGACAGCAGCGTCGCGGCCGCCGCGGTCTCCTCCGACACGCTGGAACAGGACATCCGTGCCATCCTCGCCAAGTTCGACGCCGCCACCTACGCCATCCCGCCGATTTTCAAGGAACGGTTGCAGTTCCACATCAACGAGCTGGTTCGGGCGGGGAATCTCAAGCTGATTTACGCCCGCCGGCAGCGATACTGGCCCATCATCACCAAAGAGTTCAATGCCCTGGGGATGCCGGAAGAGATGGCGTACATCGCGTGGGCCGAGTCCCAGTTCGACAGCGATGCCCTGAGCGATGCGGGGGCGAGGGGAATGTGGCAAATGACGGCGAGCACCGCGCAGGCGCTGGGGTTGACCGTGGAGGGCGGAGTGGATGAACGGCTCAACGTGGCCCGACAGACCCATGCCGCCGCGCGCCACCTCGCCAACCTGCTGTCCGAGTTCGGCGAGGATTCGTTCATGCTGGCAATGGCGAGTTACAACCGGGGCGAAGCCGGGGTGCGGCGCGCGCTGCACGACGTGGCCCAGGAGCAGGGCGGTTTCCGGAAGGACAAGCGGGATTTCTGGCACTTGTACCGGCTCAAGAAGCTGCCGCCGGAGACCCGGGAATACGTGCCGAAGGTACTGGCCGCCGCGATCGTGTGCAGCCATCCCGAGCGCTACGGGCTGATCAACTAATTCACCACGGAGTCACGGAGAACACGTAGGTTGCACGGAGAAAAGCAACAATGATACGATAAGGAGTGGCTGTCATCCCGAGCGGAGCGAGGGATCTTCTCTCCTGACCTCGATTTGGCTCCTGGAACCCCGAAGGAAGATTCCTCGCTAATGCTCGGAATGACAACTTAATCAGCAAAATGCTCTTTTCTCCGTGCAGCCTTCGTGGTCTTCGTGGCTCCGTGGTGAGTCTTTTGGCCACGGGACTGTTGTTGGCTGGGTGTCATCACGACGAAGGGCCCTCCGGAGCAACCCGCGGCTACTTCATGGGCTTCTCGGCCATCCCGCCCAAGATGGACACCACGCTGCTCATCCCGACCCTGACGCTGGCCAGCCAGCATTCCGACGCCGGCCTGATCCAGCTCTCGATTCCCTGGGACATCCTGCTGGCCGACACCGCGGCGGCGACCGAGGTGCGCATTGTCCGGCTCCCGCTGGTGAACTACTATCGCGGCAGCGGGAAGAAGATCGTCGTGGCGCTCGATGTCACCAATGGACTGGACCGGTCCGCTGAGGACCCGGCGCTGGTCGCCCTGGGTCGGAGCATCACCGACACCATGGTACAGCGGCTCTACCGGGAATACGTGAACGCGGTGGATACCATTCTCCACCCGGATTACATGAGCCTGGCCGCCGAGACCAACCTGGTCCGTGATATCGCCCCGGCGTCGCTGTATTCCGCGGTGGTAACCATGACCAACGCGGCCGCCGCGGAGCTCAATCTCCGGGGGACCAGCGCCAGGCTGATGGTCAGCGTCCAGGTCGAGACCGCATGGGGGGCACTGCAAGGCACTCACGTTTTCGAAGGGATCGCGCAGGACCGCACCGATTTCCCCTTTCTCGAGGCGTTGGGCCTGTCGTCTTATCCGTACCTGGGCGGCTATGCGACGCCGGCTGACGTCCCCGATAACTACTACTCGCGCCTGGTGGCCTCCCAGCCGCTGCCGGTCGTGGTGCTGGAGGGTGGGTGGCCGTCGGTGTCGATAGGCGGCCTCATCAGCACGCCGGCCGTGCAGGCACAGTACATCCGCCGCCAGTCGGAGCTGCTGGACAACAGCAACGCGAAAGGGGTTTTTCAGATCACGTTCACCGATCTCAATCCTTCGCCGTTTCCGCCGGGGCTCTCGCTGTTCGCCAACCTCGGCCTGGTGGATACGGTGCTGGTACCCAAACCGGCGCTTGCCACCTGGGACAGCATCCTGGCGCGCCCCCTGCACTAGACAGCGTAAAGGCGAGGTCTCTTATCCAGCATTCCTCCCGAAAACCGCAAAATTGCCCGAAAACGCGAAGAACTCCGTTTGTTTGTTCGTGGCTTTCGCGGGATTTCGTGACTTTCGTGAGGATATGTTGCCGAACTGACTCTAAGTACCAGCTTGCCTACCCGGCAACCAGTTTCAAGCTGTCAACCGACCTGCTCTTGACCAAGGTGACTGACTAGCGTAGTCTGGACCATCCCATCATCATGAGGGTTGGCGACGTTTACCACCCGCCCGAAGTCGCTTTCGTACAGCTGCCCGATTTCCGTCGCTGCCGCGACGCGTGGGTTCCACGCGCGCCGGTTGTCGTTCTTGCTGGTCTGCACCGTTACTCACGCGAAATCATTCCGTACCACCAGGTCCAGGAGGGGGTATGATTGACTGGTCTGTGAAGGGCAGGCGAGGCTGGCGGGCTCTGTTGTTGCTCTCAGGCGGCCTGGGGTTGGCAACCAACCTGGCCGCGATGGGGCCGGTCGGGGGTATCGAGCGCGCGAGGTATGCAACGTATGTGGCGGCCCTGGGCGGCGTGGTGTCCGCGCCGGTCGAGTATGCCGGCGACATGCACTCGAACGCCGAGATTCCGGCTTTCGCCCGCAAGTACAACATGCCCTGCTCGGCCTGTCACACCGCCTGGCCTGAACTCAATGCCTTCGGCCAGCGCTTCCGGGACCGGGGCTACCAGCTCGGCAACGACCGCGATTCCCCCATCTGGGTCAACCCTTCGTACATCCCCTTCGCGATTCGCACCACGCCCGGATGGCGGTTGGAGCGAACCACCAATCAGCCGGTGGACGACGGGGTGGGGGGCACGGTGGAGAAGACCATTACCCAGTCGGGCTTCGACATCTCGGGCGCCGACCTGCTGATGATGGGGACACTCTACAAGAACATCACTTTCGGATTCGTGCCCACGATCGCTGACGGCGAGGGCGTCGGGATCGAGGCCGCGTTCGTCCGGTTCGACAACCTGTTCCGGTCCTCCTGGGCCAACCTGAAAGTCGGCAAGTTCGAGATGGACAACATGCTCTCCGAGAAGCGGGGCATGATGCTTTCCAGCAATGGCGCCTTCTACCAGAGTTATCACTTCGTCGCCCCCGGGGACGGGACCACGTTCGGCCTGGGCGACAACCAGATCGGCGCCGAGTGGCTGGGGCACTCGGACAACAGTTACAGCCGGGTTTCGCTGGCCGTGCTGGGCGGGGTGGACGGCACCCCCGGCCTGCCCGAAGGCAAAGGTTATGACGGCTTCTTCGCCGCGAGCCAGGCCTTCGACATGGGGAATCTCGGCCTGCAGCGGGTCGGGGTGTTCGGCTACCTGGGCCACCGGCCGACCACGTTTGAGACTACGAACGGTGGCATCGATCCGGTGCCCGGCACCGGCACCAACAACAAGCCGTTCACCCGGTTAGGCGCGGTGGGCGACTTCTTCCTCGGCAACTTCGAGCTGATCCCCCTGTTCATGCACGCTTCGGACGACAAGGACCTGGCGGGCGGAACCCAGGACGCCACCTGGAACAGCGGGCTGCTGGAGCTGCATTACTATGTGAGTCCCCAACTCGTCTTCACCCAGCGAAGCGAGATCATCCGGATGTCTCAGCAGGCGATATCCACCACGCCATCGGACAAAGGCAACATCGACGCCTTCACCTTCGGCTACCGGTGGTATCCCATCATGTTCAGCCGGGCCGGTCTGGCCATGGTCGGCGAGCTTTCCTTTACCAAGACGATCGGCACCATGCCATTGAGCGGCGACGGGGTTGGGCTCGACCCGCTCACCGACGCCACCGAGGTGAAGAGCACCAGCCTGCTCATCGCCTTCGACTTCGACTTCTGACCGGGAGGCCTGAATGCATCGCACCTTCTTGAGGGTCTCAGCGGCAGGGTTTGGCCTGCTGTTGTCCGCTACCGGCGTCCTGGCCGCCCAGGCTCAGTCCGCGTCTCATGTCGGAAACGTCACGGGCAACGCTGCCGCCGGCGCGCGGGAATACCGCCGGTACTGCGTCGGGTGTCATGGCGCGGCCGGCGACGGATTGGGCGAAAACGCCCAGTGGATTGATCCCAAGCCCCGGGACTTCACGGCGGCGACGTTCAAGTGCCGGTCCACCCCCACCGGGACCCTGCCCACGGACGACGACCTGTATCGCTCGGTTACCCGGGGATTCGTCACCACCAACATGCCGTCCTGGGAGCCGCTGACCCGACAGGCCAGGGCCAACGTGGTCGCCTACATCAAGACCTTCTCTCCGCGCTGGTCCCAGGGCTCGGGCACTCCGATCACGGTGCCGGCGGAAACGGCGGTGACCATGGAGAGCATCCTTCACGGCAGGCAGCTGTTCCAGTCCATGGAGTGCTGGAAGTGCCATGGCCCGGCCGGGCACGGGGATGGTCCCTCGGCGTCCACCCTGACCGACAGCAAGGACAACCCGATTCGGCCCTACAACTTTGCCAGCGGCTCCCGCTTCAAATGCGGGGACAGCAACGCTGACCTCTACCGGGTATTCATGACCGGCCTGGATGGCACCCCGATGCCGTCATTTGCCGACAACATTCAGCCTAACGATGCCTGGGACCTGGTCCACTTCCTGCGGACGCTGCAGCCCATGCCGTCGCCGGAGGCCGCGCTCTGGCAGGCATGGCTCCCCGGGCACGCCGGAGAACTCAAGCCGATAGGCCCCGACTGACACCGATAGATTCAGGCTCACATTGGAAGGAAGCAGGCCCTATGCGTTCCAAACTCGTTGTCTCATTCACACTCCTGGCCCTGGCCGCGTCCCTGACGGGGGCGCTGGCCGGCCCGGGCCGTTCCGCCGGCTCCATCACCGGTACCGTGACGTTTACCGGGACGCCGCCCAAGATGCGCCCGATCGACATGTCGAAGGAGCCCAGCTGCGCGGCGCAGCACGCCACGCCGGTGATGAACGAAACCATCGTGACCGGACCCGGCAACACGGTCCAGAATGCGGTGGTGTACATCTCGGCTGGCGACCAGCCTTCCGCGGCGCCCGCCCAGGCAGTCCGCTATGACCAGAAGGGCTGCGAGTACCTGCCCCACGTCCTCGCCATGCACGTGGGCCAGCCGCTGGAGATCTATAACAACGACCAGACGTCGCATAACATCCATCCCCTGGCGCGGGTAAACCCGGAGTGGAACAAGTCGCAGCCGCCCGGATCCCCGGCCATCAAGGCGAGCTACGACCACGCCGAGTTCATTCCCGTCAAGTGCAATATCCATCCCTGGATGCACGGATACTTCGTGGTGCTCGCGACTTCGCACGGCGCGGTGACCGGCAACGACGGGAAGTTCAGCCTCGCCGGGCTGCCGCCAGGCAAATACACGGTGACGGCGTGGCATGAGAAGTTCGGCACGCTGAGCCAGGAGGTCGAGATTACCGGGAGCGGTGCGGCGACCGCGAACTTCGTTTTCAAGGCATTGCCCTACTGAGCCTGCTCCTGCGGGCATAAGCCGGAGGCGGAAGCGTCGTGGGCAAACTGTTCGCCGTGGTCCTGACGGTCATCACGCTCATTTCCGCGGGCATCTTCATCGCCCGCGTCTGGTGGCTCCCGCCGGATATCTCGGTCCTGGGAGCAGGCATCGACCACCAGATGATGGAGACGATGTACGCCTCCGGCGTGCTGTTCGTCGTCTCCCAGCTGGTGCTGGCGCTGTTCGTCTGGCGCTACCGGGACCGGGGAGACGGGCGGGCGGTCAAGACCTTCCCCGGCGGGTCGACCCCGATGGTCATCGGCGCCAGCGTGCTGGTCGGCATCGAGATCCTGGTGCTGTCCCTGGTGGGGACCAGGGTGTGGGGCGGGATCTTTCTTTCGCCCCCCAATCCCGCCGCTCTCAAAGTTGACGTCCTCGCCGAGCAATTCGCCTACTACTTCCGCTATGCCGGGCCGGACGGCGTCTTCGGCAAGGTGCATCCCGAGCTGATCGACGATGCCAGCAGCAACTTCTTCGGCCTCGACCCGGCAAACGATTCCACGGCCCGGGACGACGTCGTCTCCGCGTCGCTGGTGATCCCGGTCAATACTCCCATCCTGCTCACCCTGCACTCCAAGGATGTCTCGCACGCGTTCTTCGTGCCCGAGCTCCGGATCCAGCAGGACTTCGTTCCCGGGCTGGTGGTTCCACTCCAGTTTACCGCGACCCAAATGGTGAAGAAGGAGATCGTCTGCACCCAGCTCTGCGGGCTGGGGCATTTCAACATGCGGGCCTATCTCGAGGTCCAGTCCCATGACCAGTTCGAGCAGTGGCTGGCGGACAATGCGCCTTAGCGAGCGGAAGCCTCATGACTGAGCAGCACGGCCCACCCAGCGGCTTCCTCCGCAAACACGTGTTCAGCCTGGACCACAAGGTGATCGGGAAGCAGTACCTCGATCTCGCGCTGCTCGCGGTGGTGATCGGCATGGTGCTGTCCTGGCTGATGCGGTTTCACCTGGGGTTCCCCACCACGCCGGTCCCCGGGCTCGGCACCGTGGCGCCCAACGGGGCGGCGGGCGGCATCATGACCCCGGAACTGTACCTCGCCCTGATGACGATGCACGGCACGATCATGGTGTTCTTCGTGCTGACCACCGCTCCCTTCGCGGGGTTCGGCAACTTCGTGTTGCCGCTCCAGGTCGGCGCCAGGGACATGGCGTTTCCCCGCTTCAACATGATGTCCTTCTGGGTGACCTGCCTGGCGTTGCTGGTGCTGCTCGCCGCGTTCTTCGTTCCGGAGGGCCCGCCGATCTCCGGCTGGACCGCGTACGCACCGCTCAGTGCCCTGGGCAAGGACGCCGGTCCCGGGCTGGGGACGGGGCAGACGCTGTGGGCCGTTTCCATCGCCATCTTCTGTATCGGCCAGTTGCTGGGCTCGCTCAATTTTATCGCGACCACGCTCGACCTTCGTACCAGGGGCATGACGTTTTCCCGGCTCCCGGTGTCCACCTGGGCCTGGTTCATCACTTCGGTCATCGGGTTGATCGCCTTCTCGGTGCTGCTACCCGCCTGTGTCATGCTGATCCTGGACCGGGTCGCGGGTACCAGTTTCTTCATTCCCGGCGGGCTGGTGGTCAGTGACCGGCTGCAGCCCCACTCGGGCGGATCGCCGCTGCTGTGGCAGCACCTGTTCTGGTTCTTCGGGCACCCGGAGGTGTACATCGCCATCCTCCCGGGGTTCGGGATCATTTCCCATATCCTCCCGGTTTTCGCCCGGAAACCGCTCCTGGGGTGGAAGGTCGTGATCACCTGCCTGATCGCGATCGGTTTCCTCAGCTACACGGTCTGGGGCCACCACATGTTCCTGAGCGGGATGAACCCGCTCTCCGCGACGCTGTTCTCGGTGCCCACGCTGGTCATCACTATCCCGGCCACCATCATCACCCTGCTCTGGATCGGCACCATCTACGGCGCCCGGCTCCGGCTGACGACGCCGGCCCTGTTCTGCCTGGGCTTCATCTCGGTATTCGTGAGCGGCGGGATCAGCGGCTTCTTCCTGGCCCAGCCTTCCATCGATACCTATCTCCACGGCACCTACTTCGTGGTGGGGCACTTCCATTTCGTGATGGGGGTGGCGGCGATGTTCGGCATCTTCGCGGGCACCTACTTCTGGTTCCCCAAGATGTTCGGGCGGATGATGAACGAGAAACTGGGCAAGCTGCACTTCATCCTGACCCTGATCGGGGTCTACTGCATTTTCATGCCGATGCACTACCTCGGCCTGGCGGGCAATATCCGGCGGTATTCCGCGTTCACCGACGACTACATGAAGGGTTCGCTGCCGCTGCACCGGTTCATCACCATCGCCGCGCTGTTTACCGGCGCCGTGCAGCTCATCTTCTTCTTCAACCTGGTGTGGAGCCGGCTCCGCGGAGCCAGGGCGCCCGACAACCCGTGGGAGGCGACGACGCTCGAGTGGTCGGTGCCGTCGCCGCCACCGTTCGACAATTTCGGCGACCACCCTCCGCTCGTGACTCGAGGTCCCAACGAGTACGGGGTGAAGGGTGTCCCCGACTACGTGATGCAGGCGACGCCGGATCACCCGGCGGCGACCTGAGGTGGAGACGATGAAAATGCCGGCGCCCTCCGCGGCCCGCACCGGGGTCTGGGTCGGCATCGGCGCCATCACGATGTCCTTCGCCGCCTACACCAGCGCGCTCCTGGTGCGGCAGGCCGGCGCGCAGGACTGGCAACACTTCCGGCTCCCGCCGATCCTGTACCTCAACACGGTGGTGCTGCTGGCGAGCAGCCTCACCCTGGCGCTGGCGCGGAGGCGCGGAGTCGCGTGGGTCGGTCTTACGCTGGGACTCGGGCTCTGGTTCCTCGGCGGACAGTTGTTCGCCTGGAGGCAGCTGGCGGCCCAGGGCCTCTACCTCGCCAGCAATCCAGCCAGCTCGTTCTTTTACGTCCTCACGGTGCTGCACGCGCTGCACCTGCTGGGCGGAATCGTGGCGCTGGGCTACATCATGCGCCGAATGCGCGCCGCCGGGGACGGGTCTCCGCCTGGAGCGCTGGGCGCGGTCTCGCTGTACTGGCACTTCATGGGTGTGCTCTGGCTCTATCTCCTGGGGATCCTCGCACTGCGGCTGTAGGCCGCTGCCGGAGGTGACGTGAGCAGTACGGACATGCCGTTGGCCCTGGAACCCGGCGAGGCACTGGAAGAATCCCCGTTCGGCATCCGGTCGCGGAAGCTGGTGATGTGGCTGTTCATCATCGCCGATGCTGCCACCTTCGGCGCGCTCCTCTTCGGCTATGGGTACCTGCGGGTGGGCAGTGCGGACTGGGTCCGGCCCTTCGCGTTCTCCCCGACCATCGTGAACGCGATCGTGATGACCGTGGTGCTGCTGACCAGCAGCCTGACCATGCTGGCCTCCGTCGCGGCGGCCCAGGCCGGCCGGCGGGCAGCCAGCCTCAAGTGGCTGGTCCTCACCGCTCTCCTGGGGACCGCCTTCGCGGTGCTTCACCTCAGGGAATGGTTCAACCTGTTCCGGGAGGGCTGGCGGCCCGGCACCAACCCGATGGGGGGCTCGGTCCTGGTCGGGGGGACTTTCTTCAGTATCACCGGCCTTCACCTGCTCCACGTGGTGACCGGCGTGGTCGCACTACTGGTGATCGCGATCTTTTACCGCCGGGGCCGGCTCGATGCCGGGCACCTGGAGACCGCCGGGCTCTACTGGCACTTCGTGGACCTGGTGTGGATGTTCGTGTTCCCGCTGGTCTACCTGATGAACGTTCGATGAGGGCCAAGCGATGAACGATACCCCGGAATCGGCCGGGGTCCCCCGGACCCGGGTGTACGTCGTGGTCTGGCTGGGACTGCTGCTGATCGTGGCGACCGAAGTGACGCTGACCTACGCGCACCTCTCGCCGGGCAAACTGCTGGCCGCCCTGCTCGGCCTGGCGTTGCTGGAGGCGGGGCTGGCGGTGATGTACTTCATGCATCTCAAGTACGAGCGCAGGATCCTCTTCTGGAGCCTGATTCCGGGGCTGATTTTCGTGCTGCTCATGCTGAACCAGCTGTGGTTTGACGCGATCCGCCTGCGCACCCTGCACCCGTGAATCACCTCCCCAGCGTGCACTCCATGCTGCCGGCAATGGTGGTCGTCGCCTTGCCGGCCTTCTTCATTTGTCTGGGAATTACGCTGATGGCCTACCGGCGGCGGGGACGGGACTGAATATGATGCCCCTGGGAGCCCTGTAAGCCGCACTACCGGATGATTGTGATGCGGGTCGCCGCGACAGGGGGCGCTGCACCGCTAGCTATCTGGTACGGTTTCAGTGCTTCCTCCAACCAAGGCTGATTATGCTCGCCACACTCGCCATCATCTTAGTCATCGCCTGGGCGCTCGGATTCTTTGCCTTCCACGTCGCCGGCGGACTGATTCACCTCCTGCTCGTCGTGGCCCTCATTGTCTTCGTCGTGAACCTGGTGAGCGGCCGGAGAACGGTGTAGCTGGCAAGAAAACGGGCTGCCATCCGTTTGAGATGACAGCCCTCGGTTGGTTCCTGTCGCCTTGCTACCAGTGGGGGATGAGGGGATCGAACCCCCGACCTCGCGCATGTGAGGCGCGCGCTCTAACCAGCTGAGCTAATCCCCCGATCAACTGTGCCAATTTGAGGGCCGGAGTCTAACCTGACACCGAAGTCAATTCAAGTTCCTCAAAAGCGTGAGAAGTAAGCGGTAAGACGTAAGAGGGTAATCCTTCTCACCTCTTACTGCTCACTTCTTACGCTGTTAGATCAGGCCGCCTCTCCGCAGCTTCCCGATCTGATCGTACCGCTCGTCGTGCACCGCCAGCACCTCCTCGGAGCTCACCGTCGCGACCCCGGCCTTGCCCACCTCCACTCCGGCCGCGTAGTTGGCCAGGATGGCGCCTTCCATGACGGATGCGCCGGCCGCGAGTGCTGTCCCCATCCAGGCGGTGACCGTGTCGCCGGCGCCCGATACGTCGTATACCTCGCGTGCGATGCTGGGGATGTGGGCGGTCTTGCCGTCTTTGGTGACCAGCACCATGCCGTCGGAGCCCAGGGTGACCAGCAGGTTGTCCACCTTGAGTCGAGTCAGCGCCTCGGGTAACGCGTCCCGGTGCTGCAGGTCCACCGCGGCGCCCAGCGCCGACTCCAGCTCCCGCCGGTTGGGTTTGAACACGGTGGCGCCCGAGTATTCAAAGAACTGGCGGAACTTGGGGTCCACCACTACCGGCACGCCGCGGCGGCGAGCGCCACCCAGCGCAGCGGCGATGAGCGCCGGGGTCAGGGCGCCCTTGTTGTAGTCCTCGATCAGCAGCGCGTCGGCATCGCTCAGCGCGTCCACCAGCAGGTTGATCAGCCGTTCCAGCTCGGGGCCCTGGATCAGGCTGTCGATCTCCTCATCAATCCGGACGACCTGCTGGGCCCGGGCCATCACCCGGGTCTTGGACGTGGTGGGCCGGTCGGAAACGGTCAGCACGTGCCGGTCGTCGATCTGGGCCGCTGCCAGCTCCTGCCGGAGGGAGCGGCCCTCCGGATCGTCGCCCACGATGCCGACCAGCTGGCAGGTGGCTCCGATCGCGACCACATTGGCCGCGACGTTGGCGGCGCCGCCCAGTGCCGTCCGCCGCTCCCGGATGGTGACCACCGGGACCGGCGCCTCAGGGGACAACCGCTCGGTGTCCCCAATGAGATAGCGGTCCAGCATCACGTCCCCCACCACCACGACCCGGCGGCCCTTCAGTTTCTCCAGCAGGTGAAGGATCCGGTCCCGGGAGATTGGGGGATATGGAGTATGTCTCATCGCACCGTGCCCCGTTTCACCAGCCCCGCGGTGATCAACAGCCTGGCTTCGAAGCGACTGAGCGTCTGGCCTTCGATGTGGTGGTGATTCATGATCCGATGATACCCGAGGTCGGCGCTGATGCGGAAGTGGGGGAGGCTGCCGTTGACCCGGACGGCCGCCCGATACGTCCGCTCCACGGTCCCGATGAAAAGCTCCGGAGTGGACCCGAGCCCGCCACCTGATGGGTACGGATCATTGATATTGCCTTCGCCCTGGCGCAAGACGGTGAGCTCGGGCGACAGGAGCCAGCGCGGGGCCACCGGCACTGTGGCCTGGATGGTAAGCTGGTCGTTGTCGGCAAAGTTCCGCCCGATTCCGACCCCGCCGTCGGTGAAATCCTGGAACTGGTTGTCGAAGGTCCTGAACGCCAGGCTCGAGGCCTGGGTATAGAAGGCTCGCCAGGCGTAACGCTGTCCCAGTGGTCCGAACGCGGCCAGGGTAAGGGCCCAGCGGTCCGGGTTCCGATCCGGCGCTCCCCGATTCTTGTAGGTGAAGTCATCCAGCGCCAACTGGCTCTGTAGCGTGAGCCGTCGCCCCAGCTTCCATTCCAGGTCCAGGCCGAGCATCGAGTTGGTTTCCTGGCCCAGGCCATACGCGTTCTCCAGGAAACTCAGGCTCAGCGGGTTCCGGAGCCGGGCCTGGTAAGTCCGGTCCACGCCGGCGAACACGACGGTTTCCCAGAGCGCCAGGGAGAACCGGCGCGAGAGCCGGGCGCCCAGCCGGTGAGCAAAGAAGTATCGGTGCACCAGCGCACCTGCGGAGTCGCGCTCGTCGCGCAGGTCGCTGGCGAGCGCTTGCAGCCGGAAGCTGCCGGTCCCCACCTCAAATCCCAGCTCGGGTCGCCCGTAGCTGTAGTTGCTGAGCGGAATACCGGGGAGCCCGACCGGTCCCCAGTTGCGGTCGAGCTGCCCATAGAGCAGCCGGGCCCAGTGGAATTGCGCGCTGACATACGCTTCTGATTGCCGAGCCGCCACTTCGATGTCCTTGCGTCCCGGCCAGTCCGGGTCATCGATCAATCGCGGCTCGATGACCGGGCGGCTGACCAGTACGAGATTCCCGAAGACCGCGTCTCCCCCCAGCTCGCCGTAGGGTTGCGCCCCGTCCGGACCGGCGGGGTGGAGGGGATCACGCCGCGCATGGGTATATGCCTGCACGCCCACTCGAGGCTCGATGCGCCACCGGGGGACCGAATCAACATCGGAGTACTGGTCCAGCAACCGGGCGATGAGAGCCGGGTCTCCAACGTGGGCCGAGTCGGCCTGGGCCAGCGCCTGGCGAATATCGGCCCGGCGAAAGGGCCGAACCATGGGCGAGGGATCTCCCAGGTCGCCTCGGGCGATCAGGTGCTCGACAAAAGGGAGGCCCGGGTCATCCAGGGGCACGTAGGGGGAAGCCTGGGCAGCGGCGCCCTGCGCGAGTGAGACAACGAGAACCGCCAGCGCCGGTCCCGCATGTCTCATCGTCATCGAGCTCCCAGTTCTGTAGGTGAGTACAACATGCAAGGTATCGGTGTGTAAAGGAAGTGAAACTCCTGACACGAAATCACGAAAACTCGAAAACCCGAAGAGAGTCGACCGCTCATCGGCCGAAACCCATTCGTGTTTTCCCCATTTCGTGTTTTCGTGTCCGGTAGTTTCCAGGGGTTTTGCGCCCCGGCGCCAAGTCAACTAACCTTTGCCCCATGTCAGACCTCCGAATCGAAGCCACGCGCGGGGAGCTGGTCGAATCGGTCCACCGGGTATCGGTGGCGGTGGTCGATCGGGCCGGTCGGCTGGTCGCCGAATCGGGCGACCCGGACCTGGTCACCTTCTGGCGGTCGGCAGCGAAGCCGTTCCAGGCCATGCCCCTGGTCATGGATGGCGCGGCGGACCGGTTCGGCCTGACGCCGCGGGAATTGGCGCTCTGCTGCGCCTCGCATTCCAGCGAACCGGAGCACCTGGCGACCACCGACTCGATCCTGAACAAGCTCGGCCTCCCCGAGTCGGCCCTTGCCTGCGGTCCGCACACCCCGCTGTCAGCGGTGGTCGCGGAAGACATTGCCCGGCGGGGGATCAAACCGACGCCGCGCTGGAGTAACTGTTCCGGCAAGCATGCCGGGATGCTCGCTCTGGCGCTGCATCATGGTTGGCCCACGGAAGGCTACAATACACTGGGCCACCCGGTGCAGGAGCGGATCCTGGCCGAGGTCACGCGCTGGACCCAGGTGGCCGGGGACGACCTGTTCACCGCGGTGGATGGCTGCAACACGGTCTGCTTCGGGCTGCCGCTCCGCGGCATGGCGGCGGGGTACGCCGCTTTCGCCACGGCTCCGGACTCAGCCGCGACCCGGCTCCGGGATGCGATGACCGGCAATCCGGAAATGGTCGGTGGCCGGACCCGCCCCTGCACCGACCTGATGGCGGCATTCGGGGACGGACTGATTGCCAAGATCGGGGCTGAGGGAGTGTACAGCGCGGCGCTCACCCGGCATGGACTCGGCATTTCGCTCAAGGCGGAGGACGGCGACATGCGGAGCGCCCCGATCGCGCTGGTCGCGGTGCTGGCCCGGTTGCTCGATCGGCTGGGGGATGGGTCCGGGTCCGTCGCGCTGGAGTCGAGCGGGCACCACGACCGGATCTCCATCCGTAACACCCGGGGGATTGTGACGGGGGTCCTGCGCGCGGTGGGCGATTTGCGTTTTCTTTGAGAGGTGCGCGGTGAATCGGGTACCAATATTTCGTAGCTGAGGATGTAGACTGATGGCGAAACAGGATGGACTCGACAAACACACCCTCGTGCTGGTCCGGCTCGCCGCCGCGATCGCGCAGGGCTATGAGCCGGAATTGCGGGGGCGGATGGAAGCGGCCCGGCAGGCCATGGTGCCGATTCCCTGGGTCGAGGAGCTGTTGCTCCAGTCGGTGCTCATGGCCGGGTACCCTCGCACCCTGATCGCGTTTTCGCTATGGCGAAAGATCTCCCGGGTTCCGGCGCCGCCGATCGACCCGGATGCCGAGTATGAAAACGTCGCGGAATGGGTCCGGCGGGGCGAGGAGACCTGTCACCTGATCTATGGGGACAACTACCGCCGGCTCCGGGAAAACGTGCGGGGCCTGCATCCCGCCCTGGACCAGTGGATGATCACCGAAGGTTATGGCCGCACGCTGTCCCGACCAGGTCTCGACCTGCGGCGCCGCGAGTTGTGCACCGTGGCGCAGACGGCGGTGCTGGAAGCACCCCGCCAGCTGCACTCGCACCTGCGCGGCGCGCTGAATGCCGGGGCCACGTTCCCCCAGGTCGAGGCGGTGCTCTCGGTGGTGAATCCCCTGCTCTCGTTCGAGCAGTGGAAGGCGGTGAAGGAGTTGTGGCGGGGGGTGAAGGAGAACTGGATGCCTTCCGCGGTGGAAGGTACTGGGTACTGAGTACTGCGTACCATCAACCCAGTACCCAGTAC